>NZ_JBGFSN010000005.1:0-514028 GCF_044342975.1 Pantoea osteomyelitidis
CTTGAGGGTCCTGAAGGGACGTTGAAGACGACGACGTTGATAGGCCGGATGTGTAAGTGCAGCGATGCATTGAGCTGACCGGTACTAATGACCCGTGAGGCTTAACCTTACAACGCCAGAGGCGTTTTTTGAGAAAGTTTCAGCTTGTTCACCGGATAAGTCCGGCGTGGCCTGAAGGGGCGGCGCGGGAAAACAGAATTTGCCTGGCGGCTGTAGCGCGGTGGTCCCACCTGACCCCATGCCGAACTCAGAAGTGAAACGCCGTAGCGCCGATGGTAGTGTGGGGTCTCCCCATGCGAGAGTAGGGAACTGCCAGGCATCAAATTAAGTGTGCTGATATGGCTCAGTTGGTAGAGCGCACCCTTGGTAAGGGTGAGGTCCCCAGTTCGACTCTGGGTATCAGCACCAGTAGTAAAGGCATGAGTTCGGTAAATAAAGAATTTGCCTGGCGGCTGTAGCGCGGTGGTCCCACCTGACCCCATGCCGAACTCAGAAGTGAAACGCCGTAGCGCCGATGGTAGTGTGGGGTCTCCCCATGCGAGAGTAGGGAACTGCCAGGCATCAAATTGCGATAAGCCCCGTACTGACGTACGGGGCTTTTTCGTATCTGCTGTATCCCGAAAAGGAAAAGGTCACTGCAAAAAGCGAGGCGACTTTGTTTAAGCAGATTTTTTGCATCGTCCGTCCGGGCAAATCTTACTCCTGTTCAAAGCAAAAAAATAACCCCGGCTTTTCAGGGCCGGGGTCAGCGCTACGTCACTACAACAGGAGCTTAATGAATAACCTGTGAGAGGAAGGCACGGGTACGTTCTGATTTAGGATTAGCAAAGAACTCTTGCGGCGGCGCCATCTCAACGATCTCACCGCGATCCATAAAGATCACGCGGTCTGCTACCGTGCGGGCGAATCCCATTTCATGCGTTACGCACAGCATTGTCATGCCGTCTTCAGCCAGACCAATCATGGTATCGAGCACTTCTTTTACCATCTCCGGATCGAGCGCAGAGGTAGGTTCATCAAACAGCATAATCTTCGGTTTCATACAGAGCGAACGGGCAATGGCTACACGCTGTTGCTGCCCACCGGAGAGTTGTCCAGGAAACTTATGGGCATGCTCAGCGATGCGCACACGTTGTAGATAATGCATCGCCAGTTCTTCCGCTTCCTTTTTGGGGATCTTACGAACCCAGGTCGGTGCCAGTGTACAGTTCTGCAAAACGGTCAGATGGGGGAACAGATTAAAATGCTGGAATACCATGCCCACTTCGGTTCGTACGCGCTCAATATTACGCACATCATCATTAAGATGAATGCCATCTACCACGATACGGCCTTGCTGATGCTCTTCCAGGTGGTTAATACAGCGGATCGTGGTGGACTTGCCGGAACCGGAAGGACCACAAAGAACGATACGCTCACGCGCCTTCACCTGCAGGTTAATATCTTTCAGTACATGAAACTGCCCGTACCATTTATTCACATTCTCGAGAGTAATCATGGCGTCAGGAGAAGAAGAAGGAATTTGTGTCATGTTAAACCTCAATGGGATGAACGCCCGGTGTGAAAGCGCTTTTCCAGATACTGACTGTAGCGCGACATGCTAAAACAAAAAATCCAGTAGACCAGAGCGGCGAAGACATACCCTTCTGTTGACATCCCGAGCCAGGCAGGATCGACGGTCGCCTGCTGCACGCTGCTGAAAAGATCAAACAGACCGATGATGATCACCAGGCTGGTATCTTTAAACAACGCGATAATGGTGTTCACCAGGCCGGGAATAGTCAGCTTCAGCGCCTGCGGTAAAATAACCAGCGCCTGTGTTTTCCAGTAGCCGAGCGCCAGCGATTCCGCCGCTTCGTACTGGCCTTTCGGCAACGCCTGCAAACCGCCGCGCACTACTTCAGCCACATAAGCGGACTGGAACAAAATAACACCAACCAGCGCACGCACCAGCTTATCGATAGTGGTGCCTTCCGACATAAACAGCGGCAGCATCACCGATGACATAAACAGCACGGTAATCAACGGCACGCCGCGCCAGAACTCGATAAAAATCACTGACAGCGTACGTACCACCGGCATACGCGAGCGTCGGGCCAGCGCCAGCAGAATCCCCAGCGGCAGCGCGCCGGCAATACCCACAGATGCGATAATCAGCGTCAGCGTCAGGCCGCCCCACTGGCGGGTTTCAACGCGCTCGAGTCCTAAAAAGCCGCCATAAAGCAGGAACCAGATGATAAGCGGACAGAACACTGCCCAACAGGCGATATAAAGACCGCGGCGCGGCAAACGCTTAATAAACATCGGAATCAACGACAGCAGGCCAATCACCAGCGCGAGATTGATACGCCAGCGCAGCTCATGCGGATAAAGGCCATACATAAACTGGCCGAAACGCGCATGAATAAAGACCCAGCAGGCCTCCTCTTTGGTACAGTCAGCGCGCGTTTCGCCGAACCAGTTCGCCTGAAAGACTAACCAGTTCAGCGCCGGTGGGATTACCGCCCAGATAACCCACAGGCAGAACAGCGTAAGCAGCGAATTAAACCAGCTGGAGAACAGGTTTTTACGTGCCCAAAGCACCGCTTTTGCAAAGGGTGTTGTCGGCACGGGAGGCGTTTCATGTGTGGTCACAGTCATAGTCTTACCGTTCTCTTAACGCTCAACCAGCGCGATTTTGCGGTTATAAATGTTCATCAACAGTGAAATCGTCAGGCTGATAATCAGGTACACGCCCATGGTGATCGCGATGGTTTCGATAGCCTGTCCGGTCTGGTTCAGCACCGTTCCGGCAAACAGCGACACCATATCGGGATAACCGATCGCGGCAGCAAGCGACGAGTTTTTGACGATGTTGAGATACTGGCTGGTCAGCGGCGGGATGATAACGCGCATTGCCTGCGGAATAATCACCTGGCGCAGCGTCACCGGATTTGGCAAGCCGAGCGACCGCGCTGCCTCATGCTGGCCATAAGGTACAGACTGGATACCGGAGCGGATCACCTCGGCAATAAATGAAGAGGTATAGATCGAAAGCGCCAGGGTTAACGACGCCAGTTCCGGGATCATGACGAAGCCGCCACGGAAGTTAAACCCGCGCAGCGCCGGGATATCCCAGTGCATTGCCGCGCCAAACATCAGCTGCGCCGCCAGCGGAAAGAGCACGAACATTGCAATAGCCACCGGCCAGGTGCGTCGCAGCTGACCGGTTTTCAACTGATGATTGCGGTTAAAGCGAAACAGGGCAATCGTACCCAGCGCAGCCACAGCCAGCGCAATGATAAAAGGCCCGGTGCCCGGCGCGTACTGGGGCCAGGGAATATAGAGGCCACGATTACTGACAAAAGCCAGATCGAAAGCGCTCAGAGCCTGACGTGGTCCCGGTAAGTTACGTAAAACGGCAAAGTACCAAAAGAAAATCTGCAGCAGCGGCGGGATATTACGAAAGGTCTCGATGTAGATAGTCGAGATTTTCCGCAACAGCCAGTTATCGGAAAGGCGAGCCAGACCAATAAAAAAACCGAGAACAGACGCGAAAACAATACAGAGCGCGGAAACCAGCAGGGTATTGGTTAAGCCAACCAGAAACACGCGTGCATAGGTGTCGCCTTCGGTGTATTCAATCAGGTGCTGGACGATGCCGAAACCGGCGCTGCGCTCAAGAAAACCAAAGCCGGACGTGATGCCGCGATTAGCAAGGTTGATCACCGTGTTGTGGATGAGATATCCCACCACAGCGAATACCGCCACTATTGCAATTATCTGGTAAAGCCAGGCGCGAACCGTAGGATTACCAAATGAAAAATCCCTTTTTACGGTTGGGCGTTGTGACATGTTGAAACCTCAGTGACGAAAGCTCTGAGCGGACACCGCCTGATACGGTGTCCGGTCTGGTTGGAAATTAGCGTACTGGTGGCGCGTACTGGATACCGCCATCTTTCCACAGGGCATTCTGGCCACGGGCAATTTTCAGCGGGCTATCTTTACCAACGTTACGGTCAAAGCTTTCCTGATAGTTACCGACCTGCTTGATAATGTTGTAAGCCCATTTGTTATCGAGCTTGAGATCCTTACCAAAGTCGCCTTCAGCGCCTAACAGGTGAGCCATATCCGGATTAGTGGGTTTCGCCGCCATCTGATCGACGTTCTTCGAGCTGATGCCCATCTCTTCGGCATCCAGCATCGCATAGAAGGACCATTTCACGATGGTGAACCAGTCATCATCGCCGCGACGAACTACCGGCCCCAGCGGCTCTTTGGAAATCACTTCCGGCAGAACGATAAACTCGTCCGGTTTACCCAGTTTGATACGCAGCGCATAGAGCTGAGACTGGTCTGAGGCCAGCGTGTCGCAGCGGCCACTATCCAGCGCTTTGGCGGATTCGTCGGAACGGTCAAAGGTCACCGGGGTGTACTGCATATTGTTGGCTTTAAAGTAGTCCGCTACGTTCAGCTCGGTGTCAGTACCCGCCTGAATACAAACCGTGGCGCCATCCAGCTCTTTTGCGCTTTTCAGGCCCGCTTTCTGGTGAGTCAGGAAGCCGATGCCGTCATAGTAGTTAACGCCTGCAAACAGGAAGCCCATGCCGCCGTCACGTGAAGAGGTCCAGGTGGTGTTACGGGAGAGAATATCTACTTCGCCGGACTGCAGCGCGGTAAAACGCTCTTTAGCAGTCAGCGGGGTATACTTCACTTTAGTCGCATCGCCAAAAACGGCGGCAGCGGCAGCGCGGCATACATCTACGTCAAGGCCGGTAAATTTACCGCTGGCGTCAGCATAGGAAAAGCCCGGTAGGCCATCGCTGATACCGCACTGAACAAACCCTTTCTTTTTAATCGCGTCCAGTGTGTTTCCGGCGTGCGCCTGTTGTGCAACAGCGAACAGTGAAGCTGCAGCGACCAAAGTGGAAAGCATCATCTTTTTCATAAAGCATCCTGTGTGGCGAAATCGTGTAGTGATGTGTGTATTGCGCGCTTTAATGAGCGTTTTTTCTCTCGTTGGCACTTGGCCATTCACGACACTGCAAAGTAAATGCCAGGTTTGCAGAATCCTGAATTCGTTAGAAAGATCTCTTAATATTCTGACGTATTTTGAAAGTCGGTCTACTATGACGCCCCAAAAGGGAGCAAAGCGAGTCGACTCGATCACAAATAGTGCAAAAAGTTTCACTATATGAGAGCAGTGTGAGCCAGTGCGCAGAGATGGGGAAAAGTCAGGGAAACAATTGCAGCAGGGCATGCGAAAACGTAGCTGTACGCATTGATGAAGGGATGCTGAAAGAAAGAGAAAAAGTAAACGCGGAAGTGTTTATTCGCTAAAAAGTGAGACAGATAATTGCAACGATCGTTACCATTATGCTGGCAACTGTTTCATCCGATATTGCTTTGTCGTGACGCAGAAGCGTAACGCAGAAATAAAAACGCCAGCCCGAAGGCTGGCGTCATTACAGACAATGAACAAAAATCAGTTCATGCCGTATTTTTTCAGTTTCTTACGCAGCGTGCCGCGGTTGATGCCCATCATCAGGGCTGCGCGGGTCTGGTTGCCACGGGTGTACTGCATCACCATGTCCAACAAAGGCTGCTCGACTTCAGCCAGTACCAGCTCATACAGGTCATTCACATCCTGACCGTTCAGTTGAGCAAAATAGTTCTTCAGTGCCTGTTTAACCGAATCACGCAGTGGTTTTTGCGTTACCTGATCCTGTGAGTTAACGGTAGAAACGGTCAGTACGTCAGAATTTACGCGTTGTTCGAACATAGTTCTTTCAGCTCTTTATTTCGTTTACGCAAGATTTTCGAAGTATGCCTCCAACGCCTCCAGCTGTTCGCTGGCATCCTCAATGGCGTTGAATGTGCGCCGAAACTGGTCGTCAGGGACACTTTCCTGCAAATACCAGGAAACGTGTTTTCGGGCAATACGGTATCCCTTGCGCTGACCGTAAAAGTCATGCAGCTCCCGTATATGTCCAATCAGCATATGCTTCACCTCAGCCAGAGGCTTTGGTGCCAGCAGCTCCCCTGTGTCCAGATAATGCTGGATTTCCCGGAAGATCCATGGTCTTCCCTGAGCAGCGCGACCTATCATCAGGGCATCAGCCCCCGTATAGTCGAGCACTGCTCTGGCTTTGTGCGGGTCAGTAATGTCTCCGTTCGCGATAACCGGAATGGAAACGTTCTGCTTAACTGTCCGAATGCTGTCGTACTCAGCTTCACCCTGAAACAAGCAGGCGCGTGTGCGTCCATGAATGGTCAGGGCCTGAATGCCACAACGTTCAGCCAATTGGGCAATTTCTACACAATTACGATTCTCTGTATCCCAGCCTGTGCGAATTTTCAGCGTAACAGGCACGTCTACGGCATTCACCACCGCGGTAAGAATCTGCTCTACCAGCTGCGGATACTGCAGTAGCGCCGAACCGGCCATCTTACGATTCACTTTTTTAGCCGGGCAGCCCATGTTGATATCGATAACCTGCGCGCCTGATGCCACGTTAATCCGGGCGGCGGCAGCCATCTCATCAGGATCGCAACCGGCAATCTGCACGGCGCGAATTCCGGGCTCGTCACTATGAACCATACGCAAACGCGATTTGTCGCTTGCCCAGACTTCAGGATTCGACGACATCATCTCGGAAACGGTCATCCCGGCGCCATTCTCGAAACAGAGCGTGCGAAACGGCCTGTCAGTAACTCCAGCCATAGGCGCAGCTATCAATCGATTACGAAGCTGGTATTGTCCGATGCGCATGAAAAAGAAGTGACCCTATCTGTTCGCAAGGCGGCGTATATTACGCATTTTTTCACGAAGATGAAAGGCCAAACTTTGAACAATCAGCAGGTAAAGATCAAGCAAATCGGGTACTGCGCACCGGCAACAGGTAATAATTTATATATTTCAGAGAGTTAAATTTTTACGCTGAAATTGTGAACAAAAATTTTTCTGCCAAAGCCCGGAAAAGCGCCATATAAAAAACGCCACATGTTGCAAATAGCGATATATGTGACGGGGCGCTGATAATTAATCACGCTTATTACCTGAGAAGAGGCGCCGGAGCGGATGATTTTATATTCAGGCTCCGGCAGCGCTTAGCGGCGAACGCCGGTAATACGGCACCACTCCTCTTTTTCCGCGACCGGATCCAGGGCAAAGGTATCGGCGTAAGCTTCACACACGCTGTCAGCCTGCGTAGCCAGCACGCCGGAAAGACCCAGATGACCGCCCGATTTCGGCAAAACGCCGATCAGCGGCGCCAGCTCGCGCAGCGGGCCAGCCAGAATATTTGCTACCACCACATCGGCGGTGAGGTTGTCCGGCTGCTGATGGGGCAGATAAAGCGACAGTCGATCGGCAACGCCGTTGCGCTCAGCGTTATCACGGCTCGCCTGGATCGCCTGTGGATCGATATCGATACCAATCGCCTGCGCGGCGCCCAGCTTCAGCGCGGCAATCGCCAGAATCCCGGAGCCGCAGCCAAAATCGATCACTGTTTTACCAACCAGATCCAGACCATCAAGCCAGGCAAGGCAGAGCGCAGTAGTAGGATGCGTACCGGTGCCAAAGGCGAGGCCGGGATCCAGCATCACGTTCACCGCGTTCGGGTCTGGCACATCGCGCCAGCTTGGGCAGATCCATAACCGCTCACCGAAGCGCATCGGATGGAAATTATCCATCCATTCTCGCTCCCAGTCTTTATCTTCGATCTGTTCGATCTTGTGACGGAAGCCTGCGCCCAGCAGCGGATGCAGCGTCAGCGCCGCCACGACTTCGCTCATCTCCGTTTCCGCATCAAACAGGCCAACCACGTCGGTATCGCCCCAGAGACGGGTTTCGCCCGGCAGCGGCTCATATACCGGCGTATCGTTCGTGTCCTGAAAGGTCACGGAAACCGCGCCGATGTCGATTAACGCATCGCCCAGCTCCTCGGCATGGCTACCGGCGGTATTAATCTTGATTTGAATCCATGGCATAACGTATCTCTTTATTTCAACGTTGTGGTCGCGTCAGAAAGATGAGAAGCGCGACCAAACAGATTGCCCGCCAGAAAGGCCAGCAGGCTTATTATCAGTGAAGGCACAATGGGATGAAATCCCCAAAGCTGCACGTTCAGGCTGGCGAGCAGGGTATAGCAGGCTGCGCCGCACACCATGCCGCTGATCGCACCGGCAGCATTGGCTTTTTCCCAGTAAAGCCCCAGCACCAGCGGCCAGAGAAACACCGCTTCGAGCCCGCCAAACGCCAGCAGGTTCAGCCAGATAATCATATCCGGCGGATTCCATGCCGCCAGCAGCAGCAGCGCGCCCAAAACAAAGGTAATGCCGCCAGATAACGCGCGCAGCAGGGTCTCATTCTCCATCTGATGCGGCGCGATGCGCAAATAGAGATCTTTGATCAGAGTAGCGGAGGATTGCAGCAGCTGCGCATTAATGGTGGACATGATGGCCGCCATGGGGGCGGCGAGGAAGATCCCGGCGGCGATCGGCGGCAATACGGTGATCATCAGTACCGGGATCACGCGATCCGGCACGCTAAGATTCGGCACGATTGTCCGCCCCAGCGCGCCCGCCAAATGCATTCCCAGCATCAGCAGCGCCACCACGATGGTGCCGATAATAATGCCGCGATGAACTGCCTTGCTGTCTTTATAGGAGATACAGCGCACGGCGGTATGGGGCAAACCAATCACGCCAAAACAGACCAGCACGGCAAAAGAGCTTAAGAAGGTCGGGGTGATGATGCCGCCAGGTCCCTGAGGCTCCACCAGCTGCGGATCAATGGCGCGCAGCTTCGTCACCGCCACGTCAAGGCCGCCTGCGGCATGGATCACGGCGAACAGCAGCAGAAAGGTGCCGATTAGCATCACCAGCCCCTGCATCGCATCGTTAAGTACGCTGGCGCGGAAGCCGCCAAAAGCGGTATAGAGCGCTATAGTGCCGCCAAATATCAGCAACCCCGTGTCGTAAGGAATACCGGCGGCGGTTTCCAGCAGACGCGCGCCGCCAATAAACTGCACGGTCATGGCGCCGATAAACGCCACCAGCAGGCTCAGGCTGGCCAGCCAGATAAGCAGCGGACTGCGATAGCGCGCATAAAGCATATCGTTTAGCGTCACCGCATTGTAACGCCGCGCCAGAATCGCGAATTTCTTTCCCAGCACTCCTAGTGAGAGCCAGACGGCGGGTACCTGAATCATCGACAGCAGCACCCAGCCGAGGCCATATTTATAGGCGGCGCCCGGCCCGCCGATAAACGAGCTGGCGCTGATATAGGTGGTGGTCAGGGTCATGGCCAGAACGAAACCGCCCATTGAGCGATTGCCGAGAAAGTATTCGGTAAGGAAATTGCCCTGGCGCTGTTTGCGTACCGCAAATACCGAGAGGCCGGCAATCAGCACCAGATAGGCGAGAAGGGGAAGAATAATTTCAGCTTCCATGCTCATCCTCCAGAGACATGTCGCGGAACAGCAGGCGAACCATCAGCCAGCATAAAAAAATGAAGAAGAGCGGCGCAAACAGGCAGGAGAGTTCAAACCAGCGCGGCAGGCCGGTAATGCCACTGTCAACGCCGCCAAGCCAGGCGCTGAGCCCCCAGAAGGCCAGATAGGCCAGCGTCAAAAAAACTGACCAGCGTGCTTCTTTATGCGCTTGCAGAAAACGTGCATCCATCTTTCAATCCTAAAACCCGGCAAGAAACTAAAAAGGCCGGATTAACCGGCCTTAAACTGACTTAACGGAGAATTACTTCTCGGCGATACCCAGTTTTTTCTCCAGATAGTGGATATTGGTGCCGCCACGCTGGAAGTTCTCGTCGGACATGATTTTCATCTGCAGTTCGACGTTGGTTTTGATGCCGTCAATAATCAGCTCCGCCAGCGCGTTTTTCATGCGCGCAATCGCCACCTCACGGGTTTCACCGTAGGTGATCAGCTTGCCGATCATGGAATCGTAATACGGCGGCACGCTGTAACCAGCGTAAATGTGCGATTCCCAGCGCACGCCAAAACCGCCCGGCGCGTGGAAACGGGTGATTTTACCCGGACTCGGCAGAAAGGTATTCGGATCTTCTGCGTTGATACGGCATTCCACCGCATGACCGCGAATGATCACATCTTCCTGTTTGATCGACAGCGGCTGACCGGCAGCGACACGCAGCTGCTCTTTGATCAGATCCACGCCAGTGATCATCTCGGTCACCGGATGCTCCACCTGAATACGGGTGTTCATCTCGATGAAGTAGAACTCACCGTTTTCGAACAAGAACTCAAAGGTGCCCGCGCCGCGGTAGCCGATATCGATACAGGCTTTCGCGCAGCGATCGCCGATGAACTTACGCTGTTCCGCCGTAATGCCCGGTGCTGGCGCTTCTTCCACCACTTTCTGATGACGACGCTGCATGGAGCAGTCGCGCTCGCCGAGATAGATGGCGTTGCCCTGGCCATCGGCCATCACCTGGATCTCCACGTGGCGCGGGTTCTCCAGAAACTTCTCCATGTAGACCATGTCGTTGTTGAAGGCCGCTTTGGCTTCAGCGCGGGTCATGTTGATGGACTGTTCCAGATCTTTCTCGGCACGCACCACGCGCATGCCGCGACCGCCGCCGCCGCCGGACGCCTTGACGATCACCGGATAACCGATGCGCTGAGCGATGGCGCGGTTTTTATCCATATCATCGGTCAGCGAGCCGTCAGAGCCCGGTACGGTGGGGACGCCAGCTTTCTTCATCGCCGTGATGGCGGAAACTTTATCGCCCATTAAACGGATGGTGTCCGCTTTCGGGCCGATAAAGATAAAGCCGGAGCGCTCAACCTGCTCGGCGAAATCGGCGTTCTCGGAGAGGAAGCCGTAGCCGGGGTGAATGGCGACTGCGCCGGTGATTTCGGCGGCAGAGATCAGCGCCGGAATATTCAGGTAGCTTTTCACTGACTGTGCCGGGCCGATACAGACGGTTTCGTCCGCCAACAGCACATGTTTCAGATCGCGATCCGCGGTGGAGTGAACGGCGACAGTCTTGATGCCCAGCTCTTTACAGGCACGCAGAATGCGCAGCGCAATCTCTCCGCGGTTGGCAATAACAATTTTATCCAGCATGGTACGCCCCGTTATTCGATGACAACCAGCGGCTCGTCAAATTCTACCGGCTGGCCACTTTCCACCAGAATCGCTTTCACCACGCCTGATTTGTCGGCTTCGATCTGGTTCATCATTTTCATCGCTTCAACGATGCACAGGGTATCGCCGGCATTCACTTTCTGGCCCACTTCAATGAAGGCTTTGGCATCCGGGCTCGGCGTACGGTAGAAGGTGCCGACCATTGGGGAACGCACGATGTGGCCGGTCACTTCCGGCACCACGGCGGCTTCGATAACCGGCGAAGCGGCAGGCGCAACCGCCGTCGCTAAGGCAGGTTGCTGCATCATCGGCGCAGCATACGCCTGCTGCATCATGGGATAGCCGACGTTGGCAGGTGCGCGGCTGATACGAACTGACTCTTCACCTTCAGAAATTTCCAGCTCAGCGATGCCGGATTCTTCAACCAGTTCGATCAGTTTTTTAATTTTACGAATATCCATGAGTGTGGTTCCGTACTCTGTTTAATTTGAATGTGACAGGCGTTTAACCGCCGTTTGTAAAGCCCATGAGTAACCGTCTGCGCCAAGGCCACAGATGACGCCAGCGGAAACATCAGAAAGGTAGGAGTGATGGCGGAAAGGCTCGCGGGCATGCACGTTAGAGAGATGCACCTCGATAAAGGGAATGCTGACCGCCAACAGGGCATCACGCAATGCTACGCTGGTATGCGTAAACGCGGCCGGATTAATAATGATGTAATCCACATTGCCTTTCGCCTCATGAATGCGATCGATAAGCTGATATTCCGCATTGGATTGCAGATGGCTCAGTTTCACTTCAACCTGATCCGCCTGACGCGTCAGTTCGCTGACGATATCGTGCAACGTAGCGTGACCATATTTCTCAGGCTCGCGGGTTCCCAGCAAATTCAGGTTGGGTCCGTTTAAAAGCAAAATGTGAAATTTATGCGCCATCTTGCGGCTATCTCCGGCAATCATTGAGGCATCGCGTAAAATACCTCGCCATTCTCCGTTTGTCATCTGTCGTGATGAAAAAGAAGACCCGGCTTGCAATAAAGCCGGGCATTATATCTGTTTCGTGGCAATTCGCAGCAAAATACTGGTCTTATCTGCGAAGTTGATCCCGACGGGGCTGAAGGCTCAGCTTTTTAACAAAACGATCCGGGGAAAACAACCTGGAAAGCTAACGCGGCCACCATTTGCGAAATTTCTTGTAGCGCCAGGCAAGCAGCAGGATCGCCAGCGCGGCGTAGATCAGCGGCTGGGGCGAAATCACTTTCACTGACCAGATATAGTGGATGGGAGCGAGGATCGCGACCAGATAGATGAAATTATGCAGCGTTTGCCAGCGGGGGCCGAGTTTACGCTGGGCGCGTTGAAAAGAGGTCAGCGCCAGCGCCAGCAGCACGATCCAGCTGGTAATGCCTAACAGCAGGTAAGGGCGGGAGATCAGTTCGCTGCCCAGCAGACGCAGATTATCAACGCCCAGCTCCAGCAGGTAATAGCTCAGCAGATGCAGGCTGGCCCAGGCAAAGCACCACAGACCGAGCATGCGGCGCGTGCGGATCAACAACGGCTGCTTGCCGTAGCGCGCCAGCGGCGTCACCAGCAGCGTCGCCAGCAGCAGCTTCAGCGCCATGCGTCCGGTAAAATGCTGAATATCTTTGGCGGGATCGGCGCTCAGCCAGCCCTGATTCAGCGCGAAAAACAGCCATACCAGCGGTAAAAACGCGGCCAGATGCAGCAGCACCTTCAGGCCGGTAATCTGCTTGATCGTCAGACGCACTCAATAATTCCTCCGTAAATCCAGCCCGCGATAGAGCGAAGCCACTTCCTCGCCATAGCCATTGAACAACAGCGTCGGCTGGCGCTCGACTTTTAATACGCCGCCAGGCCCGATAAAACGCTCGGTAGCCTGCGACCAGCGTGGATGATCCACATGGGGATTCACGTTAGCGTAAAATCCGTACTCATTATCGGCGATCTGATTCCAGGTGGTCGGCGGCTGATCGCGCACCAGCGTAATTTTGACAATCGATTTGATGCCTTTGAAGCCATATTTCCACGGCACCGTGAGGCGAATCGGCGCACCGTTCTGCGGCGGAAGCGCCTTGCCGTAAACGCCGGTGCTCAGCAGCGTGAGCGGATGCATCGCCTCATCCAGGCGCAGCCCCTCGACATAAGGATAATCGAGGCCGCCGCCGATAAAGCGGTCTTTCTGACCCGGCATCTGATCCGGCGCATAAAGCGTCTGAAAAGCGACAAACCGCGCATTGCTGGTGGGTTCCGCCGCTTTTAATAATTTACCCAGCTCAAAGCCGACCCAGGGGATCACCATCGACCAGGCTTCCACGCAGCGCATACGATAAATTCGCTGCTCCATCGCGAAGCGTTTGAAAATATCGTCCATGCTCAGCGTCAGCGGTTTCGCCACTTCGCCGTCAATGGTGAGCTGCCAGTTATCGGTTTTCAGCGTGCCGGCATTCGCCGCAGGATCGGCCTTATCCAGGCCAAATTCATAAAAGTTGTTGTAACCCGATACCTTATCCAGCGGCGTCAGCGGCAGATCGGCCTGATATTTATCGGGCTTAGTGAAGTCGAGCGGCTTGCCGGACGGCGCGGGCGGGCGATCGTTGCCTTTGAACCAGTCGAGCACATCGGCTTGCGCCACGCCCGACACGCCGAGGGCGGCGGCGCTTAATCCCAGGGTTTTCAGAACCTGGCGTCGCTGCATATTGAACACGCTTTCAGGGGTGACATCCGCTTCGGTCAAACGATTAACGGGCTTCATAAACACTCTCCGGAAAAAATATCTGCTTTTAGCATGATCAAAAGCAGTCAGTCTGACGAATTTTTCGATGAAAATATGAAATTTCCTGGTGCGGGCCGGACGATGAGAATTGGCCGAAAAAAGAGAGCACAGATGCGTTGACGTAGCCTTGCAGCGTTATACTCCCGCAGCACAGTACAGAGAGACGAGTACCGCTGCCGCGAACCACGATTTATGATATTTTGCTCTGGCTTACGCCAGACGCACTGGCAAGACAATTCGTCGACAAGACTATTTGTCATACAGGGGCCTCAACTGCGGTAAAACAGGCACAGGGATGCGATTAACCACAAAATTTTCTGCGTTTATTACATTTTTAAGCGTGCTGGCAATGCTGTTAATGCTGGTTGGCTGCGCTTTTAGCTTTTTTTGGCTTAACAACCAACATATCGAACATCGGGTGCAAACGCTGGCAACGGAAGTGGATAAGGCGCTGCTGAAGCAACCTCCGGACAGCCTGCACGCCTGGCTGTCACGCATTATGCCGGTGATGAATGTTGAACAGATCGAGATCCATAACGGCTCGCACAGGCTGCTGAAACTTTCCCGCCACGAAAATCCCATACTGGAAGATGAGCCTAACCGCTTCGTTAAGTTTGACGTGCCGCTGATGCAGCAGCCAGGCATGTCCGTGCGCGTTGTGATGCTCGATACGGCAAAAACCTGGTTCCGCTCGCTGGTGGGGACTTACACCCTACTTGCCATGTTTACCGTGGTGTTTGTGATGAGCATTTTGCTGGCGATGACGCACCGCTGGCTCAATCGGCAGTGGCGGGGGATGGAGCGTCTGGAGGCGCGCGCGCAGCAAATCATCGCTGGCGAACGCAGCGCGACCCGGCGGGGAATCGTGGATGAATGGCCGCCAAAAGCCAGCCGCGCCATTGATATGTTGCTGTCCGATCTGAATGAGGCTGGCGAGCAGCGGCTGCGTATTGATACCCTTATTCGCACTTTTGCCGCGCAGGATACCCGTACCGGGCTGAATAACCGTCTGTTTTTTGATAACCAGCTGGCGACGCTGCTGGAAGATCAGGAAGATGTGGGCACCCACGGCGTGGTTATGATGGTGCGTCTGCCGGATCTGGAGATGCTCAGCGAAACGCTGGGTTCAGGACTGGTGGATGAATATCTGTTTGATCTGGTCAACATGCTGTCGACCTTTGTGTTGCGTTATCCTGGCGCGCTGCTGGCGCGCTATTTCCGCAGCGATTTTACCGTTTTGTTGCCTCATCGCACCTTAAAGGAGGCGGGCGGCATTGCGGCGCAGCTTATCAACGCGGTGGATTCGCTGCCGCCGATGCGAATGGTTGATCGTGACGACCTGATTCATATTGGCATCAGCGCATGGCGTAGCGGCCAGGCGGTTCAGCAGGTGATGGACAGCGTAGAGCTGGCAACCCGCCGCGCGTCGCTGTTGGGTGGAAATAACTGGTCGGTTGGCGAAGGAAATCCGGTAGATATGGGGCGCGGCAGCGTAAAATGGCGCACCCTGCTGGAAAATACCCTGAGCCGCGGCGGCCCGCGTCTTTATCAAAAGCCAGCGGTTATGCTCAACGGGAAAGTACATCATCGTGAACTACAAACGCGCATCTTTGATGGTGATAAAGAGGTATTGGCGGCAGAATATATGCCGCTGGTGCTGCAGTTAGGCATGGCCGACGCCTGGGATCGCCAGCTGGTAATGCGCATCGTGGCGCTTTCCGAGGTCTGGCCGGACGAAACGCTGGGGCTGCCGGTCACCATCGACTCGCTGTTGCAGCGGCCTTTTTTGCGTTGGATGCAGAATGTGCTGCTGCAATGTACGAAAGCGCAAAGAAAACGATTTTTATTTGAACTTGCTGAGGCTGATGTCTGTCAACACATCAACCGTTTAGCGCCTGTTTTTCGCATGCTGCACAGGTTTGGCTGTCGCATCGCGGTAAATCAGGCGGGACTCACTGTGGTCAGCAGCGCTTATATCAAGCAGTTTCCGCTTGAATTAATTAAGCTTGACCCCGGTCTGGTGCGTAATATTGAGCGGCGAACGGAAAATCAGCTTTTCGTGCAAAGCCTGCTGGAAGTGTGCAAACCCACCGCAACACAGGTGTTTGCGGCTGGCGTGCGCACCAAGGCAGAGTGGCAAATGCTGGCAAGCTTAGGCGTGGCAGGCGGGCAGGGCGATCTTTTCGCCACTTCGCAGCCGGTTAATAGCAACGTGAAAAAATATTCGCAACGTTATTCTATTTAGCTGATTGAAACCGATGCGCGGCCTTAAACTCTCTCTTACCCGCTTAATGTCGGGTATGGCGCAGCAGAGCGCGGCCAGAAATGTTAGATTTTATGTCGGGTACGATGAACACAATAAGATGAGAAGCTGATTAAAGGGCGGTTTTCCTGCGTACCGTGACGCTCTTATGACGATTCTTATGACTTAAACGCAATTTAGCGCACTTTTTCACCGAAGCGGAACGTTTTTGCGCCTTGTGGCAGCTTCGTGTGGTTGGTAAAGTAAGCGGATTTTATTTTCCGCCCCCAGCTTGCAGGATTATCCTTTAGTATGTTTAAAAAATTTCGTGGCATGTTTTCCAATGACTTGTCCATTGACCTGGGTACTGCGAATACCCTGATTTATGTAAAAGGACAAGGCATCGTGCTGAACGAGCCTTCCGTCGTGGCTATTCGTCAGGATCGCGCCGGCTCCCCAAAGAGCGTAGCGGCCGTTGGACATGAAGCCAAGCAGATGCTTGGTCGTACCCCTGGCAATATCGCCGCTATCCGTCCGATGAAGGACGGGGTAATCGCCGACTTTTTCGTCACCGAAAAAATGCTCCAGCACTTTATCAAACAGGTGCACAGCAACAGTTTTATGCGTCCCAGCCCGCGTGTGCTGGTGTGCGTGCCGGTAGGCGCAACCCAGGTTGAACGCCGCGCCATTCGCGAGTCAGCACAGGGTGCAGGCGCGCGTGAAGTTTTCCTGATTGAAGAACCGATGGCGGCCGCGATTGGCGCCGGACTGCCGGTTTCCGAAGCCACAGGATCGATGGTGGTTGATATCGGCGGCGGTACCACGGAAGTGGCAGTGATCTCACTGAACGGCGTGGTTTACTCCTCGTCAGTACGTATCGGCGGCGACCGTTTCGATGAAGCTATTATTAATTATGTCCGCCGTAACTACGGCTCGCTGATTGGCGAAGCCACGGCGGAACGTATCAAGCATGAGATCGGTTCAGCGTATCCGGGCGATGAAGTGCGCGAAATCGAAGTACGTGGTCGTAATCTGGCTGAAGGGGTGCCGCGCGGGTTTACGCTGAACTCCAATGAAATTCTTGAAGCGTTACAAGAGCCGTTAACCGGTATCGTAAGCGCCGTGATGGTCGCGCTGGAGCAGTGTCCGCCGGAGCTGGCGTCTGATATCTCCGAGCGCGGCATGGTGCTGACCGGCGGCGGCGCGCTGCTGCGTAACCTGGATCGTCTGTTGATGGAAGAGACCGGTATTCCGGTGGTGGTAGCAGAAGATCCGTTAACCTGCGTGGCGCGCGGTGGCGGTAAAGCGTTGGAAATGATCGACATGCATGGCGGCGATTTGTTCAGCGAAGAATAATTGCCTCAATCAGCTGTGACCGCTGTCAGTATACGCAGGGATAAAGCGTGAACGCCGGCGCCGCATGCGACGGTATGATACGTCCAGCTCAAGGGAGTGTCTGGCTCAGCCCGCACTCCCTTACCTGTTGTCGAGGAACACGCAGAATTTATGAAGCCGATATTTAGCAGGGGACCTTCCCTGCAATTGCGCCTTTTTCTGGCGGTGATCGTGGCGATCGCCATCATCATTGCCGATAGTCGCGTCGGGTCATTTACCCAAATACGCAACTATCTGGACACTTCGGTGAGTCCGTTTTATTTCCTGGCTAATGGGCCAAGACAGATTCTTGACAGCGTTTCGGATACGCTGGCGTCGCGCCAGCAGCTGGAGCTGGAAAACAAAGCCTTACGCCGCGAACTTTTCCTGAAAAACAGCGATTTGCTGATGCTGGGGCAGTATAAGCAGGAAAACGCGCGTCTGCGTGAGCTGCTTGGTTCGCCGCTGCGCCAGGACGAGCATAAGATGGTGACGCAGGTGATTTCCACCGGCACCGATCCTTACACCGATCAGGTGGTGATCGACAAAGGCAGCGTCAACGGCGTGTACGAAGGTCAGCCGGTGATCAGCGACAAAGGCGTGGTCGGCCAGGTGATTGCCGTCGGTAAAGTCTCCAGCCGCGTGCTGCTGATTTGCGATGCTTCCCATGCCTTGCCGATCCAGGTACTGCGCAACGATATCCGCGTGATTGCCGCCGGTAACGGCTGTACCGAAGAGTTGCAGCTGGAACATCTGCCGGGCAATACCGATATTCGCGTTGGCGATGTGCTGGTGACCTCCGGTCTCGGCGGACGCTTCCCGGAAGGTTATCCGGTGGCGGTGGTCTCTTCGGTCAAAGTGGATACGCAGCGCGCTTATACGGTGATTCAGGCGCGGCCGACCGCCGGTCTGCAACGCCTGCGCTACCTGCTTCTGCTGTGGGGCGCGGATCGCAACGGCGTCATGCCGATGGAACCCGATGAAGTACATCGCGTTGCCAACGAGCGATTGATGCAGATGATGCCGCAGGTGCTGCCGCCTGCGGGCGAAATGGGTCCACCGGCGCCGTCGATGATGCAACCGGGCGCGCAGATGGGACCGCCCGCGCCTGCCGGCAACGGCGGGCAGGGCACTCCCGCGAATGCGCGCGGAGGCCAGCCTTGAGTAGTTATCGCAGCCAGGGCCGTTGGGTTATCTGGCTGTCCTTCCTTGTTGCCCTTGTACTGCAGATCATGCCCTGGCCGGAACAACTTTATATGTTCCGGCCATCCTGGCTTCTGTTAATCCTCATCTACTGGGTGCTGGCGCTGCCGCACCGCGTTAACGTGGGCACCGGCTTTGTGCTGGGCGCGTTGATGGATCTGATCGCCGGCTCCACGCTGGGGGTTCGCGCTCTTGCGCTGAGCATCATCGCCTACCTGGTCGCCTTTAAATTCCAGCTTTTCCGTAACTTAGCATTGTGGCAGCAGGCTTTAATGGTTATGGTGCTGTCGCTGGCAATGGACGTGATTGTTTTCTGGGCGGAGTTTTTAGTGATCAACGTCTCTTTCCGACCAGAAATTTTCTGGAGCAGCGTTATCGACGGCGTTCTCTGGCCCTGGCTATTCTTACTGATGAGAAAAATCCGTCGTCAGTTCGCTGTTCAGTAAGGAATTTTATGGTAACCCTCTATCTGGCCTCTGGTTCACCGCGTCGGCGTGAACTGTTGACGCAGCTCGGGCTGCAGTTTGAACGTGTGGCGATCGATGTGGAAGAGCGCCGCCAAACTGGCGAAGCCGCCGATACCTATGTGCGCCGACTGGCGGCAGAAAAGGCGCAGGCGGGCGTGGCGGTCGCACCGCGCGATCTGCCGGTTTTGGGTGCGGATACCATTGTGATACTCAATGGCGAGGTGCTGGAAAAACCGCGTGATGAAGCGCATGCCGCAGAAATGCTGACGAAGCTTTCTGGCCAGACCCATCAGGTGATGACCGCCGTGGCGCTGGCCGATCGCCAACGCCAGCTCGATTGCCTGGTGACCACCGACGTCACCTTTCGCAGCTTAACCGCAGCCGACATCGCCGCCTATATCGCCAGCGGCGAACCCATGGACAAGGCGGGCGCGTACGGTATTCAGGGCGCAGGCGGCAACTTTGTGCGCAAAATTAATGGAAGCTATCACGCGGTTGTTGGCTTGCCTTTGGTTGAGACTGACGAGCTACTCAGCAATTTTCAGTCACTGCGTGCCGTGAGGGAATAATATGACGGCTGAATTACTGGTAAATGTCACACCTTCCGAAACGCGTGTCGCTTACATCGATGGCGGCATCCTGCAGGAAATCCATATTGAGCGCGAAGCCAGGCGCGGCATTGTCGGCAACATCTATAAAGGACGCGTGAGCCGGGTGCTTCCCGGCATGCAGGCCGCCTTTGTCGATATCGGGCTGGATAAAGCCGCTTTTCTGCACGCATCCGACATTATGCCGCACACCGAATGCGTGGCGGGCGAAGAGAAAAAGAACTTCGTTGTGCGCGATATCGCCGAGCTGGTGCGCCAGGGACAGGATCTCATGGTGCAAGTGGTTAAGGATCCGCTGGGCACCAAAGGCGCGCGGCTGACCACCGATATCACCCTGCCGTCCCGCTATCTGGTATTTATGCCCGGTGCATCGCATGTCGGTGTTTCGCAGCGCATCGAAAGCGAAAGCGAGCGCGAGCGCCTGAAGACGGTGGTTGCCGCTTACTGCGACGATCTTGGCGGCTTTATTATCCGTACCGCGGCGGAAGGCATCGGCTCGGAAGAGCTGGCGCAGGATGCCGCCTTTCTCAAGCGGCTCTGGACCAAAGTCAGCGAACGCAAAAAGCGTAACCAGACGCGCTGCCTGTTATACGGCGAGCTGGCGCTGGCGCAGCGCGTGCTGCGTGATTTCGCTGGCGCCGCGCTGGATCGCATTCGTGTCGATTCTCGTCTGACCTTTGATCTGCTGCTGGAGTTTACCGGCGAATACATTCCGGAAATGACCCGCAAGCTGGAACATTACAACGGCAAGCAGCCGATTTTCGATCTCTATGATGTGGAAAATGAGATCCAGCGCTCGCTGGATCGCAAAGTCGAGCTGAAGTCGGGCGGCTATCTCATCATCGATCAAACGGAAGCGATGACCACTATCGACATCAATACTGGCGCTTTCGTGGGTCACCGCAATCTCGACGAAACCATTTTCAATACCAATATCGAAGCGACGCAGGCGATCGCGCGTCAGCTGCGCCTGCGCAATCTTGGCGGCATTATCATTATCGATTTTATTGATATGAGTAATGAGGAGCATCGTCGCCGTGTGCTGCATTCGCTGGAAAACGCGCTGAGTAAAGATCGGGTAAAAACCGGCATCAACGGTTTTTCCGCGCTGGGACTGGTGGAGATGACGCGCAAACGTACGCGGGAGAGCATCGAGCATGTGCTGTGTGAAGATTGCCCGGTCTGCAAAGGACGCGGCACATTAAAAACCGTGGAAACGGTATGCTATGAAATCATGCGCGAAATTGTGCGTGTGCATCACGCCTACGATTCGGACCGTTTTCTGGTGTATGTCTCGCCTGCGGTGGGCGAGGCGTTAAAAACCGATGAGTCACATGCACTGGCTGAAGTGGAAATTTTTGTCGGTAAGCAGGTAAAAGTACAGGTTGAGCCGCTCTATACTCAGGAGCAGTTTGACGTTGTGATGATGTAAAACTTCTGCAAATGCTGGCCCGATAGCGGGGTTTGTTACCGAAGCGGGCTAAAAATGCAGCCTTGTTTGCGTTAAAATGCGAAATCATGCCCATTGTTCTTGTCTGGCGATAGTAATGGCGTGAAGAACCCATCCGTCACTTAGCGGAAGACAAGGAGAGGTGTGTGAGGCAGTTGCCCAGGATTTTGTTACTGCTGCTCGCCACGATCATTGTGATTGTGGCGCTGCTGGTCAGCGGGCTGCGTCTTGTCATGCCGCATCTCAACAGCTATCGCAGCGAAATATTGCAGACAGTTTCCAGCGCCAGCGGCATGCCGGTAGAAGCGGGCGCGCTGCAGGGGAAATGGGAGACCTTTGGCCCCACGCTGCAAATCCGCGACTTCAATCTGGATATGAAGGATGATGGCAAGCTCACTATCGCCCGGGTTAGTCTTGCGCTGGATGTCTGGCAATCTTTGCTGCACTGGCGCTGGCAGTTTCGCGATCTCACCTTCTGGCAGCTGCGCCTGGAAACAAATCGACCGCTGATCAATAACGACCAGCAAAAACACAGCCTGCGGCCTGCTCAAATCAACGAAATTTTTCTTCATCAGTTTGACCACTTCGACCTGCGTGACAGCAGCATCCGTTTTCTGACGCCTTCCGGCCAGCATGCTGAGCTGGCGATTCCTGCGCTTACCTGGCTTAACGAGAAAACGCGCCATCGGGCGGAAGGGGAAGTAAGCCTCTCCAGCTTTACTGGCCAACATGGTGTGGTGCAGGTGCGTCTCGATGTCAATGACAATGACGGATTGCTTAATAACGGACGCATCTGGATGCAGGCCGAGGATGTAGATGCAAGGCCGTGGCTTGGGCGCTGGATGCATGACAATACCACGCTCGACAGCGCTCGCGTCAGCCTTGACGCCTGGGTCAGCCTGCGCGGGGGCGAACTCTATGCCGGCGATCTGCTGCTGCGCAAAGGGGGAGCACGCTGGCACGGCGAGAATGAAACGCACCAGCTCAATATCGATGGGCTGACGGCGCATCTGTCGCGCTTCCAGAACGGTTGGGTCGTTAACGTGCCGCAAACGCGTCTGAGTACCGATGGCACGCCCTGGCCTGCCGGACATTTCTTACTGCTGTGGCGCCCGGAAGATAAAGAGCAATTGGGCGCGAATCAGCAGGCGGAAATTCGCGTGCGTGCGACCCGGCTGGATCTGCAACGTATTGAACCGCTGGTGCCGTTGATTGCGCCTTTATCCCCCACGCTGATTGAAAACTGGCGCGCGCTAAGGCCGCAGGGAGAGGTAGATGCGTTGGCGCTGGATATCCCGTTGCAGCAGCCGGCAAACAGCCGCATGCAGGTAAAATGGCATAACCTGAGCTGGCAGCACTGGAAGGTGCTGCCCGGCATCAGCAACCTCAAGGGCGAAGCGAACGGCAGCTTTGTTAACGGCCAGCTGAAAATCGATATGGGACGCGCCGACGTGCCTTACGGCGAGATGTTCCAGGCGCCGCTGGAGATTCAGCAGGCGCGCGGCACGCTGAGCTGGCTGCGTGACGCCAATGGCCTGACGCTGGATGGCCGCGATCTTGATGTGCAGGCGCGCTCGCTGCGGGCGAGCGGCGATTTTCGCTATCAGCAGAACATCGGCAAGGCGCCGCGGCTCGATATTCTGGCAGGCATACGGGTGACGGACGCTGGTGATGCGTGGCGCTATTTCCCGCAGCAGCTGATGGGGCATGGCCTGACGCACTATCTCAGCAATGCAATCAAAGGCGGGCAGGTCGAAAACGCCACCCTGCTGTTTGCCGGTAA
The DNA here is from genome assembly GCF_044342975.1 of Pantoea osteomyelitidis. Taxonomy (NCBI): domain Bacteria; kingdom Pseudomonadati; phylum Pseudomonadota; class Gammaproteobacteria; order Enterobacterales; family Erwiniaceae; genus Pantoea; species Pantoea osteomyelitidis. Next base: position 23,030 of record NZ_JBGFSN010000005.1, read on the forward strand.
TCCAACGCTGTTCCCCTTCCGCCATAACGATGGCATGTTTGAAGTCTGGGTTCCGCTGCGCAAAGCCACCTACGCTTTCCAGCCCGGCTGGCCGTCGCTGGAAAATCTCGATATCGATCTCGATTTCGTTAACGATGGTCTGTGGATGCGTGCGCCGGAGGCGAAGCTGGGCAACGTCGCGGCGAAAAACGTCAGCGCCGTGATCCCGGATTACCTGAAAGAGAAGCTGATAATAGATGGCGATATCAGCGGCGAAGGCGCGCACATCGCCAGTTATTTCCAGCAAACGCCGTTAAAAGGGTCCCTTGGCGCCGCGTTGCAGCAGCTTGAGATCAAGGGCGAGACGCGCGGACATCTCAATCTCAATATTCCTCTGGATGGTAAGCAGGTTCATGCCAGTGGCGACGTGGCGATGAACAACAACGAGCTGCATATCAAACCGCTCAATACCACCCTGAAAAAGCTGACCGGCCGCTTCCGTTATAACAACGGTAATCTGGAGAGCGACGAGATGCAGGCCAACTGGTTTGGCCAGCCGGTCGGCGTCAGCTTCACTACCCAGGAGAATAGGGATAATTTTGCGGTAAACGTCAAGCTGGGCGGCGACTGGCAGCCAGACAAGATAACGCAGGTGCCTTCTGCCCTGGCCAGCCAGCTTGCCGGACATATGACGTGGCAAAGCAACGTGGACATCACCCTGCCGCAGCAGGGCGGCGCGCGCTATGAGATCGCGCTGACAGGGGATGCAAAAAATGTAAGCAGTCACTTACCTTCGCCGCTGAACAAGCGCGCCGGTGAAGCGATGCCGATCGCGGTAAACGCAACCGGCGACCTGAAGCACTTCGACCTCAGCGGCAGCGTAGACAACAGGCATCGTTTCAACAGCCGCTGGCTGCTCTCGCCGCAGCTGCGCGTCGATCGCGGTATCTGGATGGACAATGCGAAAAGCACGCCGCCGCTGCCGGAAAAATCGGGCATGGCGCTCAACCTGCCAGCGCTGGATGGCGAAGCCTGGCTGGCTCTGCTGGCGGCGGGGAAAAGCGCATCGGGCGACGCGCCGCAGATTGCGGGCGCGGGGATACCGGGCGATATTGTTTTGCATACGCCGTCGCTTACGCTGGCGGGCCAGCAGTGGCACGACCTGAACGCCACGCTGAACCAGGGGCCGACAGGAAATATGCAGGTTGATGTGCAGGGACGTGAAATTCGCGGCAGCCTGAAAACCGCGAAGTATGCAGCCTGGCAGGTGGCGCTTAACTATCTTTATTACAATCCGCAATGGGATACGGCGGGCCAGCAAAGCGGTTCGCCGTTCTCCGGCAACAGCAGCCAGATCGATTTTCACAGCTGGCCGGCGCTGCAGCTTAGCTGCGATGAGTGCTGGCTGCGGGGACAAAAATTTGGCCATATGCGCGCCAGCTTACAGCCGCAGGGGGAAACCTTAACCCTGACCGATGGCCTGATCGATACCGGCAACTCAACGCTCAGGGTAAATGGCGCGTGGAGCAACCATCCCGGCGATCAGCGCACCTCGCTGAAGGGCAAGCTGAGCGGTAAAAATATCAATGACGCCGTTAACTGGTTTGGCGTTAATACGCCGCTGCGTGACGCGCCTTTTGCTATCGACTATGACCTGCACTGGCGTGCGGCGCCCTGGCAGCCTTCCGAAGAAACCCTGAGCGGCGTGCTGAAAAGCCACTTTGGCAAAGGCGAGATAGCGGACGTTAACACCGGCACTGCCGGGCAGCTTCTGCGCCTGTTCAGCTTTGACGCGCTGTTGCGCAAACTTCGCTTCGATTTTAGTGATACCTTTAGCAAAGGGTTTTATTTCGACTCGATCAACGGCACCGCGTGGATTGAAAATGGCGTGATGCGTACCGATAACCTGTTAGTGGATGGTCTGGAGGCGGACATCGCCATGCAGGGCAAGGTTGATTTGGTGAAGAGGCAGATCAATATGGAAGCGGTCGTCGCGCCGGAGATTTCTGCCTCGGTGGGCGTTGCCACCGCGTTTGTTATCAATCCGGTCGTGGGCGCGGCGGTATTTGCCGCCAGCAAGGTACTTGGCCCACTCTGGAACAAAATTTCCCTGCTGCGTTATCACATCAGCGGGCCGCTGGATAAACCGGAAATCAATGAAGTGCTGCGTGAACCACGGGAAAACGGCAAGAAGTGAATTTGACGCCGTCCGGGAATTGCCGCAGGCTATCACTATCCGAGCACATAATGAGTGAGAAACGATGACTCTGAATCTGGTAAGTGAGCAGTTGCTAACTGCTAACAACATTAATCAGCAGGACCTTTTTACCCTGTTAGGGCAGCTTTCAGAACGTCGTCTGGATTATGCCGATCTCTATTTCCAGTCCAGCTTCCATGAATCCTGGGTGCTGGAAGATAAAATTATCAAAGATGGTTCATACCATATCGACCAGGGCGTAGGCGTGCGCGCCGTCAGCGGCGAAAAAACCGGTTTTGCCTACGCCGACCAAATCAGCCTGAACGCCCTACGCCAGAGCGCCGAAGCGGCGCGCAGTATTGTACGCGAACAGGGCGACGGCAAGGCGCATACGCTTTCGGCAGTAATGAACCGTTCGCTTTATGCCACGTTGGATCCGCTCAGCAGCCTGACGCGGGAAGACAAAATCGCTCTGCTGCATCGCGTTGATAAGGTTGCCCGCGCCGCGGACAACCGGGTGCAGGAAGTCAACGCCAGCCTGAGCGGCGTTTATGAGCAGGTATTAGTGGCGGCGACCGACGGTACGCTGGCCGCAGACGTGCGTCCGCTGGTACGTCTCTCCATCAGCGTGCAGGTAGAGGATAACGGCAAGCGTGAACGCGGCTCCAGCGGCGGCGGCGCGCGTACCGGCTATGAGTTCTTCCTCGCCGATGAGAATGGCGATGTGCGTGCGGATGCCTGGGCGAGAGAAGCGGTGCGTATGGCGCTGGTGAATCTTTCCGCCGTTGCAGCGCCTGCCGGCACCATTCCGGTGGTGTTAGGCGCGGGCTGGCCGGGCGTGCTGCTGCATGAAGCGGTCGGACACGGTCTGGAAGGCGATTTTAATCGCCGCGGAACCTCGGTATTCAGTGGTCAGATGGGCCAGCTGGTTGCTTCTGAACTCTGCACCGTGGTGGATGACGGCACTATTGAGGGCCTGCGCGGCTCGCTGGCAGTGGACGACGAAGGCGTACCCGGCCAGTATAATGTATTGATTGAAAACGGCATTCTGAAAGGCTATATGCAGGATAAGCTCAACGCGCGTCTGATGGGCATGAAGCCGACCGGCAACGGCCGTCGTGAATCCTATGCGCATCTGCCGATGCCGCGCATGACCAACACTTACATGCTGGCAGGTAAATCAACGCCGCAGGAAATTATCGAAAGCGTCGAGTTTGGTCTTTATGCGCCTAACTTTGGCGGCGGCCAGGTAGATATCACCTCGGGCAAATTTGTTTTTTCGACCTCAGAAGCCTATCTGATTGAAAACGGCAAAGTGACCAAACCGGTGAAGGGTGCCACCCTGATTGGCTCCGGCATCGAAGCGATGCAGCAGATCTCCATGGTAGGCAACGATCTGGCGCTGGACAAAGGCGTCGGCGTTTGCGGCAAAGAGGGGCAGAGCGTGCCGGTGGGCGTCGGCCAGCCTACCCTGAAGCTGGATAAACTCACCGTCGGCGGCACCGCCTGATAGAGTTAAAAACAACCCGCCGCCTGGCGGGTTGTTAGTTTTTACGGTGCTGCTGATACTGCTGCGCGACTTTCTTAAAGTAGTCGGTAAGGTAATCGATGCAGACCTGTACCTTCAGCGGCAGCTTATCCTTCTCGGTATAGAGCGCGTAGACCGGGCGCGGTTCCGACTGGTATTGCGGAAAAAGAATATCGATCTCCCCGGCGTTGATCTCTTCAATCACCCACATCAGCGGCACATAGGCGATGCCGGTGCCCGCCTTCAGCCAGCGAATCAGCGTCAGTGAGTCGTTGGTGACGAATCGTCCTTGCGGCGCCAGACGCGTCACCAGGCCTTCCGGCGCGCTCAGTTCAAAGTTGTTGTCGGGCCGCACGCTATATTCCAGCCAGGAAAAGTTATCAATGTCGCCTGGTTTTTCCGGCGCGCCGTGCTGCGCCAGATAGCTTTTCGCCGCGCAGACCACCATCGGCATGGCGCCGAGGCGGCGTGAAAACAGGCTGGAGTCCTGGAGTTTGCCGACGCGGATCACCAGATCAAGACCGTTGGCGATCAGATCCGGCGCCGGGATGCCGGTGACCAAATTTACGCTCAGGCCGGGATACTCGCGCAGCATATCGGCGGTCATATCCGCGAGAACGTTTTGCGCCATGGTGGATGAGCTGCCGATGCGTAGCGTACCGATCGGGGTATTGTTAAATGCATAGAGCTGCTCGTGCACCTGCATCGCTTCCGCCAGCATACGACGACAGCCCTGATAATAGATTCTGCCCGCTTCCGTCAGGCCAATGCTGCGCGTACTGCGATTAAGCAGCTTCACCTGAAGTTCATCTTCCAGTTTCGCCACGATCTGGCTGATGGAAGAGACACTCAGATGCAGCTGGCGTGCCGCCGCGGTAAATGAACCCAATTCAACCACTTTGGCGAAAATGGACATGCTTTTAAGTCGTTCCATTATTTACTCTGACTAAAAAGTGATTTAGTGCACATTTTGTAGAAAACGTATAGTCAAGCGCGTTACTATGTGCGCGCCGGGTTAACATGCGGTTAATTAAGCTTGCCTGACATTCTGTTCTGTCGCCATGAATCAGAGCCAGAATGAGCCTGATGATACGCTATTATCTATTCAGCAGTGGTTCGGATGTGGACGACAGTTTACCTGTCATCTCGCCGTGCTTAACCTGTCGCGATCTGCTCGCGGCCTGGAACGCTATGGATTTACCCGGCATGGTCGAACTAAGGATTCCTGATGAGTGTGCTTCCGGTTTTTGTCGTATTTGGGCTCTCGTTCCCACCCATCTTCATTGAATTAATTGTTTCGCTGGCGCTGTTCTGGCTGGTGAAGCGTGTGCTGACGCCCAGCGGCCTTTATGATCTCGTCTGGCATCCGGCACTTTTTAACACAGCGCTTTATTGCTGTGTGTTTTACCTTGTATCCCGTTTATTCATCTGAGGTTTAAGTGAAAACGCTAATAAGAAAAATCGCGCGTTACGCGATTACCATCCTGTTAGTCATCGTTGCTGTGGTGATTATCTTCCGTGCCTGGGTGTTCTATACCGAATCCCCCTGGACGCGCGATGCCAAATTTGCCGCTGACGTGGTCGCCATTTCACCTGACGTCACCGGTCTGATCACCGATGTGCCGGTGCATGACAACCAGCTGGTGAAAAAAGGCGATACGCTGTTTATCGTCGATCGCCCGCGCTATCAAAAAGCGCTCGATCAGGCGCAGGCGGATGTCGACTATTATCAGTCGCTGGTCAGCGAGAAACGTCGCGAAGCCGGACGCCGTAATCAGCTCGGCACCCTGGCGATGTCCCGCGAGGCGATCGATCAGGCGAACAACGATCTGCAAACCAGCGAGCATCAGCTGGCGAAAGCGATCGCCACGCGCGACCTGGCGGAGATCGATATGGCGCGCACGACTATCAAAGCGCCTTCCGATGGCTGGGTCACTAACCTCAACGTCTATGAAGGCGAGTTTATTACCCGTGGTTCTGTGGCCGTCGCGCTGGTGCAGCAGCACTCATTTTATGTGCTGGCCTATATGGAAGAGACCAAGCTGAATGGCGTGAGCCGCGGTCACCGCGTCGAGATTACGCCGCTGGGCAGCAACATCGTGCTGCATGGCACCGTGGACAGCATTGCCGCAGGCGTGACCAACAGCAGCAGCTCGTCAGACAGTAAAGGCATGGCGACCGTGGATTCCAATCTGGAGTGGGTACGTCTGGCGCAGCGCGTGCCGGTACGCATTCGACTGGATGAGCAGCCGGGCAACCGCTTCCCGGCGGGCACTACCGCCACCGTGGTGGTCACCGGAAACCAGGATCGTCAGCAGACGGAAATTTCTCCGATCACGAAAATGTTTAATCGCCTGCGTGAGTTCGGTTAAGCGGGGCGACATGATCGAGTTTCTACGTTTCCCGATTAAGCTGACCTTCGCGCTGGTCGCCGCGCTGATGATCGGCTTCCATTTTAATCTGGAAACTCCGCGCTGGGCGGTGATGACCGCCGGTATCGTCGCAGGCGGCACCGCCTTTGCCGCTGGCGGCGATCCCTACTCAGGCGCGCTGCGTCATCGCGGGATCTTGCGTATTATCGGCACCTTTCTGGGCTGTATCGCCGCGCTCACAATTATGATCGCCACCATTCGCGCGCCGGTAGTGATGCTGCTGCTCTGCTGCCTCTGGGCCGGACTCTGCGTCTGGCTCTCCTCGCTGATCAAGGTGGAAAACTCTTATGCCCTCGGTCTGGCGGGCTACACCGCGCTGATTATCGTCGTCACTGCGGATGCCAACGGCTCGCTGACGCTGGCGCCGCAGTTTGCGGTGGAACGCTGTAGCGAAATCGTGCTTGGCATCCTGTGTGCCATTCTTGCTGATATGATCTTCTCGCCGCGCTCGATCAAAAAAGTCATCGATAAGGAAGTGGAGTCGCTGCTGGTGGCGCACTATAAGCTGCTGCAGCTGTGCGTGGCCCATGGCGATAAAGAGGAAGTCGATAAGGCCTGGGGCGCGCTGGTGCGCCGCACCACGGCGCTGAATACCATGCGCAATCAGCTGATGATGGAGTCATCGCGCTGGCAAAACGTCAGTCGCCGCATGACGATGCTGAATACGCTTTCCCTGACGCTGATCACCCAGGCTGCGGAAACCTTTCTGATTCAGAATACGCGCGGCGACTATATTCCGCCGCAGTATCGTCTGCTGATTGAAAAAGAGGTGGAAAACATCGGCGACGTGCATAAGCGTATGAAAATCATGCGTCGCGTCATTACCACCAGCAGCAGCAAAGCCACGCCGTTGACGCTGGCCAGCTGGGTCGGCGCAGCCACAGAATATCTGCTGTTGCTGAAAGGCATCAAAACCAACAGCAAAATCACCGCCATTGAAGAGAATATTTTTCAGCGCGAGGTGGTTATTCAGGCGCGCTCCGCAGAAACTCATCAAGCCATGATCAACGGCGTGCGCACTTTCGCCGCCACCGCACTTGGCTCCCTGTTCTGGCTCTATTCCGGCTGGACCTCCGGCAGCGGCTGTATGGTGATGCTGGCAGTGATTACCGCGCTGGCGATGCGTATGCCGAATCCGTTGATGATGGCGAAAGACTTTCTCTACGGCATGACGGTCGCCGTGCCGCTCGGCGCGCTCTACTTTATGTATATCATACCCGCGACGCAGCAAAGCGCGCTGCTGCTCTGTATCGCCATCGGCATGTTGGGCTTTATCGGCGGGATCTTTATTCAGCGTCGCCAGATCGGTACGCTGGGCGCGCTGATCGGCACCATTAACGTGCTGGTGCTCGACAACCCGATGCAGTTTGAAATCAACGTCTTCCTCGACAACGTATTGGGCCAGGTGATTGGCTGTTTCGTGGCGCTGCTGGTGATCCTGCTGATTCGCGATAAGTCGAAAGCGCGCACCGGTCGTAAGCTGCTTAACCGCTTTATGTACGCGGCGGTGTCGGCGATGACCACCAATCAGGCGCGTCGCCGTGAAAATCATCTCCCGGCGCTCTATCAGCAGCTGTTTCTGCTGCTTAACCTGTTTCCCGGCGATATCGATAAATACCGGCTGGCGCTGACGCTGATCATTGGTCATCAGCGCCTGCGCAATGCCGAGATCCCCGTTAATGACGATCTCTCCGCTTTTCACCGCCAGCTGCGCTATACCGCTGACCGGGTGATCTCCACGGGCAATGAGGATAAGCGTCGCTACTATTTCCGCCGCCTGCTGAACGAGTTTGCGGTTTATCAGGAAAAATTGCAGCATTACTCCGCGCCGACCAGTGTCACCGAGCCGGTGAAACGGCTGGCGGATATGCTGGATAAGTACCAGAACACCTTGCTGAAAGTCTGAAACCCGCCGCTGCCCGTGCAGCGGCTTTTTTATACCCGCCGTATTGCCACTCCGTCACAAAGCCTGTCGCTATTGCCATCTATACTTTTCGTAACTGGAAGGCAAACCCACAGGAGAAAACTCATGTCCGACTCTCTGCATGAAAACGATCTTTTCCAGACCGGCTATCTGGTTAACGGCAGCTGGCAAAGCTTAGCTACGACTTTCGACGTGCTGAATCCCGCCACAGGCGAAGTGCTGGCGAAGGTGGCGAAAGCGGGTAAAACGGAAACCGAACAGGCGATTGATGCGGCCCGGCGCGCCTTTCCCGCCTGGCGCGCGCAAACCGCGAAAGCACGCGGAGAGATCCTTTATCGCTGGTATCAGTTGATGATCGAAAACAAACGCTGGCTGGGCCAGCTGATGACCGCTGAGCAGGGCAAGCCGCTAAAAGAGGCGGAGGGCGAAGTGGAATATGCCGCCAGCTTTATTCAATGGTTCGCCGAGCAGGCGAAACGCGCCAACGGGGAAATTATCCCGCCAGCGAAAAAGGGATCGCGTATTTTTGCGACTCGCGAGCCGATTGGCGTGGTTGCGGCGATCACACCGTGGAATTTCCCGATGGCGATGCTGACGCGTAAGCTCGGCCCGGCGCTGGCGGCAGGCTGTACCGGCATCATTAAGCCCGCGAATAACACGCCGCTGTGTGCTTTTGCCCTGCTGGCGCTGGCGAAAAAAGCGGGCGTGCCGGATGGCGTGCTGAATGCGGTGGCAGGAGATACGCACGCCATCAGCGATGCCATTATGGCGAGCAAAGTGGTGCGCAAAATCTCCTTCACCGGTTCGACCCAGGTCGGCAAGCTGCTGGTGCGCAACGCCGCCGAGACGATGAAAAAAGTCTCTATGGAGCTGGGCGGCAATGCGCCTTATATCGTGTTTGAGGATGCCGATATTGATGCCGCCGTGCAGGGCGCAATCGCCAATAAGTTTCGTAACGCCGGACAGGTCTGCGTGAGCGTGAACCGTTTTTATATCCATAACGCTATTTACGACCGCTTCGTCAATCAGCTGGCGGAAGAGGTGAAAAAGCTCAAGGTCGGCAACGGCATGGAAGAGGGCGTGATTGTCGGGCCATTAATTGAAGCTGCGGCGGTAGATAAGGTGGAAGAGCACGTTAAAGATGCGCTGGCGAAGGGCGGTAAATTGCTGGCTGGCGGCGAGCGTCACGCGCTGGGCGGTAACTTTTGGCAGCCGACGGTGATTACCGAGGTACACGAAGGGATGAAGCTGGCGCAGGAAGAGACTTTCGGGCCGGTAGCCGCCTGTTTCCGCTTTAATGATGAGGAAGAGGTTATTCGCCGCGCCAACGACACCGAATTTGGTCTGGCAGCCTACTTCTATACGCAAAATCTACAGCGTGTATTTCGCGTCTCGGCGGCGCTGGAAAGCGGCATGATCGGCATTAACGAATGCGCGGTTTCTACCGAAGTAGCCCCTTTTGGCGGCGTAAAAGAGTCTGGACTGGGACGCGAAGGTTCGGTGCTGGGGCTGGAAGAGTATCTTGAAGTGAAAACGCTGCATTTGGGCGGGCTTGACTGAAAAGGTTCAACGACGCATATCAGGGCAGCTGCGGCTGCCCAACGCGAGTAAATGGGGGCCGACGGCATGAGAACAGAACGTTTTGACTTTAATGAAATTGTTGATCAGTCCCATTTCTATCGTCAGTTCAGCGAGCGCTTTGCCCTGTACGATCGGGTTATCAACGATCTTGATGGCTTATGGGAGGTGGTGGCGGGTACGGCATTGCCTTTGCCGTTGGCCATTGAGTTCGTCAATTTAGGCAAAGGGCAGAGTCGGCGCTATAGCGCGTTGATTCTGCTGTTTGAAGAAGCGGAAGAGGAGCTGGATGGCCAGCTCCTCTTTAATGTGCAATAGCCCGGCAAAAAAGGGCCCCGGCGAGCGGGGCCAAGGGGTTCGTCAAGCAGTTGACGAGGAATTACTTATAAAGCTGCGCAGTGAAGTGGTAGTTGTCGCCGGTACGCGCCTCAATAACTTTATAGGCACTGGCGCCTTGCTCATCGGCTTTCTGTGAAAGCTGAGCGCGGTAATCCATCGGCGCACCAGCGGTACCACTGATAGTCACTGTTCCCGCAGGCTGCATGTTCTGCGCGCTTTCTGCTGTTACCAGCTGGGCAGCTGAGGCACCGAAGGCCATAACAGAGAGCAGGCTGATTGTTGCGATGGTTGCTTTGATTTTCATAATTCGTCTCCTCATTACAATCAACAACCTGCGGTTTGCTTCAGTTTAAGCGGGTCGTCGATCTTATCTTCGGGCGCGTCAGGCGCGTCCGAAACGGTTAATTATTTATAGAGTTCGGCAGTCACGTGATAGGTGTTGTCGAAATGGTTCTCAATAATGCGGTAGTGGCTGGCGCCCTGCGCATCTGCTTTTTCAGACAGAACCTGACGGACATTGGTCTGATCCCCGTCGTTACCGCTTACGCTGATGGTCTGATTCATCGACTGCAAGTTACTGTTTTGCGCCTGTTCATTACTGACCAGGCTGGCAGCGTTGGCGCCACATGAAAGAACGGAAGCCAGACTCAGTGCGGCAATAGCAAATTTGGTTTTCATGATTTACTCTCCTGAAACTATTGTGATGGCAACCGGACAGGCTGCCGCCTCTATTTCTTTTTACTGTCAGAAACTTATTTATAAAGCTCAGCGGTAGCGTGGTAGTTGCCGTTGTTGTATGCCTCAATCACGCGGTAGGCTTTAGCGCCTTGCTGCTCAGCCTTTTCATTCAGCTGCTGATTGATGTCCATTGGAGAACCGGCAACGCCGCTGACGCTGATGGTGCCTGCAGACTGCAGATTCTGCGCCTGTTGCGCGTTGACAGATTCTGCGGCAAAAGCACCAAATGACAGAGTGGAAAGAATACTCAGAGTTGCGATAGTAGTTTTAATGTTCATAGATATTTTCCTCGTCTGCTGTTTTTCTCTTTTTTGTTCGCTGTGATTTGCATCACGAAAAGAAGTATAGATCTAATAACGTATGAAATTAATACCTCGCTAATAATATTTTGTTGTTACGCTTTGCTCTGAAAGCAATTTTTAATAACCAATGGTTATATGAAACGCTTATATCTTGCCTGCTGTCTGTTAAGTTCATGTAAAAACAACGGGTTAGACCCAATTATCTTTTTGTGCGAAAAACAGTGGACGATCAAGCTGGGCAGGAAAAATTAACCGGATGATGAGACTGCTAGTAGAGAATAAGGCAGTTTAAAATATTGTAGAAAGCGAGTAAGGTCAGAAGGACTGACCAATAGGGGAATAGAGATGAGAGCCGCTGTTTCTAGTTAACTACTTGAATTTAAAGGATAATAAAGGGCGGGGGAAAGTCATGGAAAAAGCAGGAAAAAGTTACCGGCAGGTTATCCGCCGGTAGCGAAAAGGCAGTTTATAGCTCTTGTTCGAATAACATCAGGATGGCGTCATACAGCTGTTTAACGGTAAAGGCGCGCGCGGGTGTAATAAAAATGGTGTCATCGCCAGCAATGGTGCCGAGGATACCTTCCGCTTTCCCCAGGGAGTCAAGCAGGCGCGCAATCAGCTGAGCCGCGCCGGGACTGGTATGAATCACTACCAGCGCATCATTGTAATCAACATCCAGCACCAGGTTTTTCAGCGGGCTGGAGGTGGTAGGGACGCCCAGCTCAGCAGGCAAACAGTAAACCATCTCCATTTTGGCGTTGCGCGTACGCACCGCGCCAAACTTGGTTAGCATACGAGAAACCTTTGACTGGTTGATATTCTCGAAGCCTTCTTCCTGAAGCGCCTGAACGATTTCGCCCTGGGAACTGAATTTTTCTTCTTTTAATAAGGCCTTGAACGCCTTGATCAGATCGTCTTGTTTAGATGGGTTACGCATAGGCTACCAATAATAAAGGGAAATAACCGAAAACCCGCCGCAGGCAGATAAATTATTATGCATTTAAATGAATTTTTATGCAATCCGTAAACGGGGGAAACGGCAGATACGCTAAGCGGGCAGCGATTCTAACAAAGTTTTTCATGCAGACCAAAAAAAGCCTGGGCGCGTATGCAGGGCGAAGGTTGCAAAGTTGTTATATTATTGGAAGTGTCATTCCAACAATAAGGTCACCGCCGATTCAGCGTCTGCATGCTGTTACGTCAACAATCATTCGGGATATCAGGTTTTCGTTGCCTGCTGCGCACTAAAAAAGTGCGGCAGTACGCAAATTGAACAGAGAGCACTCGCCATCACCGGAGAAGTTGATTAAGGTCGTAACCTCATGGATTCCCGGCATTTCTCTGTCCCACCTGATAAGGAGTATAGGATGAAAGTTGCAGTCCTCGGCGCCGCTGGCGGTATTGGTCAGGCGCTTGCGCTTCTGCTGAAAACCCAACTGCCTGCGGGTTCAGAACTCTCCCTTTACGATATCGCACCGGTTACTCCGGGTGTGGCTGTTGATCTCAGCCATATTCCGACAGCGGTTAACATTAACGGCTTCAGCGGCGAAGATGCGACCCCGGCGCTGCAGGGCGCGGACGTGGTGTTGATTTCCGCCGGCGTGGCGCGTAAACCCGGCATGGATCGTTCCGATCTGTTCAACGTCAACGCCGGTATTGTACGTAACCTGCTGGAGCAGGTAGCAAAAACAGCCCCGCATGCGCTGATTGGCGTGATTACCAACCCGGTGAATACCACGGTGGCGATTGCGGCGGAAGTGCTGAAAAAAGCGGGCGTGTACGATAAAAATCGCCTGTTTGGCGTGACCACGCTGGATATCATTCGTGCAAATACCTTTGTGGCGGAGCTGAAAGGCAAGTCGCCTGCGGAAATTGATGTGCCGGTGGTGGGCGGCCACTCCGGCGTTACCATTCTGCCGCTGCTGTCGCAGGTTAAAGGGGTCAGCTTCAGCGAGCAGGAAGTCATCGATCTTACTAAACGTATCCAGAATGCCGGTACGGAAGTGGTAGAGGCGAAGGCAGGCGGCGGATCGGCGACGCTCTCAATGGGCCAGGCGGCGGCGCGTTTCGGCCTGTCGCTGGTGCGCGCGTTGCAGGGTGAAAGCAATGTGGTGGAATGCGCCTATGTCGAGGGCGAAGGCGAATATACCCGCTTCTTCTCGCAGCCGCTGCTGTTAGGTAAAGACGGTATCGCTGAGCGCAGACCGATTGGCACGCTGAGCGCGTTTGAACAGCAGGCGCTGGATGGCATGCTGGAGACGCTGAAAAAAGATATCGCTCAGGGCGAAGAGTTTGTGAAGCAGTAACGCCGCCTGGTCGTATTACCTATAAAAGCCCGGCGCGATGATCGCGGCGGGCTTTTTGCAAGCATTTACAGCCCGCCTGAGCGGAAGGTTCTGCCTTTCGGCGTGCCGTTTGTAACAGGCGCTTGGGCACCGGTCGTCTCCATCCGCACCTGGAAAGGCGGGAAGGGCATCTCAATGCCGTGCTCTTCAAAACCTTTCAGAATCAGTTGATGCAGCTCATGACGCAGAGGCATACGGTGTCCCATCTCCGCAGCATGGATACGCAGCTCAAACAGCTGAATCCCCTGTTGCAGATCCACCAGAAACACTTCCGGCGCCGGCATCTCCAGCACATAGCTGCAACGCGCGGCGGCCTGTTTCAGGATATTTGTCACCTCTTCACTGTTGACCCTGGCTGGTGCCGGGATGGTGAGCACCACACGCGTTACCGAATCTGACAGCGACCAGTTAACAAACTGCTCGGTAATAAAGGCCTTGTTGGGAACGATAATCTCTTTGCGGTCCCAGTCGGTGATGGTGGTGGCGCGCGTGTTAATGCGCGTAATGCTACCGGTAAGATCGCGAATGGTTACCGTATCACCAATACGGATCGGTTTTTCAAACAGGATAATCAGGCCGGAAATAAAGTTGGCGAATATTTCCTGTAGACCAAAGCCAAGCCCCACACCCAGCGCGGCTACCAGCCATTGCAGTTTTGACCACTCGATACCGATTAAAGAGAAGCCCAGCAGGCCGCCAATCAGCATCAACAGGTATTTGGTCAGCGTGGTGATGGCGTAGCCGGTGCCCGGCGTCAGGCTGAGGTGCTGCAGCAGCGCCAGCTCCAGCAGGGCAGGCATGTTGCGCACCAGCTGGGTGGTAATGATCAGCACCAGAATGGCGATCAGCACCGAGCCGAGGGTAATGGGCTGAATACTTTCCACGCCCTGCACCGTGGTGCTGGCGTCCCATAAACGGATATTCTCTAAAAAGCCGAAGGCGGAGTGAATTTCCGACCAGAGCGCAATCACCGACACCAGCGCGATCAAGGTCAGAATAGAGCGCACCAGGCGCAGCGACTGCGCGCTGATGGCATCAAGGTCGATAATCGGCTCCTCAATCTCAATGCCATCACCATTCTGCATCGTCGGCTCTTTCTCTTCTTCGCTGCGCGCGCGGTTCGCCAGCATCTCAGCTCGTCGCTGACGGGCGCGATCGAAAGCGATACGCCGCCGCTGAATCAGCATCCAGCGACGAATAATGTGGTAAATAACCAGCAGCAGGAACCAGATCGCCATCGACGTTTCCAGGCGCGCCAGCAGCGCCTGCGCCGTCGCCAGATAGCCGATGCAGGAGGCAAAGGCGGCGACCAGCGGAATGGCGATCATCAGGTTCCACAAAATGCGGTTCACCATATTCTCGCCGTTGCCCTCTTTATCGAGGTGGAGCGGAATACCGGCGCGCTTCAGGCTCACGGTAACAATGCTCAGCGCGCCGCAAATCAAAATAAAGCAGAGACGGCCCAGGGTGGCGGAGAACTGACGGTCCTCCTGATTAGCGAAGGCGATCAGCAGCATGATCAGCGGCACAATCAGACCGATGGTCAGCGAGTAATAACGCATGGCGCGCGCCACGCGCGTTTGCGGCCAGCGGAAATGCACGATAAACAGACCGTTCGGCCGGGCGAAGGCGGCGCTGATCATAAAGGCCCACAGCAGCGGCAGCGTGGCGGTAATGCCGTCGCCAATCGCCACGGCAATCGGATAGGGCCAGGCGTGCTGTAAGCCGTAGCCCAGCGCCGCCCAGAGTACAGGCAGCGGCAGCGCCACCAGAATCGACCAGAACACGGTGCGCAGCGTCAAATGAAAGCGATCCTGCGTCACCTTGCCCACCTTACTGGCGGCACGCTCAAGAAAAGCGCGATAGTGGCGACGGGAGCTGATGCTGAAGCCCACCAGCAGCAGCGCGCCGAGAATCGGCAGCACCGTCTCTTTACCGGTAAACATCATCGCCAGCGCTTTTCCCAGCTGGCCGAGGGTATCCAGCGACAGCAGGCGCGAGAGATCGTGCGCCACATCCAGCGGGAAGCTCAGGTTCACCGGACTGACATCCGCAGTCCAGAACAGATAGCGGTGCGTCGCCTCTTTGACTTCAGTGAGGGCATCCTGCAACTGGGTATTGGCGACCTTGAGCTTGGTAATTTCCAGGATCAGCGTATCACTGCCGGAGATCAGCGAGTTAAGCAGTTCGCGCTGGGTTTTTAGCTGGGCGTCCAGGATGCGATTTTGTTCGTTGCTGAGCGGTTCCCCGTTAGCCTGCTTCTCCTTGCGCAGCTCCTCCTGGCGATCAAGCAGATCTTCATAATGCAGACGCTGCACGCGCAGCTGGCCCATATCATTATCGATCTGTTGTGACTTGGGCATTTCCGGCAGGCGGGCAACCTGCGCGCGCAGCGCTTCCCCTAACAGATTGGAGGCACCGAGCCACTGCGACTGCTCGCGCAGCGTGGTCAGCGCCTGGCGCACCTGCAATGTCTGGTCGGTAGCCAGACGCTGTTGCGAGGCCACCAGATCCATGCGCTGCGCCTGCTGGTTAAGCGCGGCGGAGAGTTCACGGTTGACGCGGAACTGATCGCGAATAGCGGGAGGCAAATCGCCGCTGTTCTCCGCCAACTGTTCGGTACGCGCCAGCGCCAGCTCCGCCTCCCGCTGACGCTGATTATTCAGCTGATTGCGCAGCGCCTGCAGATAGTTGTCCAGCTGCGCCGCCTTGCGCTGATGCACCTCAGCGCGCATACGCGCCAGCTCCTGCCGATTATTGGCGGAGAGCTGCGCCAGCTCCAGTTCATCCATGCGTGCTTTGCTGGCGGCGCTTTCCGCCTGACGCGCCGCCATCTGCGCCAGCGCCTGCGGCGTGGTCGCCACCGGCGCGCTCTGCGCCCGCCGCTCGCTGTCGGTCATGGCGCGACGCGCTTCGGTTTGCTGTTGCGGCAGCAGCGTAAGGGAGTCGCTGATCTCGCGCGCCCGATCCTGTTCCTGCTGCGCCTGACGACCTTCCTCCAGCAGCTGGCTGCTGATTTGCAGGATCTCCTGATCCAGCTCGGCGCTGCTCATGTTGCTGCGCACGCTTTTGCCATTGTCGTTCAGCGCGACGATCTGCTGACGCAGCTCCCGCGCCAGACGCGGAAAATCATCAATCACCTGCTGATACTGCTTCGCCCGCTCCTGCGAGGCGTCGCGTTCGTCGAGGAAATTAAGCGCCGCCTCCAGCGACTGAATCTCTTCAGCCTGGGCCGGTGAGGTTTTCGCGGCTTTCGCCGCTTCCAGCTCTTGTCGGAGTTGAGTCGCTTCCGGCACGCCGGCGGCAAAAGCAGAAGCGCTGAGCCAGAGGCTCAGCAGCAGGAAAAGAATTGAACGCACGGGGAATGACTCGGGATTATTCAGCGGCGGCGAGAGTTTCACCGGGCTGCGGCAGGGCGAGGGCAAGAGGCTGACCCAGACGGGTAACGCTTTCCGCTTCCAGGCTTTCCGCCAGCTTAACGCGGCCAGGCGCAAACAGGTTGATGACCGTGGAGCCGAGCTTGAAGCGGCCCATCTCCTGACCTTTCAGCAGCACTACCGCGCCATCGGCATCGGCGGCAGGATAGTGCCAGCGCTTGATTACCCCTTCACGCGGCGGCGTAATGGTTCCCGCCCAGACGGTTTCTATGCTGCCGACAATGGTGGCGCCCACCAGAATCTGCACCATTGGACCGAGGTCGGTATCGAAATAGCAGATCACGCGCTCATTACGGGCAAACAGGTTCGGGATATTGCGCGCCGTCAGGGGATTGACCGAATAGAGATCGCCCGGCACATAAATCATTTCACGCAGAATGCCGTTGCAGGGCATATGGACGCGATGATAGTCGCGCGGGGCCAGATAAATTGTCACGAACTCGCCGTCGCGGAACTGGGCAGCCATCTGTTCGTTGCCCGCCAGCAGGGCTTCCAGCGTGTAGTGATGGCCTTTGGCCTGAAAAATCCGGTTATCGTCAATATGACCAAGCTGGCTGATGGCGCCATCGGCGGGCAGCGCAACCAGGCTGGCATCCGCATCAATCGGACGCGCATCATCCTTCAGCGGACGCACGAAAAAATCATTGAAAGTGCGATAGCTGGCGGTATCGGACTTGCGCGCCTCGGCCATATTGACTTTATAGAACCAGACAAAGATATCGATGACCGCTTTGGTCAGCCAACCTGCGCGACGACTCGCGCCCCAGCCAGCCAGTTCGGTCAGCCATTTTTTTGGCAGAAAATGATTCAGGCCGAGCTTTAAACGATCAAACACCTTAGCCTCCTGGCTTTAATTCACAGCGTTAACAAAAATGGGGGCGAATTGTAGCAGCGCCCCGGTAAGTTGGCGAATCTGCCGTTGTACCCGTTAATCCTCACTGGCGGAGAAGTTTTTACGCGTTTTTACCTGCGCCATACTCTCCAGAATGCGGTGATAGTTTGCGAAACGTGACTCATCGATCAGACCCTTCTCCACCGCTTCGCGAATGGCGCAGCCGGGATCGGTATCATGTTTGCAGTCGCGGAATTTGCAACCGCCGAGAAATTCCCGAAATTCGACAAATCCACGGGTAATTTGTTCCGGCTCAAGATGCCATAAGCCAAACTCGCGCACGCCGGGCGAGTCAATCACGTCACCGCCGTGGGGGAAGTGGTAGAGCCGAGAAGCGGTGGTGGTATGCTGGCCGAGACCGGAGTTATCCGACACCTCGTTGGTCAGGATCGCCGTATCGCCTTGCTGATCGAGATCCAGCAGGGCATTCAACAGGCTCGATTTACCGACGCCGGACTGACCTGCGAAGATGCTGATACGCCCGGTAAGCGCCGCTTCCAGATCCGCCAGACCATCCTTCACCCGGCTGGAAACCATCAGCACGCGATAACCGATGTGGCGATAGATATCCATCTGCTCATCAACAAAGGCGCGCGCTTCGTCATCCAGCAGGTCGATTTTGTTTAACACCAGTAGCGGTTCAACCCCCAGGGTTTCGCTGGCGACCAGATAGCGATCGATGATATTGAGCGACAGCTCCGGCAGAATCGCCGAAACGATAATGATCTGATCGATGTTGGCGGCGATAGGTTTTACGCCGTCATAGAAATCGGGACGCGTTAACACGGTGGTGCGGTCATACACGGCTTCGACAATGCCTTTGCCCGCGCTTTCGTGGGCGGCGCGCCATAACACGCGGTCGCCGGTCACCAGCGAGCGGATGGTGCGGCGGATATTGCAGCGATGCACCTTGCCCTCGCTGTCCTCTACGTCGGCATGCATGCCGAAACGGCTGATTACCATGCCATCTTTCGCTTCACCAAACAGGCTGTCATCCGGTTCCGGCTTTTCGCTGCGCTGCTTCAGGCGACGCTCATGATTAGCGCTCACGCGACGCTGTTGACCTTTAGACAGTTTATTTTTGCTCACGCATCCTCTCAAGCTTTCGCCAGGCTTCGCCCCGCTGGGCAAAACGTCTATGATACACCTTATTCCATCGTAATGACGACTTGGCCACCGCAGGAAACAGCATGACAACAGCAAATGAAAATAATTTGATTTGGATTGACCTCGAGATGACCGGGCTGGATCCGGAGCGCGATCGCATTATCGAGATCGCCACGCTGGTTACCGACGCCAATCTCAATATTCTGGCGGAAGGACCGGTGATGGCGGTGCATCAATCGGACGCGCAGCTGGCGCTGATGGATGAGTGGAACGTGCGTACCCATACCAACAGCGGGCTGGTGGAGCGGGTCAAGGCGAGCAAGTATAACGATCGCAAAGCGGAGCTGGCGACGATTGAATTTCTGAAACAGTGGGTGCCCGCCAACAGCTCGCCAATCTGCGGCAACAGCATTGGTCAGGATCGCCGCTTCCTGTTTAAGTACATGCCGGAGCTGGAAGCCTACTTCCACTATCGCTATCTGGACGTCAGCACGCTGAAAGAGCTGGCGCGTCGCTGGAAGCCGGATATCCTGCCGGGCTTTAAAAAAGCAGGAACCCACCAGGCGCTGGATGATATCCGTGAATCGGTCGCCGAGCTGGCTTACTATCGCGAGCATTTTCTGCAGCTGTAAATAGCAACGGGTGCGCAGGGAAACGCCAGATTGCTGATTAAAGCAGCGAACGCATCGAAAATGCAAAAATCTGCGTTCAGGCTATTGCGGCGAAAAAGATTTCTCGTATAATGCGCACCCCGTACCGGTGAAGAATTTGTTCTGGTACAGGGCGCGGGAATAGCTCAGTTGGTAGAGCACGACCTTGCCAAGGTCGGGGTCGCGAGTTCGAGTCTCGTTTCCCGCTCCAAATTTAAAAACAGCACCACCCAAGCGGGAATAGCTCAGTTGGTAGAGCACGACCTTGCCAAGGTCGGGGTCGCGAGTTCGAGTCTCGTTTCCCGCTCCAAAATTAATAGCAGTACCCTCCAAGCGGGAATAGCTCAGTTGGTAGAGCACGACCTTGCCAAGGTCGGGGTCGCGAGTTCGAGTCTCGTTTCCCGCTCCAGATTTTTTCTCTTCCTATCGATTTTTGCTCTGGTCTTGATTCTCTGTTGTGTTCTGTTTCATTGTTGCAAGACACGCTATTTTCCTTGTGCATGGCCAGAATCGGCAGTCACCTGCTACACCTCCGATATAGCAAGTGAATCCAGAAGCAAGGTTATACCGGCACGTTTTGCCGGGTGCCAAAACGCCTGGAACAAGAGGGTTGTGTATTAAATCAGCAGTTGAGCCGCTGTGCGGAGCGAAAGGCTTGCCAGCCAGCTTGAAGATCGCCATAATAGCGAACTTTTCCAGTAAGCGTCTTAAAAATCCTTTTAAAATCAATAATTTAATCTATGTTGTTGATTTCTGGTGACTGTTCTTACGTTAATCCTGTTATCCACAGAGTTATGCCGGAGTTCTACCGGTGTTTTCCCATGCCTGCTAAACGCTTTTAAACAGAGTTATCCACAGGGGCAGCTTCTCTCCGCTTCGTCCATGGCGATCGTAAAAAGTTACACTTTCTGAGTAAGTTATTGATTTGTAAATATATGAAGATATTTCAATTTGCTATTAATGCGACTTGTGAAATTTATGGCAGTTGAATGAAAACAGCTTTTTATTTTTATTCACAGCATGTGGAAAAGCATTTCAGGCGGATTGGGATATTTCTTAAGCATCGCGTGGCAGGCCTTTTTCGACAGCGCGCACCAGCCGTTTTTTCTGCGGCGGACCCACTTCAATCCCCACGGCTTCCCGCTTCGCCTGCTGCTGCGCAACAGCCCAATAGATATGTTCATCCAGCAGCTCGCTTTCACCCAGTCGCTGCTGCAACATCGGGATAATCTCCGCTGACCAGGGCGCGTTACCCAACGCTACCGCAACGTTACGCAACCAGCGCAGATGGCCGATGCGGCGAATGGCCGATCCTTCCGTCACCCGTAAAAATTTCGCTTCATCCCACTGAAACAGGTCAATTAACTCTGGCGCATGCAGCGCGGCGCGCGGCGAAAAGTCCGCCTCGTCAGTGAGCTGACCATAACGATTCCACGGACAGATCAGCTGACAGTCGTCACAACCATAGATACGGTTGCCGATCAGCGGGCGCAGCGCTTCCGGAATCGCGCCTTCCAGCTCAATCGTCAGATAAGAGATGCAGCGGCGCGCATCAACCACGTAAGGTTCAACGATAGCGCCAGTGGGGCAGATGGTCATGCAGGCGACGCAGCGTCCGCACTGCTCCTCCTGCGGCTGGTCTGTAGGCAGGGGCAGATCGATTAACAGCTCGCCGAGGAAAAACCAGGAACCCGCCTCCCGATTAAGTATCAGGGAATGTTTTCCGGTCCAGCCAAGACCTGCTTTTACCGCCAGCGGCCTTTCCAGCAGCGGCGCAGAGTCAACGAACGGGCGAAAATTGAGTTCGCCGCAATACTCTTTGATCATTTCTCCGAGCTTTTTCAGGCGATTGCGCAATACTTTGTGGTAATCACGACCCAATGCGTAACGGCTGACATAACCCAGGCTGGGGTTTTTCAGCGTAGAGGCGAAGGCCGCTTTGGCAGGAAGATAATTCATGCGTACGCTGATGACGCGCAGCGTACCGGGCAGTAGCTCATGCGGGCGGGCGCGCATCATGCCGTGTCGCGCCATCCACTCCATCTCGCCGTGATATTGTTTTTCCAGCCACGCCTGCAGGCGCGGTTCCTCTGCGCTGAGATCGGTATCGCAAATACCGACCTGCTGAAAGCCGAGTTCCAGGCCCCACTGTTTGATGCGTTGGGCAAGCTGATGAAGATCGAGAGGATATGACATGAAAAACCAACATTCGGAAGCAAACACGCACAGCTTACCATATTCTGTCTGGCCTGCGCAGGCGCTGCGCCAGCTGGAGAGTGACGGCGCAGACAGTTGCGGCATCGCCTTGTATGAATTGATGCAGCGCGCCGGGCAGGCGACGTATGAAAAAATTCGCACGCTGTGGCCTGGGGCGCAGAATTGGCTGATCCTGTGCGGGCACGGCAATAACGGCGGCGACGGCTACGTTGTGGCGCGTCTGGCGCAGGCAGCCGGTATGCAGGTCACGCTGCTGGCGTGCGAGGGCAGCAGCGATCTGCCGGACGAGGCGCAGAGCGCGCAGGCAGGCTGGCTGGAGGCGGGCGGCGAGATCCACGCGGCAGACGCGCCCTGGCCTGAAAAGGTTGACGTGATCGTTGATGCGCTGCTCGGCACCGGCATCAATCGCGCCCCGACCGCGCCTTATGCCGCGCTGATACAAAAAGCGAACGCACATCCTGCACCCGTGTTTGCGATAGATATGCCGTCGGGGTTAGTGGCTGCTAACGGCACCGCGCCCGGCGAGGTGATGGAGGCCACGCATACGCTGAGCGTTATCGCCCTCAAACCCGGCCAGATCACCGGTAAGGCGCGTGACTATATCGGCAAGCTGCATTTTCATGCTTTAGGGCTGGATAACTGGCTGGCCGGACAGTCGGCACCGATGGCGCGTTTTGACGCCAGCCATCTCTCTCACTGGCTGAAGCCGCGCAAGTCAACCTCTCACAAGGGCAATCATGGCCGGTTGCTGGTGGTCGGCGGCGACGAAGGCACGGCGGGAGCGATTCGTATGACCTCCGAAGCGGCGCTACGTACTGGTTCAGGATTAGTGCGAGTGCTCACTCACAAACATAACATTGGGCCGATTCTGGCTGCGCGCCCGGAATTAATGGTGGGCGAACTCACCGATGAGAGCCTGGCCGATGGGCTGGAATGGGCGGATGTCATTGCGATCGGTCCTGGTCTGGGCCAGCGCGAATGGGGTAAAAAGGCGCTTTCAGGCGTGGAAAGCAGTGAAAAGCCGATGCTTTGGGATGCTGATGCGCTTAACCTGCTGGCAATCAGCGCGCAGAAACGTCAAAATCGCATCATTACGCCGCATCCCGGCGAAGCGGCCCGACTGCTCGGCATAAAGACCAGCGAAATTGAAAGTGATCGCTTACATGCAGCTCAGGCCCTGGCGGAACGCTATGGCGGCGTGGTGGTACTGAAAGGCGCCGGCACGATTATCGCCAGCGAAGCGGGAGAGATGGCGTTTGCCGACGTGGGCAATGCGGGCATGGCTTCCGGCGGCATGGGCGACGTATTAAGCGGCATTATCGCTTCGATGATGGGCCAGCGGTTGGCGCTGTTTGACGCCGCTTGCGCAGGCTGCGTAGCGCACGGCGCAGCGGCAGATGCGGTCGCCATGCGACGCGGTACGCGCGGTATGTTGGCAACAGATTTATTCGAACAGCTGTGGCAGTTCGTCAATCCAGAGATGATCCAATAATAAAGCATGAATACCTGTGTTATTCCTTTGCCCGATGAGGCGGCGACCCTGGAACTGGGCGCACAACTGGCCCGCGCCTGCAACAGCGCGGCCGTTATCTATTTGTATGGTGATTTAGGTGCCGGAAAGACCACCTTTAGCCGTGGATTTTTACAGGCGCTGGGTCATCAGGGAAATGTGAAAAGTCCGACCTATACGCTGGTCGAGCCTTATACAGTGGGCGATCGCACGCTCTATCATTTCGACCTCTACCGCCTTGCCGACCCGGAAGAGCTTGAGTTTATGGGCATCCGTGACTATTTCAGCGGTGACGCCATCTGCCTGGTGGAGTGGCCGCAGCAGGGCGCAGGCATTCTGCCGCAGCCCGATTTGTCGCTCACCCTGAGCTATGTCGGGACGGCGCGTCAGGCTGAAATCGTCGCGCAGTCGTTCACAGGGGACGCGATAGCGCAGCAGTTCAGTCAGAGCAGGGATCGCACATGATGTCACGGATAAAAATCGGGCTGCTGGCTCTGTTGTGCCTGATATCAGGTTCTGCGCTGGCGGCCAGCCTGTCAGATATTCAAGTCTCCAACGGCGACAGTCAGGCGAAGGTCACGCTAAGCTTCGCCGGTCAGCCAATTTACGGGTTTTTCCCACTGCACAATCCTGAACGCGTGGTGCTGGATATTCGTCAGAGCGGCGTGATTAAAGGATTGCCGCTCGCCTTCAGCGGCGAGAACATCGTGAAGCGTATCCGTACCAGCACGCCGAAAGATGCGCAGAGTATTCGGCTGGTGTTTGAACTGACGCAATCGGGGAAAACGCGCGCGGTCACGCAGCGCAACGGCAACAGCTATAACGTGGTCTTTACCATTCAGGGGAATCAGACCGCCAGCCGCATCGCCAACAGCGTCAGCACCAGCAGCGCCGCGCGTCCGGTGCGCAACAGCGAGCCTGCGCGTAATCCCTTTGATGAAAACCGTGTGACCTCGGTCACCAGCAGCAGCAGCACGGTGCGACCCGGCGACATGGTGAGCCGTAACGAAACCGTGATTGTGGCGATTGACGCCGGACACGGCGGTCAGGATCCGGGCGCGATTGGTCAGCACGGTCTGAAAGAGAAAAACGTCACCATCGCCATCGCGCGTAAGCTGAAGGAGATGCTGAACGACGATCCGATGTTCAAGGGCGTGCTGACGCGTAACGGCGACTACTTTATCTCGGTAATGGGACGTTCCGACGTGGCGCGTAAAGAGAATGCCAACTTGCTGGTTTCTATTCACGCGGATTCGGCGCCTAATCATACCGCCAGCGGCGCATCGGTATGGGTGTTGTCGAACCGGCGCGCCAACAACGAAATGGCCAACTGGCTGGAACAGCGTGAGAAACAGTCGGAGCTGCTCGGCGGCGCGGGCGACCTGCTGGCTAACAGTCAGGCCGACCCCTACCTCAGCCAGGCGGTGCTTGATTTGCAGTTCGGTCATTCCCAGCGCGTGGGTTACGATGTGGCGGTGAAGGTGATACAGCAACTGCGTGGCGTTTCGCCGCTGCACAAGCGTTTGCCGGAACATGCCAGCCTCGGCGTGCTGCGCTCGCCCGACATCCCTTCGCTGTTAGTAGAGACCGGTTTTATCAGTAATGCCTCGGAGGAGCGACTGCTCGGCAGTAGCGCGTATCAGGAGAAAATTGCCCGGTCAATTTATAAAGGCCTGAGCAATTATTTCCTGGCGCACCCGCTACAATCGCTCCCAAAGCAGGAGAATCGACCGCTCGAATCAGCGGAGGTGGTTAGCGGAACCACACATCCGGCGACGGGCAGGGTAGAGTATACCGGCGCGACTCAGCGTCATGTGGTGCAGCGCGGGGAAACGCTTTCCGGCATTGCGGCGAAATATGGCGTCAGTATGGCGACGCTGAGCGAGCTGAATCACCTGAAAAAACCGGGTGTCTGGGTCGGGCAGCGGCTGAAGGTGCCGACAAATGGCGGCAGCGCGACGACGACAGCGCGCGGACCGATGCGCCACAAGGTGACGCGCGGCGATTCGCTTACCGCCATTGCTGCGCATTATGGCGTAAGTCCTCAGGCTATCATGCAGGCGAACAATATGAAGTCGACCAACGTGATGCTGGGGCAAACCCTGAAGATCCCGACATCCTGATTGCTGTCCCGGCGCGGCACCAGGCTGACGCCGGAATAAGCCTGCCAAAGGATAATCTCCATGCCAATACAGATATTGCCGCCGCAGCTGGCTAACCAGATTGCGGCAGGTGAAGTGGTTGAGCGACCGGCGTCGGTGGTCAAAGAGCTGGTAGAAAACAGCCTCGACGCGGGCGCGACGCGCATCGATGTGGATATTGAAAAGGGCGGCGCAAAGCTTATCCGCATTCGCGACAACGGCTGCGGCATCGTGAAAGATGAGTTGGCAATGGCGCTGGCGCGTCACGCCACCAGCAAAATTGCCTCGCTGGATGACCTCGAAGCGATCATGAGTCTGGGTTTCCGCGGCGAAGCGCTGGCGAGCATCAGCTCCGTTTCCCGTCTGACGTTAACGTCGCGCACCGCAGAGCAGAGCGAGGCCTGGCAGGCCTATGCGGAAGGGCGCGACATGATGGTGACGGTGAAGCCCGCGGCCCATCCCTGCGGCACCACCCTTGAGGTGCTCGACCTGTTTTACAATACGCCAGCGCGCCGCAAATTCTTACGCACCGAAAAAACCGAATTTGCCCATATCGATGAGGTAATCCGCCGCATTGCGCTGGCGCGCTTTGACGTGGCGATCTCGCTTACCCATAACGGCAAGCTGGTGCGGCAATATCGGGCCGTGACGCAAGAGGCACAGCGCGAACGTCGGCTGGGGGCGATTTGCGGCACCACCTTTATGGCGCATGCGTTGCGTATCGACTGGCAGCATGGCGATCTCTGCCTGCGCGGCTGGGTGGCCGATCCTGTCGGGTCGCGTCAGGTCACCGACCTGCAATATTGTTACGTCAACGGCCGCATGATGCGCGACAAGCTGATCAATCACGCCATTCGCCAGGCGTTTCAGACGCAGCTCGGCGACGATCAGCAGCCCGCCTACGTGCTTTATCTGGAGATCGATCCACATCAAGTGGATGTGAATGTGCATCCGGCGAAGCATGAGGTGCGCTTTCATCAGTCGCGTCTGGTGCATGACTTTATCTTTCAGGGCGTGCTGAGCGCTCTACAGGCGAGCGGCGCGCCTGCGTTGCCGCTCGATAAGGCCGAAGAGCCTGCGCCGCGCTGGCAGCCGGAAAACCGTCAGGCAGCAGGCGGTAACCACTTTTCCCAGCCTGCGCCGAAGCGATCCGAAACCGGCGCTGCGGGCGCGGTCCCCGCCTGGCAACAAAAGGAGAGCGGCTACAGCAAACGCGAAGGCGCGGTGTATCAACAGCTGCTGAAAACGCCGGCGGCTGCGCCCGCTAAACCCGCTGCGCCCGCGCCCACGGAAAAACGTAATCCGCCCCCCTCCGGTGAGCCGCTGGCGGCGCACGCGCATAGCTTTGGCCGCGTACTCACCGTGCTGCGTGAGCAGTATGCGCTGGTGGAGCAGGAACAAGGGCTGGCGCTGATGTCGCTGAAGGTGGCGGCGCGCTGGCTGAAACAGGCGCAGCTCCAGCCGGGGGAAGAGGGGTTGAAACCGCAGCCGCTGCTGATTCCGGTCCGGTTAAAAATCGACAGGCCCGAGCAGCAGGCGATCCATACCTGGTCCGGCCTGCTCGGACAAATGGGCATGGAGCTGCAGCCTGAAGCGCAGCATGTGACGCTGCGGGCGGTACCTTTACCATTACGAACACAAAATTTACAAATCTTGATTCCGGAACTGTTAGGCTATTTGGCCCGGCAGCAGGAAGTTTCCGCCGCACAGCTGGCTCAATGGCTGGCACGACATAGCGAGGCGGAATCTCCCAACTGGAATCACTCACAGGCGATCGCGTTACTGGCAGAACTGGAGCGACTTTGTCCCCAGCTGTTGAAATCGCCGCCTTCTGGCTTATTGCAAGCCCTGGATATTGAGAGCGCGTTGAACGCCCTGAAGCATGAGTGAACTGAACCAGGCTGGCCGGCCAAAGGCAATTTTTTTGATGGGGCCTACCGCTTCCGGTAAGACGGCGTTAGCAATTACGCTGCGTCAATATCTTCCGGTGGAACTTATCAGCGTTGATTCTGCCTTAATCTATCGGGAGATGGATATAGGCACGGCGAAACCGTCGGCTGAAGAGTTAGCGTTGGCGCCCCATCGCTTGCTGGACATTCGCGACCCGGCGGAAGCTTATTCCGCCGCAGAGTTTCGTCGCGATGCGCTGGCAGAAATGGCGGAAATTACCCAAAGCGGGCGAATTCCGTTGCTTGTTGGTGGAACCATGCTCTATTTCAAAGCGTTACTGGAGGGATTATCGCCGTTGCCCTCGGCCGATCCCGACGTGCGTCAACGTATAGAGCAGATGGCGCGTGAAAAAGGATGGGAAGCCTTGCACCGTCAGTTATGCGAAATCGATCCGGTCGCCGGCAGTCGTATTCATCCGAATGATCCGCAGAGACTTTCGCGAGCACTGGAAGTTTTTTTTATTTCAGGTAAAACTTTAACGGAACTGACAAAAACGTCTGGCGAAGCGTTACCCTACGATGTGTACCAATTCGCTATCGCTCCTCTGAATCGCGAGCTGCTACACCAGCGCATCGCGTTACGTTTTGAACAGATGCTTGCGTCAGGATTTGAAGCGGAGGCTCGGGCCCTGTTTGCACGAGGTGATTTGCATACGGACATGCCTTCCATTCGCTGTGTAGGTTATCGTCAGATGTGGTCATATTTGTCTGGCGAAATCGATTACAACGATATGGTTTATCGGGGGATTTGCGCGACCCGGCAACTCGCTAAGCGACAGTTAACCTGGTTACGCGGCTGGCAAAATGTTCACTGGTTAGACAGTGACAAGCCAGAGTCGGCGCGTGATACGGTGCTACAGGTTCTTAGTGCGAAGCATGGGTGATTGTGTACAATTGATCCGTTATCGTGCGCAAATTTTTACGCAGTTTTTCAGAACCATCGGTTCTAAGTAACAAACAACAAGCATATAAGGAAAAGATAGAATGGCTAAGGGGCAATCATTACAAGACCCGTTTTTGAACGCATTGCGTCGTGAACGTGTTCCGGTTTCGATTTATTTGGTGAACGGTATTAAACTGCAAGGCCAAATTGAATCTTTCGATCAGTTTGTGATTTTGTTGAAAAACACGGTCAGCCAGATGGTGTACAAACACGCCATTTCAACCGTGGTTCCATCGCGCCCGGTGTCACACCACAGCAATAATGCTGGCGGCGGCGGAAGCAACTACCACCACGGCGGTAGCAATCAGGCAGCGCAGACGCAGCCACAACAAGACGGTGATAGCGCAGAGTAAGGCGTTACCGTGAATCCAGGGCTGGAAAGCGCAGATGTTTTCCTGTCCT
The DNA here is from genome assembly GCF_044342975.1 of Pantoea osteomyelitidis. Classification (NCBI taxonomy): domain Bacteria; kingdom Pseudomonadati; phylum Pseudomonadota; class Gammaproteobacteria; order Enterobacterales; family Erwiniaceae; genus Pantoea; species Pantoea osteomyelitidis. The sequence goes on from NZ_JBGFSN010000005.1 coordinate 51,640, forward strand.
GGTATTTTATTTTAGCGAGGTTATAGCTTGTTTGACCGTTATGATGCCGGTGAGCAGGCCGTACTGGTACACATCTGGTTCTCCCAAGACAAAGAGTTGGAAGACCTGCAGGAATTTGAAACTCTGGTTTCTTCCGCAGGCGTTGAAGCGCTGCAAGTGATTACGGGCAGCCGTAAAGCGCCACATCCCAAATATTTTGTCGGTGAAGGAAAGGCAGTTGAAATTGCCGATGCGGTAAAGTCGAGTGGAGCATCGGTCGTTTTATTCGATCATGCCTTGTCGCCTGCTCAGGAACGCAATCTCGAGCGGCTGTGCGAATGTCGTGTTATCGATCGCACCGGCTTAATCCTTGATATTTTCGCCCAGCGCGCCCGCACCCATGAAGGGAAACTGCAGGTCGAGCTGGCTCAACTGCGCCATCTTGCCACCCGTCTGGTGCGCGGATGGACTCACCTTGAACGTCAGAAAGGCGGTATCGGCCTGCGCGGGCCGGGTGAAACGCAGCTGGAAACTGACCGCCGTTTATTACGTAACCGAATCAGCCAGATTCTCTCCCGGCTTGAGCGCGTTGAAAAACAGCGCGAGCAGGGCAGGCAGGCGCGCGCCAAAGCGGACGTGCCCACGGTCTCGCTGGTGGGTTATACCAACGCCGGAAAATCCACCCTGTTTAATACCATCACCTCTGCAAACGTTTATGCGGCGGACCAGCTGTTCGCTACGCTCGATCCGACGCTGCGTCGCCTGAATGTGGCAGATGTGGGCGAAGTGGTGCTGGCGGACACGGTCGGCTTTATTCGTCATTTGCCCCACGATCTGGTGGCGGCGTTTAAAGCGACGTTGCAGGAAACCCGTCAGGCCGCCCTGTTGCTGCATGTCATTGATGCGGCGGACGTGCGCCTTAACGAGAACATCGAGGCGGTTGACGCCGTGCTTGAAGAGATCGAAGCCGACGAGATCCCGGTGCTGCTGGTGATGAACAAGATCGACTTGCTGGATGCCTTTGAGCCGCGAATCGATCGTAATGAAGAGGGGCTTCCGATCCGCGTCTGGCTTTCCGCCCAGACCGGGGCAGGCACCCCTTTGCTCTGGCAGGCGCTTTCCGAGCGCCTGTCAGGCGAAATCGCTCAGTTTGAACTGCGCTTGCCGCCAGAGACAGGCCGTTTGCGCAGTCGTTTTTATGAGCTGCAGGCGATTGAAAAAGAGTGGAATGAAGATGACGGCAGTATAGGTTTGCATGTGCGTATGCCAATGGTGGAGTGGCGACGTCTGTGTAAACAAGAGGCGTCACTGATTGATTACGTTGTTTAATTTGTTGCCCGAACGCATTTACCCAAAAATATTCAGCCTGCAGTAAGGCCGCTTGCGCCGCTGCAGTCTGGAAGATGAAGGGACTATACCCACAAGATTTCAGGTTGCAGCAAGGCAGCTAATGCCGCTGCAGTCTGAAAGATGAAGGGTATTACCGCACATACAATAAATGGAGTATAAACATGGCGTGGAATCAGCCCGGTAATAACGGACAGGACCGCGACCCGTGGGGAAGCAGCAATAATCAAGGCGGCAACTCTGGGGGAAATAAAGGGGGGCGCGATCAGGGGCCTCCCGATCTGGATGATATCTTCCGTAAGCTGAGCAAGAAGCTCGGCGGACTGGGCGGTGGCAAACAGAGTGACAACAACCAGCGAGGCTCTGGTAACGGCGGCAAACTGTTTGGCATTGTGGCGGTTGCTGCGGTGGTTATCTGGGCTGCCAGCGGTTTTTATACCATTAAAGAAGCGGAGCGTGGCGTCGTAACGCGCTTCGGCAAATTCAGTCACCTGGTTGAGCCGGGCCTGAACTGGAAACCCACCTTTATCGATCAGGTGCGTGCGGTGAATGTGGAAGCCGTGCGCGAACTGGCCGCTTCCGGCGTTATGCTGACCTCCGATGAAAACGTGGTGCGCGTTGAGATGAACGTGCAGTACCGCGTGACCGATCCTGAACGCTATCTCTATGCCGTGACCAGCGCGGACGACAGCCTGCGTCAGGCGACCGACAGCGCGCTGCGCGGCGTGATTGGCCGTTCCACCATGGACCGCATTCTCACCGAAGGCCGTACCGTGGTACGTAGCGAAACCCAACGTGAGCTCGACGAAACTATTCGTCCTTATAACATGGGCATCACGCTGCTGGATGTCAACTTCCAGGCCGCGCGTCCGCCTGAAGAAGTGAAAGCGGCGTTTGATGATGCGATTGCCGCCCGTGAAAATCGCGAGCAGTACGTACGCGAAGCGGAAGCCTACGCTAACGAAGTTCAGCCGCGCGCCAACGGTCAGGCACAGCGTATTCTGGAAGAGGCGCGCGCCTATAAAGAGCGCACCGTACTGGAAGCCCAGGGTGAAGTGGCGCGTTTCGCCAAACTTCTGCCGGAATACAAAGCTGCGCCAGAAATCACCAAAGAGCGTCTCTATATCGAAACCATGGAGCGCGTTCTCAGCAATACCCGTAAAGTGCTGGTTAACGATCGTGGCAATAACCTGATGGTGCTGCCGCTGGATCAATTGATGCGCGGCACCCAGGCATCCGGCAGCCGCAACGATCAGCAGGGCGCAAGCCTGATGAAGCTGCCGGCGGAACCGGACAGCAGCGCCAGCCGTAACAGCGGTTCGTCATATAATCCGGCGAGCATCATGGATCAGCGTCGGGCGAACGCTCTGCGCAACGATACCCAGCGCGAAGGGAGAGAGTAATCGATGCGTAAGTCTATAGTCTTCTTAGTGATTGTCGTGCTGGTGGGGCTTTATGCGTCACTGTTTGTGGTGCAGGAAGGCCAGCGCGGTATTGTGCTGCGCTTTGGCAAGGTGCTGCGCGACGATGATAACAAACCGCAGATCTATGTGCCGGGTCTGCACTTCAAGGTGCCGTTTATTGAAACGGTGAAAAGCCTTGATGCGCGCATCCAGACCATGGATAACCAGGCGGATCGCTTTGTTACCAAAGAGAAAAAGGATCTGATCGTCGACTCTTATATCAAGTGGCGCATCAGCGATTTCAGCCGTTACTACCTGGCTACCGGCGGCGGCGACGTCTCTCAGGCGGAAGTGCTGCTGAAGCGTAAATTTAGCGACCGTCTGCGTTCTGAAATGGGTCGTCTGGACGTGAAGGATATCGTGACCGATTCCCGTGGTCGTCTCACTACCGACGTGCGTGAAGCGTTGAATACCGGCAGCGCTGGCGGGGATGATGAGGTTCAGACGCCAGCGGCGGATGACGCCATCGCCAGTGCGGCGGCGCGCGTTGCGCGTGAAACCAAAGGCAACGAGCCGGCGATCAACCCGAACAGCATGGCGGCGCTGGGGATTCAGGTAGTCGATGTCCGTATCAAGCAGATCAACCTGCCGGCGGAAGTCTCTGACGCTATCTACAACCGTATGCGCGCTGAGCGTGAAGCGGTTGCTCGCAGCCAGCGTTCTCAGGGTCAGGAAGAGGCGGAAAAACTGCGCGCTCAGGCGGATTACCAGGTAACGCGTACGCTGGCGGAAGCACAGCGCACGGCGCTGATTACTCGCGGTGACGGCGATGCCGGCGCGGCGAAGCTGTTTGCCGATGCCTTCAGCCAGGATCCCGATTTTTACGCCTTTATCCGTAGCCTGCGTGCTTACGAAACCAGCTTCAACAACAATCAGGATGTGATGGTGTTGAGCCCGGACAGCGATTTCTTCCGTTATATGAAAGCGCCCTCTAACGCAACGCGATAAGAAACTGCTATAAATTGCGGGCCGGCAATGTTGTCGGCCCGTTTTTTTTGGGGCAACAGAATGAATACAACCATCTGGATGGCGCTGGCGTTAGTGCTGGTGCTGGAAGGGCTTGGACCGATGTTTTTGCCGCGTTTCTGGCGGCGTATGATTTTGTCGATGGCGCAGCTGCCCGACCGTCTGCTGCATCGTTTTGGCGGCGGCTTAGTGGTCGCGGGCGTGGTGATTTATTGCATGCTGAGCTTACACGGGCGCTGATTAACGCTTCCACGCCGGAAATCAGCTTTATTTACCCGGCGTAAATTGTGCATTTGCAGCGGGATTCCCACCAGATGTTGTATCGATCAAAACTCAGGCAAAAAAGCGCGCAATCGTATGCTAAAAGTGCTGAAAGTGAAAAAGTCAGATGGTAGAATCCTTTTTTAAGCAACAGGTGATTTTGAAAAAATGGGTAAGAACGTCGTCGTACTGGGCACCCAATGGGGTGACGAAGGCAAAGGTAAGATCGTAGACCTTCTGACGGAACGCGCGCAATACGTTGTGCGTTACCAGGGTGGCCACAATGCGGGCCATACGCTTGTCATCAACGGTGAAAAAACCGTCCTCCACTTAATCCCTTCTGGCATCCTGCGTGAAAACGTTACCAGCATCATCGGCAATGGCGTTGTGCTGTCGCCTGAAGCGCTGATGAAAGAGATGAAAGGTCTGGAAGATCGGGGTGTGCCGGTACGTGAACGTCTGCTGCTTTCTGAAGCCTGTCCGTTAATCCTGCAATACCATGTCGCAATGGACCTGGCGCGCGAAAAAGCGCGTGGCGCCAAAGCGATTGGCACCACCGGTCGCGGCATCGGCCCGGCCTATGAAGACAAAGTGGCGCGTCGTGGTCTGCGCGTCGGCGATCTCTTCAACAAAGAGACCTTTGCCGCCAAGCTGAAAGAAGTGGTGGATTACTACAACTTCCAGCTGGTGCATTACTACAAAGAAGACGCAGTTGATTACGACAACGTGCTGCAGGACGTTCTGGCGGTAGCCGATATCCTGACCGGCATGGTGGTTGACGTCTCTGAGCTGTTGGATAGCGCGCGCAAGCGTGGCGATCTGATCATGTTCGAAGGCGCGCAAGGCACGCTGCTGGATATCGATCACGGCACCTATCCCTATGTCACCTCATCAAACACCACCGCAGGCGGCGTGGCGACCGGCTCCGGCATGGGTCCGCGCTATGTGGATTACGTGCTGGGCATCGTAAAAGCTTACTCTACGCGCGTTGGCGCAGGTCCGTTCCCGACGGAGCTGTTTGATGAAACCGGCGAATTCCTGTGTGCGAAAGGCAACGAATTCGGCGCCACTACCGGCCGTCGTCGTCGTACCGGCTGGCTGGATGCGGTTGCCGTACGTCGCGCCGTGCAGATCAACTCCCTCTCCGGTTTTTGCATGACCAAACTGGACGTGCTGGATGGTCTGAAAGAGGTGAAAATTTGCATCGCCTACCGTATGCCCGACGGCCGCGAAGTGACCACCACGCCGCTGGCGGCAGAAGGTTGGGAAGGCATTGAGCCGATTTACGAAACCCTGCCGGGCTGGAGTGAAAATACTTTTGGCGTGCAAACGCTGGAAGGACTGCCGCAGGCCGCACGCGACTATATTAAGCGGGTTGAAGAGGTAACCGGCGTTCCGGTAGATATTATCTCCACCGGTCCGGACCGCAGCGAAACGATGATTCTGCGCGATCCTTTCGACGCATAATAGACCCAGGCCGGACACTGTCCGGCCTCTGTTTTTCTGCTTCCTGGCTCCGCTTATCCTGTCTGTTTCTTGCCCAATCATAAGTTGCCTGAAAAAACGCACCGGTATTGATGCACTGGTTTATCATCTTACCTAAGCACAACGCTAATAAATGGTTGAAATTATCCTTGTTGATTCGCTGAGGTAGCTGTGCAGCTAACGAGTTTTACTGATTACGGCTTGCGAGCGTTAATTTATCTGGCGACGCTGCCCAAGGACCGTCTGACCAACATCACCGAAGTAACCGAGACCTATGGCGTTTCGCGTAACCATATGGTGAAAATTATTAATCAGCTAAGCCGGGCGGGCTTTGTTGCTGCGATGCGCGGGAAAAACGGGGGTATTCGTTTAGGCATGGATGCGGATAAAATCATCATTGGCGACGTCGTACGTAAAATGGAGCCGCTACAATTAGTTGACTGCGCCGGCTGCAGTATTACTCCCGCGTGTCGCTTAAGGAAGGCGATGAGCGATGCCGTTCAGCTCTTTCTGCAGGAACTGGATAAGTACACGCTGGCAGACTTAGTGAAAGGTAACGAACCTTTGTATCACATTTTATTGTCCGAACCGCCGGTGGCAATGACCCATAAATGACATCGGAGGAACCGCTATGTCAAAAGATCCTTTTCAGGAAAGAGAAGCTGAAAAATACGAAAACCCGATTCCGAGCCGGGAATTTATTCTCGCTCACTTAGAAAAACGCGAAAAACCAGCCAGCCGTGACGATCTGGCGCAGGAGCTGAACCTGAGCGGCGAAGAACATCTGGAAGCGCTGCGTCGTCGCCTGCGCGCCATGGAGCGTGATGGTCAGTTGGTTTTTACGCGCCGTCAATGCTATGCGCTGCCGGAAAGGCTGGATCTGCTGCGCGGCAAAGTGATTGGTCATCGTGATGGCTATGGCTTCCTGCGCGTGGAAGGCCAAAAAGATGATCTCTACCTCTCCGCCGAGCAGATGAAAATGTGCATGCACGGCGATATCATCCTGGCGCAACCGCTGGGCGCCGATCGTAAAGGCCGTCGCGAAGCGCGCGTGGTGCGCGTGCTTGAACCGCGCAACAACCAGATCGTTGGCCGCTACTTTACCGACGCGGGCGTGGGTTTCGTGGTGCCGGACGACAGCCGTTTGAGCTTCGATATTCTCGTTCCGCCGGAAGAGACGATGAATGCGCGCATGGGCTTTGTAGTGGTGGTGGAACTGACGCAGCGCCCGACGCGCCGTACCAAAGCGATCGGCAAAGTCACCGAAGTGCTGGGCGACAACATGGGCACCAGCATGGCCGTGGATATGGCGCTGCGCACCCATGAGATCCCGCACGTCTGGCCGGTGGAAGTGGAGCAGCAGATCGCTTCGCTGAGCGAAGAGGTGCCGGAAGCGGCGAAAAAAGGACGCGTGGACCTGCGCAATCTGCCGCTGGTGACCATTGATGGCGAAGACGCGCGTGATTTCGACGATGCCGTTTTCTGCGAGAAAAAACGCGGCGGCGGCTGGCGCTTGTGGGTAGCGATTGCCGACGTCAGCTACTACGTGCGCCCCGGCACGCCGCTGGACAACGAAGCGCATCAGCGCGGCACCTCGGTTTATTTCCCGTCGCAGGTGGTGCCGATGTTGCCGGAGGTGCTCTCCAACGGACTCTGTTCACTCAATCCGCAGGTGGATCGCCTCTGCATGGTGTGCGAGATGACGGTGTCGTCGAAGGGCAAGCTGACCGGCTTCAAACATTACGAAGCGGTGATGAACTCCCATGCGCGTCTGACCTATACCAAAGTGTGGAATATTCTGCAGGGCAACGAAGAGCTGCGTGAACAGTATGCGCCGCTGGTCAAACACCTTGAAGAGCTACACCTGATGTATAAGGCGCTGGAAGAGGCGCGCGAGCAGCGTGGCGGCATTTCGTTTGAAACCGAAGAGGCGAAATTCATTTTTAATGCTGAACGCCGTATCGATCGTGTCGAGCGCACGGTACGTAATGATGCGCATAAGCTGATCGAAGAGTGCATGATTCTGGCGAATATCGCCTCGGCCCGCTTCGTGGAGAAAAACGAGGAGCCGGCGCTGTTCCGCGATCACGATCGTCCGAGCGATGACAGCATCACCAGTTTCCGTACCGTGCTGAACGAGCTGGGACTCAGCCTGACCGGCGGCACCAAGCCGCAGCCGGTCGACTATGCTGGGCTGCTGTCGCAGATCGCCGATCGTCCCGATGCCGAGATGCTGCAAACCATGCTGCTGCGCTCGATGAAACAGGCGGTTTACGATCCGGAAAACCGTGGCCACTTCGGCCTGGCGCTGGCGTCCTATGCGCACTTTACCTCGCCGATTCGTCGCTATCCCGACCTGCTACTGCATCGCGCCATCAAATATCTGCTGGCGAAAGAGCAGGGCGAGGTGAAAGGCAACACCACGTCAACCGGCGGTTATCACTACGATATGCCGCAGATGTTGCAGCTGGGTCAGCACTGTTCCATGACCGAGCGCCGCGCCGATGAGGCAACGCGTGATGTGGCGGACTGGCTGAAGTGCGACTTTATGCAGGATCATGTCGGCAGCGTGTTTAACGGCGTGATCGCCAGCGTCACCGGCTTCGGCTTCTTTGTGCGCCTCAACGATCTCTTTATCGACGGACTGGTGCACGTCTCCACCCTCGATAATGACTACTACCGTTTCGATGCAGTGGGGCAGCGTCTGATTGGCGAATCGGGCGGGCGCACCTATCGTCTTGGCGATGAGGTGGAGGTCCGTGTTGAAGCGGTGCATATGGATGAGCGTAAGATCGATTTCGCCCTGATCTCCAGCCAGCGTCAGCCGCGCGGCGCAGGTAAAACCGCACGCGAAAAAGCGAAGCGCGACGGCAAAGCGCCGCCGAAACGCCGTCGTGAAATGGGCAAAAGCGTAAACTTCGAAGCGGATGCGGCCTTCCGTGGCGGTAAGAAAGGCGACAGCAAAGCGAAGAAAGAGAAAAAAAGTAAAAATCCGTCGGAAAAAACCCGTAAAATCGCCGCCGCTACCAAAGCGAAACGCGGCGCGAAGAAAAATGCCAGCACGGCCTGATTTCTGACGCGCCGTTTTATTCCTCTCTCCCCGGAGAGAGGAATAGCGCCAAACCCTATTTAATTCCCAAAACCACTGAGCAGATTGATGAGTGAAATAATATTTGGTATCCATGCCGTGCAGGCGCTGCTGGAACGCGATCCGCAACGTTTTCAGGAAGTTTTTATTTTGAAAGGACGCGACGATCGCCGTCTGCAACCGCTGGTTGCTGCGCTGGAAGCACAGGGCATTGTGATTCAGGTGGCGAACCGTCAGTGGCTGGATAGCAAAGTGGAAGGCGCGGTGCATCAGGGCATTGTGGCGCGCGTGAAGCCCGGACGTCAGTATCAGGAAGGCGATCTGCCGGATCTGCTGGCGGAGCTGGAGCAGCCGTTTTTATTGATCCTGGATGGCGTAACCGATCCGCATAATCTTGGTGCCTGTTTGCGCAGCGCTGATGCGGCGGGCGTGCATGCCGTGATCGTCCCGAAAGATCGCTCGGCGGCACTGAACGCAACGGCTAAAAAAGTTGCCAGCGGGGCGGCGGAAAATGTTCCTCTGATCCGCGTGACCAATCTGGCGCGCACCATGCGTCTGTTGCAGGAGTACAACGTCTGGATCGTCGGCACGGCGGGCGAAGCGGATCACACGCTTTATCAAAGCAAGATGCGTGGCGCAATGGCGCTGGTGATGGGCGCTGAAGGCGAAGGCATGCGTCGTCTGACACGTGAGCATTGCGATGAGCTGATCAGCATCCCGATGGCAGGCAGCGTCTCCTCGCTCAACGTCTCGGTCGCTACCGGCATCTGCCTGTTCGAAGCGGTACGTCAGCGTAACGCCTGAATGTTGCTGGCGTGATCGCCAGCACAAAACTGCCTCAGTGCCAGGCATATCTGCTCGTCGCTCCCATAATTAGGGAAGCAAACCGAGGAGGGGATATGACCTGGACCCATACCGTTTTCAATCAGCCTCATCCGCTCAGCAACAGCAATCTTTTCCTCTCCGACACGCCGCTCTGTGAGGCCGTCGCCCGTGAAGGCGCGGAGTGGGATCGTGAGCTGCTGGCATCCGTAGGGCTACAGCTCGGCAGCGCCGAATCGCTGGAGCTGGGCCGTCTCGCCAACGCTTCCCCGCCAGAATTGCTGCGCTACGACCCGCGCGGCGAACGGCTCGATGAGGTGCGCTTTCATCCCGCCTGGCATCTGCTGATGCAGGGACTCTGCGCCAATCGCTTACATAACCTCAGCTGGCAGCCCGACGTACAGGAAAATGCCATGGTGGCGCGCGCTGCGCGTTTTATCCTGCATGCCCAGGTCGAGGCGGGAACGCTCTGCCCGGTGACGATGACTCACGGCGCCATTCCTCTTTTGCAGGCCGCGCTGCCTGCCTGTTTTCAGGGCTGGCGCGAGCCGCTGCTCTCCGACCGCTACGATGCGCACCTGCAAGCGGGCGATCAAAAGCGCGGCCTGCTGATCGGCATGGGGATGACGGAAAAGCAGGGCGGCACCGATGTGCTCAGTAATACTACGCGCGCCGATCCCATCGCCCAGGCGGGACCGGGCGAGGCTTACCGCATTACCGGCCATAAATGGTTTTTCTCGGTGCCGCAAAGCGACGCGCATCTGATTCTGGCGCAGGCCAAAGGGGGACTGAGCTGCTTCTTTTTGCCCCGCCTGTTGCCCGACGGCAGCCGTAACGCCATTCACCTGGAAAGGCTGAAGGAGAAGCTGGGCAATCGCTCTAATGCCAGCAGTGAAGCGGAATTTACCGACGCCACCGGCTGGCTGCTGGGGGAAGAGGGGGACGGCATACGGCTAATCCTGAAAATGGGCGGCATGACGCGCTTCGACTGCGCGCTCGGCAGCCACGGCCAGATGCGGCGTGCCTTTTCCATCGCGCTTTACCATGCGCATCAGCGCCAGGTGCTGGGTAAAAATCTGGTCGATCAGCCGTTGATGCGTCAGGTGCTCGGGGCGCAGGCATTGCAGCTGGAAGGGCAAACGGCACTGCTGATGCGGCTGGCGCGCGCCTGGTCAACGCCGCAGCGGGAAGCGGAACGCGCGTTCGCCCGCCTGTTCACCCCGGCGGCAAAATATGTTACTTGCAAAGCGGGCATGCCGTTTGTCGCCGAGTCAATGGAGATATTAGGCGGGATCGGCTACTGCGAGGAGAGCGAGCTGCCGCGGCTTTACCGCGAGATGCCGGTTAACAGTATCTGGGAAGGCTCCGGCAACGTGATGTGTCTGGATGTGCTGCGCGTACTGGCAAAACACCCAGGCATGCAGGAGATGCTCAATCATGAATTCGACGCGGTGAAAGGCTGCAATCGCCACTTTGATGCGCGCTGGCATCAGCTCAGGCTGCGCCTCAGCGCGGCGGATGAGGCGCAGGCGCGGGACGTGACGCAAAGTTTGCTGATGCTGGCGACTGCGGCTCAACTGTTGAAGTATGCGGAGCCACCGCTGGCGGATGCCTGGTGTCGGCAGTGGCTTGATAATCGCGGCCCCGGTACGCTGGAGCCGGTGGTTATTGAACGTTTACTGCTGCGCGCCGGTGGCGGGTGAACGACCATAAAGGATCGCGGTGGCGTACCATAAGCCGGGCATCACGGTCTCATCGACCATCAGGACCTGATAGTAAGCTGCGCCCGCCTGGTTAGCTTTCGCGGCGAGTTCTCGCTCCGCATCATCCGGGGAGCCGCGTACGCTGACGCTGATATTACCCATTTTCGGCAGGCCCGTACTCTGCGCACGGCTTACCTCCTGCGCCTGTGAGCCGGGCGGCGGCGGCGGTTGCGGCGTGGTTTTCAGGGTCGAGCAGCCGCTCAGCATCAGTAAAAATGCAATCATTATGTAACGCATCACTCTTCCTCTGCTGGGGATGGACAAGTCTAAAGTTTAATCCATCCCCGTTCCGGCATTAGTTTTTCAGGCTAAAAATACTCACCAGATGCGTCAGATGATGGCCTTTCTGGCTAAGCGTTTGTGCCGTCGTTTCCGATTGCGTCACCAGACTGCTGTTGTGATGGGTCGCCTGGCTGATCTGATGCATGGCGATGTTCACCTGACCAATACCCGCTGCCTGTTCCTGAGAGGCGACGTTAATCTCGCCCATCAGCTGCTTCACCTGGTCGATGCGCTGTACGATATTCTCCATGGCGTCGCGCGTCTGCTCGGAGAGCGTATGGCCTTCCGAGACTTTATTGATAGAGTTTTCAATCAGCGTATCGATCTCCTTCGCCGCCTGCGCGCTGCGCTGGGCCAACGCCCGCACCTCGGCAGCCACCACCGCAAAACCTTTGCCATGCTCGCCAGCGCGTGCGGCTTCTACTGCGGCGTTAAGCGCCAGAATATTGGTCTGAAAGGCGATGGACTCAATCACATGCGTAATATCGGCGATGCTCTGTGAAGAGACCTTGATGGCCGACATGGTGTTTACCGATCGCGTGACGGTTGCACCGCCGTGGTTGATGGTTTCTGCCGCTTCGGCGACCAGCGTCAGCGCCTGTCGCACGTTGGCGGCGGTCTGCTCTACCGTCGCGCCAAACTGCTCCATGCTGGCCGAAGTCTCTTCCACGCTGCTGGCCTGACGGCCAATCTGCTCGCTGATATCGAGACTGCTGGCAGCGATAGCGTCGGTGCCATCGCTGATCTCCTGCGCCGCGCCGCGCACCTGCGCGACGATATCTTCCAGCCCGTCGCCGATGCCGTTGATAGCAGCGATCAGCTGGCCGATCTCATCCTGACGGCGCGTCTCCAGATGTGCCTGCAGATTACCGGCAGCGTACTGCTCAGCCAGATGGATCACCTGCTGCAGCGGCTTGCTGATGGCGCGGCGGCTGAACCAGACAAAGCCGACGGCAAACAGCACCACCAGCGCCAGGCCAATCAGCATAAACAGGTTGCGGCTGTGAGTAATCGAGGCCAGCAGACTGGCGCGGCTGACTTCGCCGACAATCACCCAGTTCCAGCCAGGAAGCTGCTGCCAGGCGAGCATTTTGCTTTCGCCATCCAGCTCGACTTCTTTAATACCCCGCGGCTGAGTCAACAGCTGCTGCTGTAGCGCGGCGTCCCAGAGCGGCAGCTTGCCTTCGCGCTGGCGATCAAACAAAAATTGCCCCTGGGTTTTTCCACTGGCGCCATTCAGCACGTAGAAATGGCCGCTGTCGCCAAGATGGCGCGCCAGCACTTTGTCACGCATCAGGCTGTACTGCTTATCGATCTGCACGCCGACGAACAGAATGGCAATCACCGTGCCGCTCGCATCTTTTACCGGCTGATATTGTGTAATGTAGCGATGGCCGAACAGCGAGGCCAGACCGCGATAAACCTCGCCCTGATTGACATTTTTCCAGGCCTGGGAGGCGCGATCCAGTTTAGTGCCGATCGCACGGCTGCCATCCTCTTTTTTCAGCGAAGTTGAGATGCGAATGTAATCATCGCCGCTGAGCACGAAAATAGTGGAAACCGCACCGGTGCGGTCAAAAAAATCGTCAACGGCGACCTGATCGAGGTTCAGGGTTTTCAGCCCGGCGCGCAGGGTTGGGGTAGAAAAATCACCGACCTGGATAGGCGAGCTTTCATCGCGGCTGAAACGCTTAGGTAAAAAACTTTGGAAAAGCTGCGTGTAATTGGAGACTTCTTCAGACAGGGCGGCGTTGAACATCGTCGCCATTTCGCCAATGCCATCCACCTGATTTTGCATATCATTGACTGCTAATTGTTCCAGCTGACGCGCAGCGTTATGGCTTAACGTCAGGGTTAATATAAACAACAGTATCGCCACGCTGATAGACGTCAGTACAGACAGCTTGATACCGAGACTCATGGCGCTGAGAGAACGACGCTTCATGCTAATACCTTCGGGTTGATTGGGGGGATACACGATCAACGGCAGCGAGGCGAAAAGGTTTAGAAGAGAAATCACTGGAATAATGTGAACTGCCTCGCAATCTCACCGGCAGCACTTACAATTGACAGGCTGAAAGCTGAGATCGCACAGGAGACGACATGATTGAGCTCAACACGGAACTGCTGGCCGGTATTGAATGTATCCACGCCACACCGGCAGGGTTGCGCCAGACCCGATTGCCTACGGTCGTTTTTTATCACGGCTTTACCTCCTCCAAAGAGGTTTACTCCTATTTTGCCGTGGCGCTGGCGCAGGCCGGTTTTCGCGCGGTGCTGCCCGATGCGGATATGCATGGCGCGCGTTACAACGGCGACACGGAAAAGCGCCAGAGCCATTTCTGGGATATCCTCAAGCGCAATATTGATGAGGTGCCGTTAATTGAAGCCGCGCTGCGCGAAAAAGATCTGATTGCGCCGGAGCGCTTTGCGCTGGCTGGCGCGTCGATGGGCGGCATGACGGTGCTTGGCGCGATGGCGCGCTATCCGCAGATTCAAAGCGTCGCCTGTATGATGGGATCCGGCTATTTTATGCAGCTCAGCCACACGCTGTTTCCGCCGCTCGCGGCGCGTACGCCTGAACAGAAAGAAGAGTTCGCGCGCCGCATGGCGCCGCTGGCGGAATATGATCCCTGCCAGCAGCTGGCCGCGCTGGCGAACCGACCGCTGCTGCTCTGGCATGGCGAAGCGGACGAGGTGGTGCCCTTTGCGGAAACCGTCCGGCTGGAGACGGCGCTACGCGAGCAGGCGCTGGACGGGCAGCTCACTTCGCTTTCTGAAAAGCATATCGGCCATAAAATTACGCCCTCAGCGCTGACGGCGCTGGTGAGTTTTTTTAAACATCATCTCTGATATAAAAACGGGCCGGCAACATATTGCCAGCCCGCCAGGTCAACCAGATTACAACTGATCGGATAATCGTTCAGCCGCGCTGCTGTTTGCGTTGATATGGCTTTCGCCAGGCGCATCCAGACGGTTGACGTAAACATAACCTGAAGCCGCATTGCTGCTGTTACTTCTCATCTGCTGCGCACAGTCAGCGGAGCTGGCAAGAGCGGGTGGAGACAGGAAGAGACCCAGTAAAGTGGCGATAATGAACGTTTTCATGATCGACTCCTGCTACGGGGAATTCACTCTCAGGCGACAGCGAACAAAACCATTACGCCTGTAAACAGTTTAGTTCTTCGCCACCACCGCGCCAGCGCAGCTTTCTGAACGCCTTGTTCAGAAAATTTGTCCAAACCCGCTTAACCTGCTGTATTCCCGCTGGTAGCACAAAAAGCCACCTCCCCTGGCACGATACGCGCGATTTGATGAAATGTGCGCTTGAGTTTCCTCAGGCATGTCAGTATGATTACGCGTCAATTTTTCAGCCGCATTCACAGGCTGTGTCCGCGAATTATGCGACACGACCTATAACGTTCCTTGCTTCCACGGGCCGCGGTTGACCCTGACAGGAGGCTGAATAATCCGTAAGGAGCAACCGATGCGTCATTACGAAATCGTATTTATGGTCCATCCTGACCAGAGCGAACAGGTTCCGGGCATGATCGAGCGTTACACTGGTGCTATCACTGGTGCGCAAGGCACGATCCACCGTCTGGAAGACTGGGGCCGCCGTCAGCTGGCTTACCCGATCAACAAACTGCACAAAGCTCACTACGTTCTGCTGAACGTTGAAGCGCCGCAGGAAGTTATCGACGAGCTGGAAACGAACTTCCGCTTCAACGACGCCGTTATCCGTAGCATGGTTATGCGCGTTAAGCACGCGGTAACCGAAGCATCGCCGATGGTGAAAGCGAAAGACGAGCGTCGTGAGCGCCGTGAAGATTTCGCTAACGAAACCACCGATGACTCAGATGCTGGGGATTCTGAAGAGTAATCCATCGTGACGGCAAATCGGCTGCGCCTGTCTGGCACCGTGTGCAAGACGCCAGTTCGAAAAATCAGCCCGTCAGGAATTCCTCACTGTCAGTTTGTGCTTGAGCACCGCTCAGTGCAGGAGGAGGCCGGATTTAACCGGCAAGCCTGGTGTCGGATGCCGGTGATTATCAGCGGCAGCGCCCATCAGGTGATTACTCAACATATAACGGTCGGCACGCAACTCATACTCGAAGGCTTTATCAGCTGCCATCAGGCACGCAACGGCCAGAGTAAAATTGTGTTACATGCCGAGCAGATTGAATTGATAGATTCTGGAGACTAGCCAAATGGCACGTTATTTCCGTCGTCGCAAGTTCTGCCGTTTCACCGCGGAAGGCGTTGTAGAGATCGATTACAAAGACATCGCTACGCTGAAAAACTACATCACTGAAAGCGGTAAGATCGTACCGAGCCGTATCACCGGTACTCGCGCAAAATACCAGCGTCAGCTGGCTCGTGCTATCAAGCGCGCGCGTTACCTGTCTCTGCTGCCGTACACTGATCGTCATCAGTAATCGGCTGCTGTCCATTAACGACTTTAAGAGGATAAGGTAATGCAAGTTATTCTGCTTGATAAAGTAGCAAACCTGGGCAGCCTGGGTGATCAGGTTAATGTTAAAGCGGGCTACGCTCGTAACTTCCTGGTTCCACAGGGTAAAGCTGTACCGGCTACCAAGAAAAACGTTGAGTTTTTCGAAGGCCGTCGTGCTGAACTGGAAGCCAAACTGGCTGACGTTCTGGCTGCTGCCAATGCACGCGCTGAGAAAATCAACGCACTGGGCAACGTTACCATCACGTCTAAATCAGGCGACGAAGGTAAACTGTTCGGTTCCATCGGTACCCGCGACATCGCTGACGCTGTAACTGCAGCTGGCGTTGAAGTGGCTAAGAGCGAAGTTCGTCTGCCGAACGGCGTTCTGCGCGTTACCGGTGAGCACGAAGTGAGCTTCCAGGTTCACAGCGAAGTATTCGCAAAACTGATCGTGACCGTGGTTGCTGAGTAATCACAGCCTGCACGATTGCAGAAACGCCGGCCTTGTGCCGGCGTTTTTGTTTATTGGGCGCGGATAAAGCTGCCGTCCGGCTGACGGGTAAACAGCACCGGGCCGCTGTCGCTCTCTACCGTTAAGCCCGTCACCACGCCTTGTCCATTCTGGCGAATCTTAACCTGCTGGCCGCTCTGCAGCGAACTCAGCGGTTTACCGTCTCCTTCCACGCGCGCCATAGCAAAGACATCATTCACCGGCAGATTGTTATCACGGAACAGCTGCGCCAGCGTCTGGCCGGATGCGATAGCATAGCTGCGCCATGCGCCCTGCGAATCGGGTTGCGAAGGCGGGTGATTATAGATTTCCGCCTGCATCGGCGCTTCTGTCGGCACGTCGACAGGATGGGGACGCTCAACCGGATACTGCGGCGTTGAGCTGGGCCAGAGAAAACCAAGCAGTATCACAACCAGCGCAATGATAATGCCACGACGATGAAAGGGAGGCAGCGGATCCATCCAGCTTACGTTGTCCGGCAGGTGCCAGATCTGATGCAGCCAGTTGGGAAGGCGAAATGGCGCGCCTGAAGACATACGGTGTTCCTCCTTGCTGGCCGCGTTACGCGTTCGGCGCGCAGGCAGCCAGCGCTCGAGCCATGTAGAAGTACGTGATGCGCGCGTCCTGCGCCGTCTTGGGGCAATCTGGCCCATATTCTCTCTCTCAGTCAGTCCGGTTGGGCAACGCAAAGGTTGACCATCGTTATAGTATGGGCAATGTGGGCAGGAAGGGGTTGCCGACATTGATATATTTGACGCGCTTATTGTTTCTCTTTCATTGCGAAAAGTCATCTGCGGCGCACGGGATTTTACGGCGGCGTCCGGCGCTGTTATGCTGGCCGTTCGAATTTATCCGAGATCACAGGAACAGAGATGACGACCCCTTCTTTCGACAGCGTCGAAGCACAAGCAAGTTACGGTATTGGTTTACAGGTTGGCCAGCAGTTGCAGGAATCAGGACTGCAGGGTCTGCAGCCGGAAGCGCTGCTCGCGGGCCTGCGCGACGCGCTGGAAGGGAACTCTCCGGCGGTGCCGGTTGACGTGGTGCATCGCGCGCTGCGTGAAGTCCACGAGCGTGCCGAAGGCGTGCGTCGTGAGCGCACCCAGGCGATGGCGGCAGAGGGACAGAAGTTCCTTGAGCAAAACGCCCAGCGTGAAGGCGTGAACAGCACTGAAACCGGTCTGCAGTTCAGCGTGATTAAACAGGGCGACGGCCCTATTCCGTCTCGCCAGAATCACGTACGCGTCCATTACACCGGCAAGCTGATCGACGGCACGGTGTTTGACAGCTCAGTGGCGCGCGGCGAGCCGGCTGAATTCCCGGTAAGCGGCGTTATCCCTGGCTGGATTGAAGCGCTGACCCTGATGCCGGTTGGCTCCAAGTGGGAACTGGTGATCCCGCAAAACCTGGCGTACGGCGAGCGCGGCGCGGGTGCCTCCATTCCGCCGTTCAGCACGCTGATTTTTGAAGTCGAACTGCTGGAAATCCTGTAAGTTCGCGCAGGGCGGCGGCAAAGCCGCCCTGATACTCACTTCTGCTGTAAATCCACCTGCCAGATGGCAAATCCTACCTTGTCGCTGCCTTTCGCGCTCAGCGGATATTGTCCGTAGTGCTGAATAAAGTTTGTCGCTTTTTCCCCCGGCGCGGTTTCAAAACGAATATCCAACGGCGTGTCGCTCTGAATCGGCGCCAGCCGCCAGTTATTATCCGCCTGCGGCCGCACTTCGCCATGCGCTTTGGTTTGCGCGCTAATATAGGCGGCCACCACCGAGCGGTTCTCGTCGGGTGAGGCGAAAGCCACATAGCGTTCGCCGGTTCCGGCAAACTTGCCGCCGTAAGCGCGGTAATTATTGGTCGCCACGAGGAAGGTGGCTTGGGGATCAATCGCTTTGCCCTGCCAGGTGAGGTTTTTAATGCGTGACGCGCTATCGTTGATGCGCTGACACTCGCTATCGTAGCGGGCAGGCTGCGTCACATCGATCTGATAATTCACCCCATCGATCACATCGAAGTTATAGGTGCGGAAATCCCAATTAATCAATGCCTGCGGCGCCGGGTTGTGGGGATCGATCTGATTAAACTGCGCCGCCGAGCACTCAAGCCACTCTTTGACCTGCGCGCCGCTGATCTTCATGACCACCAGCGTATTGGGATAGAGGTAGAGATCCGCCGCATGGCGAAAGGTGAGTGCGCCTTTTTCCACTTCAACGTAACTGGCAGGATCGTTTTTACGTCCGCCCGCTTTGAACGGCGCGGCAGCAGAGAGTACCGGCAGCTTGCCGAGATCGGGATCGCCCTGAATAAAACGCTCCACGTAATCACGCTGGGCGTTATTGACGATCTGTACTGTGGGATCGTCCTGAATCAGTGAGAGATAGCTGTACATCACTCCGGCGGATTTTCCGATGGGCCTGGCCACAAACTCTCGCGTGGCAAGATGATCGTCCGCCAGCACCTTCACCAGATCGGCATCTTCCGCTGCCAGCGATTTTTTCGTGGCCTGGTCATAGATCGGTCGCGCCTGCGCCTGGCTGGAAACCGTGCGCCAGCTGCCGTTATCGTTATTGAGCACCAAATCCACCACGCCGAGATGATCGCCCCACATGCCCGGCATTACCGCCGGAATCTTATTCAACGTTCCTTGCGCGATATCCGCACCTTTAATAGCGGCGAAATCGTCAGACGGAAAAACGGCATGTGCATGTCCAAACAGGATGGCGTCGATACCCGGCACCTGGCTGAGGTAGTAAACCGAATTTTCCGCCATCGCATGATACGGCTCGCTGCTCAGACCAGAATGGGGAATGGCAACCACCACATCTGCGCCTTTGGCGCGCATTTCCGGTACGTAGCGGCGTGCCGTTTCGGTGATGTCGTTGACCCGTATTTTGCCTTGCAGGTTAGCTTTATCCCACACCATGATCTGCGGCGGAACAAAGCCGATATAACCTATCTTCAGGCTATGTGCCTTGCCGTCACGATCAATCACTGGGGTCTCTTTTATCAGATAAGGGGTAAACAGTGGCTGGCCGGTTTTCTCATCGATGATATTGGCGTTAACGTAGGGGAAACGGGCACCCGCAAGCGCTTTTTGCAGATAAGGCAGACCGTAGTTAAATTCATGATTACCGAGGTTGCCGACGCTGTAATGCAGTTGATTCAGCGCTTTGTAAACCGGATGGATTTCGCCCTTGCTCAGTGCTTTCGCCGCCATATAATCGCCGAGTGGGCTACCCTGAATAATATCGCCGTTGTCCACCAGCACGCTGTTTTTCACTTCATTACGTGCTTGATGAATCAGCGATGCGGTGCGCACCAGGCCAAATTTCTCGGTGGGCTTATCTTTGTAATAATCGAAATCCATCATATTGCTGTGCAGATCGGTGGTCTCAAGAACGCGAAGATCGATCGTCGCTGCCTGCACAGCGGTGGAGAGTCCAATCGCCAGTAGCATCATGCCGGGCTTAAGCATCTGTTTCTCCTGAATCAGTTCAGCGGTAAAGCTCTCAAAGTAATGCAAAAATTTGACGTTTTGTCAGATGAAAATGTGATGCGTATCGTAAAAGCCGCATGTCACTCCGGCATTGCTCGCCTGCCAGTAAAGGCCTGTGCGCAAAGATAGCGACCCGGGGCTAACTATGGTATTGATAAATAACAAAATGCATTTTCTTACCACAGCGCAACGGCAGCCGAGGCGGAGCTGCTAAAATTTATCTGGCTGATGCGAAGGAAAATGCCATCGAAATAAGCATACGAAGAGGTGAAAAATGTTAGAGCAAATTTGCCAACTGGCGCGCGCGGCGGGCGACGCCATTATGGAAGTTTACGATGGCCAGGCACCGCTTGACGTTTCTCACAAATCTGATGATTCGCCGGTCACCGCCGCGGATCTTGCCGCGCACCGCATCATTCTGCAGGGGCTGCAAGCGTTAACGCCCGACGTGCCGGTACTGTCAGAAGAAGATCCGCCTGGCTGGGAGGTGCGTCAGCAGTGGCAGCGTTACTGGCTGGTGGATCCGCTCGACGGCACCAAAGAGTTCCTCAAGCGCAACGGCGAATTCACGGTGAATATCGCCCTGATCGAGCAGGGAAAGCCGGTGCTGGGCGTGGTGTATGCGCCAGCGCTGGGGGTGATTTATGCCGCTGCTGAGGGCAAAGCCTGGAAAGAGGAGAACGGCAACAGAATGCAAATCCAGGCGGCTGACGCGCGTCCGCCGCTGGTGGTTATCAGTCGTTCTCATGCTGCATCGGATGATGAGCTGAAGGAGTATCTGAATCAGCTGGGTGAACATCAAACCACGGCGATTGGCTCTTCTCTGAAATTCTGCCTGGTGGCCGAGGGTAAGGCGCAGCTCTATCCCCGTTTCGGACCCACCAACATCTGGGATACCGGCGCAGGTCACGCCGTGGCGATCGCCGCTGGCGCGCATGTGCATGACTGGAATGGCAAAACACTGGACTACGCGCCGCGTGAATCTTTCCTTAATCCGGGCTTTCGCGTCTCGATATACTGACCGGCGGACGGGAGGCGTCGTTCTCCCGTCATATCTTCTATGCCTGCAGAAGCTGCTTCAGCAGGGCTACCACCTTTACCACCTCTTCCTGCGTCAGCGCGCCATCTTTGGCAAAGCGCACACGCCCGGTTTTATCCAGCACCACAATGGCTGAACCGCCATCGGCGAGCTGCCAGGCCTTTTTGGCGTTGCCCTGATTATCGACAATAAACTGCGACCAGGGATAGTGCTGCTTATTGTTTCTGATACTGCTGCGCACAAACATGCCGGTACCCGGAATCTCATCATCCGTATTCACGATAGTGGTGGTTTGATAGCGATCGCGCGGGAAGCCCGCCGCTTTGATCGCCTCAATCAACGCGGCATTCTTCTCTTTCGACGAAGAGCGACCGGCAATATGTTGAATGACGCGCACTTTTCCAGGCAGCCGGGCGCTGTTCCAGTTTTTATAGCTAAACTTATCTTGTTGATAGAGCAACTCGCCGCTATCGGCGATACCGACCGCCGGCACACGTTCTCCCTGAATAAAAACATGGGCGGAGACAGCGCCCGGCAACAAAAGCGCCAGCGCAACGACAAAACCTTTGACTCGCATAAAGGCTTCCTTAAGTGATCAGACCAGTTAGTCATGTTACTGCAATATAAGGCAGGGATGATGCGCCTGTCGCTTTGGGCAATCCGCTTTGCAACCGATGCCACAGATTACGAAACAATGAAGGTTTCTCCTGAATTATGTGAGCGGGTTAACAGAGAGTTCGGTAATGATATGTCAAATCAGTAAATAAATTCATTTTTCGGAACAACGGCAGGAAATGATGTTCTATAGTTTACCAGCACTTTGCGCTTCAGGAGTTCGTGCCAATTTTGGCGGCGGCGAAGCGTATTGAAACTGTACAGGAGTTAAAACAATGAAAATCTTCCAGCGATATAACCCGATGCAAATTGCGAAATATGTAAAAACGCTGTTTAAAGGAAGGTTGTATATTAAGGATGTCGGCGCGTTTGAATTTGATAAGGGCAAGGTTCTTATCCCGCGCATCAAAGACATACAGCATCTGAGCGTGATGTCTGAAATCAACCGCCAGGTGCTGCGTCTGCAAATGGAATACCATTAAGAGAAGGGCGCCGACGGCGCCCTTTAACATTTCCTGCTTTACTCTTCGTTATCAGCAGATTTCGACACATTCAATGCCGGCGGGCGCTCATCAATGCGCGTCACCAATAGCTGGTCGATGCGATAGCTGTCGATATCCACCACTTCAAACTTGTAGCCTGCAAACTTAACGAAATCGGTACGTTTCGGGATTTTTCGCAGCATATACATCATAAAGCCGCCGATGGTTTCGTAGTTGCCGGACTGCGGGAAATCGTCGATATCCAGCACGCGCATCACGTCATCGATCGGCGTGCCGCCCTCGACCAGCCATGAGTTCTCATCACGCGCCACGATCTGCTCTTCCAGCCCCTGACCAACCAGATCGCCCATCAGCGTGGTCATCACATCGTTCAGCGTGATGATCCCTACCACCAGCGCATATTCATTCATGATCACCGCGAAGTCGTCACCGGCGGTTTTGAAGCTTTCAAGCGCCTCTGACAGCGTCAGCGTATCGGGCACGATCAGCGCGGAGCGAATCTGCACGCCGCTGTTCAGCGCCATACTCTGGTTACCCAGCACGCGCAGCAGCAGCTCTTTGGAATCGACATAGCCGACGATATGGTCGATATCGCCATCGCACACCAGAAACTTTGAGTGCGGATGCCCGGCAATCTTGGTTTTCAGGCTGGTTTCGTCTTCATGCAGATCGAACCAGATGATGTTTTCGCGCGAGGTCATGGAGGAGGGAACGGTACGGGATTCCAGCTCAAACACGTTTTCAATCAGCTCGTGCTCCTGCTTACGCAGCACGCCCGCCAGCGCGCCCGCTTCCACCACCGCGTAAATATCATCCGAGGTGATGTCATCTTTACGCACCATAGGGATCTTGAAGATGCGGAAAAAGTTGTTGGCCATGCCGTTGAACAGCCAGACCAGCGGCCGAAAAATCAGCAGGCAGAAGCGCATCGGATTAATGATGCGCAGCGCGATGGTCTCCGGCGCGATCATGCCGATGCGTTTTGGCGTCAGGTCGGCAAACAGGATAAACAGGCTGGTGACGATGATAAAAGAGCAAATAAAGCTGAGCTTATCAGCCATCACCGGGTCCATAAAACGCTGAAACAGGGTGCTGAAGGCAGGGGAAAAGGCCGCATCGCCGACGATACCGCCGAGAATGGCGACGGCGTTAAGACCAATCTGCACCACAGTAAAGAAGGTGCCGGGCGTCTCCTGCATCTTCAGCACGCGTTGTGCGTTGATATTGCCGTTGTCAGCCAGCAGCTTCAGCTTAATTTTGCGCGCAGCCGCAAGCGAGATTTCCGAGAGCGAGAAAAAGGCGCTGATGACGATCAGCAATATGATGACAAGTAAGCTATCTAACATAAAACATCCGTAGGTTTATACACTTGTCATTTTTGGCCTGGGCAGCGCGGGAAAGAGCGCACATGTTGTGCTCACCCGTTAAACAGGCTATCCGTGCCAAAAATGTCTGCGCCAATTCGACAAGAGTGATGTCGGGGCAGAAAACGAAGCCAGGCGATATGCCTGTGGCGGTTGATTATAGCAGCAGCAGCGATGTGGCCGCCAGAGATCAAAACGCCGCAGCCCGCCGCAGACAGGGCGCTCGTCGGAAATAGTTTGCCAGGATTAATCTGAGTGCGCCGCTTCAGGTCTGCATTACGCCGCTCCGCTGTTGTATCCACCCGGTCATTTATCGACAATAGGTCATGTTTTAGCTGACTGTCCGTTATATAAAGGCCGTCAGCGCGGAAGTAGGGCTATGCTGTTGGTGAGCCATGCGCCGTTTTTATCACTCACAGATGATTAACGCCTTTGTGGAACAGAGGCAGATATTATTAACAGGAGTAAGCGTGCCACGATTTCATCTCTATTGCATGGCCAGCCTTCTTGTCGCCGCGCCTGTTGTTCAGGCCGCGACCGTGCGATTGCAGCTGGAAGGCTTAACCGGGGATTTACAGAAAAACGTCAGGGCGCGCCTCTCCACGATTGGTAGTGACGAAGTCTCTAACGATGGCCGCTTCCGCGCACGGGTATCGGAAGCGATCAAAGAAGGTTTGCGCGCGCTGGGCTATTACGAACCTGATATCGACTTTGAGGCGCGCGCTGCGCCGTCGAAGGGCGGGCGCCCGGTGCTGATTGCCCATGTCAAACCCGGCGAACCGGTGAAAATCGGCGGCAGCACCATCATCGTACGCGGCGAGGCGAAAGACGATCCCGACTATCAAGCCTGGGTAAAGCAGGGGCGGCCGAAAGTCGGAACGCAGCTGAACCACGGCGACTATAACAAATTCAAAAACGGCTTCTCTAACCTTGCGCTGCATAACGGCTACTTTGACGGCGACTTTAAAACCAGCCAGCTCGGCGTCTCGGTTGAGCGGCGCGAAGCGTTCTGGAACATCGACTATGACAGCGGGCCGCGCTACCGCTTTGGCGACGTCAGTTTCGAAGGCTCGCAGATCCGCGAGGAGTACCTGAAAAACCTGGTGCCGTTTGAAAAGGGCGATAAGTACAACTCGCGCGATCTGGCGGAGCTGAACCGTCGCCTCTCCGCCACCGGCTGGTTTAACACCGTGGTGGTGGCGCCGGAATTTGAGCAGGGCCGTAAAACCAAAGTTCTGCCGCTGAGCGCGGTGGTGTCGCCGCGCACCGAAAACACCATTGAAACCGGCGTGGGTTATTCAACCGACGTCGGCCCGCGTCTGAAAACCACCTGGAAAAAGCCCTGGGTGAACGACCGCGGCCATAGCCTGAGCGCCAGCGCCTATATCTCCGCGCCGGAACAGCAGCTCGATCTTAGCTACAAAGTTCCGCTGCTGAAAAGTCCGCTGGAGCAATATTACCTGTTCCAGGGCGGCCTGAAGCGCACCGATCTCAATGATACCCAGGCGGATTCCAGTACCCTGGCGGTATCGCGCTACTGGGAAAACAGCAGCGGCTGGCAGAAAGCGCTTAACCTGCGCTGGAGTCTCGATCACTTTACCCAGGGCAGCGTGACCAACACCACGATGCTGATCTATCCGGGCGCCAGCATCAACCGCACCCGTTCACGCGGCGGCCTGATGCCTGACTGGGGCGACTCGCAGCGTTATTCCGTTGATATCTCCGATACCACCTGGGGTTCCGACGTCGACTTTCTGATTCTGCAGGCGCAAAACGTCTGGATCCGCACGCTGGCTGATAAGCACCGCTTTGTTGCGCGTGGCAATCTGGGCTGGATCGAAACCAATGATTTCGAGCGGGTGCCGCCGGATCTGCGCTTCTTCGCTGGCGGCGATCGCAGCATTCGCGGTTACAAGTACAAAGATATTTCGCCGCGTGATGAAGAGGGCAAGCTCACCGGCGCCTCGAAAATGGCGACCGGTTCGCTGGAATATCAGTACAACGTTACTGGCAAATGGTGGGGCGCGGTGTTTGTCGATTCGGGTGAAGCGGTCAACGACATCAAGCAAAGCAATTTCAAAACCGGTGCCGGTTTCGGTGTGCGCTGGGCGTCGCCGGTTGGCCCGATTAAGCTGGACATTGCCCGTCCGATTGGCGATGACGAGGAGCATGGGTTGCAATTTTACATTGGTCTGGGGCCTGAACTATGAAGCTGTGGAAAAAGGTCCTGATTGGTATTTTGATTTTTCTGCTGCTGCTGCTGGGCAGCGTGGCGTTTCTGGTCGGCACCACGCCGGGTCTGCATCTGTTGCTGAACGGCGCGGCGCGCTGGGTGCCCGGTCTCTCAATCAAACAGGTCGAGGGCGGCTGGCGTAACCTGACGCTCAGCGGCCTGCGCTATGATATGCCTGGCGTCAGCGTCAGTGCCGGCGAGTTCCACCTGGCGGTGCAGCTTGGCTGCCTGACGCACTCCGCCGTCTGCGTGGACGACATCTCGCTGAGGGATCTCAGCGTGGTGGTCGACAGCAGCAAGATGGCACCTGCCAGCGAAGCGCCGCCTGAAGAGGAGAGCGGCAGCGGCGATCTCTCTACACCTTATCCCATCACGCTGCGCCATCTTGGCCTGCATAACATCAATGTGAAGGTGGACGATACCGCCATCTCGCTGCTCGACTTTACCAGCGGTTTGCAGTGGCAGGATCGCGCGCTGACCTTAACCCCGACCCACATTCAGAGCTTACTGGTGGCGCTGCCGAAAGCGGCGCAGGTGGCGAACGAAGAGGTGGTGCAGCCAAAAGTGCAGCAGCCGCAGCCGAATGAGAAGCCGCTGGGCGAAACTTTGCAGGCGATGTTTGCCAAACCGCTGTTACCGGTGCTGCCTGATTTCCGTCTGCCGCTGGATATCAACGTGCAGGAGGTGCTGGGCGAGCAGCTGCGCATCACCGGCGATACCGATATCGCCATTAACCGCCTGCTGTTGAAGGCAAAAACTCAGGATCGCCAGCTTCAGCTGCAAACGCTGGATATCGATTCGCCGCAGGGCCTGCTCAATGCCAGCGGCGAGGCGACGCTGGCGGATAACTGGCCGGTAAACTTCGCCCTGAACGGATCGCTTAATCTTGATCCGATCCGCGGCGAGAAGATTAAGATGAACCTGAGCGGGGCGATGCGTGAAGAATTAAAGCTGGCGCTTAATCTCTCCGGTCCGGTACGGGCGCAGCTGGATGCCGCCGCTCAGCCCGCTGTGGCGGAACTGCCGCTCTCAATGACGCTCACCAGCCCGCAGCTGCGCTGGCCGCTGACCGGCCCGGTCGCTTATCAGGCGGACAACCTCGACTTCCGCTTCAACGGCAAGGCGACCGACTACGTGATGTCGCTGCGCACCGCGGTGAAAGGGGAGTCGGTGCCGCCCGCGACCCTGGCGCTGGATGGCAAAGGCAACGTTGAACAGTTCAGTCTGGATAAGCTGCGCGTCGCCGCATTGCAGGGCAATATTGATCTCACCGCGCTGCTGGACTGGAGCAAAGCGATCAGCTGGCGCAGCGAGCTGACGCTGTCGGGCATCAATACCGCGCAACAGTACCCGGACTGGCCAGCGAAGCTGGACGGTAAAATCACCACGCGCGGCAGCCTCTACGGCGGCAGCTGGCAGGTGCGCGTGCCGGAGCTGCAACTAAAAGGGAACGTGAAGCAGAACGCCGTCACGGCGCAAGGCTCGCTTTACGGCAACAGCTACAACCAGTGGAATATTCCCGGCCTGCAGCTGGCGCTGGGACGCAACCTGATTGATGTGAAAGGCGCGCTGGGCGACACCCTGAACCTGGATGCCACCATCGACGCGCCGCATCTCGACAACGCGTTGCCGGGTCTGGGCGGCGTCGCCAAAGGCACGCTTAAAGCGCGCGGCACGCTGCAGGCGCCTCAGCTGCTGGCCGATTTAACCGCCACCGGCCTGCGCTGGCAGCAGTTGCAAATTCGCCGCGTGACGCTGAACAGTGATGTGCGTTCCAGCGATGAGATCGCTGGCAAGCTTCAGCTGCGTGTTGAACAGCTGAAACAGGATGCGCTGAGCATTAACCTGCTGACGCTCAACGCCGACGGCAACGAGAAAAAGCATCAGCTGAAGCTGAACGTGCAGGGCGATCCGGTTTCCGGCCAGCTGGCGCTGAACGGCAGTTTCGACCGCAAAACGCAGCGCTGGCAGGGAAATCTGAATGATACCCGCTTTGATACGCCGGTCGGGGTCTGGCGGCTGACGCGGGCGATGAGCATCGACTATCTCAACACGAAACAGACCGCCACGATCGGCGCGCACTGCTGGCAGAACCCCAACGCCGAGCTTTGCGTGCCGCAGCCGATAGAAGCGGGTCCGAGCGGCCATGCCCGCGTGGTGCTCAACCGTTTCGATCTGGCGATGGTGAAGCCTTTCCTGACCGATGAGACGCAGCTGAGCGGCGTGTTCAGCGGCGACGCCGATGTCAACTGGACCGCCGACGGCAAGCTGCCCACCGGCAAAGTGACGCTGAAGGGCAATGGCGTCAAGGTGACGCAGGATGTGCAGGGCAATCCGCTGCCGATCGCTTTCAGCACCCTTAACCTCAACGCCGCGCTGCAAAACGGCCAGGCCCGGCTCGACTGGCTGATCCGTATCGCCAATAACGGTCAGCTGGACGGCAACGTGCAGATCAACGATCCGGCAAACCGCCGCACGCTGGGCGGCAACGTCAATATCCGCAACATCTCGCTGGCGCTGATTAATCCGGCGCTGATGCAGGGAGAAAGCATCAAGGGCAACCTGAACAGCGCGCTGCGTCTCGGCGGCAGCCTGCAGCAGCCGCAGGTATTCGGCCAGCTGGGGCTACAGGGCGTGGATGTGGACGGCAGCTTTATGCCGGTCGATCTTACCGCCGCCAACCTCAACATGGTGTTTAACGGCATGAGCTCGACGCTGAACGGCGCGATCCAGACGGCGCAGGGCAGCATCAACCTGAGCGGCAATGCCGACTGGAGCCAGCTCGATAACTGGCGCGCGCGCGTGGCGGCGCAGGGCAGCAAAGTGCGCGTCACCGTGCCGCCGATGGTGCGGATGGACGTCTCGCCCGACCTGGTGTTTGAAGCGACGCCAGCCGCCTTTAATCTCGACGGGCGCGTGGAGATTCCCTGGGCGCGCATTATCGTGCAGGAGGTGCCGGAGAGCGCGGTGGGCGTCTCGTCCGACGAGGTGATGCTGGATGAAAATCTCAAGCCGATCGCGCCGAAAACCGCCGGTATTCCGATCAACAGCAACCTGGTGATCCACGTCGGCAACGATGTGCGTCTTTCGGCCTTTGGCCTGAAAGCGAAACTCAACGGCGATCTCAAGCTGGTGCAGGATAAAACCGGGCTGGGCCTGAATGGTCAGATCAACATTCCTTCCGGCAGCTTCAAAGCCTACGGACAGGATCTGATCGTGCGCAAAGGCGAGCTGCAGTTTGCCGGTCCGCCGGACCAGCCTTACGTCAACCTGGAGGCGATCCGCAACCCGGACGCCACGGAAGATGACGTCACGGCGGGGCTGCGCGTCACCGGGCTGGCTGACGAGCCGAAGGTCGAGATTTTCTCCGATCCGGCGATGTCGCAGCAGGAGGCGCTCTCTTACCTGTTGCGCGGTCAGGGACTGGACAACAATGGCGACAGCAACGCATTAACTTCAGCATTGGTTGGTCTGGGGGTTGCACAAAGTGGGCAGGTTGTGGGTAAAATCGGCGAGACCTTTGGCGTCAGTAATCTGGCCCTGGATACTGCCGGTGTTGGCGACACGCAACAGGTGCAGGTCAGCGGCTATGTGTTGCCGGGTCTACAAGTAAAATATGGTGTTGGCATATTTGATTCACTGGCGACCTTAACCTTGCGTTATCGCCTGATGCCCAAACTCTATTTGGAAGCTGTGTCCGGCGTGGACCAGGCTCTCGATGTGCTCTATCAGTTCGAGTTTTAGCAATGCGAATAATTGTCTACGGCAGTTTACGGCGCAAACAGGGAAACAGTCACTGGATGACCAATGCGCAATGGTTAGGAGACCATCAGATCGAGGGATTCTCGCTTTATAATCTGGGGCACTATCCCGGCGTGATCGCGGGCGAGGGTGCGGTTTACTGTGAGGTTTACCGCATCGATGCTTCAACCCTGGCTGAACTGGATGCGCTGCGTACCAAAGGGGGCGAATATAAGCGCCAGCTGATACAAACCCCTTACGGCAGCGCCTGGCTTTACGTCTATCAACGTTCTGTGGCAGGACGCCAGCGTATTCTCAGCGGAGACTGGCTGCGGCGCGATGAGGCGTCGGAAGTATAAATAAAAACACCGTCCAGTGGACGGTGTTTTTTTATGCGCATAGCGGCAAGAATTACTTCTTCTGCGCGCGCTCGAAAGAGGCGACGATCTCGGCTTTCGCGGCTTCGGCATTTTCCCAGCCGTCTACTTTCACCCATTTGCCTTTTTCCAGATCTTTATAATGCTCAAAGAAATGGGTGATCTGCGCACGCAGCAGTTCCGGCAGGTCGTTCACATCGTTGATGTGATCGTACTCTTTAGAGAGTTTGGTGTGCGGTACGGCAACGACTTTAGCGTCTTCGCCAGACTCGTCGGTCATTTTCAGCACGCCAACCGGACGACAGCGAACCACGGAACCCGGCTGCAGCGGGTACGGGGTCGGCACCAGCACATCAACCGGATCGCCATCCAGAGAGAGGGTGTTGTTGATGTAGCCGTAGTTGCACGGATAGAACATGGCGGTAGACATAAAGCGGTCTACAAACAGGGCGCCAGACTCTTTATCCACTTCATATTTAATTGGATCGGCATTGGCCGGGATCTCAATGATGACGTAGATATCTTCCGGCAGCTCTTTACCTGCAGGCACCTGGTTCAAACTCATCTGTTATTCCTTCACTAGTCGTGTGTTGAGTGACGGCTATTATAGCCAACTGACTCTGAAAGTATGCCCCCTTTTTGGCCTTTCGGACTGCTCCAGGGCCGCTATTTTTGCGTCACAAACAGCGATACGATGCCGGCTGCGATCAGCGGGCCGACCGGGATGCCGCGAAACAGCGCGACGCCAATAATGGTGCCGACCAGCAGGCCGCCAATCACCGAGGGCTGCGCGTTCATCAGATTCACGCCGCGTCCTCCCAGCCAGGTGACAAATATTCCCACCGCAATCGCCAGCAGCGATTTCCAGTCGGTGAACGATTTCAGCAGGGCCGAGGCGGGCATCGAGCCGCTGGCCAGCGGTGCCATCACCGCAATCGTCAGCAGAATCACCCCCACGGTAATGCCCTGTTTTTCTACATAGGGAAAGAACTGGGCCAGCGGGGTAATTTTAATCAGCAGCAGGACCACGATGGAAATAGTGACGGCGTTGTTGTGGACGAAATAACTCAGTACGGCAAGTGCGACGAGGATCAGCGTGGAGGCGTAGGCAGCCATAATATTTCCCTGTACGAAAAATTACGCGTCAACAACAGGCTAACGCGGCGAACAATAGCGCAGCAATAACGGCTATCGCCTTCATTTATCAACAATCCCTCCGCCAGACGCAACGTTAAACTGTCAGAAATTACTGACGGGTAAAGTTTGTGCTGTAGCTGCCGATAACTTGACCGTTTCAGGGATACTGGATTTTTGCCTTTTTCACGCTAACGGAAAATATCATGCTGAAAAATCTCTCAATACGCACAGGATTATTGGTACTGCTGGGATGTATGACGCTGCTGCTACTGGCAGTGAGCTTTATGGGAATTGTGGCGATTAACAAAGGGAACCGATCGCTGGATGTGATCAACCGTGTTCAGGGCATTGAGCTTAACAATCTTTATCAAAGCAACAGCAATTTGATGCGCGCCAGGGCAACGGCGGCGCTGGCGGTACGAAAAATCGAAATTGGCCTGCTGGACGACGGCACCGCAGTGGCGAAACAGGCCTCGGCTGACGTCGCGGCGTCGCAGCAGCAGCTAAAACGCTTTATCGATGCCGGTACGGTGACGGCCAGAGGCAAAGCGCTGGCGGATGCGGTGGCGGCGAGTTACGGCGCGTATGTCAAACAAGGCATCACGCCGATGATGGAGGCGTTGCAGAAGCAGTACACCGATGAGTATTACACCGTGCTGGAGGGCAATCTTTCTCAGCTCGCCGACAATTACGCCAAAGCGGTTAACGATTTCAGCCAGTACGCCAACAGGGGGTCGGATGACCAGCTGGCGCAGGCGGCGCGCAATGAATCATTAATGAAAATCCTGATTGCCGTGGCCGGCGTGCTTACCGTGCTGCTGATTGCGCTTGCCTGGCAGATCCTACAGCGCATGATGCTGAAGCCGCTCGACAAAGCGATCTGGCATCTTGAGCAGGTGGCGACCGGCGATCTGTCACAGCCGCTGCCGCCCGCAGGCAACAATGAGTTTGGCCGGGTGAACCAGGCGCTGGCTGGTATGCAGCAGGCGTTGCGCGACTCGGTGAGCCAGGTACGCGAGGCGAGCCTGCAAATTGATATCGGCAGCCGCGAATTGGCCGCCGGCAATATCAACCTGTCGCAGCGTACTGAGGAGTCGGCAGCTTCGCTGGAACAGACTGCCGCCAGCATGGAGCAGCTCACCGCGACGGTGCGTCTGAATGCCGCCAGCGCGCAGCAGGCACATCAGCTGGCGAACAGCGTTTCCGACACCGCCGATCGCGGCGCGGAAGTCGTGAGCTATGTGATGGAGAAAATGCAGGAGATCACCAGCAGCTCAAATCGTATCGGCGACATTCTCAGCGTGATTGACGGCATCGCCTTCCAGACCAATATTCTGGCGTTGAACGCCTCGGTCGAGGCGGCGCGTGCCGGTGAGCAAGGGCGCGGGTTCGCGGTGGTCGCCAGCGAAGTGCGCAATCTGGCCCAGCGCAGCGCCAATGCGGCGAAAGAGATTCGCGCGCTGATCGCCGAATCGCAAACGCGGGTGAAAGAGGGCAGTGAAATGGCGACACGCGCTGGCGAGACCATGGATGAAATCTCCACTGAGGTGATGCGCGTCACGGCATTAATGAAAGAGATCTCCATCGCCACCGGCGAGCAGAGCCGTGGTATCGAACAGGTTAATCAGGCGGTGACGCAGATGGATGAAGTGGCGCAGCAGAATGCGACGCTGGTAGAACAGGCAACGGCGGCGACGCAGTCGCTGGAAATGCAGTCGCGTCAGTTACAGGAAACCATGTCACTGTTTCGTGTCAGCGCGGCGTAACAAAAAAGGGCGCGATCGCTCGCGCCCCTGTTCTTTCTCGCCGCTTAGCCCTGATGGTTATCAGGATATTCGCGAATAAAGCGTTCTACGTCATTGACCATATCTTCGTTGCCTACAAAGAACGGGCAGCGCTCATGCAGGGTTTCCGGCTGAATATCGAGAATACGTTTCTCGCCATCGCTCGCTTTGCCGCCCGCCTGTTCGGCCAGGAACGCCATCGGGTTGCACTCATACAGCAAACGCAGCTTGCCTTTAGGGTGGCTGGCAGTGCTGGGATAAAGGTAAATGCCGCCTTTCAACAGGTTGCGGTGGAAATCAGCCACCAGCGAACCGATATAGCGTGAGGTATAAGGACGATGGGTCGCCATGTCCTCTTCCTGGCAGAACTTGATATATTTCTTCACGCCCTGCGGGAAACGAATATAGTTGCCTTCGTTGATAGAATAGGTGTAGCCCTTCTCCGGGAAGGTCATGCGCTCCTGGCTCAGGCAGAATACGCCAAGCGAAGGATCGTAGGTAAAGGCGTGTACACCGCAACCGGTGGTATAAACCAGCATGGTTGAGGAACCGTAAACCACGTAACCGGCGGCAACCTGTTGACTGCCCGGCTGCATAAAGTCAGCTTCGGTAACCGGCGTACCGGGCGGCGTCACACGACGATAAATAGAGAAAATCGTTCCCACCGACACGTTAACATCGATGTTAGAAGAGCCATCAAGCGGATCCATCAGCACGACATATTTACCGTTTTCCACGCCTTCGAAGATCACAAATTCATCTTCTTCTTCTGAAGCGATACCGGCGACAATGCCGCGTGCTTTTAGCGCAGCCTTTAACTTCTCGTTGGCGAACAGATCCAGTTTCATCTGCTGTTCACCCTGAATATTCTCTACGCCGCTGGCGCCAAGGATATCTACCAGGCCCGCTTTGTTGATATCGCGATGGATAATTTTGGCGCCCAGTTTAATGGCTGAAATCAACGCCGTCAGCTCACCTGTAGCGTGAGGAAAGTCGTGTTGCTTCTCGACGATAAATTCGCCTAACGTTTTCATAACACATTCCCTGAATCAACGATGGACTGGCAGCTCGTTAACAAACCGCCAACGTATGGTACGCAGTTTAGCCGAATGAACTTCAAAAACCATAGGCCTAATCCGTTTCTTCCGTCTGCGCGCGGGGTTACACTGTGCGCCGAACTTTTGAGTAATGGATCTCTTTATGCGTATTCACATCCTTGGGATTTGCGGCACATTTATGGGCGGACTGGCGATGCTGGCACGCTCGCTGGGCCACGAAGTTACCGGCTCGGATGCCAATGTTTACCCGCCGATGAGCACGCTGCTCGAGCAGCAAGGCATTGAATTAACTGAAGGTTATGATGCCAGTCAGCTCGATCCCGCACCGGATCTGGTGATCATCGGCAATGCCATGACGCGCGGCAATCCCTGTGTGGAAGTCGTACTGGAACGCAACATTCCTTATCTTTCCGGCCCGCAATGGCTGCATGATTTTGTTCTGCGCGATCGTTGGGTGCTGGCGGTGGCGGGCACGCACGGAAAAACCACCACGGCAGGCATGGCGGCGTGGATTCTTGAGGCCTGCGGCCTTGAACCGGGCTTTGTTATCGGCGGCGTTCCGGGAAATTTCGACGTATCGGCAAAATTAGGAAAAAGTCCATTCTTCGTGATTGAAGCTGATGAGTACGACTGTGCGTTTTTTGATAAGCGTTCCAAGTTTGTTCATTACGCGCCGCGCACGCTGATCCTCAATAATCTGGAGTTCGACCACGCCGATATTTTTGACGATCTGCGCGCTATTCAGAAGCAGTTCCATCATTTGGTGCGCATCGTGCCTGGGCAGGGGAAAATTCTGCTGCCGGAGCACGACAGTAATCTGAAGCAGGTGATGGCGATGGGCTGCTGGAGCGAGCATGAGAGCGTGGGCGACGGCGGTCGCTGGCAGGCGAAAAAGCTGACGCCGGACGCCTCACGCTGGGAAGCATGGCTTGATGGCGAAAAGGCGGCCGAGGTGAGCTGGGCGCTGGTAGGCGAGCATAATATGCATAATGGCCTGATGGCGATAGCGGCAGCCCGTCACGTTGGCGTGAAGCCGGAGGATGCCGGTACGGCGCTGAACGATTTCATCAATGCCAGACGCCGTCTGGAGCTGCGCGGAACCGTGAATAACATTAAGTTGTATGATGATTTCGCGCATCATCCCACTGCGATTCTCGCCACGCTTTCCGCCTTACGCAGCAAGGTGGGCGGCACTGCCCGCATTCTGGCGGTGCTGGAACCGCGTTCCAACACCATGAAGATGGGCGTGAATAAAAACGAGTTGGCGCCTTCACTGGCGCGTGCCGACGAAGTGTTTCTTTTCCAGCCGCACCATATCCCGTGGCAAGTTTCTGATGTTGCTGAAGCCTGTATGCAGCCTGCCCACTGGAGCGCTGATATCGATACGCTGGTGGAGATGGTGGCAAAAGTTGCCCAGCCGGGCGATTCGATTCTGGTGATGAGCAACGGCGGCTTTGGCGGCATTCATCAGAAGTTACTGGAGAGGTTGGGGGCCTGAGACATCAGGCCGGGGAGGTGAAACGCGCTGGCGCGTTTCACCTCTCTTGCTATTCCCTCAGGCCTCCGCCAGCTCCCGCAAATACTGGAAAATCTGACGTGAGGTTTTTGGCGGCTTGTTGCCCGCTTTCTCTTTCTGCGCGTTACGGATCATGCTGCGTAGCTGCTGGCGATCCGCCTGCGGATAAAGCGCAATCACCTCCGCCATCGCATCGTCGCCCTGCTCAATCAGACGGTCGCGCAACGACTCCAGCTTGTGGAAAAGCGCAACCTGCTGATTATGACGATTTTTCAGCTTGTCGAGCGCAAGACGGATCGGCTCCACGTCACGGGCGCGCAACAGCTTGCCGATCAGCTGCAGCTGACGGCGGCGACCCTCTTTTTTAATTCGCTGCGCCAGTTCGATCTCTGCGCGCAATTGTTCGTCGAGCGGAATGCGATCCAGCGAGTTTTTCCCCAGCTCAACCAGCTCCAACCCAAGGCGTTTCAGCTCTTCGGCGTCGCGTTTGATTTCGCTCTTACTGACCCAGATAATCTCTTCGTCTTCTTCTTCCTGATTATCCGGCACATCGTCGAGCCAGTCTTCGGGCTGTTTAGTCATCTCTTGGCTCCCAAAAAAAGAGGCTAATCCTACCAGTTTATCGGACGACTGCGAAATTGTTCTCTGAGTCTGATAGACTCAGAGCATTCATTCCTAAGATTAGACGGCAGGTCGATGAACGTATCTACTCAGGTTGCAGAACAACGTAAAGTGTTGGAGCAGGCAGTCGCGCAGGCGCTTGAGCTGGCCAAAGCCAGCACCGACGGTGCAGAAGTGGCAGTCAGTAAAACCACCGGCATCGGCGTCAGCACCCGCTATGGCGAAGTGGAAAACGTTGAATTCAACAGCGATGGCGCGCTGGGCATCACCGTTTATCACCAAAACCGTAAGGGCAGCGCCTCCTCCACCGACCTTACGCCAGACGCCATCAGGCGTACCGTACAGGCGGCGATCGATATCGCCCGCTACACCTCGCCGGATCCCTTTGCCGGGATGGCCGATGCGGAGCTGCTGGCATTTGAGGCGCCCGATCTCGATCTTTATCATCCCTGGGAGATCGACGCCGATCGCGCTATTGAGCTGGCGGCCCGTGCCGAGCAGGCTTCGCTGCAGGCGGACAAGCGCATTACCAACACCGAAGGCGGCAGCTTTAACAGCCACGTCGGCATCAAGGTATTTGGCAACACCCACGGAATGCTGCAAAGCTACTGCTCCAGCCGCCACTCTATCTCAAGCTGCGTCATCGCCGAGCAGGATGGCAATATGGAGCGTGATTACGCCTATACCATTGGTCGCGCCATTGACGATCTGCAAAGCCCGGAGTGGGTCGGCGCCGAATGCGCGCGCCGCACGCTGTCACGCCTGGCGCCGCGCAAGCTCTCTACCATGAAAGCGCCGGTAATCTTCGCGCCAGAGGTGGCGACCGGCCTGTTTGGTCATCTGGTTGGCGCGATCAGCGGCAGCAGCGTTTACCGTAAATCAACCTTCCTGCTCGATGCGCTGGGTCAGCAGATCCTGCCGGAGTGGCTGACGATTGAAGAGAAGCCGCATCTGTTAAAAGGTCTGGCCTCCACGCCGTTTGACAGCGAAGGCGTGCGCACCCAGGAGCGCGCCATCATTAAAGATGGCGTGCTGCAAACCTGGCTGATGACCAGCTATGCGGCGCGCAAGCTGGGCCTGCAAAGCACCGGACACGCTGGCGGCATTCACAACTGGCGCATCGCCGGGCAGGGACACAGCTTTGACGATCTGCTGAAGCAGATGGGTACAGGTCTGGTCGTTACCGAACTGATGGGGCAGGGCGTCAGCGCCATTACCGGCGATTACTCGCGCGGTGCGGCAGGATTCTGGGTTGAAAATGGCGAAATCCAGTACCCGGTCAGTGAGATCACCATTGCCGGCAACCTGAAAGATATGTGGCGTAACATGGTGACGCTGGGCGACGATATTGAAACGCGCAGCAATATTCAGTGCGGTTCCGTGCTGCTGCCGGAAATGAAAATCGCCGGTCAGTAAAGCATCAGATGTAAACAGGCAGCCCAGGTGGCTGCCTTTTTTTGTCTGTTATCCAGGCAGCCTGGTCATTGCTTTTTCTTATCTTCTGGCAGCTAAACCTTTTTTGCTGCTGCACAATACGCTTTTTTGCGCATCGCTCTCCTGATTTTTTCTTTGATTTTGCAATAAAAAATCACCTGAAAGGTGACTTCGCATACTTCGTGCATCCTGCGATCTGACGCACAACTTTCCGCTCGATTTCCACTTTTATCTGGAAATGTTGCCTCTCCACATACCGCCGACAAAAGCGTAATTTATTTTCGACGCGAATTAAGCACATTTGTCCGGTGTAAAACAGGAGTAGCAAGGTGAGTAGTCATACAGTTCCGGTTAACCAGACAACACCGGATAACATTCAGGCTCTGACGGAAAAGGCAATGGCGCAAATCAAAGCAGTCTATGCGCGCCATGATATTCATCCTGATGCCGTACAGGAACAAATGCTGTTTTCGCATGTGCGCGCCATGGCGTCGCGCTCGTTAACCGGCGAGCTGCTGCCGGAGGTGGATGAATCGCTGTTTGAGGATATTTCCCCGGAAACGATGCGGCTGGCGCAGCAGATAGTGGATCTGTTTGGCAACCTGCCTAAAGAGGAGGCGTGGCTACTCTCCGTCCATATCGAAGTGGCGCGCGCAAACTGATCCAACGAGAAAATTTTACTTAAGTTTTATCAAAATCGAGGAAAACCCCATGGTAACCGTAGTGATTGGCGATCGTTTAGGTAAAGGGCAGAAAGTTGCCGCGGGCATAGAGAAAGCGGGCGGGCGCGCCGTCGTGGTGCCGGGCGTGGCGGCAGATATGAAGCTGGGCGACGTGATGAAGGCGGAAAATGCCGATTTCGGCATCTCCTTTTGCGGCAGCGGCGGCGCTGGCGCCATCACCGCGCAGAACAAATATGGCTACAAGGCGAAGCACGGTATGCGCTCCATCGACGAAGGCGTGACGGCGATTAACGAAGGCGCCACGGTGCTGGGCTTTGGCTTTATGGATAAAGAAGAGCTGGGCGAAAGGCTGGTACAGGCCTGGAACAAGAAGCACGGCAGTTGAGTATGAAAGAGCAATACATCACCCAGGTCAGGGTACAAGGCAAAGGCGACAGCAAAGCAAAAGCGTTCGCCGATGCGCTGAGCCAGGTACAAAGCCAGGTGTTGCGATCCACTCAAAAAATCCTGCTGCGCATTGAACCTCAGGATGTGCAGGTGCTGCGCGCGCAGGAGAGCGTTCGGACGGAAAAATTTCTCTTTTTCTTTCTGGCGCGCCAACGACGGAGCTACAGCGTTGAGCTGGAAATTACCGTCAGCGTCAGCGTAATCGACAGCGAAAAAGTGACCTTTACCACGGCCACTTAATAACAACAGACGAAAAACAAAGGTAAAAATATGTTTTTAATAATTTTGTTTAAGTCATTAATCATCGGAGGATTAGTGGGTGTGGGTGTGGGAGCCGGTGCGGCTCGCATGTTTCACGCGCCCACTACCCAGGGCATGGGCGCGTTTCGTACGCTTGGCGAGCTCAACTCCTGTGAGGGCGATCCCGCCTCGCACTTCTCCTTTGGTCTCGGCTTCTTTTTCAATGCCTGGGCTTCTTCCGTTGCGGCAGGCTCCTTCACGCAGGATGTCGATCACCGCATCATCCCTAACTGGGGCGCGGCTGCGCTGATGGTAAAAAACCGCAACCTGGCGGAAACGCTGCACGACCCGAAAAAGATGGCGATCGCTTGTGGCCTTATCGGCATGATTGTTGTCGCTTTTCTTAACTCAACCGCTTCCGCAGTACCGGCCGCGTTGCAGGTAACAGCGGTAAAAGTGTTAGTGCCTGCCGCAAACCTGCTGGTGAACACGGTAATGCCGGTGATTTTCTGGCTGGCGGCTATCGACGCCGGGAAAAGATCGGGTTTCTGGGCCACCATCTTTGGCGGCCTGGCGCAGCTGATCATGGGTAACGCCGTGCCGGGTCTGGTGCTGGGCATTCTGATCGGTAAAGGAGTAGAGGAGAGCGGCTGGCATCGTGTCACCAAAGTGATGATGACCGCAATCGTACTGCTGTTTGTCCTGAGCGGTTTCTTCCGCGGCTTCGACATGAAAATGCTGCAATCCTTCCAGCTCGGCATTCCCGGCTGGCTCGATACGATCCATAACTCCCTGAGCGGCAAATAAGAGGCGCTTACCATGAACGAAACCAAAAGCTTCTGGTATGCCGACTGGTCATTTCCCATTTTTGTCGGCCTGCTTTCATCCGGCGTTTTTGCCGGAACCCATATGTATTACCTCTACGGCATTGGCGCCTTTAACGAAGTCGCCTTCGTCTCGATGCTGCGCTCCGGCATGGAAACCGGGGTGTATGGCGCGGTAGCGGCCTTCGGCGCCAGCTTCCTTTTTGCGCGCATCATTGAAGGTTCGCTGGTGGGCATTCTCGATATCGGCGGCGCGATCCAGACCGGCGTCGGTCTCGGCGTTCCGGCGCTGCTGCTCGGCGCCGGTATCGTCTTTCCGGTGGCTAATTTTGCCGCATCGCTGGCGACCGGCCTGATTATCGGCGTGGCTATCGGTTACATCATTATCCTGGCGCGTAAGTTCACTATCAACCAGAGCGATTCCACCTACGGCGCGGACGTGATGATGGGAGCAGGCAACGCCTCAGGCCGCTTCCTGGGGCCGCTGATTATCCTCTCTGCGATGGCGGCTTCCATTCCGATTGGACTGGGTTCGCTGGCAGGCGCTCTGCTGTTTTATCTGTGGAATAAGCCGATTACCGGCGGTGCCATTCTCGGCGCGATGATCCTCGGCGCCATTTATCCGGTCGCGATCTGATTTGCCCGCGGCCCGGAAAAAGGGCCGCGCTTAAGGAGCCTTTATGTTCGATCTGATTATTCGTCGTGCGCGGCTTGCCGATGAGCGGCTGGTGGATATCGCTGTGCGCGACGGCAAAATCGCTGCGCTGGGCAGCGTGCAGGGCGAGGCAAAAAGCGAACAGGATCTGGCCGGGCGGTTCTATCTGAGCGCGGGTTGGATCGATTCTCATGTTCATTGCTACCCCAAATCGCCGATCTACCATGACGAGGCAGATCGCATCGGCGTCAGCACCGGCGTTACCACCGTCATCGATGCGGGCAGTACCGGCGCCGATCATATCGATGATTTTTACCGGCTGACGCGCCCCGCCACGACGCAGGTTTATGCGCTGATCAATATTGCCCGCACCGGCATCGTCACCCAGAACGAACTGGCCGATATGACGCAAATCGACGCGGATGCGGTGGAAAAAGCGGTGGCGCGTCGGCCCGACTTTATTGTTGGCCTGAAGGCGCGTATGAGCAGCAGCGTGGTCGGGCAGAACGGCATTCAACCTTTGGTTAAAGCCAAATCGATTCAAAAAGCAGTGGGCGGGCTGCCGCTGATGGTGCACATCGGCAACAACCCGCCCAACCTGGATGAGATTGCCGATCTGCTCACCTCCGGCGACATCATTACTCACTGCTATAACGGCAAGCCCAACCGCATTCTGACGCCGCAGGGCGAACTGCGCGCGGCGGTGAAGCAGGCCTTGCTGCGCGGCGTGCGGCTGGATGTCGGCCACGGCAGCGCCAGCTTCAGCTTTGAAGTGGCGCGTGCGGCCATCGCGCAGAGCATTCTGCCCGACACCATCAGCTCAGATATCTACTGCCGCAACCGCCTTAACGGGCCGGTGCATCATCTGGCGCACGTTATGTCGAAGTTCTTCAGCGTGGGTATGACGCTGCCGCAGATTATCGACTGCGTCACCTGGAAAGCTGCCGACGGCCTGCGTTTGGCGCAGAAAGGGCGTCTTGAGGTGGGCTGCGACGCCGACCTGACTCTTTTTACCATCAAAGAAGAACCTTGCTCATTCGCTGATTCTGAAGGCGAACGGGTCGAGGGTGAGAAACAGTTGGTGCCGCTGGCCGCCATGGTGGCGGGCCAGTGGCATCTGACCGATGAAGGGAAAACCAATCATGTCTTCGCTTTATGAAAAATATGGCCTGAAACAGGTCATCAACGCGTCGGGCCGCATGACCATTCTGGGCGTTTCAACGCCCGCCGCCGACGTGGTGGAAACCGTCGGATATGGTCTTAATCACTACTTCGAAATAAAGGATCTGGTGAACAAAACCGGCGCTTATATTGCCGGTCTGCTCGGAGTGGAAGATGCGCTGGTGGTTTCCTGCGCCTCGGCAGGCATTGCGCAGTGCGTGGCGGCCACCATCGTGAAAGATAACCACTGGCTGCTGGAAAATCTGCATGCCGCGCCGCTCAGTGTGCCGCACGATATCGTGCTGCCGAAAGGGCATAACGTCAATTTTGGCGCACCGGTAGGCACCATGGTGACGCTGGGCGGCGGGCGTCTGGTTGAGGCGGGCTACAGCAACGAATGTTCGCCGGAACAGCTGGCGGCCGCCATTACGCCGCAGACGGCCGCCATCCTCTATGTGAAATCGCATCACTGCGTGCAGAAAAGCCACCTCAGCGTAGAGCAGGCCGCGGCGGTTGCGCGTCAGCACGGCGTGCCGCTGATTGTTGATGCCGCCGCGGAAGAAGATTTGCAGTGTTACTACCAGGCCGGTGCCGATCTGGTTATCTACAGCGGCGCGAAGGCGATTGAGGGGCCGACCAGCGGGCTGGTGATTGGCAAGCAGCAGCATGTGGCGTGGGTGAAACGCCAGTCAGGCGGCATTGGTCGCGCCATGAAAGTGGGCAAAGAGGGAATTCTTGGCCTGACGCAGGCGATCGAAAACTATCTGACGCAGGCGAAAATCAGCGGCGCGCAGATGGTGGAGAAGATGACGCCCTTTATCAACAGCCTGAACACCCTGCATGGGGTCAGCGCGCGCGTGGTGTGGGATGCAGCCGGACGCGATATCGCCCGTACCGAGATCAAATTTGACGAGGCGGCAATCGGCCAGCGCACCGGCGATCTGGTGCAGGCGCTGAAAAACGGCGCTATCGCCATCTATTTTCGCGGCTACAAAGCCAATGAGGGCATTATCGAGGTGGACGTGCGCAGCGTGACGCCTGAGCAACTCCATACCATTTTCACTTCTGTTCAGGCGCTGTTAAACGGAGAAAAAAACGCATGACGCTGACGCCAAATTTTTATCAGGATCGCCTTTGCCTCAATGTGCTGGCGGGATCAAAAGCCAATGCGCGCGCCGTCTGGCAGGCGGCGGAAGGCCACGTACTGGTTGGCGTGCTGTCGAAAAACTATGCCAGCAGCGAAGCGGCGATTGCCGATATGCGCGACTATGCGCAGCTGATCGATAATGCTCTCTCCGTGGGGCTGGGAGCGGGCGATCCCAATCAGTCCGCGATGGTGAGCGAAATCGCCGCCGCCATTCAGCCGCAGCACGTCAACCAGGTCTTTACCGGCGTCGCCACCAGCCGCGCGCTGCTGGGACAGTCGCAAACGGTGGTCAATGGTCTGATTTCGCCCACCGGCACGCCAGGCAAAGTCAAAATCTCCACCGGGCCGCTCAGCTCGCAGGGCGCCGATGCCATCGTGCCTGTCGACAGCGCCATTGCGCTGTTGAAAGACATGGGCGGTAGCTCGGTGAAATATTTCCCGATGGGCGGCCTGCAATCCGTTGATGAATATCGCGCGGTAGCAGAGGCCTGCGCGCGGCATG
The DNA here is from genome assembly GCF_044342975.1 of Pantoea osteomyelitidis. NCBI lineage: Bacteria > Pseudomonadati > Pseudomonadota > Gammaproteobacteria > Enterobacterales > Erwiniaceae > Pantoea > Pantoea osteomyelitidis. Next base: position 94,637 of record NZ_JBGFSN010000005.1, read on the forward strand.
ATTTCTGGCTGGAGCCGACCGGCGGCATCGATCTGGATAACTACGCGACCATCGTCAGGATCGCGCTGGAGTCGGGCGTCAGTAAAATTATTCCTCATATTTACAGCTCGATTATCGATAAGGCCAGTGGCGATACGCGCGTGGAAGATGTGCGTCAGCTACTGGCAATAACGAAAACCCTGCTGGTATAACTGACGGGCCACGGGTCCGGAGCATTTATCCGGGAAGGCCAATCATTAACCGCAACAGGTAACGCACCGTGAGATTTCCCAATCAACGCCTTGCGCCACTTTTTGACGCACTGCAAAACGAAACCCTGCCGCAGGATGAGCTGGCGCGTCGTTTTGCCGTTTCAACCCGCACCGTACGCGCCGATATCACGGCGCTGAACGCGTTGCTGGCGGAACATGGCGCGCAGTTCGTGCTAAACCGTGGCGAAGGGTATCAGCTGCGGATTGAGGATGCGGTGCGTTTTCATCATTTGCAGGCGCAGTCGCCTTTACCGCTGCGCGTACCCCGCACCTCGCCGGAGCGGGTGCGTTATCTGCTGACGCGCTTTCTGACTTCAGCCTTCTCACTCAAGCTGGAGGATCTGGCGGAAGAGTGGTTTGTCAGCCGCGCCACGCTGCAAAATGATATGGCCGAGGTGCGCGAATGGCTGGGTCGTTATCATCTGACTATTGAAACCAAGCCGCGCTATGGCATGAAGCTGTTCGGTGGCGAGGTGGCGATTCGTACGGCGCTGACCGACCTGCTGTGGCAGATTGATCAAGAGAACGCCGACAGTCCATTACTGACTATCGAAGCGCTTAACAGCGGCATTTTGCACACGCTACAGCCGCTGTTGCAGCACTGTTTCGCCCGTCACAATATTCGCCTGAGCGATGAGGGCGAGCGCTATTTACGTATTTATTGCGCGGTCGCCGTGCGGCGTATCAGCGAAGGCTATCCTCTTAACGATCCGGGGGAAGGGGAAGGGGAAGTGGATGCTGAGGTGCGCGAGGCGGCCCGGCAGTTGGTGAACCTGCTGCGGCCGCTGGTGGGCAAACCGATCTCTTCTGCCGAGGAGAACTGGTTAGGCGTGAACATTGCCGCGCGACGTATTCAGGAGATCGCCCCCAGCGCGATTAATGCGGATGATGCCGATGCGCTGGTAAAGTATCTGCTCAGCTATATCAACACGCACTACAACTACAATTTGCAGGAAGATGAGCAGCTGCGCGCCGACCTGCTGACGCATATCAAAACCATGATCACCCGCGTGCGTTACCAGATTCATATTCCCAATCCGCTACTGGCCAACATCAAGCAGCACTATCCGATGGCTTATGACGTGACGCTGGCTGCCGTAACCAGTTGGGGAAAATATACCCCTTACGTCATCAGCGAAAACGAGATCGGTTTTCTGGTACTGCATATCGGCGTAGGGCTGGAGCGTCACTATGACGTGGGCTATCAGCGTCATCCTCGGGTACTGCTGGTTTGCGACAGCGGCAACTCCACATTACGTATGATTGAAGCGATGCTGCTGCGTAAATATCCGCAGCTGCAGGTGACGGCGCGGTTGTCGCAACGCGACTATGAGGCGCGTACGCGTATCGATGAAGATTTTGTTATCTCCACCACGCGTTTGACGGAGAAAGAGAAGCCGGTGGTGGTGATGTCGCCATTTCCTGGCAAATTTCAGCTGGAGCAGATTGGCAAGCTGGTACTGGTGGATCGTACGCGGCCCTATATGCTGGAAAAGTATTTCGACGCTCAGCACTTTCTGATTGTGAACCAGCCGATGTCGCAATCACAGTTGTTTCGCCACCTGTGCGATCGGCTTGAGAAAGAAGGCTATGTTGATGCCGCGTTTTATCCTTCCGTGGAGGAGCGCGAGGCGATTGTCAGCACCATGCTGGGAGAGGGGATCGCGCTGCCGCACTCGCTGGGCCTGCTGGCAAGGAAAACGGTGGTGTATACCGTGCTGGCGCCGCAAGGCATTCCCTGGGGAGACGATACGGCATACGTGATTTTTCTTCTGGCGATCAGCAAAAGCGAATATGAAGAGGCGATGGCGATTTACGATCTGTTTGTCACCTTTATGCGTGAAAGGGCGATGATGCGTTTGCGCGACAGCAAAGATTTCGCCAGTTTCAAGGCGGTGGCAATAGATTGCCTGAGTCGATTATAGAGAAGGGGCGGCTGGCGGACCGCACACCCGCCCCGAAACGCCGGCGCGTTTCCGATCAGCAGACCGCACCCCGAACTATGATTTTTTAGCCAGTAGGCGCGGAATCTCCCGCAGACACCAGGCTTTCGCTTCGCCCATGCTATCGCGACGCCAGGCCATGATAATGTCTACCTCATGCGTATACTCGGCGCTCACGACGCGCAGCCGCCCTTCGGCAATATCTTTCTCTATCAGTGGATAAGGCATCGTTGCGACGCCCATCCCGGCGAGCAGGGCGAGACGTTTATCATGCATCGAACTCACCGTCAGGCGCTGCTGCTTGTCCAGCAGCTGAACCGTCAGCACCGGACGCTCGCGGGCAGTATCGGCAACGGCGATGCCGCGATACTTCACGCGCGTCACCTCCGACAAGGGTTCAGGCTCGTTATGAATCGGGTGGTCCGGGCTGGCGACATACACGCTCATCATGCTGTAAAGCTTGCGCGTATTAATCTCGGTAGAAGCGCGAAAATGCATATCGGGGGCAATCACGATATCCGCCCGTCCCTGTTCCAGTCGCTCCCAGGCGCCTGCCAGCACTTCGGTCACCAGGGAAATCTGCGTATTGGCTTTCTCCGCCAACTTCCCCACCAGCGGAAATAGCCGCTCGGTGGGCACCAGCGCTTCGGTCACGATGGTTAAATGCGTCTCCCAACCGCGCGCCAGCGCTTCGGCATCGGTCGTCAGCTTGTCCGCTGCCTCCAGCAAAACGCGTCCGCGTTCCAGAAGCATGCGGCCAACGTTGGTAAACTTGGTACGATGGCCGGAGCGATCGAACAGGACCACGTCCAGTTCCTCTTCCAGTTTTTGCATCGTATAGCTGAGCGCGGAAGGTACGCGACCCAGTTCATCAGCCGCGGCGGCAAAACTGCCGCGCCGATCGATAGCGTCCATTACACGTAAGGCTTCAAGGGTTAAGGCGCGCTCTTTTGCCATGTGATTTCTCTTTCAGGAAATTTGAACATGCCCGGCAGATTAACTGGCTAACAATCCGGCGTCCAGCTCTTTACCATTAATAACTATGAGACTGCGGCCGAAGTCAGCCGTCAGCTATGTGGAGGTAAAGCAATGATTACGACACGCAGCGCGCAGGCATGTGGCCAGGCCGATTTTGGCTGGTTGCAGGCGCGCTACAGTTTCTCTTTTGGCCACTATTTCGATCCTGAACTGATGGGATATGCCTCTCTGCGCGTCCTGAACCAGGAAGTGTTGGCGCCGGGCGCGGCGTTTCAGCCGCGCACTTATCCGAATGTCGATATTTTGAACATTATTCTTCAGGGCGAAGCGGAGTACCGTGACAGCGAAGGGAATCATATTATCGCCCGTAACGGTGAAGCGCTGCTGCTCTCGACCCAGCAGGGCGTCAGCTATAGCGAAATCAATCTCAGTAAAGATCGCCCATTAACCCGCATGCAGCTCTGGCTGGCAGCCTGCCCAACTCAGGAGAATCCGCTGCTGCAAAAGATCGCGCTGGGGGATAACCAGACCAGTCTGCTGCTGGCATCGCCCGACGGCGCACAGGGCAGCCTGCAACTGCGTCAACAGGTCTGGATCCATCAGGTGATGCTGGCGCCGGGCGAAAGCCATACGCTGACGTTAAAGGGACCGCGCGCTTACCTGCAATCAATACACGGTTCGCTGGAGGCGGTGAGCAGCAGCGAACATCAGGAGAAGCTGGGATGCGGCGACGGGGCGTTTCTTAAAGATGAGCGGCAAGTGCGGTTGACGGCAAAAACGCCGCTGCGTGCGCTGGTGGTGGATATTCCGGTATAAAAAAGGGCGGCCAGAGCCGCCCGCTACGCTTATTTCAGAATGGTAAAAGCGGTGGTGACATGCTTCACGCCGCTAACCCGGCTGGCGAGATCCGCCGCCGCCTGCGCTTCCTGCGGCGTAACCAATCCCAGCAGGAATACCTCGCCGTTTTCCGTCGTGACCTTCACGTTAGAGGATTTCACCTGATCGCTGCCCAGCAGCTGCGAACGAATTTTGGTGGTGATCCAGGTATCGGAGGAGGAAGTGCCAAGGCTCACTTTGGCTCCCACGCGGATTTCGTTATACACCTCGGTAGCGCCGTCCACGCCGACAGCGATCTGTTTCGCGCGGCTGGCCACGTCGCTGCTCGGTGCCTGGCCGGTCAGCATAACTTTGCCCTGATAAGCGGTTGCCACGATATGCGCATCGTTTTTGATCTGCTGATCTTTCGCCAGCGCGTTGCTGACGCGCAGCTCCAGCGTGCCGTCATCAACCTGGGTGCCCACGGTACGCGGATCGGTGGCGCTTTTGGTCGCGACCGCTGCGCTGCCCACAACCACGGCGGCACAACCCTGTAACATCAGCACAGCGAAAACGCAGGCTATAGCATTCAATGCTTTCATTTTTGCTCCTTCAGTTATTCCTGGTGGGGAAACAAGGTGTTATCAATCAGATCGCACAGGCAATTCAGCGTCAGCATATGCATCTCGTGAATACGCGCGCTGCGGTGCGAAGGGATTCTGATCTCGACATCGTGCGGACCCAGTAATCCGGCAAGCTCGCCGCCATCGTGGCCCGTAAGGGCAACGATGGTCATGTCGCGCGTGACGGCAGCTTCAACCGCTTTGATGATGTCGCGCGTGTTGCCGCGGGTTGAAATCGCCAGCAGCACGTCGCCTGCCTGTCCGATGGCGCGCACCTGCTTGGCGTAGATTTCATCATGCAGACGATCGTTGCTGATGGCCGTCAGCATGACGTTATCGGCGCTGAGCGACAGCGCGGGCAGGCTGGGACGCTCGGTCTCGAAACGGTTAATCATGCTGGCAGCAAAATGCTGCGCGTTGGCGGCCGAGGCGCCATTGCCGCAGCTGAGGATTTTGTTGCCGTTCAACAGAGATTGCACCAGTGTCATCGCGGCGCGTGAAATGGCATCAGGCAGCGCTTCCGCCGCTGCAATCTGGGTTTGAATACTCTCTGTAAACCATGCTTTGATTCTGTCCTGCACACTACCACCTGGTTCTAAACGTCTGCATTAAAGGCATCGGGCAGCCACTCCAGTTGTTCACCGGTAATGGCGATGATGTCAAAACGGCAGTCTACCGTATCGAAACTGCCGCCGCGCGTCACCAGCCAGAGCGCGGCGGCGCGCAGCAATTTTTGCTGTTTCTGCCGCGTCACGCTGGCGAGCGCGCCGCCAAAGCGCGCATCGCGGCGATAGCGAACCTCGACAAAGACCCAACATTCGGCGTCGCGCATAATGAGGTCAATCTCACCGCCGCGAAAGCGCACGTTGCCGGCTACCCATTTCAGGCCGGCCCGCTCCAGATAACGGCGGGCCAGAAGCTCCTGCTCAGCGCCGATCCGCTGCCGGTTCAGGGAACCGGAACGATTTGTCCCTGTTGATACTGGTTCCATGCCAACTTCCTGTTGATCACGCAGTCCTGATTCGCGCTCAGCTTGCCGGTATTGCCATCAATGGCGAAACCCGGCATCTGGCGCATCTGATTAAAGTGATTCGCCAGCGTCCAGGCGTCAATGCCCATCGCATAGAGACGAACCAGCGAATAATCATTGTTAAACGTCCTTGCCGCCTGCTGCATCAGCGCCGGATTGGCGCCGGAGAGCAGCGGAATATCGCTGAACTGCAGGCCATCCATCTCCAGGCGGAAGTCCGGGCCGGCGCCAGCCTGGAAGCTGCGCGAGCTGGCATAAAGCGCAATGCCGCTGCGGCTGCCGGTGCGCATGGCGATCATCGGCTTGATCAGCTGAAGCTCATCCTGCGTTGAGACGATATACACCGCATCCGGGTTGCCTTGCGGGGCGGCGGAAACCGGCGTGCTCTCCTGCGGAGCCGGAATCGTCAGACCAGCAACCGATATGCCCTGCGGCTCTGCCGGTTGCACCGTCAGCGGCGTGCCGCTCAGCGAGATGCCTGCGCCGCTGTTGATGCCCTGCTTGAGTTCATCGACTGAACCAAACTGCTGCTGCAACACCGTAGCGCCGCCCAGTGTCTGCCACTCCTGCGCAAAGGCTTTGCTTACGCGGTCGCCCAACGAGTTGCGCGGCACCAGCAGCAGCGGCTGACGTTTGCCCTGTTCCCAAATATGGTGCGCGGCATCACGCGCTTCGTCTTCAGGAGAAAGCGCAAAATAACAAAGATTCGGATGGTTCTGGATCTGCCCCGGCTCGTTGAGCGCCAGAACATTAAGCGGCGTCTGGCTGTTCGCCACCTGCTCGACGTTGCTTTTCAACAGCGGGCCGACCACCAGCGTGGCGCCATCCTGCTGCGCCTGCTGCATCACCTGCTGAATTGGCTGCGAGCTGGTGTCGTAGACTTTGACCTGCGCCGTAGCGGCTGGCGCGGCGCTGGCGTTGTCTACGGCGGGCTGCGTTTCTGGCTGAACGGGCGGCGTACTGGCAGCAGCAGCCGGGCTGACCACCGAGTTCGCATTCCCGCTATCGGCAAGCTGCTGATCCGGCGACGGCGCAGCGGCAGCGTCAGGCTGAGGCGCGGCGGGCGGCGGCGCAGGATTCAGCACGCCGTTTTTCGCATCGTTAAAACCGCGCTGAATGGCGCTGGCAAAAACCTGCGCCTGGCCGCTGGTGGGCAGTAGCAGCGCAATGGTGCTGGTCGAGGCCTGAGTGTAATTCTGTATCTGGCTAAGCGCGGTGGGCAGCGATTTCGCGGCGGGGTTTTGCGGATAGCGCGTTTGCCAGTCCTTGATCGCTGATTTCAGCGTCTCAGGCGCGCTGCTATTGGCGCGGTAAACGCCCAGCAGATCGAGCCAGCCCTGCAGCGTATTTTCATCTGCATTGATCACCAGGTTATTGACCTGATCCTGTGGCATTTGCAGCAGCGCCTGCCAGGTCGCATCGATATTTTTCTGGTGATCGTCCCCCTGCAACAGCGGCTCCTGGGCGATATAAGCACGCAGCAGCGGCAGCGAAGGGCGGCTTTGCATCGCGGCGATTTGCAGCCCATAGTAGCGAGCCTGCTGATCTTTCGACAGCGCGTCGGCATCCACCTTGCCCAACAGCTGTTGCGCGCCGTTGTAATCCTGATTGCTCAGACGCAGCTGGGCATTCAGCAATTGCAGCTCCTGCTTCTGGGTTGAGGAGAGCTGCTGCGGCAGCTGGCTCAGCTGCTGGCTGGCCTGCGGGTACTTTCCTTCCTTCATCAGGGCACGGATAGCAAGTAATTGCCAGTCGGTCTTGCTATCATCGCTGCTTTGCTGCACCTGCTGCAGATAATAGTCGGACGTGCCGGTGGCAGGTCCCTGAATGTTCACGTTTGAAGTTTGTGGGCCCTGACCGGTACAGGCGGCTAAAATCAGCCCAGCGAGAAGAACAGGGACGAAGCGTCCTGCTTTATGACGAACAAATTTTGAAGGAAGCATACTGTATCCAGTGATGTTTTTTTCAAGATGCTCAATATTAAATCGGCAATTCGGATGAAACAATGAAACAACTCGATCGGACAGAGATTTCTGCCAGCACGCTCTATATCGTACCTACACCGATCGGTAATCTGGGCGATATCACCCAGCGGGCGCTGACGGTGCTCTCAAGCGTCGATCTGGTCGCAGCGGAAGATACACGTCATACCGGGCTGTTGCTACAACATTTCGCCATCAATGCGCGACTCTTCGCACTTCACGACCACAATGAACAGCAAAAAGCCGAGCAGCTGCTGGCGAAGCTGCAGGAAGGGCAGAGCATCGCGCTGGTCTCCGATGCCGGCACGCCGCTGATCAACGATCCCGGCTATCATCTGGTGCGCCGCTGTCGCGAGGCGGGCGTTCGCGTGGTGCCGTTGCCCGGCGCTTGCGCCGCCATTACAGCATTAAGCGCAGCGGGATTGCCGTCCGATCGATTCTGTTACGAAGGATTTCTGCCTGCGAAAAGCAAAGCGCGCTGCGATACGCTGCGTGCTTTGGTTGATGAGCCGCGCACACTGATTTTCTATGAATCGACCCATCGCCTGCTCGACAGTTTGCAAGATATGGCGAGCGAGCTGGGCGCGGATCGCTATGTGGTGCTGGCGCGTGAAATCACCAAAACCTGGGAATCGATTTATGGCGCGCCGGTCGGCGAGCTGTTGGCTTGGGTGAAAGAGGATGAGAATCGACGCAAAGGCGAAATGGTGCTGATTGTGGAAGGGCACAAAGCGGATGAAGAGGCGTTGCCCGCTGAGGCGCTGCGTACGCTGGCGTTGCTGCAAAAAGAGCTACCGTTAAAAAAAGCGGCGGCGCTGACCGCAGAGATTCACGGCGTGAAGAAAAATGCGCTCTACCGTTTTGCGCTTGATCAGCAAGAGGCGTGACAAACGGCGTTGAATGCCCTATTATCCCGCGCCGAAGCTGACCAGACAGTCGCCGCTTTGTCGTCGTCCTCTTTTGGGGGGAGACGGGCAGAGGGGAGGAAAGTCCGGGCTCCATAGGGCAGGGTGCCAGGTAACGCCTGGGGGGCGCAAGCCTACGACCAGTGCAACAGAGAGCAAACCGCCGATGGCCCAGTAATGGGATCAGGTAAGGGTGAAAGGGTGCGGTAAGAGCGCACCGCACGGCTGGCAACAGTTCGTGGCACGGTAAACTCCACCCGGAGCAAGGCCAAATAGGGGTTCACAAGGTACGGCCCGTACTGAACCCGGGTAGGCCGCTTGAGCCAGTGAGCGATTGCTGGCCTAGATGAATGACTGTCCACGACAGAACCCGGCTTAACGGTCAGCTTCGACTTCTTTAAAAACCCCGCTTCGGCGGGGTTTTTGCTTTCGGTCGTATATAGCAGTCTGTTTATTTAACGAAAGCGCTCATCACGACCGTGCGGCTCATCCCAGTCAAATGCAGGGCCGAGTGAAATCACGCCGTTCGGATTGATGGTTTTATGGCTGCAGTAATAATGATGACGAATCTGCGCCAGATTTACCGTCTCGGCAATGCCGGGCATCTGATAAATATCCCGCAGAAAACCGTTCAGATTCAGATAGTCGCCGATACGATGACGGTCGCATTTAAAGTGGGTAACGTACACAGGATCGAAACGCACCAGCGTCGTCCAGAGGCGTAAATCCGCTTCGGTCAGTTGATTGCCGGTAAGATAACGATGCTGGCCCAGAATCTGTTCCAGACGCGACAGGGAATGAAACAGCGCAGTTACCGCTTCATCATAGGCCGCCTGCGAGGTGGCAAAACCCGCTTTATAAACGCCGTTATTTACCGTGTCGTAAATCCAGCCGTTCAGCTCATCGATTTTTTCACGCAGCGCCAGCGGATAGTAATCGCCGGCACGCGCGCCCAGCGCGTCAAAAGCGCTGTTAAACATGCGCATAATATCGGCTGATTCATTGCTGACGATGGTGTTCTGCTTTTTGTCCCATAACACCGGAACAGTGACGCGTCCGCTGTAGTGCGCATCCGCATGCAGATAGAGTTGATAAAGAAATTCGTTCTGGTAGAGCCTGTCGCCGGTAGCGCCGGAAAAATCGTCGTCAAAGGTCCAGCCGTTTTCCAGCATCAATGGGTGCACTACCGAGACCGGGATCATCTCCTCCAGACCTTTCAGTTTTCGCATCAGCAGCGTGCGATGCGCCCACGGGCAGGCCAGCGAGACGTAAAGATGATAGCGATCGCGCTCCGCCGCGAATCCGGCTTTTCCGCCGGGACCGGCGCTGCCGTCAGCGGTAATCCAGTTACGCCAGACTGACTCGGAACGTTTAAAGCGGCCGCCGGTCGATTTTGTGTCGTACCAGGTATCATGCCAGACACCCTCAATCAATTGCCCCATATGGCCTCCAAAAAAATGGGGCGAGGAAAATCCTCGCCCTGATGAGTATATCTGTGATTTTACAGGATGCTGTATTGCGCATCGCACCCTTTAATTAACGGGCTACGGTGGCCGCCAGCGACTTTTTGCTCAGCAGGCGATCAATGCTATAAGCGCCCGGACCCACCAGACCCAGAACCAGGAAGCCGCCGGCAATCGACAGGTTCTTCATAAACATCATCTGGTTCACGCCTTCAGCAAAGTTGCTGTGGAACATAAAAGCGGTCAGTACGGTAAAGACTGCGGTAAACAGCGCGGTAAAACGGGTCAGGAAACCGAACAGGATGGCCAGACCGCCGCCAAATTCCAGCAGGATAACCAGCGGCAGGAAAAAGCCCGGCACGCCCATTGATTCCATATACTGCTGTGTGCCGCTGTAGCCATTGATTTTGCCCCAGCCCGCGCTGATAAAGAGGATTGGCATCAGGATGCGTGCCAGCAACAGACCAGTACTTTCGAATTTTTTCATGGTTAACTCCAACCGTTTCTCTGTAGGCGGCGTAATCGCCGGGCTCAATAAACCCCATCGAGATGCGCTTCTGCAGTTCTTTGGGCTGATGGCTAAAGATAATAAGCGCGGTCTGAGAAGGTTGTAAGCAAGATAAACTGTCGAAGTTATTCAGGAATATTGACGAAGCGAAAGCCGGACCAGACGGACCGGCTTGAGAGAGAAACTTAACGCGTGGAGAGCGTAGACTTAATCAAACGCCAGGTGCTCCAGAACCCAAAGCCACGCTTGGCCCAACGCATCAGGAAGTTGGGATTGCGTACCGACCAGATCGCCAGCGCGCTGCTGCCGATAGCCAGATAGCGACGCAGACTTAACAGCGTGAGCCAGCCACGATCGTACTGTGCTGTACCCAGCAGCCAGTCGCGCTTCGCCGCGCTGAGATCCAGGCGCTGCTGCTGCACTTCATTGAGAAGGTCATGTATGCGCGCTTCACGCTGCCGTCGGCTCATGGATGGCGTTCCTCCATAATCTTGCGATCCGTCTCCAGCTCTTTACGCGTGTGGTGCAACAAGGTGGACTGACGCGATTTTTTCAGCGTCCAGAGACCAAAAATCAACGCCAGCACAAACAGCACCGCAGTGGTAATGCCAATCGCCATCAGACGATATTGCGCATCCACTGCCCAGATAACCAGCACCATCAGGCTCATCAATCCGAACGCAGTAAACAGCATCGTGAGGCCAATCATGATCAACATCTGAATCAGGTTGGCTTTTTCTGCTTCCAGCTCGACCACCGCCAGTCGCACGCGCGTTTCAACCATACTGACCAGCGTAGTAACGATACGCTGACCAATATTTATGACCCCTTTGCCTGGGCCCTGGCTTTGCTGAGTATCGGCCATAATTAACGTCGCGAAATCAGTACGCCCAGAACCACACCGATAGCAGCACCGATGCCCACGCCGTGCCAGGGATTCTCACGGACATAATCGTCAGCTTTTGCAGCCGCTTCACGGGTGCTCTGAGCCAGACGTTCACCTGATTCGCCCAGACGCTCACGGGAATTCTCCAGCGCTACGCGCGCTTTTTGACGCAGCTTATCCAGCTCGCCTTTTGATTTTTCTGTGGAGCTGCTGAGAACCTCTTCCAGGGTATCTGCCAGGTTTTTCAGTTCAGCGCGCAAATGTTCCGATGATGTGTCTTTAGACATGAAATACTCCTTTTTACATCAGTAAGTTGAATCTGAATTAATAGGGCTCCGCCTGTAACTTCTTCAGCTCCTGGCGTGCTTCCTCAAGCTTCCGTTCGCGTTTTGCGATCTTCTCCTTTTCATCGCCTTTCTGCCGCTCTTCCTTTAGCTCGTGCTCGCGCTCAGCAACTTTCTGCTGCTGGGCTTTAATTCTTTCCTGCTGTGCCGCTTTCAGCTTCCCGTCGGTGCAATCGGCGCGAGCCTCTGTTAATGCCCGCTCCAGGCCGTTAACCCGTCGCTGATTATCATGTTGTCGCGCCACGTTAATTTCGTGTTGAATATCGCGCTCTTTCTGCTGACACAGCGATTCTGCCGCCAGCGCTGATCCAGAAAGAGAAACCAGAGCAAAACCCAGTAGTATGCAATGCTTCTTCAGGTTCATGACATTTCCTTATTGGCAGACCTGTCGCAAACCAGACAGGCGCTCATCCCAGCTTGTCTTGTGACGCAGCCATCCATAGAGCATAGACAGCGCATAGAAAAAGTTCAAAGAAGACGCGGGGATAGAACAGACGTTCGCGCCGTTCAGTACCAGCTGAACGGCGGCCTGACGCTAACTGAGGGAGTGACGGGCAGAACCTGGCGCGTTAAGCCATTCCTGACGATTTGCGGAATCCATCTGCGCCACGACATAACCGTCCGGCAGCAAGCGGCGCAACACTTTTTGCGCGGCGAGGCCCTGTTCTTCGGAGTCGAAATGAATAATCAGCGCATTGCCGGCTGGCGTAATGCTTTTGATGCGGATGCCCTGCGCCGTGAGCTGTTGATAGAGATAAAATCCATCAGGCAACGGCGTGCCGGCATGAGCAACGCGAATTTTAACCGCCGTCTCATGACGCAGCATGGTTGGCGTCAGCGTAATGACGAGCAGCAACAGCACGCCGCCAGCCAGCCAGGGCAACAGCCGTTTGGGTAACCATTGGGGTAACGTCATCACTGCGGCTTCCCGTTCTGATTAGCCTGCCGTTTACGCCACAACACCACCAGCGAGCCGACCAGCCCAAAAACCAGCAGCACCAGCGGCAGCATCATCAAACAGAACATCAGTTCATCTTCGTAACGGCGGAAGATCGGCGTTTTGCCTAGCGCGAAGCCCAGCACGGTAAGAATCACCACCCACAGCAGCGCGCTTATCCAGTTGAAGAACTGAAAGCGCGCGTTACTCAGGCCGGAGAGACCGGCGATGGTCGGCAGCAGCGTGCGCACAAAGGCGATGAAACGGCCAATCAGCAGGGCGGAAAGTCCGTGACGATGGAACAGGCTGTGCGCGCGCTGGTGGTACTGAGCAGGAAGGTGGGAAAGCCAGTTTTGCACTGTCGGCGTATTGCCAAGCCAGCGTCCCTGAATATAGCTGACCCAGCAGCCCAGGCTGGCGCCGGTGGTCAGAATCACAATCGTCAGCGGGAAAGTCATTGTGCCTTTCGCTATCAGCACGCCCACCAGAATCAACAGACTGTCGCCCGGCAGAAAGGCGGCGGGCAGCAAGCCATTTTCCAGAAAGAGAATCATAAACAGCACGCCATAAATCGCCCAGACCAGCGTTGGATCGGCCAGCGTTTCATAATCCTGTTGCCACAGGGCGTGCAGCAACGCTTGTAAAATATCCATCCATCGTTCCTGAACATCATTGTTAAATAGGCCCACCGGGTGGACTGAAGCGCAGACCGGCGTTTCATTATGGATTTTAGGAGCGCAGCCTGAGCCGGATTTACCAGATCCTTTCGGAATTGATTGTTAAATCAGCGACTTTTAAATCCCTGTCGCAAAGGGTAAAAAAAGGGTGATAACTGTAACAAAAATCATGGATATGAGACAGGAGAATGTGTCTGCACCCTGGAGTTTTACCCTTTGCCATGAAGAGTCCAAAGAGGCTTTACACAGGCTGACATAATTCCAGACTAAATGACTTTCCTGAGCAAATATTCCGCACTATCAGTGCGACTCAGAAGAACTGTCCGGGAGGATAACGGGATTTTCAGCAAACATGTAACGGTCCACGTTAAATTCAAAATCATCCGCCGTCGCGTTGAATAACATCTGCTTAGTATTTTCCAAATGTTGCCACATCGCCAGTTTACTGGCGGCAGGATCTTTGCGCATCAGCGCTTTCAGAATCCGATCGTGGTCATCGCACCAGCTGAGAATTGAGCGTTGATCGATATGTTCGTGCAGTTTTAACCAGTAGGGGTTATGCAGGCGATGCAGCCACATTTTTTCGACAATGGCGGCCAGCGCGCTGTTTTGCGTCGATTGGGCAATACGGACATGAAAGTGCATATCCCATGGCGAATCACGAAAGCGATCTTCCTGACGCGCTTTTTCCTGAATTGCCATCAGATCCATGATGTCCTGACGCGTTACCTGGGTTGCGGCAAATTCCGCGATGTTGCTTTCGATTAACTGGCGTGCCTGTAACAGCTCGAAGGGGCCAAAGGTGGCAAATTCCAGCTGGCTGGGAGTAGCGACGCGGTTTTGCTGCTGGCTGGCGACAACATGAATGCCGGAGCCTTTGCGCACCTCCACATAGCCTTCCACCTCCATCATGATGATCGCTTCGCGCACCACGGTACGGCTCACCTGCATCTCTTCCGCGATCAGGCGCTCAGCAGGCAGCTTATCACCGACCGGATAGGTACCGGCTTCAATGCGGCGTTTCAGTTCAGTTGCCAGCTGCTGATAGAGACGGCGGGATTCAATGATGTCCATGAGCGCGATCCAGAGGAAAGAAAACAATAAAGCTGTTATACCACCTTGGCGCGCAGGAGGAAACGGGCTGGCCGCAGCCAGCCCGTCCGGACTTATCCGCGTGCGGTTACGTTTTGCGGCGCAAGCGTTTCTTCTTCCAGCTCGGAGGCCGGTTTGTTTTTCAGTACCGTCCAGATGACCAGCGCGCCCAGCAGATCGAACACCGCCAGCGCGGCAAACAGCGGGCTGAAGCCCAGTGTATCCGCCAGCGCGCCGACCACCAGCGCAAACATGGTGCTGGCGGTCCAGGCTGCCATGCCGGTCAGGCCGTTGGCGGTCGCCACTTCGTTGCGACCAAAAACATCAGACGAAAGGGTAATCAGCGCGCCGGAAAGAGCCTGATGGGCGAATCCGCCGACGCAGAGCAGCGCAATCGCCACGTACGGACTGGTAAACAGACCGATGGTGCCTGGCCCGATCATCAGCACCGCGCCCAGCGTCACCACCATTTTACGGGAAACGATCAGATTGACGCCGAACCAGCGTTGGAACAGTGGCGGCAGATAACCGCCCACGATGCAGCCTAAATCGGCAAACAGCATCGGCAGCCAGGCAAACATGGCAATCTCTTTCAGATTAAAGCCGTAAACCTTGAACATAAACAGCGGGATCCAGGCGTTAAACGTACCCCAGGCCGGTTCGGCAAGAAAGCGCGGCAGCGCGATGCCCCAAAACTGGCGGTTGCGGATGATTTGCAGCGCTGACAGCTTTTCTTTGTTGCCGGTCTGATGCTGTGATTCCTGACCAGAAATGATGTAATGACGCTCTTCATCGCTGAGCTTGTCCTGCTGTTTTGGATGTTTATAAAACACCAGCCAGCAAAGCGCCCAGATCATGCTCAGCACGCCGGTGATAACAAAGGCCATTTGCCAGCTGTGGGCGACAATAGCCCATACCACCAGCGGTGGCGCCAGCATCGCGCCGATCGACGATCCCACGTTGAAATAGCCCACGGCGACCGAACGCTCTTTCGCCGGGAACCATTCGCTGCTCGCCTTTAGCCCGGCGGGGATCATCGCTGCTTCTGCAGCGCCTACGGCGCCGCGAGCCAGCGCAAAGCTGCCCCAGCTGCCCGCCAGCGCGGTAGCGGCGCAGAAAATCGCCCATAACACGGCAAACACCGCATAGCCGATTTTCGTGCCCAGCATATCCAGTACATAGCCGGCAACAGGCTGCATAACGGTATAGCAGGCGGAATACGCCGCCACGATATAAGAATATTGTTGAGTGGTGATATGCAGTTGCGTTTCCAGCGTGGGCGCGGCTACCGCAATGGTATTTCGCGTCAGGTAACCCAGTACGGTTCCCAGCGTCACCAGCCCAATCATGTACCAGCGCAACCCTTTGATCTTACGCATTTATATACCTCTTCCAGTCTTGCCTGCGGCCTGGCCGCAATTGTTATCTGGAGCGGGACGACTCGTGATCTATTCACGCCCGCAGGCCCTGCGAAAGCGACCCCTGTTTCGTTTTCTGCGCAGCGTCTCAGGCGCGCCACGTTGAGGGCATGAAGATAACTTGTTATACAACTTTAAAAGTTGAGAGCCATCACAAAACCCTTTATTCCGTTGTGGGATACTGAAAACAGTCGTCAGGACAGCGAATTAACGCGCTGGCAGCAGGAGGATCGTCCATAGCAGAGCTGAAAAACGCTTATTTATGTGAAGATGATCACAAAGAATTTCGCCACTGGCTAAATTGGTATGATAACTTTGAGCCAGAACTTCAGGGCACTTAATAACGAGGAAGCAGGTATGTCGCGTTTTATGACCGAAGATTTTTTGCTGGATACGGAATTTGCCCGTCGTCTGTATCACGATTACGCTAAAGAGCAGCCTATTTTCGATTACCACTGCCATTTGCCGCCGCAGCAGATTGCGGAAAATTACCGTTTTAAAAACCTGTATGACATATGGCTGAAGGGCGATCACTACAAATGGCGCGCTATGCGCGCAAACGGCGTGCCGGAATCCTTCTGCACCGGTAACGCCAGCGATCGCGAAAAGTTTGACGCCTGGGCGCGCACCGTGCCGCACACCATTGGCAATCCGCTTTATCACTGGACGCACCTTGAACTGCGCCGTCCATTCGGCATCACCGACACGCTGCTTTCTGAAAAAAGCGCCGACGCTATCTGGCATCGCTGTAACGAACTGCTGGAGCAAGATGCCTTCAGCGCGCGCGGCATCATGCAGCAGATGAACGTCAAAATGGTGGGCACCACGGACGATCCCGTCGACGATTTACAGCATCACCGCACGCTGGCGCAAGATAAAAGCTTTACGGTGAAAGTGCTGCCCAGCTGGCGTCCGGATAAAGCCTTTAACATTGAGGCGGAGACCTTTCAGCCCTGGCTGCAACAGCTGGAGCGCGTTGCTGATGTCAGCGTGCAGCGCTTTGACGATCTGCTGCGTGCGCTGACGAAACGCCTCGACTATTTTGCCGCGCACGGCTGCAAGGTTTCCGATCATGCGCTGGATGTAGTGCTCTACGCCGAGGCGGACGAAAGTACGCTGGATGGCATTCTGTCGCGCCGTCTACAGGGCACGCTGCCCAACGAGCAGGAGATTGCCCAGTTCAAAACCGCCGTGCTGGTCTGGCTGGGAAGCGAATATGCCCGCCGCGGCTGGGTGCAGCAGTATCACATCGGCGCGCTGCGTAATAACAACCGCCGCCAGTATCAGCTTCTCGGACCGGATGTTGGCTTCGACTCCATTAACGATCGTCCTCTGGCCGAGCCGCTGGGACGCCTGCTGGACGCGCAGAACCGCAACAATGCGCTGCCGAAAACCATCCTTTACTGCCTCAACCCGCGCGACAACGAAGTGCTGGCGACCATGGCGGGGAATTTCCAGGGCGAAGGAGAGCCGGGCAAAATGCAGTTTGGTTCCGCCTGGTGGTTCAACGATCAGCTCGATGGCATGCAGCGCCAGATGACGCAGCTGGCGCAGATTGGGCTGCTGAGTCGCTTTGTCGGCATGCTGACCGATAGCCGCAGCTTCCTCTCCTATACCCGTCACGAGTATTTCCGTCGTCTGCTGTGCCAGATGATCGGTCGCTGGGTCGAGCAGGGCGAAGCGCCTGCCGATGAGGCGCTGTTAGGGCAGATGGTGCAAAACATCTGTTTCAACAATGCCCGTGACTACTTTGGCATTGAGCTGGGGGCATAGCATGCAAAGGCTGAATCGTCGCGATTTTCCCGCCGCGCGTTATACCGACCGCATCATCCAGTTTGGTGAAGGCAATTTTTTGCGTGCCTTTATCGACTGGCAAATTGACTGGCTGAATGAACACCAGGGAACCGATGCGGGCGTGGTGGTGGTACGGCCACGCAACCGTCCGGTCGAACAGAGCCTGAACCAGCAGGATGGCCTTTACACCACGCTGATCCGCGGGCTGGATGAAAATGGCGAAGCGGTAAGCCAACCCCGTCTGATCGTCAGCGTCAATCGTGAAATTCAGCCTTATCAGCAGCCTGATGCGTTTATGGCGCTCGCGCAGGATGCCAATATTCGCTTTGTTTTTTCCAATACCACCGAAGCGGGTATCGCGTTTGCAGCGGAGGATCGGCTGGAGGAGATTCCCGCTGCCTCTTTTCCCGGCAAGCTGACGCAACTGCTGTGGGCGCGCTTTCGTCACTTTAATGGCGCGACGGATAAAGGCTGGCTGATTGTGCCCTGCGAGTTGATCGACCATAACGGAGATGCGTTACGTGCGCTGGTGCTGCGCTATGCGCAACAGTGGCAGCTGCCCTCAGCGTTCAGCGCCTGGGTCAGCGAGCATTGCGCATTCTATAACACCCTGGTCGATCGCATCGTGACCGGTTATCCGCAGGAGAGCGCGGAAATCGAGGCGCAGCTGGGCTACCAGGACGCTTTTCTGGTCACGGGCGAAACCTACTATCAGTTTGTTATCCAGGGGCCGCCGATTCTGGCGCAGGCGCTGAAACTGGACGCGCTGGCCCCGCATATCCGGCTGACAGAGGATATTCGCCCGTGGAAAGAGCAGAAGGTGGCGATACTTAATGGCGCGCATAGCGCAATGGTGCCGGTCGCGTTTCTGGCCGGGCTGGAGAGCGTGGGCGAGGCGATGGACGACGCGCAAATCGCCGCGTTTGTTGACCGTCTGCTGCGCGAGGAGGTGATCCCCACACTCGATCTGCCTGCGGATGAGCTGCATCGCTTCGCGGACGCGGTAGAGCGCCGCTTCCGCAATCCCTATATCCGCCATGCGCTACTCTCGATCGCCCTGAACGGCATGACCAAATTCCGTACCCGTTTGTTGCCGCAGCTGCTGAAGTCACAGCAGTTAAACGGCGTCTGGCCGACGCGCCTGACGTTCGCTTTAGCTGCGCTCATCGCCTTTTACCGCGGCGAACGGCACGGTGAGACTTATCCGTTGCAGGACGATGCGCACTGGTTACAGCGCTACAGCGAGCTGTGGCAGGCGGTAACCGCGGATCGTCAGACGCCGCAACAGTTGGTGCGCGCCGTGCTGAGCGACGTAAACCACTGGGGCGAAGATTTAACCGGGCGATCGGGACTGGTCGCCGCGGTCACCCAACACCTGCAAAACATCATCGCTCACGGGATGCGTGAGGCGCTGAGCCAACTGAGATAACGCTATGCAAGACGCGATTAAAATTGATCCCCGCGATAACGTTGCCGTGGCGTTACGCGATCTGGAACCGGGCACCACTGTCAGCCTGCCAGAAAGCAGCGTGACCGTGCGCGAGGCGGTTGGACGCGGCCATAAATTCGCCCTGCAGCCGATTCAACAGGATGCGCTGGTGGTGAAGTATGGCCTGCCCATCGCGCACGCAACCCAACTGATAGCGCCAGGAGAAGCCATTCACTCGCAGAATGCGCGCACCAACCTGAGCGATCTGGATGAATATGATTACCAGCCAGCGTTTGCCGAACTGCCGCCGCAGGTGGGCGATCGTGAGGTCGCTATCTATCGCCGCCCGAACGGTGAGGTCGGTATTCGCAACGAGTTGTGGATTCTGCCCACGGTCGGGTGCGTCAACGGCATTGCGCGCCAGATTTTGCAGCGCTTTCTGAAAGAGACGAACGAGGCGGCGGACATCGACGGTGCTTACCTGTTCAGCCATCCGTTTGGCTGTTCGCAGCTTGGACAGGATCATGAAAACACCCGCACCATGCTGCAAAATATGGTGCGTCACCCGAACGCCGGCGCAGTTTTGGTCATCGGCCTCGGCTGTGAAAATAATCAGGTGGACGTTTTTCGTGAAACTCTGGGTGAGTATGAGAGCGATCGCGTGCAGTTTATGATCTGCCAGCAGCAGGATGATGAAGTGGAAGCGGGCCTCGAGCGGCTGCATGCGCTGTACGACGTGATGCGTCACGACCGTCGTGAGCCGGGCAAGCTGAGCGAACTCAGGTTTGGCCTGGAGTGCGGCGGTTCAGATGGTTTTTCCGGCATCACCGCCAATCCGCTGCTGGGGCGTTTCTCCGATCAGATGATCGCCAATGGCGGCACTACGGTGTTGACTGAAGTGCCGGAGATGTTTGGGGCGGAACGCATCCTGATGAGCCGGTGTCGCGATGAAGCGACATTCGACAAAACCGTGGCGATGATCAACGACTTTAAACGCTACTTTATCAATCATCAGCAGCCGATTTATGAAAACCCGTCGCCGGGCAACAAGGCGGGCGGTATTACCACCCTGGAAGAAAAATCGCTGGGCTGTACGCAGAAAGCGGGGCGGAGCCAGGTGGTAGACGTGCTGAAATATGGCGAGCGCCTGAAGTCGCCGGGGCTGAATCTGCTCAGCGCGCCGGGCAACGACGCGGTAGCCACCAGCGCGCTGGCTGGCGCAGGCTGTCATATGGTGCTGTTCAGCACCGGGCGCGGCACGCCTTATGGCGGCTTTGTCCCCACGGTGAAAATCGCCACCAACTCGCAGCTGGCGGAGAAGAAGCCGCACTGGATCGATTTTGATGCCGGCAAGCTGATTTATGGCACCAGCATGGAGGATCTGCTGGCCTCGTTTGTGGATAACATCGTGGAGATTGCCAACGGAAAACCGGCGAAGAACGAGGTTAACGATTTTCGCGAGCTGGCAATATTCAAAAGCGGCGTGACGCTGTAAACAACAAGGGCGGCAAAAGCCGCCCTTGTGATTTATGCGCGGTTAGCTACGCGCTGCTCTTCTGCCTGACAGGCCGCTGCGGTGAACAGCACATCGGTAGAGGAGTTGAGTGCGGTTTCTGCGGAGTCCTGCAGGACGCCGATAATAAAGCCTACCGCGACCACCTGCATCGCCAGATCGTTGGGAATGCCGAACATGTTGCATGCCAGCGGAATCAGCAGCAGAGAGCCGCCCGCTACGCCAGACGCGCCGCAGGCGCAGAGCGCGGCGACCACGCTGAGAAGCAGCGCGGTGGGCAAATCGACCGGCACGCCCAGGGTGTTTACCGCCGCCAGCGTCAGCACGGTAATGGTGATGGCGGCGCCGCCCATATTGATGGTGGCGCCCAGCGGAATGGATACGGAATAGGTATCTTCATCCAGCCCCAGTTTTTTTGACAACTCCATATTTACCGGAATATTGGCGGCGGAACTGCGGGTAAAGAAAGCGGTAACGCCGCTTTCACGCAGGCAGGTAAACACCAGCGGATAGGGATTGCGACGGATTTTCCAGAAAACCAGCAGCGGATTAATCACCAGTGCCACCAGCAGCATGCAGCCAATCAGCACCACCAGCAGATGCATATAGCGCCACAGGGCGTCGAAACCGGTTGTCGCCAGAATCGACGCTACCAGACCAAAAATCCCCAGGGGGGCGAAGCGGATGACCAGGCGCACCATAAAGGTCACCGCATCCGCGCCATCATTCAGCAACCGTTTGGTGGAGTCGCTGCTGTGGCGCAGCGCGAAGCCCAGACCCACGGCCCAGACCAGAATGCCGATATAATTAGCATGCAGCAGCGCATCTATCGGGTTGGAAACCATGCTCATCAACAGACCGCGCAGCACTTCAACAATGCCGGAAGGCGGGACGATCTTATCCGTACCGGTAACCAGCGTCAGGCTGGAAGGAGCAACAAAGCTGACCACCACAGCGGTGAGAGCGGCGGCGAAAGTACCGAACAGATAAAGCGCCAGGATCGGGCGAATATGGGTTTTTTGCCCCTGCTTGTGGCTGGCAATGGATGACATCACCAGCATCAGCACCAGCAGCGGAGCCACCGCCTTCAGCGCGCTGACAAACAGCGAACCAAGAATACCTACCGCGTTGGCGTAGTCGGTCGACCACCACGCCAGCAGTACGCCAGCGATCAAACCCACAAGAATCTGTTTTACCAGGCTGCCATGCATGAGGTGCCGTAGCAGTGAATTATCTGCACTTCTCATCTTTTACTGTTCTCTTTTCATCGTTTCACTGCGCAAGCCTGAATATAGCCGGAGCAGGGGTGTGTTTGCCTGCGGCAGTATAAGGAAAAGATCTGATGAGAAAAGCGATAATTCCGCCTGCACGCAAGCGGCTGACTTTTTAATCCACTAAAGAACAGGAGAGCCGCAGAGATATAAAACAAAAATGGCCTTCTCTTCACTATAAATAAGGGGCGCAGCGCACCCCTGTAGTGAATTATTGTGACAGCTTGTTCTGATCATTTCTGTGGTTTACCCAGGCGTTGATCAGCAAGGTCACGCCGAGAATAGCGCCGACGACGCCCAGCGACAGGGAAACCGGGATGTGCCAGAACTCCACAATCAGCATCTTGACGCCAATAAACACCAGCACGATCGCCAGACCATATTTCAGCATCGAGAAGCGCTCCGCCACGTTCGCCAGCAGGAAATACATGGCGCGCAGGCCAAGAATGGCGAACAGGTTCGAGGTCAGCACGATAAAGGGATCGGTGGTCACGGCGAAAATCGCCGGAATACTGTCGACGGCAAAAATCACATCGCTCAGCTCAACCATAATCAGCACCAGCAGCAGCGGCGTGGCGAACAGCAGGCCGTTCTTGCGAATAAAGAATTTTTCTCCCTCCAGCGTATCGGTCATGCGCAGGTGGCTGCGCAGCCAGCGCACCACCGGCTTGTCGCCAACCGCATTCTCATCATCCTCTTTGCTGAAGGCCATCTTCAGGCCGGTAAACAGCAGGAAGGCGCCGAACAGATAGAGGATCCAGCTGAACTGGGTGACCAGCCAGCTTCCGGCGAAGATCATGATGGTACGCAGCACGATGGCGCCCAGCACACCGTAGATCAATACGCGGCGTTGCAACGCGGCAGGCACAGAAAAGTAGCTGAACAGCATCAGCCAGACGAAAACGTTATCCACGGCCAGCGCCTTTTCCAGCACGTAACCGGTCAAGAAGGAGAGGGTTTGCGCGGTAGCGAATTCACGTCCAGCGCTGGCGTCGAGATAC
Organism: Pantoea osteomyelitidis; assembly: GCF_044342975.1. NCBI lineage: Bacteria > Pseudomonadati > Pseudomonadota > Gammaproteobacteria > Enterobacterales > Erwiniaceae > Pantoea > Pantoea osteomyelitidis. The sequence goes on from NZ_JBGFSN010000005.1 coordinate 117,498, forward strand.
CACCAGAAGGCGGCGCTGAACAGCAAAGAGACGGAGATCCAGACCAGTGACCAGACGGCGGCCTGTTTGAAAGACATGGTGTGTGCGCCGCGCCGTCCCTGTAAAAAGAGATCGATCGCCAGCATGATCAACACAACTACGGCAAAGCTGCCCCAGAGTAACGGTGTGCCAACAGTTTGCATAATCGTATCCTGTGTGAAAATAAAAAACGGCTGAGGTCAGAAGACGCCAGCCGCTTATTTTCCTGTAAGCAAACCTCGCCTTCCGGCAAGGTCTCACTTACAACGCAGAATTGGATTCCGGGTTGCCTGACGACCGGTTGCTTAACGCAACGTAATGACGATCGTGCAGCTTATAAGTTACTCCCCTTTGCAGCGCGTAAAGTAAGGGGTTGGAAAAAATTAAGCAACGACGCGCCGTAATATTTAGAAATATTTACATAACGCCGGGCTCGTCAGGCTGGTCAGCAGGAAAGATCACGCCGGTCTGGCGACGGATTTCGGTGAGCAGTTCCGCTGTGGTGCGTGACAACGCCAGCCCCGCATGATCGACCTCATTATTCTTCACCAGGCGCACAAAGGTTTCCGCCTCGTACAGCATGGTATTGATATGCTGCGGCTGGCTGAGATCCTGGGGACCGCCGCCGCGTGGCGTAAAGGTGACCTGTTGACACTCCGCCAGTTTGGTTATCAGCAGCGAACCCGCTTCACCCTGAATTTCGCTGGGGATCAGCGAGTCGCTGACTTTTGAGTGCAGCAGCGTGACGTCAAAATCGCCATAATCGAGCACCACTACGCCGTGCGCATCCACGCCGCTCGCCAGCAGCGACGCCTGCGCTTTTACGCCGATGGGTTCGCCCCAGAGCGTGACGGCGGCGGCGAGACAGTAATAACCAATATCCATAATAGAGCCGTTCGACCACTGCGGATTGAAAGTGTTGGGGTTCTCGCCGTCAAGGTAGCGCTGATAGCGTGAGGAATACTGGCAGTAGTTGAACAGTGCCTTACGCAGAACGCCAGCGCGCGGCAAGGCTTGTTGCAGCGCGTGAAAATTAGGCAGGCTGGCGGTTTTGAACGCCTCAAATAACACGCAGTTGTGCGCACGCGCGCAGGCGATCATCTTCTCCGCTTCCCGCAGGTTAGAGGCCAGCGGCTTTTCGCAGATCACATGCTTGCCATGGGAGAGGAACAGTAGCGCCTGCTCGCAGTGCAGCGCATTGGGGCTGGCCAGATAAACGGCGTCAATCTTTTCTGACGCGGCCAGCGCTTCCAGTGAGGTAAACAGTGCGTCACAGGGATAATCGGCGGCCAGCTGCTGTGCCTGCGCCAGGGTGCGCGAATAGATGGCGCTCAGCTGCATATTGCCGGTTTCATGCGCCGCATCGATAAACTGTCGGGTAATCCAGTTGGTTCCCACAATAGCAAAACGGATCACGCTGTTCTCCCGCGAGGTGGTAAAGCGGCAGAGTAGCATGTGGGATGATGCGCGCAATGCACAACGTGGATTGATGATTGATCCTGCGATCGCCATTCCAATATGATGATGGCGCAACGATTTACAGGCTGAACAGAAAAGGGATTGCGGGTGAGCGGAAGTAAACATGCACTGAACTGGACAACGCTGATTATCGCCGTTCCGGTAGGCTGCGCAGCCTCGCTGGTGACGCTGGGCTTTCGCGGCGTTATTGAGCTGATTAACCAGCTGCTGTTTGGCAGCGATGCGGAAATTACCGCCGCCATGCACCGCTGGCCCTGGTTTACCTGGCCGCTGCTGGTGGGCGCAGGGGGGCTGATCGCCGGTTATTTCCTGCGTTTTGCCGTTTCCATTGAGAAACAGGAGACGGTAAAAACCGATTATCTGGAAGTGATCAACGCCCGGCTGGATGTGGTGCCGACAAAAACCTCGCTGTTTCGCGCGCTCTCTTCCATCGCCAGTATCGGCAGCGGCGCCTCTATCGGTAAGGAGGGACCGATGGTGCAGCTCTCCGCGCTGTGCGGCAGTATGCTCGGACGCCTGGCGCCGACATCCCTCAATCTGAAAAACAGCGATGTGGTGGCGATGGCCGCCGCCGCAGGGCTTTCCTCGGTCTATCACGCGCCGCTGGCCTCGGCGATTTTTGTTGCCGAAATAGCTTTCGGCATTTCGGCGTTGCAAAGGCTGATCCCACTGATTGTCGCTTCTGCGGCGGCAGTAATGACCATGTGGTCGCTCGGCTTCCGCAACGCGCTCTATCCGCTGGCGGACAGCGCTTTCCGCATGGATATCAGCAGTTTGTTGATGACCGTGGTGATTGGGCTGCTGGCGGGCATCACCGGCTGGCTGCTGATTAAGCTGATCGCGCGCAGTAAAAAGCTGTTTGGATGCGTGCGCTCGCTGCCGTTGCGCCTCGGCGCGGGCGGCTTCGCCGTGGGCCTGCTGGCTCTGCTCTCAACCGATATTCTTGGCAACGGCTACGAAGTGATCGTCAGAGTAATGGCGGGCGATTATCTGTTGCCCGGCCTGGTTTTGCTGCTGCTGCTGAAAATGGTGGCGACCACGCTCTCTGTGGGATCAAACGCGGTGGGCGGGCTGTTTACGCCATCCCTGCTGATCGGCGCGCTGCTGGGAGTGATAGTAGCGACGCTCGGCGCAGCGCTGCATCTGCCGCTGGGCGATACTTTGCTCTATGCCGCCATCGGCATGGCGGCGGTGCTGGCGGCAGTGAGCCAGGCGCCGCTAATGGCGATGCTGATGGTACTGGAGATGACGCTCAACAGCAGCCTGCTGTTTCCGCTGATGATCGCCTCGGTGCTCGCTTCAATGGTGGTGTACCGATTGCAGGCCGCCAGTACCTATCCAGTGGTCAGCACCCACTTCAGCCGCTCCGAAGCGAAGTTCGATTTTGACAATATGCTGGTGGCGGAGCTGATCATACCCGGCGCGGCGCTGCAACCCAATGAGTCGGTGGGGCAGGCGCTGGCGGTGAGTTCGCTGAAGCGGGAACGCTATGTCTATGTGATTAACGCCAGCGGACAGTTTCTTGGCGTGGTCTCTATTCATGACATTTCGCGCAAGGTGCTGGCACAGGAGATAACGCTGGATTCGCCGGTCAGCGTGGTGATGGACGATAACTTTCCGGTGGCTTACCAAAACCAGAGCATGCGCGAAGGTTGGGAAGCCTTCGCCCGCGTCACGCTGGAGCGTCTGCCGGTGTTGAATAATCCGCAGGAACGTCGCTTTCTCGGCGCCTTAACCAAAACCAGCCTGATTCAGAAGGCGCAGGAGTTTCTTTAGGCCGCGTTGCCGCGCATCGCCTGGTCGGTCATCCACAGGCGTGCGTCAAACTCAAGCTGATGATAAGCGGGTTCCATATGGCAGCAGAGCTGGTAGAACGCTTTGTCATGCTCTTTCTCCTTCAGGTGCGCCAGCTCATGCACCACGATCATGCGCAGAAAAGGTTCCGGGGCGAGGCGGAAAAAGGTCGAAATACGGATTTCCGCTTTCGCCTTCAGATTGCCGCCCTGCACGCGCGAAATAGCGGTATTCAGGCCCAGCGCATGTTTCATCACCTTGATTTTATTGTCGTACACCACTTTGCTGAGCGGTGATGCATTACGCATATAACGATTCTTCAGCGCAATCGCGTAATCATACAGCGCTTTGTCACTGATGACGTCGTGCGTGTCGGGGTAGCGCTGCTGCAAAAATGCACCCAGGCGCTGATGTTCAATCAGCGTTTTTACCTGCTCCAGCACGGGTTCAGGATAGCCTTGAAGATAGATCAGTGACGACATTAGAGATTCCCGACGAAAGACAGTATACTGCGCCCCCTTTTCAGGGCGAAATTTGCGCAAAGTGTACCATGCCGGAGAATTCATGAGCCAACTTGAACTGAACGATCGCACGCTGATCCTGCATCGTTTCCCACAAATGAGCGAAGAGAGTCCTTTACAGGCCTGGGACGCAGCCGACGAATATCTGTTACAGCAGACGCTGCCGGAAGGACCGGTGCTGCTGTTCAATGACAGTTTCGGCGCGCTGACCTGCGCATTAAGCCCGCGCCCGCTGTGGCACATCAGCGACTCCTGGATCAGCCAGCAGGCGACGCGACAAAATCTGCGGCTCAACGGCCTGGATGATTCCGCCGTCACCTTTCTCGATAGCCTGGCGCCACTGCCGGACGCGCCCGCCAGCGTGCTGATCAAAATTCCGAAATCTCTGGCGCTGCTGGAGCATCAGCTGCGAGCATTGCGCGCCGTGGTAACGCCGGAAACGGTCATTATTGCCGGAGCCAAGGCGAAGGATATTCACAGCTCAACGCTGCAGCTGTTTGAGCGTGTTCTGGGTGAAACCAAAACCTCACTGGCATGGAAAAAAGCGCGTCTGGTTTACAGCCGCTTCTCCGCGCCAAATCTGCCGGAGCAGGCGTCAACGCGCGTCTGGCCGCTGGATGGCACCGCTTATCAGATCCACAATCACGCAAACGTTTTTTCCCGCACCTCGCTGGATCTGGGCGCACGTCTTTTTATGGCGCACCTGCCGGAAAATATCGAAGGGGAGATTGTGGATCTCGGCTGCGGCAATGGCATCATTGGTTTGCTGGCGCTGGAGAAAAATCCGCAGGCTGAAGTGCATTTTGTCGATGAGTCCTGGATGGCGGTCGCCTCCAGCGAGCTGAATGTGGAAACCAACCGGCCGCAGGACAGCGGGCGCTGCCATTATCGGGTGAACAATGCGCTGAGCGGCTTTCCGGCCGATCGGCTGCACGCCGTGCTGTGCAATCCGCCGTTTCATCAGCAGCATGCGTTAACCGATCATATCGCCTGGCAAATGTTCCGTGATGCCAGGCGCTGCCTGCAATATGGCGGCGAGCTGCGTATCGTTGGCAACCGCCATCTTGACTATCATCACAAGCTGAAAAAGCTGTTTGGCAACTGTAGCATCGTTGCCTCTAATGCGAAGTTTGTGGTGCTGCGTTCGGTGAAAGTGCGTTAATCAGAGACGCAGCGCCAGCGCCGTAGCCTGCGCGATGGCGCGGCGCGCATCAAGCTCCAGTGCGACATCCGCTCCGCCAATCAGATGCACCTTTTTCCCGCTGTCACGCAGCGCCGCTTCCAGAGCGCGCTGCGGTTCCTGACCTGCACAGATCACCACATTATCCACCGGCAGCGTCAGCGTTTCGCCTTCGCGGCGAATATGCAAACCCCGATCGTCAATCTTCAGATACTCCACGCCGCCCCACATCTCTATGCCGCGGGAAAGCAGACTGGCCCGATGGATCCAGCCGGTAGTCTTGCCCAGGCCAGCGCCGGGCTTTCCGGCTTTCCGTTGCAGCAGCCAGATTTGTCGTGGCGAGGCAAGGGTGACCGGCGGGCGCAAACCGCCGCGCTGCGTTAATTCACGGTCAATACCCCATTCGTCGTAAAAGGCTGTGAGATCCTGCCCGGCCGCAGACTGCGCTAAATACTCCGCCGTATCAAAGCCGATGCCGCCTGCGCCGATAATCGCCACGCGCTGACCCACTGGCTTTTTGTCACGCAGTACGTCGAGATAGCTCAGTACGCTGGGGTGATCGAGGCCGGGAATGGCTGGCAGGCGCGGCACGATGCCGGTCGCCAGAATCACTTCATCCGCCTCTGCCAGCATCCCGGCGCTGACCCTGCAGCCGGTATTAATCACCACCTTTGCCGCTGCCAGCTGATGACGAAAGTAGCGCAGCGTTTCGGCAAACTCCTCTTTGCCGGGGATCTGACGGGCGATAGTAAACTGACCGCCAATCTCTGCGGCTACTTCCCAGAGCGTCACCCGGTGACCGCGCTGCGCCGCCTGTAGCGCAAACGCCATTCCGGCCGGACCGGCGCCCACCACTGCGAAATTCTTGCTTTCCGTAGCGGCAACGATCGGCATCAGGGTTTCATGGCAGGCGCGGGGATTGACCAGGCAGGACGTCACCTTGCCCTGAAAAATTTGATCGAGACAGGCCTGATTACAGGCGATGCAGGTATTGATCGCCTCGGGTTTACCCTGCTGCGCCTTGCTGACAAATTCTGCATCCGCGAGAAACGGGCGTGCCATCGAGACCATATCCGCACAGCCGCTGTCGAGCAGCTGCTGCGCAACGGCAGGATGGTTGATGCGATTAGTGGCAATCACCGGCACCGAAACGTGCTCGCGCAGCCGCTTCGTCACCCAGCCGAATGCCGCCCTGGGTACGCAGGTCGCAATAGTGGGAATACGCGCTTCATGCCAGCCGATGCCGGTGTTGAACAGGGTAATGCCGCACTTCTCCAGTTCGCCTGCCAGCAGCAAGGTCTCTTCCAGCGTGCTGCCTTCGCTGACCAGATCCAGCATCGAGAGGCGAAAAATCGTGATAAACCCCTCGCCGGTCGCGGCGCGTATCGCCCGGCTGATTGCCAGCGGAAAACGCATCCGGCGGACAAAATCGCCGCCCCATGCGTCATCACGCTGATTGGTGCGCGCAACCAGAAACTGATTAATTAAGTAGCCCTCTGAACCCATGATTTCCACGCCGTCATAGCCTGCGGCTTTTGCCAGCGCGGCGCAGCGAGCAAAGCTGGCAATGGTTTGTTCGATAGCCTCTTCGCTCAGCGCCTGAGGAAGAAAGGGGTTGATGGGAGCCTGAATCGCAGAGGGCGCGACCAGTTTGCGCTGATAGCTGTAGCGTCCGGCGTGCAGGATCTGCAAAGCAATTTTTCCGCCCGCCTGATGCACGGCATCGGTAATCTGCCGGTGCCAGCCGCATTGCGTTTCGTCATTAAGGATCGCGCCGCCCTGAGCCACTACGCCTTCCGGGCAGGGCGCAATGCCGCCGGTGACAATCAGGGCCACCCCCGCGCGTGCGCGTTCGGCATAAAAAGCGGCGAGACGTTGAGCGCCCTCAGGATGCTCTTCCAGGCCCGTATGCATTGAACCCATCAGAAAACGGTTTTTTAGCCGGGTAAAGCCCAGATCGAGTGGCGCAAAGAGCGAAGGATAAGCGGTAGAGGGCAGCGTCATAGTCACTCTTTATATCAGGTGGTCGGATGAGTGGACTGTAACCTGGTTTGACGGGAAAAGCAGAATAAGAGAAGTAAGCTGTGAGAAGCATCAAAAAACGGCAGGGCGCATAAGTCGCAGACGAAAGAAAAACTTTCTTTCGTACAAGCACGGAAAGAGACTTATGCCCCCGCTAATATAAGGTAGAGGGGCTAATGTTTTAGCTCTGGTAATTTATAAAACATACGGGCTTGGGTTAACGCTATTTTAACTGAAAGGGTTTCGCCTGTTCAGATGGTATTATTCTGCATGCTATGAAAAAATATATCAGCAAGATTTGTCTCGGTTTCTCTTAAGGTTCAACAGGTGCCGTTTCTTTTTGCTATTTCGATCACATTAACCAGGTTTTTTGTTTCCAGCTTCTGAAATATTTTTGTTTTATAGGTACTGATGGTTTTATTACTTAAACCCATTTCGTTAGCGATAATTTTGTTGGTTTTACCCTGCGCCAGCTGACGTAAGATAAGCGTTTCGCGTGCGGTTAAACGCGTTAAACGCCTTTGCTCTTCCAGATAATGATTTGCCCGCTTAAGCACGTCATCCGGCAGGTAATCAACGCTGTTAAATACGCAGTTTATGGCGGCGATTAAGGTCTTGATATTGTCATGTTTTGAGACAAAACCGTTAGTGCCCTGAATAACGGACTGCATAATAAGATGTTCATTTTTACTCTGGCTGAGTAAAATGGTTTTGATATTCGGCTTTGACTTGACGATATCCCGCAAGAATGCGATGCCATTATTCTCCTGAAATTCCGGGTCAAGCAGAAGAATATCGACGCGTTGATGGGTAATGGCGCTAATCCCTTCATTAATGGTATTCGCAATCGAGATGCGGTTAAAACCATTCATTAATAGCAGCGCCTGTAAGCCCGATGAGACCAGGCGGTGCTCATCAACGATGAGTATCTGTGCGTTATACATTTGTTCCCCTCTGGTTTCATCAGCGAATTTATTAAAATTCAGGCAGTGGTTGCGCTAATTATAACCAGGTGCGCGACAGAGGAAAGCGAGAAACGTCTCGATAAAATAGCTGTTATTCCGCTTCTGTTTTTCTGCCGCTAAGCTGTTGTTGAAAATGATGCAGATATTTTTCAATCAAAACTATTTCTTGAGTAATCTGTGCAACCAGTTCAGGGATATTTGCGCCGTTAATGCGGTGCTTTTCTAATTTCTGACACAATGAGGCAAGCCGTGTCGCATTCAGGATACGGGCGCCGCCTTGCAGCTTGTGCCCTAACTGCGACAGGCTTTTGCCTGGCGTTGCGCACTGAATAGCGGCAAGCAGCTCTCTGTTACTGGCTATTACGCTGCGAATCAGGATATTGCATCCGTCGGGATCCTGTTCGGCCAGTTGCACCAGCAGCGGTGAGAAAGTGGCGTCCACCACAGGCGAAGGCGACGATGCATCCGCGTTTAGCAGAGCGGGGCGATCGTCTGGTTGTCGGACGCAGCGCGCCAGACGTTTATACAGCGTATCGAGATCGAGCGGTTTAAACAGACAATCGTTCATGCCTGCATCAAGACAGCTTTGCACCATGCGGCTTTCCGTTGAGGCGGTCAGGCCAAAAAGCGTCACCGGCGTCAGATGCTGCTCGCTCTCCTGCCGACGCACGGCCTGCGCAAACTGAAACCCATTCATTCCCGGCATGTTGCAGTCGGTGATAATCAGATCGAAGCGTTGCGGATTCGCCTGCCAGAGAGAAAATGCTTCCAGAGCGCTTTCTGCCGCCACCACCCGATGACCTGCATACTCCAGCTGTTTGCTCAGCAGCAAACGGTTCGGCGCATGATCGTCCGCGATCAGAACCTTCAATGCCATGGGCGCAACGGGTTTGGATAAGGTAGCGGGACGCGGGCATTGCCATGTTGCACGCGGCGCGCGAAAACAGAATGAAAAAATTGAGCCGACGCCCGGTATGCTTTCTATGTTCAACTCGCCCTGCAGCCGCTGCGCCAGGTTGCGACAAATAGTGAGTCCGAGACCGGTCCCCGCCAGCTGCTGTTGACGACTGCCCACTTGCACGAAAGGCTCAAATATCATTTGCTGCTGCTGCGTGGTCATGCCGCAGCCGCTGTCGCTGACTTCAAGCAGATAGTGGCAAAACTCTTCGCGATGCGCTTTCTGCTTCAGAGCGACCTTTATTTGGCCGGATTCGGTGAATTTGATCGCATTGCTCAGCAGATTAACGAGGATCTGATTGATCATTATCGGATCGATGCTCACGCAGGGATCGTTAACCGCGATCTGCATCCGCACCTGAACCCCTTTTGCTTCCGCCTGATAGCGAAACAGGGTAACCGCTCGTTCAACCAGATCGGGCAACAGGGTAGGCTCCGGCACAGAGTGATAACGTCCCGACTCAATTTTATTCAGTTCAAGGACGTTGCCGATCAGCGACCGCAACGACCGGGCAGATTCAAAAGCCACTTTAATATTTTCGGAAAGCGACTCCGCGGGCTGCTGGCGGGTTTCCATTTCCAGTAAACCAATAATGGCATTCAGCGGCGTACGAATTTCATGGCTTATCTCAGCCAGGAAGGCTTTTAGTGCTTCCTCGGCCTGAAGATGCTGATTGATGAGGCGCTGAAAATGGCGATGCCGGAGCCAAATCAGCAGCATTACTACACTGAAGCAAAAAAAGCTAAGCATGTTATTTTCCCGGTAGTGTTATCAGCGAACCCGTAACAAAAGCCGCCTGATATCCTTACTTGCATAAATAGGTTTTTTTTATCCTGTGATGACAGACAACAACCGGACTGGCCAGGTTGCGATCCGTTATCGCCAAAAACATAAATAAATTTTTATATTTGAATCTGCTATTCATTGACGCGGCTCAGGGGTAATACCTTCACCCGAAATGGCTTTTTTAACATCGGGGATGTTTTTGCGACCTTTCTCAAGTTATAATCAATACGATAAAAGCGTCAGCCGGAAATAAATGTCCAGGATGCGAAGCATCTTAATGCCAATCTGAATGAAATGCAGGTTTACCTTTTTCGCTAATATAATGTTTTTACTGAGCGCCGGGCTACGCGCGACTCGAGGCTTCAGACATTTCAAGACAAATCTCGTATGTCTTAGCTGTAACGGTAGCAGCGTTTTCGTATAGCCTTTCCAGGCGGCAGTCATTGCAGATTATATAGTTAACCCGTTAATAATAAAGATTTAATGTGGCGGCGCTTTGACGGGGAAACGTTGACATATGAAGGAAAAAAGAAATTACATTGCTGTCACTCTCATCGGGGAAGGAGGAATCATTATTTATAGTTCATTTTTTGCGAGCTAAGTGATAACAACCAAGTGTTTCCTTTAAAGTAAGCCGTAAAAAATCAGCTGTCTGACACTAAAACAGGATCGTTAATGGTTGGCGCGTCGTTAATTATATTTACGCGTAATAATGATTAAATATGATGAGCGACCTTTTACATTGTTTCCAGGCAGCGAGTTTGATGGCCATGGACGGAAGTTAAAAAATAATTTAAAAGGAATTAATAACAATGAAAATACATAATAATCCACTGCATGTGGCCTTGCTTGATGATCATCCGATGATTCGTACCGCTTTCGAGTTATGTTTCCGGCAAGAGCCGGATATACAACTGGTCGGCGCCTGGGGAAACAGCAGCGAGCTTTTTGCCCAGCTGAAAACCACGTCGGTTGATGTGCTGGTACTCGATTTCCTGTTAGGCGATCGCGAGCTGGATGGCCTGGCGCTGGTTAAACAGCTGCGTAACCACTATCCGTGCCTGAAGATTTTGATCGCATCCTCAATGGAAAGCCCGGCGATCGTTAAAATGGTGTTAACCGCAGGCGTAAGAGGATTTATTGGCAAGAGCCAACAGATGGAAGAAGTTTTTTCTGCCATCCGGCAGGTAGCGCAAGGTAACATCTACCTGTCGCCGACTGTGGCCTACGAAGTGGAAAACCTTTACGTCATTCATGAAGAGTCGATTCAGGAAGGACCCGAATTAGAGAACAGGGGCAATATGTATGAAAAGGTTAAGCTGCTCAGCCCGCGCGAAGTAGAAGTGGTGCGCTGTTTTCTTGATGGCCTGAGCGTGTCGCAGATTGCCCTGAAGTTTAAGCGCAGCCGAAAAACGGTCAGCGGGCAAAAGCAGTCGGCGCTGAAAAAGCTTGGCCTGCGTTCCGACTCTGAGCTCTTCAAATACAGTCACGATCTGATGTAAGGCCTCTCATCCCAGGGCGGCAGTCAGGTCGCCCTGTTTTTCTGTAATCGTTGCAAAGAAGCGCTCTCCCGGTCACGTTATGCGTAACATTCCGCGCTCAACCTCCTTTTGAGTGATCCACTTAACTGTTTTTACCGCGTATTCCCTGTGTGATGAGCGCTTTTGCGGCATCTGCAAGCGAGGGGTTATGAACATTGAAACGCAGTCCTGCGTGATTACCGGTAAAGAACAGGTAAAAGTAGTGGCGCAACAGCTTGCCTGGAATGGTAAGGGGACGCTGGTGCGTATCACGCGCGGCGGCATCTGCGGCTCGGATCTGCACTATTATCAGGAAGGCAGAGTCGGCAGCTTTGAGGTGAAAATGCCGATGGTCCTTGGCCATGAAGTGATTGGCTATGTGGTGGAAAGTGACGATGCGCGCTTGCTGCCGAACCAGAAAGTCGCCATCAATCCGTCAAAACCCTGCGGCGAATGTAAATACTGCCTGAAACAGCAGGAGAATCAGTGCATCGCGATGCGGTTCTTCGGCAGCGCCATGTACGTTCCCCATGTAGATGGCGGCTTTTCACAATATAAAGTGGTCGATACCAGCCAGTGCGTGCCTTTTCCCGACAGCGCCGATGATGCCGTGATGGTGTTTGCCGAGCCGCTGGCGGTATGCCTCCACGCCACGCACCAGGCGGGAGAGTTAACCGGGAAACATATTTTCATCTCCGGAGTGGGGCCGATTGGCTGCCTGATTGCCGCCGCCGCAAAAGCGCGTGGTGCCGCCAGCATTGTCTGTAGCGATATCAGCGAACGTTCGTTGTTGCTGGCGGAGCAGATGGGCGCAACCTCGGTGATTCATGCGGCCAGCGGTGATTTCTCGCCTTATCTGCGCGACAAAGGCAGCTTCGACGTGGCTTTTGAAGCGGCGGGTCATCCCGCCTCCCTACAACGCTGCCTTGATGTGGTGCGCGCGAAAGGCACGCTGGTGCAGGTAGGGATGAGCGGCGCGATCCCCGAGTTTCCCATCATGACGCTTATCGCCAAAGAGATAAATCTGGTGGGCTCCTTCCGTTTTACCCATGAGTTCAACACCGCGGTGGAGTGGCTCGCTAACGGCACCGTGGATCCGCTGCCGCTGTTCAGCGGCGCTTATTCCTGGCAGGAGATTGATGCTGCGCTGCAATTTGCCGGTGATAAAACCCGTGCCGCCAAGGTGCAGCTAACATTTTAACTGGTTTGTTAACGGACTTTCCCCGGGGCGATACGGGCGTCGCGCGATGAGCGCGCCTGAACCTTACCTCTTCACTCTAAAACAATAAGGAAAATAACATGCCCATCACGATCATTGTTCTTGGTGTGATCCTGCTGCTGGTATTGATGATTGTTTTTAAGGTCAACGGCTTTATCGCGTTGATATTCGTTTCGGCGGTGGTTGGCATTGCGGAAGGCATGGCCCCGCTGGCAGTTATGGCATCGATCCAGAAGGGCATCGGCTCGACGCTGGGCGGCCTGGCGATGATCCTGGGGCTGGGGGCGATGTTGGGTCGGCTGGTATCGGATACCGGCGCGGCGCAACGGGTCGCCACCACGCTGATTACGGTGTTCGGTAAAGAGCGTCTGCAATGGGCGCTGGTGGTAACCGGACTGATCGTCGGGCTGGCGATGTTCTACGAAGTGGGCTTTGTCCTGCTGCTGCCGCTGGTATTTACCATTGTGGCCGCAGCCGGTTTACCGCTGCTCTATGTCGGCGTACCCATGGTGGCCGCGCTGTCGGTCACGCACTGTTTTCTGCCGCCGCATCCCGGCCCTACCGCAATTGCCACCATCTTTGGCGCGAATCTGGGCACCACCTTGCTCTACGGGCTGATCATTACCATCCCGACGGTGATCGTTGCCGGTCCAATCTTTTCGAAATTCTTGAAAAGTTTTGAGAAGTCACCGCCGGAAGGACTGTATAACCCGAAAATCTTTCCGGAAAATGAGATGCCTGGCTTCTGGATCAGCATTTTCGCTGCGGTGATCCCGGTGGTGCTGATGGCTTTCGCCGCGATATGCGAACTGACAATGCCGAAAGAGAACGCGATCCGGCAGTTTTTTGAGTTTATCGGCAACCCGGCGGTGGCGTTGTTTATTGCCGTGGTGATTGCGGTATTCACGCTCGGCCTGCGCAACGGTCGCAAAATGGACGAAGTCATGGATATGTGCGGCAACTCGATTGCCGCCATCGCCATGATTGTCTTTATCATCGCGGGCGGCGGCGCGTTTAAGCAAGTACTGGTGGACAGCGGCGTCGGCAACTACATCGCCGACCTGATGAAAGGCTCTTCGCTGTCGCCGCTGTTGATGTGCTGGACCGTGGCGGCGATGCTGCGCATTGCGCTGGGCTCGGCAACGGTAGCCGCCATCACCACCGCCGGTATCGTTATGCCGATCATCGCCGCGACCCATGCCGATCCGGCGCTGATGGTGCTCGCGGTCGGCTCCGGCAGCGTGATCGCCTCGCACGTAAACGATCCCGGCTTCTGGCTGTTCAAAGGCTACTTCAACCTCAGCGTAGTGGAGACGCTAAAAACCTGGACGGTGATGGAAACCCTGATTTCCATCCTCGGTCTGGCGGGTGTGCTGGTGCTGAACAGCATCATTCATTAAGCCCCGACGCGCTGAATCCAGGAGTAGCGTGAGCGGTAGCCGCTGTTGAAATGGGTATTGCGTCGGTAGCTGGCGCCGGTTTCCGCCATGCAGTAGGTACAAATGTTCAGCAGCTCAATCTGCTCGGCAGGGATGCCCATCTGCAGCAGCATCTGACGCCCAAGCTGCGGCAGATCGAACCAGATCCCCTGCTGCTGCGCCTGTGCCTGCGGCCGCACCGCCAGCGGGTTGTGAGGCTGTTCAATCGTCCAGGCGACCGGCTGACGCACACGGGGATTCTGCTTGATGTCGCTCAGCACGTTCTCACCCAGCTCATAGCAGCAGGGTGAGATTGCCGGTCCGATGGCAACGAACAGGCTGTCGCTGCTGGCGCCCAGCGCCTTTAACCGCGCTACGGCAGAAAACAATACTCCCGCCAGCGCGCCTTTTAATCCGGCGTGTACCGCTGCGACATGATGCTGGCGCGCATCGGCGATCAGCACCGGCAGGCAGTCTGCGGTGTAAACGGCGACCGGACGCGTCGTGACGCCGATAAGGCCGTCCGATTCACAGCTTTTTGGCGGAACGTTCTCTTCATCCAGCACCACCGTAGGGCTGTGACGCTGATGACCATAAGCCGCCTCGGGCGGCGGCGGTTCGCCAGCGGCCTGAAAAGCGTGATCGACCCAGCCCAGCGAATCAAGCAGGGCAGAGCGGCAGCCGGAGTTGGTAGTGTCAGCCATAAGGATTTCCTTTTAAAAGGCAAAGTAATCTGCTGCCTGGAGTTTAGGTTAACTGCTACATTTTTAAAGCTTTACAAAAATTGACCCTTTCCTGTTCAGGACGACACGATGAATAAATTCACTTTTTGTGGTGCCCCGGCGCTGTTGGCGCTGCTGTTAACCGGCTGCGCCCAGCCTTCGCAGCAACAGGCGCAACAGCAGCTCAGCGAGCAATCAGTGCTGGCGCTGAACTGGTTTCAGCAGTCAGGAGAATATCAGGCTTTAACCTGGCAGGCGTTCAACAGCGCTAAAATGGCGTTCGATCAGGCACCATCGCTGACCGGCAAGCCGAAAGCGGTGATTGTGGATCTGGATGAAACCATGCTGGATAACAGCGCTTATAGCGCGTGGCAGGCCAAAGCTAACCAGCCGTTCAGCGCGAAAAGTTGGTCAGCCTGGACGCAGGCGCGTCAGGCGCTCGCCGTGCCTGGCGCGGTGGATTTCGCCCGTTACGTGACCCATCACGGCGCGACGCTGTTCTATGTCTCTAACCGCGACCAGCAAGATTTCGCCGCCACCGTCGCCAATATGCAGCAGCTGGGTTTTCCCGACATCTCGGAAAAAACCGTGCGTCTCAGCACCGGCAGCTCCAACAAGCAGGCCCGTTTCGATGCTATCAGGGATGCCGGTTATAACGTCGTGCTCTACGTTGGCGACAATTTGAATGACTTTGGCGCGGCAACTTATCATCAGGGCAATGCGCAACGACGTGAATTCGTGAATCTGAATCATCAGCGCTTCGGCACGCAATATATTATTCTGCCCAACCCGCTTTATGGCGACTGGGAAAGCGGCATGGCAGCAAACTATAACAAGCTGACGCCGCAGCAGAAGGTGAATACGCGGGAAAATCGCCTGAATGCCTGGAGCGGTAAATAATCCGGCATGAAAAAAGGTTCGCTGCGGCGAACCTTATTTGCTGAGATTATTTAGTAAGTCTGATCATAATTCACATATAAATAATCCCCGCCTTTAATCTTGCCTTCTTATTTTCCCGACAAAACAATATAGCGATAAAGTCGCAGGCAGCCAGTTTAATTCTCTAATGATAAGCGTTTTAACTGTGAATTCTTAAGCTAATTATTCCATTCCTGAAAAAGATATCTTACAACCTTGCTGTTGTTGCGTGTATTTTTTTGTCAATTCAGTCGCAAAGATTTTGTCGGGTGTTTGTTATTAATTTATTGATTTTAAATCATTTAAAATAATTTCTATTTCTGCTTCATTCTCTGTGCCAATCCGTTTAATTTACTTTTCTCAGACGTAATTATAATAAAAATTTACATTAAGAATTTATCAGATAAATATGGAAATATTCGCGCTGCGCCATTACGCTTTAATATCGGTAATGTTTTTCTGTGAACCAGTTCTGATTTTGGTGGTGGCCTGTGGCATTTCACAGCGCTATTTCTGTTCGTGGGAAGCCAGGATGCACTATTCCCGGACGTAGAGAGAAGATGATTGTGACGACACTTAAACCCTTATTAGCGAAAAATCGCAGCTGGGCATTACAGCGCCGCGAGCGTAATCCGAACTATTTCGAAAATTATCTTCACCAACAAAAGCCGCATTCCTTGTGGATCGGCTGCTCCGATAGTCGTGTTCCGGCCGAAGTCTTAACCGGGTCGCATCCGGGCGAGCTGTTTGTGCATCGCAATATCGCCAATATGGTGCTGGCGCAGGACGACAATTTCATGAGCGTACTGCAATACGCCACGGTTTATCTCGGCGTGAAACGCATTGTGCTGTGCGGCCACTATGGCTGCGGCGGCGTGCAGGCGGCGCTCAGCCTGCCGGAAAGTCCGCTTGCCGATGAAGATTCCCCCCTTGCGCGGCGCGTCAGCGCGCTGCGAAACGCCCTGCAACAGGGCTTACGCGATTACCACGCTTCCGACGCGCAGGAGAGCGACAAACTTAACCAGCTGGTGGAAGCGAATGTGCTGGCCCAGTTTGCTCATCTGGTAAAAACCGAACCGGTGCGCCAGGCGTGGCAGACAGGACAAGAGCTGGGTGTGTTCGGCTGTGTTTATGATTTGCAGTCGGGACATCTGAAAGAGTTAATCCAGCAATCTGCAGAGGAACCTTCACCATGAATCTGAATGCCCTTCGTCAGGATATTCCCGCCGGTCTGGTGGTATTTCTGGTCGCGCTGCCGCTCTGTCTGGGCATTGCGCAGGCCAGTGGACTGCCGCCGTTTGCCGGTCTGCTCACCGGCGTGATTGGCGGTCTGCTTGTCACCTCGCTCAGCCCGTCGCGCTTCGCCGTCAGCGGCCCGGCTGCCGGGCTGGTGACGATTGTGGTGGCCGCGATTGAAACCCTGGGCAGCTTTTCCGCCTTTCTCACCGCGCTGGTGATTGCCGGCGTGTTGCAGTGTCTGTTCGGCCTGCTGCGCGCCGGCCGCTTTATCGCGCTGGTGCCGGGCAGCGTGATCAAAGGGATGCTGGCGGCTATCGGTATTTTGTTGATTATGCAGCAAATTCCGGTAGCGCTCGGCGCCGCAGGCGATGCCGAACTGGTCTCGCTGGCGAATGGCGATTTTACTTTCTCAACGCCGGCGATGCTGGTCGCGGGCTGTGGTCTGCTGCTGCTCTGGCTCTGGAGCACCCCGGCGATCAAAAAGGTCAGCGTGCTGAGCTGGATCCCTGGACCGCTGGTAGCGGTACTGGCAGGCTGTCTGGCGACGCTGTTTGTGCCGCAACTGGCCAGCGGTTTGCCGCGCATTGCGCTGCCCGCCTTTGACAGCATCGCGGCGCTGACCGCCGAGCTGGAGACACCGGACTGGCTGGCATGGCGCAATCCTTCTGTCTGGGTGGTCGCCGTGACGCTGGCGCTGGTTGCCAGCCTGGAGACGCTGCTCAGCCAGGAGGCATTGAAAAAGCTGCGCCCGCAGAACCCGCCGCCGTCGCCGAACAAAGAGATGTTTGCGCAGGGCGTCGGCAACCTCACCGCCGGCTTGCTTGGCGCCATGCCGATCACCGCCGTGATCGTACGCAGTTCAGTTAACGTCAGCGTCGGGGCGCAGAGCAAGCTGTCGATTTTGATCCACGGCGCGCTGCTGCTGATTTGCGGCCTGTGGTTCAGCAATGTATTGAATGCTATTCCGCTGGCCAGCCTGGCGGCAGTGCTGCTCTATACCGGCTACAAGCTGGCCACGCCGCGTCTGTTTATCGATCAGATGCGGATGGGCGCTCAGCAGTACATACCCTTTCTCGCCACCATCGGCGGCATTATTCTGTTCGGCATGCTGGCGGGTATCGGCATCGGCATCGCTACGCAGATTCTGTGCAGCATTTACAAAAGTCATCGCAACGCATTGCAGCTCACCCGCTATGACGACCATTACGTGCTGCGCTTTCAGCAAAACCTGACCTTTATGCACAACCCAAAACTGCAGGGGCTGCTGGCGGAAATTCCGGAAAACAGCGTGGTGATCGTCGATCACGACAATGCGGAGTATATGGATCCCGACGTGAAAGCGGTGTTGCAGGATTTTGGCGAAAATGCCGACAAACGCGGCATCCGCCTTAGTCAGTGGCCGGTGGCGGTGAAATAACCTTTTCTCACGCAAGGCAGCGGCCTGAAAAACCGGATATCTCAGATATCCGGTTTTTTTATCGGCCAAATATAATCAGATTCTCTCCCTCACTTCTGCTTTGACGCTCGTGTAAAATGCCGCCCCAGTCAACAGAGAGATGTAACACCGCTCACAAGCAGAGTCAGGCAGGAAACATCCTCTTATTCAACGGATAACAAACAGAGCAGTTAGGGTTTAATTTACCTTACGTCAGCTCCGCATTTCTCCGGCTGGCGTAATGGCGTGAATTTTCTAAGGTACAGGTACCAGACGTATGCGCGTTAAGCTGTTTGCAGAGCACCATCCCGGAAAGAATGCCCTTTCGCTGTTTATCATTACGGCGCTGTTCTGCTTTATGGGCAGCCACCTGCGTGTGCCGCAGGATCTTTCGCTCTTCTGGCCGGTGAACGCGCTGCTTGCCGGTATTATTGTGCGCCATCCTTTTCTGCATTCCATCCGTTACTATCTGGTCTGCTATGGCGCGATGATTTTCAACGATACGGTGTTTTCCGGCTGGGCATTACCCGCGGTGACCCTGAACTTCGCCAATATCCTGTTTATCGTTGTCGCGGTGGCGATGCTGATAAAGCATTTTTCGCTGCGCGGCAGCAGCGCGAGCGTGACGAACGCGCTGCGCATCTTTCCCGCCTGTCTGCTGGCTTCGATGACCTGCGCCACCTGGGGCGCGCTGGCTCAAAATGGCAGCTTTAATCAGCAGCTGATTATCGCCTGGAGCGACTGGCTCAGCGAGCAGTTCTCTACCGGCGTGATGCTGTTGCCGTTTCTGCTGACGCGACCATGGCGCACCGGGCCGCTACGCGATCTGCTGCGTCCCGGCAGGCTGCTGCCGATACTGACAGTGGTCGCCTCGCTGAGCCTGGGCGCGATGATCGGCGGAGCGGGCAGCCTGACGTTTCCGGTACCGGCGCTGATCTGGTGCGCCATCGTATTGCCTGTTCCGGTTACCAGCCTGGTGGTGCTGCTCACCGGCATCAGCGAAATCGTTCTGGTAGCGCATGGCGTGATGAGTGTTCAGGGCAACGGCATACTGCCGCTCAGCCACCTTACCTCGGCGCGTCTCGGCGTGGCGACCATCGCCGTCAGCCCGTTGATCGTGGCGATGAGCATGGATGCCATTCGTCAGCTTAATCAGCGTCTCGCCCTGCGCGCTAATTACGATTTCCTCACTCAGCAGCTTTCGCGCTCCGGCCTGTATGAGAGTCTGAAGCAGGAGCCATGGTCGCTGGGGCGCGAGGCGGGAGTGGTGCTGCTTGACGTCGACTACTTCAAAACGATCAACGATAACTTTGGCCACGATGCGGGTGATGTGGTGCTGGAAGAGATTGCGCGCCGCATGCAGCGCGTCGTGGGCAATCGCGGACGCGTCTGCCGCTTCGGCGGCGAAGAGTTTGTGGTCGTGGTGTTCGATAATTCGCTCATGCAGCTTTATCAGCTGGCAGAAGCGGTGCGGCAAAGCATGGTAAAAGAGAAGTTCTGGCTGCTGGGCAATACCGTGACGATAACGGTCAGCACAGGCATTGCGCACGGTTGCGCAGGAGACGAAAAGGAGTGGAACGAGGTGATTAACCGACTGATTTCCACTGCAGATAAAAGCCTTTACCTCTCCAAGCGCAATGGCCGTAACCAGACATCGCCGATGATAGCGGCGGTCGATAAAGTGGCATAGGGGCGAATCGTCTCGCCCCGTTGCTGTTACACCAGCGTGCTTTTCAGCGCCATCTCCTGCTGATGGCGCGCCAGCGCCAGCTCAATCAGGCGGGTAATCAAATCGGAATAGCTTAATCCGCTCGCCTGCCACAGCTTGGGATACATGCTGATATTGGTAAAGCCGGGCAGGGTGTTGACCTCATTCACGATGATTTGCTCGTCACTGGTCAGAAATACATCCACGCGCGCCATACCGCTACACTCCAGCGCGCTGAACGCCTTCAATGCCACCGCGCGAATCGCCTCGCTGGCCGCCGGAGAGATCATGGCTGGCACCACCACCTCGGCGCCATCTTCCGAGATATATTTGGTCTGATAAGAGTAAAAGGCGTCGTGTACCACCACCTCACCACACTGGCTCGCCTCGGGCTGCTCGTTGCCCAATACCGCGCATTCGATCTCACGCCCGGCTATCGCCTGTTCAATCAGCACCTTACGATCGAAGGTAAAGGCGAGATCCAGCGCCTCAGCAAATTCCGCCGCGCTGTTGACCTTGCTGACGCCCACAGAAGAACCCTGGTTCGCCGGTTTGATAAACAGCGGCAGGCCGAAGCGGGCGATAACTTCTTCAACGCACAGCTGCGGCCGCTGTGCAGCCGTCACGCTGATCCAGGGCGCGACCGTCAGCCCGGCGTCCCGCAGCAGGCGCTTGGTGATATCTTTGTCCATGCTCACCGCCGAGCCCAGTACGCCTGAACCGACAAAAGGCAGGTTCGCCATACGCAGCATACCCTGCAACGATCCATCTTCGCCCAGCGTGCCGTGCACGATGGGGAAAATCACATCCACCTGCGACAGCGGCTGCGCGCTCTGTGACTCAATCAGCTGCTGCTGCGCCTCGCCGGGGATCAGCGCCACGCTTTTACCTGACTGGTACAACGCAATTAGCGCCGGGTTTTCCGCATTAAGCAAAAAGTTTGAGGCTTCGTTCAGGTGCCACTGGCCCTGCTTATCGATGCCGAGCAGCGAGACGTCAAACCTGGTTTTATCGATGGCATCGATGATGTTTTTTGCCGACTGTAATGACACTTCATGCTCGGCTGACTTGCCGCCAAACACGATCCCTACGCGCAGTTTCGCCATTGTTGTTATCCGGTTGGTATTGCAAGAAGAAGTAAGATAGCGCGGCGGGGCAAGGTGAGAAAAGCAGAAAAAAAAGCGGCCCGCAGGCCGCCAAATAACCTCAATCGTAGGGGGCATTGAGGAAGCAGTGGCAACAACAATGATGAACTCTTTGCGACAAGCTAGCCTTTTACGCCGCCGGCGGTCAGTCCGTTTACCAGCCAGCGTTGCGCCAGCAAAAACACCAGGGTAATCGGAATGGCGGAGAGCACGGCCGCCGCGGCAAAATCGCCCCACAGATAGTTTTGTGGGTTCAGGTACTGCTGCATGCCTACCGCCAGCGTATAGCTGTTAACGTCGCGCAGCAGCAACGAAGCGACCGGCACCTCGGTGATCGCGGCGATAAAAGCCAGAATAAACACCACCGCCAGAATCGGCACCGAGAGCGGCAGCAGCACCAGCCGGAACGCCTGCCAGGGCGTGGCGCCATCCAGTGAGGCGGCCTCTTCCAGCGAGCCGTCGATGGTTTCAAAGTAGCCTTTGATGGTCCAGACGTGCAGAGCGATGCCGCCGAGGTAGGCGAAGATCACGCCGCCGTGGGTATTCAGACCGATAAACGGCAGATACTGGCCCAGGCGATCGAACAGCGCATAGAGCGCCACCAGCGACAGCACCGCCGGAAACATCTGGAAAATCAACATTCCTTTCAGCAGCGAGGCGCGCCCGGTAAAACGCATGCGGGCAAAAGCATAGGCGCAGGTTGTGGAAAGCGCCACGATGCCGATGGCGCTGATCGCCGCGATTTTTACCGAATTCCACAGCCAGAGCAGCACCGGAAAGGGCGGCGGCGTGACGCTGCCATCGGCATGTTCCACGCTGAAGCCCAGCGCCAGTCGCCAGTGCTCCCAGGAGATCTGATCGGGGATCAGGCTGCCGGTGGCGAAGTTACCGGCGCGCAGCGAGATCGCCACCACCATCAACAGCGGAAACAGAATGGCGGCGATAAACGCCAGCAGCAGCAGATGGGTCAACAGCAGGCGCAGCTTCTGCGATTTGGGTTGCACCATGGCCATAACAGCCTCCTTAATCGAATTTCATGCGTGTGGCTTTCAGGTTGATCACCGCCAGCGCGCCCACCAGCAGGAAAATCAGCGTGGCGATCGCCGCCGCCAGACCGAAATCCTGGCCGCCGCCCCCTTCAAAAGCGATGCGCCAGGTGTAGTTCACCAGCAGATCGGTGTAGCCCGCCGGAGTCGTCGTGCCGATGCGATCGGGACCGCCATTGGTCAACAGTTGAATCAGTACAAAGTTATTAAAGTTGAAGGCAAAACTGGCGATCATCAGCGGCAGCAGCGGCTTGATCAGCAGCGGCAGGGTGATGAGGAAAAAGTTTTGCAGCGGCCCGGCGCCATCCATCGCTGAGGCCTCATAGAGATCGTCCGGGATCGCCTTCAACAGGCCCATGCAGAGGATCATCATATAGGGATAGCCCAGCCAGGTATTGACGATCACCAGCATGGCGCGCGCCAGCAAAGGATCGCTGAACCAGGCGGGCTGAATGCCCAACAACGCGCCGAGCATCAGGTTGATCTCGCCGAAACTTTGGTTAAACAAGCCCCTGAAAATCAGGATCGAGATAAAGGCGGGCACGGCGTAGGGCAAAATCAGCAGCACGCGGTAGATCGCCCGGCCTCGCAGCGCCTCCCACTGCACCACGCAGGCCAGCACCATGCCCACCGCCACGCTCAGGATCACCGTCAGCAGGGAAAAGATCACCGTCCAGCCAAAAATGGCGAGAAAGGGTTTCTGAATGCCTTCGTCGGTAAATACCCGCAGGAAGTTTTGCCAGCCGGTGGTCACGGTATAGCCGGGACTCAACTTTTCGCTGCCCCAGCTGCCGTCAGCGTTCAGCGGCTGATAAAAGCCGCTTTGTGCGTTGGGGCGATAGACTGTGCCGCTCTGCTGATTGGTCAACGCGCCTTCTCCGGCCAGCACATAGAGCGGACGCGTGCCGGAAAACTGACGCAGCGAGCTCATCACCAGCTGGCTACCATCCGGCATTTCGGCGGTAATCTGGCTCAGCGCCTGGCGGTTGCCGGTAATGACGCGCAGGGTGGCGCGCGGGTCCGCAGGCGCGGCGGCGGCGGTCATTTTCAGACGCTGTTCGCCGCCAAAGGCAAAGGGGGCAGAGAGCCAGCTTTGCCCGCTCTGGTTATCGGTCAGCAGCAGACGCCAGCGTTCGCCGGTCGCCAGCAGGCTGAAGTTCACCGCGTTGCCCGCCTGATACTGGCGGCTCAGCAACACCTGCTGCGCACGTTCAAAGGTGAGCTGGTTGGTGCTGCTGTAGTTGGTAAAGGCGATAGCGACGGTACAGGCCAGCGGAAACAACACAAACAGCGCCATGCCGGCCGCGCCGGGATACACATAGCGCCAGGCGTAAGCGCGACGGTTGGCAAATACCCAGATGCCCAGCGAGCAGAGGATCAGCGTCAGAATAGCGAACAGGTACTCGCCCTGCGCATACATCAGCACCACCAGATAGCCGACCAGCAGACAACAGATCCCGATGAGAGAGCCTTTCAGCAGCGTGCTGTGCCATCCCGATTTCGGTTTTCCTGACATGAGCGGTTTTCCTTTACAGCCTGTCTGACAAGGTGAGCCGGGAAACCCGGCTCCGGGTGGAAACAAAATTATTTACTGAGGCGCGTCTGCGCATCTTTCAGCGCGGCATCGACGCTCTGACGCCCGCCCAGCGCATTAAGCGTGGCGGTGCGCATCGCATACCAGAAGGCTGCCATCTGCGGGATATTCGGCATCACTTCGCCGTTGCGGGCGTTAGCCATGGTGGCGGCGATGCGCGGATCTTTCTCCAGCGTCTGCTGGAAGGATTTCAGCGCCACCGCGCCCAGCGGTTTATCTTTGTTCACCGAGTTCAGGCCAGCGTCGGTTAACAGGTAGTTTTCAAGGAACTCTTTCGCCAGTTCTTTATTCGGGCTGGCGGCGTTAATACCTGCGCTGAGCACGCCGACGAAAGGCTTCGACGGCTGGTTTTTCAGGGTCGGCAGCAGCGTCACGCCATAGTTAATGCCGCTTTTATCGATATTGGTCCAGGCCCAGGGACCGTTGATGGTCATCGCCGTTTCGCCCTTGTTAAAGGCCGCTTCGGCGATGGAGTAATCGGTATCCGCATTCAGCTGTTTCGCCTTGACCCGATCCAGCAGAAATTGCAGGCCCGCTTTGGCGCCGGCGTTATCAATGCCGAGATCTTTAACGTCGTAGCGGCCATCGACAGATTTATAAGCATAAGCGCCGCCCGCCGCCATCAGCGGCCAGGTGAAGTAAGGCTCCTGCAGGTTAAACATGATGGCGCTCTTGCCTTTTGCGCGCATCTGCTTGTCGAGCGCGGGCAGCTCTTCCCAGCTTTTCGGCGGATTGGGCAGCAGGTCCTTGTTATAGATCAGCGACAGCGCCTCGACGGAGATGGGATAGCCGATCAGCTTGCCGTTGTAGCGCACCGCATCCCAGGTAAAGGGGAAGATTTTCTCCTGAAACGTTTTGTCCGGGGTGATTTCCGCCAGCAGCCCCGACTGCGCATAGCCGCCGAAACGGTCGTGCGCCCAGAAAATAATATCCGGGCCGTCGCCGGTGGCGGCCACCTGAGGATATTTCTCTTCCATTTTATCCGGATGCTCCACCGTCACCTTGATGCCGGTGTCCTGCTCAAACTTTTTGCCCACCTCGGCGAGGCCGTTGTAGCCTTTGTCGCCATTGATCCAGATGACCAGTTTTCCCTCTTCGATTTTTGCCGCGGCGGAAGCCGAAAACAGCACGGCGGTCAGGGCGGAGAGGGCCAGAATATGTGCGCCGGTTTTCATCGTCATAAATCCCATCCTTTTTGCTGAAGCACGCAGATGCGGTGGTTGCTGTACCCGCACACATTGTGCGCATCCGCTCCTGCTTCTCATCCTCCTGCGCTCTACGCCCCGCGCGCGCCGCTTGTGATCGGCTTAACAAAACGCACCGCTTTCAACGGACTGGCGCACATAAAAGTCACGCTCAGGATGCGTCAGCGATCACGAAATTCACCCGATGCGCCGCTGCCGTTGCGCCCGCAGCCGATTCTCCTCCTCCCGCCTCCTCCCCCGCAAAATCGCTGACCGGTGGAGGATGTCGCTGTCAGCGTCGTTACCCATAGTGATTGCCGGGATGACTCTGCCTGGGGCAGGGAACAGCAAGTCAGCAATGAGGAAAAGGGTCATGGCGAGCGTTGAATTACGCAATGTCACCAAAGCCTGGGGCGAGACGGTGGTATCGAAGAATGTCGATCTCACGATTGGCGAAGGCGAATTTGTGGTCTTTGTTGGCCCGTCAGGCTGTGGAAAATCGACGCTGCTGCGCATGATTGCAGGCCTGGAAACCATTACCAGCGGGGATCTGCTGATCGGCAGCACCCGCATGAATGAAGTGCCGCCCGCCGAGCGCGGCATCGGCATGGTGTTTCAATCCTATGCGCTTTATCCGCACCTGACGGTGGCGGAGAACATGTCCTTCGGCCTGAAGCTGGCCCGCGTGAAAAAAGCGGAAATTCAGCAGCGCGTCACTCAGGTGGCGGAAGTGCTACAGCTGGCGCACCTGCTGGATCGTCGCCCAAAGGCGCTCTCCGGCGGACAGCGTCAGCGCGTGGCGATTGGCCGTACGCTGGTGGCGGAGCCGCGCGTGTTCCTGCTGGACGAGCCGCTTTCCAACCTGGATGCAGCGCTGCGCGTGCAGATGCGCATTGAGATCGCCCGTCTGCACAAGCGCCTGCAGCGCACCATGATTTATGTCACTCACGATCAGGTCGAGGCGATGACCCTGGCGGACAAGATCGTGGTGCTCGACGCCGGGCGCGTGGCGCAGATCGGCAAGCCGCTCGAACTCTATCACTATCCGGCCAACCGCTTCGTCGCAGGCTTTATCGGCTCGCCCAAAATGAATTTCCTGCCGGTCAAAGTCACTGCCACCGCCATCGATCAGGTGCAGGTGGAGCTGCCGAATCGTCAGCTGGTCTGGCTACCGGTGGACAGCGCTGACGTTCAGGTCGGCAGCAATATGTCGTTAGGCATTCGCCCGGAACATCTGCTCGCCAGAGATATCGCCGACGTCACGCTCGAAGGCGATGTGCAGGTGGTAGAGCAGTTGGGCAATGAAACACAAATCCATATCCAGATCCCCGCCATCCGTCAGAACCTGGTGTACCGCCAGAACGACGTGGTGTTGGTTGAAGAAGGTGCCCAATACGCCATCGGACTGCCGCCAGAGCGTTGCCATCTGTTTCGTGAAGATGGACGCGCCTGCCGTCGGTTACACAGCGAACCCGGCGTAGAAGCACACATAACAGTAAAATCATAACAGGAGAACAGCGATGTTAACGCGCTCTAAGTACCCTCTGGCCTTGGCAGTGGCCCTCGCAGTTGTCGCACCGCACGCCAGCGCGGTGGATTTCAAAGGTTATGCCCGTTCCGGCATCGGCTGGACCGGCAGCGGCGGTGAGCAGCAATGTTTCCAGGCAACCGGTGCGAACGCTAAGTACCGTCTTGGCAACGAATGTGAAACCTATGCGGAAATTGAACTCGGCCAGGAAGTGTGGAAAGAGGGCGAGAAAAGCTTCTACGTCGATAGCATGATCGGCTACAGCGTAGCGCAGCAGAACGACTATGAAGAAGACTCTCCAGCGGTACGTCAGATGAACGTGGTGGGTAAAAACCTGTTTGATGCACTGCCGGGTGCCAACATCTGGGCCGGTAAGCGCTACTACAAACGCCATGATGTGCATATGATCGACTTTTACTACTGGGATATTTCTGGTCCTGGCGGCGGTATTGAGGATATCGATCTCGGCTTCGGTAAGCTGTCTCTGGCGGCGACCCGTAGCAGCGAAGCAGGCGGTTCTTCGGCCTTCGTTAACGGCAATACGCGCGGTGCGAATAAAGATCGCGCCAACGATATCTTTGACGTGCGTATCGGCGGCATGGAAGTGAACCCCGGCGGAGCCCTGGAGCTGGGCTTTGACTACGGCAGCGCGAACGATACCAAAGGCTACAGCCCAAATAATGAAGATGCTTCCGATGATGGCTGGATGGCCACGCTGGAGCATACCCAGACGTTCTACGGCACCAGCCTGAACAAATTCGTTGTGCAATACGCCACCGATGCGATGACCCAGAATCGCAACGGTCGTCCGGGCACCGCAGAAAACAACAACGGCTCGATGATCCGCGTAATCGATCACGGCGCGATCGACTTCAACGATACCTGGAGCCTGATGTATGTCGGTATGTATCAGGACGTGGATCGCGATAACGACAACGGCACCACCTGGTACACCGTGGGCGTGCGCCCGATGTACAAATGGACGCCGATTATGAGCACCCTGCTGGAAGCAGGCTATGACAACGTTAAGTCGCAGCGCACCGGTGACCGCAACAGCCAGTATAAGGTCACTCTGGCCCAGCAGTGGCAGGCAGGCACCAGCATTTGGTCGCGTCCGGCCATTCGTGTGTTCGCAACCTATGCCAAGTGGGATGAGAAATGGGGCTACGCGTCCTCTGACTCAGCCAATCAGAACTACGTTGGCGATCTGCCGGGCACCACCGCGGGCATTGCCTATAGCGATAACGGCACGCACACCTTCAGCCGTGGCGATAATGACGAATTTTCCTTCGGTATCCAGATGGAAGCCTGGTGGTAATAAGACAACCTGACCGGGCATAGCCAGCCCGAGTCTTGCCTTAGCCCGTCTCTCTATTGCCTGAGAGAGACGGGTTTCTCTTGAGGATAAAACAATGAAAAAACATCTACTCGCGCTCTGCCTGTTTCCGGCCCTGAGCTTTACTGTGCTGCCCGCCTTCGCCGCCAGCACCACGCTTAATCCGCAGAATGTCGCCACCGCGCCATCGGTCGCCCCGGAAAAGTTGCAGCGTCTCTCGTGGCTGCCGCTGGCACCGCCGGTGAGCCAGGATATTGTGTTGAATACTGGCTCAGTCAGCCTGAATGAAGGCGACCTCAGCGGCCCGGTAGCCGCCATTGCGCTGCCCGCCGATCAGGGCTCGCTGGAAGTTACGCTGGCCAGCCTCATGAAAGATCAACGCGTCTATGCGCCGAACGTGCTGGTGCTGGACAGCCAGCTGCAGCCAGCGGCTTATTTCCCCAGCAGCTATTTCACCTA
The DNA here is from genome assembly GCF_044342975.1 of Pantoea osteomyelitidis. NCBI lineage: Bacteria > Pseudomonadati > Pseudomonadota > Gammaproteobacteria > Enterobacterales > Erwiniaceae > Pantoea > Pantoea osteomyelitidis. Next base: position 145,692 of record NZ_JBGFSN010000005.1, read on the forward strand.
CCAGAAGCCGGGCATCGTCGCCACTAACCGGCTGGAAGGCACCATGAAGCTGACGCCGGTGCTGGGACAAAAACAGATTTACCTGCTGATCTACACCACTACGCGCGATCTGGCGCGAACCTCCACCATGATAAACCCGGCGAAACTCTACGCGGAAGGGGCCAGCAACGCTATTCCTGACGTGCCGGATCCGGTGGTGCAACATATCAATACCGGCACGCTGTCGCTGAAAGTGAAGAGCGAGCAGAACAGCGGCAACATTATGATCGGCAAGCTGTTCGGCTCCGGTGAGCCGAAGCCGGTGGTAGTGGGCAGCGCCAGTGCCGCAACGGCATCGGCACAGCCGACCGTCGGCACGCCGATGGCTGCGCCTGCCGCGAAGGCTGAGCCGATGCTGAACGACACCGAAAAATATTTTGACGACGGCATCCGTAAAGCCGCGAAAGCGGGTGATATCGATAAAGCGCTGAAGCTGATGAACGAGGCGGAACGTCTTGGCTCCACATCGGCACGCGCAACCTTTATCAGCAGTGTAAAAGGCAAGGGCTAATCCCCGACAGTGCTGATGTTGTAAGACCTGGTGCGCTCCGGCGCACCCTTTTTAACATTTATGTGATGCGTTACAGAGCGAGTTCTGTAACGCCCACGCTCTGAAGAGATAAAAGCGCCGCTGGCGGGGCTTTGCTTCAGGTGGCAAACACTTCCGGGCCTTTGGCATCAATCGTGTTAAGGATGCGTAAAGCCGCATTACCAGGTTGACCCTCATCACGTTCCCATTTAGAGACGCTTTCAACCGACATACCCATAGTCAGTGCGAGGGTAGATTGAGAGAGTCCATAACGGGTACGCATTTCTTTAATTTCAGTACCGCTCATCGGACGAATTTTTGGCAGGCTTTCACGAAGCTGGCGCGCTTTAACGCGCGCATCAATTTTTGCCACGGTTTCATCGGAAACTGCGCCCAGCTTGTTATAGCGTTTAGCCATGCTTTGAAGGCGTTTTAAACGATCACTCATCGATTTTCACCTCATTTAACTCAATCAATGCCTTTTCTTTTATCAGCATTTGAATAACAACATCGCTCATGCTTAAAAAATCTGCCGCGGTATCGCAATAAGATGCAATTTCATCATCCTCAAGCTCTTTGCCGGATTTTTTCAATACAATGCGTTTATATTTTATACAGTTAATGGATGTGCTATCAACGGTGAGCCAGTGTTTACCTGCGCCGCCGACGATTGATATCGCGCAGCAGGGCGTTAATCCGCGCATCGCTAAACATCGTTTCCAGCGAGGCGCTCAGCTTGCGCCGCCAGTTGGGATATTGATCGCTGGTGCCGGGAATATTTACCGGCGACGCCATGTCCAGCCAGTCTTCCGGCTGTAGCCCGAGCAGCGCGCTGCTGCTGTCGGCCAGATAACGCTGCATCGCGCGGTTCAGGGCTTTGCCCATCATGGTGCGACGCGCCTGCCGTCCGGCGCGTTTCGGCAGGCTGCCGGCAAGGTGCAAACTCTCCAGCAGCGCCTGCTTCGCTGCCAGGCGATCCCGTGCGATTCCGGCCAGAATCACTTTATCCGGATACAGCCCCAATCTGCTGCCCAGCGTTAAATCGTCGCTCTGCCACCAGCCGCGCAGCGTGGGCAGATCGTGCGTGGTCGCCACGGCCATCGCCTGAACGGGCCAGTGGGCCGGAGGACGGAAACGGGTCGGCGAGGTCTGCTCAAACCACAGCACTTTATAAGAGTAAACGCCGCTCTCATGCAGCTTGCCTACAATCGCCTCAGGCACCGTGCCGAGATCCTCGCCGATCACCATGCAACGATGGCGCTGGCTCTCCAGCGCGAGGATCGCCAGCAGATCGTCAATGGGATAATGCACGTAGGCACCCTGCGCAGCGCCTTCCCCCTGGGGAATCCACCACAGCCGCAGTAGCGCCATCACATGATCGATGCGCAGCGCGCCACAGTCGCGCATATTGGCGCGCAGCAGCGCAATCCAGGGATCGTAAGCCCGCGCCCGCATAATGCGCGGATCCATGGGCGGCAGACCCCAGTTCTGGCCGAGCGGCCCGAGAATATCGGGCGGCGCGCCCACGCTCGCCTGCATACAGTAAAGCGCGCGGTCGCTCCAGGTTTCCGCGCCGCCCTGCGCCACGCCCACCGCCAGATCGCGATAAAGCCCGATCGGCATCGCCTGCTGCTGACAGAACTGCCAGCAGGCGGCGAACTGGCTGGCGGCCAGCCACTGTAGCCAGAGATAAAAACGCACCTCATCGTGATGCTGCTGACGGAAAGCCAGCACCTCAGGCGTGTCGGGCTGCTGCCACGCCGCAGGCCATACCGGCCAGCCCCAGCGCAACGGATCTTCCGCGCTTTGCCAGGCATGCAGGGCGTCAAACAGCGCCTGATGCAGCAGGCTTTCGCCGCCGTCGTCAATAAAGCGATCAAAAGCGTGAAGCTCAGGGTCCGCCGCGCCGCGCAGGCTGAACTGTCGCCATGCCAGCCGCAGCGCCGTCATCTTCAGCCGGGTAACGCCCGCGTAATCCACATTATCCGTGGCGCGTACCGCCTGTAGCTGCCGCTGCGTCTCGTCAGATTGCCACCAGATTTGTGCCTTCGCGCTCTGACGGAAATCCGTCACGGCGGCGACATCAATATACATTACGTTAAGCCAGCGTCGGGAGGAGGGACTATAGGGGCTGGCGCTCTCTGGATTGGCAGGGTAGAGCGCATGGATTGGATTAAGGCCGATAAAGGCGCCGCCGCGCTGCGAGACTTCGCTCAGCATCTGCCGCAGATCGCCAAAATCGCCGATGCCCCAGTTGCTGGCCGAGCGCAGCGTATAGAGCTGCACGCAGGTGCCCCAGAGCTTTTCGTCCGCCTGCAATGCCGCAGGTTCGTAGCAGCGCGGCGGCGCAACGATAATGCGGCACTGCCACTGGGCGTTATCCTGCAACAGCGTAAGATGATGATAGCCTTCAGCCAGGCGCGGCAGGTGCAGCGTCGCGCCGCCAGCGATCTCGCCGGACCAGCATCTGCCCGCCTCGCTGGTCAGCTGCCAGCGATAGCTCGCCGTGCCGCCGGGCGTCAGCTTCACGGGCTGGTGCTTGCGGAACAGCGCCACCGGCGGCAGCGGCTCCTCTGTGATGTCAACGCACTGCATCGCCGCCAGCAGACGCTGGCGGGTCTCTGATGAGATCGACTGCGTCTGACCGTGGGCGTTGATGTAATCGGGCGCGATGCCCGCGGCGCTTGCCGCATTATGATGGAAGTCTGGTTTCATGACATACCTCAGCGCGCGGCCTGCCAGATGCGTTGTTGATAATCGCGAATGGCGCGATCGGCGCTGAACATGCCGCAGCGCGCGCTGTTCAGGATGGCGGCGCGCGTCCAGGCTTCCTCATCCTGCCACAGCGCCTCTACCCGCGCCTGCGCTTCAACAAAGGCGGCAAAATCTGCCAGCACCAGATAAGGATCGCCGCCTTCCGGACCCAGGCTGTGCAGCAGCGCGTCAAAGGCATGTTTATCGCCCTGGCTGAAGGTGCCATCCTCCAGCGCCTGCATGACCCGATCGAGCTGTGCATTCTTTTTGCGCCACGTCTGCGGCGCATAGCCTTTCGCCTTCAGGGCAGTGACCTGCTCAACGGTGTGACCAAAAATAAAGATATTTTCACTGCCGACCTGTTCGGCAATTTCCACGTTGGCCCCGTCCAGCGTGCCGATGGTCAAAGCGCCGTTCAGTGCCAGCTTCATGTTGCCGGTGCCGGACGCCTCTTTTCCGGCGGTAGAGATCTGTTCTGACAGATCCGCCGCCGGGATCAGCCGCTCCGCCACTGAAACGTTGTAGTCCGGCACGAAAACCACCTTCAGCCGATCGCCAACGCGCGGATCCTGGTTAATCGTCTCCGCCACTTTGTTAATGGCGTAGATGATGTTTTTCGCCAGGTAGTAACCCGGCGCGGCTTTGGCAGCAAACAGCACCACGCGCGGCACGCGATTGGCCTGCGGATCGCTCACCAGCGTTTGCCAGAGCGCAATAATATGCAGCAGGGTCAGATGCTGGCGTTTGTACTCGTGCAGGCGTTTGATCTGCACGTCGAACAGGGCGGCAGGATCGATATGGATACCGGTGCGCGCGGCGATCCAGTGCGCCAGCTCAGCTTTATTCTGTTGCTTAATGGTGCGAAATTTCGCGCGGAACGCGGCATCGTCAGCGTGGCGTTCAAGATCGATCAGCGCATCAAGATCGGTCTGCCAGGGCTTTTGCAGGGTGCTGTCGAACAGCGCCGCCAGCTGAGGATTGCACTGCTGGATCCAGCGGCGCGGAGTGACGCCGTTGGTCACGTTGTGAAACTTCTGCGGCCAGAGCTGATGATATTCCGGGAACAGATCGGTTTTCACCAGCTGCGAGTGCAGCGCCGCCACGCCGTTCACCGCAAAGCCGCTCGCCACGCACAGGTTTGCCATGTGCACCTGATTGTTATGCACCACCGCCAGTTTCGCCCACTTCGCCTCGTCGCCCGGCCATTGCGCGCTGACCTCTTTTTTCAGCCGGGCGTTAATGGTGTTGATAATCATCATGTGACGCGGCAGCAGGCTGCGCAGCAAGCGCACATCCCAGCGCTCCAGCGCTTCCGGCATCAGCGTATGGTTGGTATAAGCGAAGCTGCGGCTGGCGATCTGCCAGGCCTCGTCCCAGCTGAGCTGATGCTCATCCAGCAGCACGCGCAGCAGTTCGGGAATGGCGATAGTGGGATGGGTATCGTTGAGTTGAATCACTTCATAATCGGGCAGGTCGGCGATAGCGCGTCCCGCCTGCCGGTGGCGCCGCAGAATATCCGCCACCGCGCAGGCGCACTGGAAATATTGCTGCATCAGGCGGAGCTTTTTCCCGGCCTGATGGTTGTCATTGGGGTAAAGCACCTTGGTGAGCTTTTCCGCATCGATCCCTTGTTGCTCCGCCTTGAGAAAATCGCCGTTGTTGAATTTGGTTAAATCAAAGGGATGAGCATGTTTCGCCTGCCAGAGGCGCAGCGGCTGCGTGACGCCGTTCTGGTAGCCCACCACCGGCAGATCCCAGGCTTCCCCCTGCAGAATATAAGCAGGCTGCCAGCGCAGCTGACCCTGTTCGCCGATAACCTTGCCTCCCAGGCCCACCTGCACATTCAGCGCCGCGTTATGGCTGAACCAGGGATAACGATCGCGCTGCCAGTCGTCCGGCGCTTCATGCTGCGCGCCTTCGACAAAACGCTGGCGGAACAGGCCGTACTGATAGTTCAGGCCGTAGCCTGTTGCGGGCTGGCCCACGGTCGCCATCGAATCCAGGAAGCAGGCCGCCAGACGTCCCAGACCGCCATTGCCCAGTGCCGGATCGACTTCTTCTTCCAGCACCTCGCTCAGCCGGATGTCCCAGGATGCCAACGCCGCATCGACCGCCTGATACCAGCCAAGATTCAGCAGGTTGTTGCCGGTGAGTCGGCCAATGAGAAATTCCATCGAGAGATAGTTAACGTGCCGTTGCGGCGCGTCGGCGGGCGCGGCGGCGGGCTGCGCCGCCAGCAAATCGGCCAGCGCGCCGCTAATCGCCTGCCACCATTGATGGCGCGTCATCGCCGTGGCGTCCGCCAGGCCAAAACGTCGCCACTGACGCGTCAGGGCATGGGTGAAGTGATCACGATCAAAGGCAGGCTGTGTCATAGGTCATCGTCCTGTAAAGGCGAGTGAAACGGATTTTGCCGTAGTGTGCCTGTCTGTTTTTCGCGCCTCCTCCTCCCGCCAGGAATTCTGCAGGGAGGAGGGGAAGGGCGGAGAAAGGTGAGCCTTATCTGAAAGCGGCGCAGGAATGTGATTACGTGCACTTTTGTAAAGATTGCTTAAGCTGTTTGCTTGCATAAAGTGCGAATATGGATGACCTTATGTGAAAAATAATTACCAGGCGTAAAAATAATGCGCTGAATGTTAGAGGGTGAAACGAGCGCCTATGTTGATACCGTCCAAGCTCAGCCGACCCGTCCGCCTTGATGGCACCGTGGCGCGTGAACGTTTAATCAAGAAATTGACTGCCGCAGGCAACTATCGGCTGGTGTTGATCACCAGTCCGGCGGGCTACGGCAAAACCACGCTGGTATCACAATGGGCGGCGGGCAAGCGTGAGCTGGGCTGGTACTCGCTGGATGAAGGAGATAACCAGCCGGAGCGTTTCGCCGATTACCTGATTGCGGCGCTGCAGCAGGCGAGCAGCGGGCACTGTCCGCGCAGCGAGGCGCTGGCGCAAAAACGTCAATACGTCAGCCTGAACGCACTTTTTTCCCAACTTTTTATCGAACTGGCCGAGTGGCAGCAGCCGCTGTGGCTGATCGTCGACGATTACCATCTGATTACCAACCCGGCCATTCACGAAGCGATGCGTTTTTTCCTGCGCCATCAGCCGGAAAACCTCACGCTGATTCTGCTGTCGCGTAACCTGCCGCAGCTGGGCATTGCTAACCTGCGCGTGCGCGAGCAGCTGATCGAACTGGGCAGCCAGCAGCTGGCGTTTACCCATCAGGAAGCGAAGCAGTTCTTTGATCACCGACTTGCGGCGCCGCTGGAGTCAGAAGAGAGCAGCCGCCTGTGCGATGACGTGGCGGGCTGGGTAACCGCGCTACAGCTGATCGCGCTGTCAGCGCGTCAGGGCAGCGGCTCCGCGCAGCATTCAGCGCGTCGCCTTTCCGGCATCAACGCCAGCCACCTCTCCGATTATCTGGTGGAGGAAGTGCTGAACAACGTGGCGCTGCCGACGCGTCATTTCCTGCTGAAAAGCGCGCTGCTGCGCTCAATGAACGATGAACTGATCGCCTGCGTAACGCGCGAAGAGAATGGCCAGATGCGGTTGGAGGAGATTGAGCGGCAGGGCTTGTTCCTGCAACGCATGGACGACTCCGGCCGCTGGTTTAGTTATCACCCGCTGTTCGGCAGCTTTCTGCGTCAGCGCTGCCAGTGGGAGCTGGCGGCCGAACTGCCAGCGATACACCGCGCCGCTGCAGAGAGCTGGATGGCGCAGGGCTTTCCCGGCGAAGCGATGCATCATGCGCTCGCCTCCGGCGATGCCAGCATGCTGCGCGATGTGCTGGTGAGCCACGGCTGGGTGCTGTTCAATCGCAGCGAGCTGACGCTGCTTGAGGCGTCGATGAAAGCGCTGCCGTGGAGCTGCCTGCTGGAGAATCCCAGGCTGGTGCTGCTACAAGCCTGGCTGATGCAGAGTCAGCATCGCTATTCCGAGGTAAACAGTCTGCTGGCGCGTTTTGAGCAGGAGAGCCGCAGCGCGGTCTGCAATACGCTGCGTGGCGAATTTGATGCGCTACGTGCGCAGGTCGCTATCAACAATGGCGAAACCGATGAGGCCGAGCAGCTGGCAAAACAGGCGCTGGATACGCTGCCGCAGGCCAGCTTTTACAGCCGTATCGTCGCCACCTCGGTGCATGGCGAGGTGATGCACTGCAAAGGCGATTTGGCGAATTCCCTCAGGCTGATGCAGCAGACCGAACAGATGGCGCGCCGCGATGAAGCCTGGCACTACGCGCTCTGGAGCCTGATCCAGCAGAGTGAAATCCTGTTTGCCCAGGGTTTTTTGCAGGCGGCATTTGAGACGCAGGAAAGGGCGTTCAGCCTGGTGAATGAGCAGCATCTGGCGCTGTTTCCCCTGCATGAGTTTCTGCTGCGCATCCGCGCCCAGTTGCTGTGGGCGTGGGGGCGGCTGGATGAGGCTGAAAACGCGGCGCGCGAGGGAATTAAAGTGCTTGCCCGCTATCAGCCACAGCAACAAATTCAATGTCTGGCGCTGCTGGTACAGTGTTCGCTGGCGCGCGGCAATCTGGATAATGCCCGCAGCCATCTTAACCGCCTGGAAAACCTGCTTAATAACGGCAACTGGCACAGCGACTGGATTGCCAACGCCGATGAGGTGCGCGTGATCTACTGGCAGATGATGGGCGACAGTAAAAGTGCAGCTTACTGGCTGCAGCAAACGCCGAAGCCCGCATTCGCGAATAATCATTTTTTGCAGGGGCAGTGGCGCAATATTGCCCGCGCGCAGATTCTGTTGGGTGATGTCGGGCAGGCTGAAGTGGTGCTGGAAGAGCTGAATGACAATGCGCGCGCGCTGCGTCTGATGAGCGATCTGAACCGTAACCTGTTGCTGCAAAACCAGCTTTACTGGCAGATCGGACGCAAAGGGGATGCGCAGCGGGTGCTGATTGAGGCGCTACAGCTGGCGCGCAGCACCGGATTCGTCAGTCACTTTGTGATTGAAGGGGAGATGATGGCGCAACAGCTACGCCAGCTTATTCAGCTCAATACCCTTTCCGAGCTGGACAGCCATCGTGCCCAGCGCATTTTGCGGGAAATTAATAAGCATCATCGCCATAAGTTCGCCCACTTTGACGAAGGCTTTGTCAGCCGCCTGCTCCATCATCCCGAAGTGCCTGAGCTGATCCGCACCAGTCCGCTTACGCAACGTGAGTGGCAGGTGCTGGGACTGATTTATTCCGGTTACAGTAACGATCAAATTGCCGGTGAGCTGGCAGTCGCAGCGACGACCATCAAAACGCATATCCGTAATCTCTATCAGAAGCTGGGCGTCTCGCACCGCGCCGATGCCATGAACCAGGCGCAGTCGCTGCTGAGAATGATGGGATATGTGTGACATGCCCCGAATCGGTAAAAAATAATCCCTTCTGTGGTTCTGCTTAAACGCCTCGCATACTCCTTTTCTTTTCCGGCCTGAAATATTTTCGTGCCTTGTTCTGCTGCGCAAAGAACAGGCGGTTGTTTCGGTTCAACGCCTTAACGCTTTAACGTAACGTTAAAGCTGATTTATGATTCAGCCCGAATTTTTGGCGCGGGCTAAAAGCCGTTCATTTTTTAACATACAGGTTCGATTAATAGCGGAAAAAAACGCCTGGATGCTCTGCGGATCAACAGCATTAACCGAAAACAAAGCAATCGATTGCGTTCATTTTGTGAGGCAAAGATAGTCGAAATAATTTGAAGCTTATCGATTATTTTTACCAAAAACAGGCTGTTGCGCTTAAGTTGAGATCGCGCTCACGGCCAGATAAACAATCTGAATGTACCGTACCGCTTGTTTATCAAGACCGACATAAATTACGAGAAATGCTAATAAGGCGGGATTTATCTCTGCTATCAGGGGCTGTTTTTTGTAATTTTGCTGTACATCAACACTATTCTGGAGATTCTGATGGAAACCACTCAAACCGGCCGGAGTGCCGCCGTTGAGGCGCCAGCAAAAACGGGATGGCGCAAGACAGATACCATGTGGATGCTGGGTTTATACGGCACGGCCATCGGCGCCGGGGTTCTTTTCCTGCCGATCAATGCCGGGGTGGGCGGCATGATCCCGCTGATTATCATGGCGATACTCGCTTTTCCCATGACCTTCTTTGCCCATCGCGCGCTGACCCGCTTTGTGTTGTCCGGTAAAAATCCGGGCGAGGATATCACCGAAGTGGTGGAAGAGCATTTCGGCGTCGGGGCTGGCAAGATCATTACGCTGCTCTACTTTTTCGCCATTTACCCGATCCTGCTGATGTACAGCGTGGCAATCACCAATACGGTGGAGAGCTTTATCACCCATCAGCTGGAGATGCCGTCGCCGCCACGCGCTGTGCTGTCGCTGCTTCTGATCCTCGGAATGATGACGGTAGTGCGCTTTGGCGAGCAGATGATTGTGAAGGCGATGAGCGTGCTGGTGTTCCCCTTTGTGGCGGTACTGATGCTGATGGCCTGTTACCTGATTCCTCACTGGCACGGCGCGGCGCTGGAGACGCTTTCGCTGGATCACAGTGTCAACGACAATGGTTTATGGATGACTCTCTGGCTGGCGATTCCGGTGATGGTATTTTCATTTAACCACTCACCGATTATCTCCTCTTTCGCCGTGGCGAAGCGCGAGGAGTATGGTGCTGAGGCTGAGAAAAAATGTTCCCGTATTCTGGCTTACGCCCACATCATGATGGTGCTGACGGTGATGTTTTTTGTTTTTAGCTGTGTGCTGAGCCTGTCGCCTGCCGATCTCAATGCGGCCAGGGATCAGAACATCACTATTCTCTCTTACCTGGCTAACCACTTTAATGTGCCGGTTATCGCCTGGCTGGGCCCGGTGATCGCTATGGTGGCGATTACCAAATCATTCCTCGGCCACTATCTGGGCGCGCGGGAAGGTTTTAACGGGCTGGTGATTAAATCGCTGCGCAGCAGGGGTAAAACCATCGCTCCGCAGAAGCTCAACCGGCTTACCGCGCTGTTTATGCTGCTGACTACCTGGCTTGTCGCGACCCTTAACCCGAGCATTCTCGGTATGATTGAAACCCTCGGCGGCCCGGTGATTGCGATGATCCTGTTCCTGATGCCAATGTATGCTATCCAAAAGGTGCCCGCTATGCGTCGCTACAGTGGACAGATCAGTAATCTGTTTGTAGCGGCGATGGGGCTGGTGGCAATTTCAGCTATTTTCTATTCGCTGTTTAACTGATTCAGAAAGCGCCGTATAACGGCGCTTTGTTTTTATGGCAGGGGGAGTGTTCGACCGTGCAGGTTGAAGGGATTATCGCTTAAGGGAATTTCATAGATAGCGCACGCAATATTATATATTGCAGACCGGAAAATTATTATTTCACTATTTAAGCAAGAGCATGATTTTATTTTAACAGCCATTATATTCTGACTTTATTAATCATAAAGACTTAAATTGCCGATTTGGATTTAATCGCCGTCAAACGCCCGGCTATGCTGTATACTTGTTCAGTAAAATCACTATCGGGCAAAATTTATGAATGACAAGAAGATGATTTCCATCGATCAGTTCAGCGCTGATGAAAGAGTTGCAGTAGATGAAACACTCAAGGGGTTGATGGATAAGTATCGTCAGCGAACCGGAAAGGAACCGGACAGTAAAAAAGAGAAAGAGCTAAACGCCGAAGCCCGACAAGCAGTAATGGCGGTAAAGCTGGAAAAGGAAAAAGCCGAGACGGAACGGAAAATGAAAAAACCGCAGCGTAAAAAGAAACCTTCAGCGATGAAGGAGAGTGAGGTGGGCGATTTTAATTGGTCAGTCTCTGTATCGAAGGGCAGAAGGTAAGAATAGGTTCAGGCGTCAGGATGGTTTTTGCTGATATATCTTTAAACAGTCGGCTGCTGAAAAGGTGGCCGTCTCAGGTAACTATAAGCCTGTGATGCAGCTGGTTAACGATATCTTGGCAGGTTAACAAGCCAAACCCACCGCTTTTGCTTGAGCTTGATACTGCTTGAGATTTTGCTCAATTTTTTGCACAGCTTCGCCTGTCTCGATAGCTGTTGAACTCGCTACAGAGCGATAGATTTGTGCTTTGGTGATCTTAGCGTTGGTGGCTCGATTTTGCATTGTATGTTCCTTGTTGTACTCGTTGGGATTGTAGTTAGCGGGCGAAGGGCTTACAAGGTGGTTATTAAATGGTGTTTGCTTACAGATGAACCACCATCAAGGTGGATTTAATTGTTTAGTCTACAAGCCTGGCTTTTACTTCTTGTATGTTCATTCCGCAATGAAAGCGCTGATTGCCACATATCCAGCATGAGCAGTTACAGATTGTATTGGTAAGCCTTGCCGATATTGGCGTGACCAGCATTTCTGCCTCAGTATTCTGGGATCTGCAACAGGCTTGCTCAACGAGGCGTACGTGACAACCCTCATCCGCAAAGACGGTTTTCGCTTCTGAGGCAACCGCACCTGCAGCAACAATCCGCTTTTTGCTTTGGCGAGTTACACCTGCACCTTGCAGGTAGCCAGGCTGGAGGAAGAGGCGGTAAAGATACACCGCCATTTCACCGCTTCTTAGAAAGCAGGCAATAAGGCAATAAAAATCCCGCTTCGAAAATTGGATTAACTTTGTGAGTTTATTAAACAAATGTTGTGGACACTGCTGGAATTGAATCAACGACCAAGCGATTATGAGTCCCAATTTGAAGCCAGAGAAATCATTAACTTACTGATTTATATGTTTTCTTCAGGCCGAATAGTGATGAAAAGTGGCACATAGCGTTGCGCTCTGCTGCTGCCTTTGCCTCAAGACTCGACGGAACATATAATGAACCATTAATAATGGATTTCGAGTGCATTAAGTGGTTGAGAAAGCTCAACCAGTTTACTCTCACCATCTTCGCTATCTGTACCGGACAAGAAATCCTCAAGTGTATAACAATAAAATGAATTAATAGCTACACCCCCAATCGGCATTATAAAAATAAGATTTACCGTTCTTCCATTGCTCGCTAAATTATCTACAAGTTGCTTGTACTGATTTAGGTCGGATTTGCTCTGTCTAAATTTATTTTTATATGGCGTGTGGAATTTTGCATCGATCAGAATTAATTCAGATGGGTCTGAAGTAAATGCTATGAAATCAGGCCTCTTGCCATTAGACAACCATACGGGCTTAGTGCCCCAACTTTGTTCAATATGAAAATACTGCGTATTCCATAGATCCAAAAAATTACGGGTTATTATTTCTCCAGCGATCCCGCAAAGCTCTTTGTATTCATTTTTATACTCAATTGTTGATTCTTTCGTAGGTGACGCCAAACGGAGCATTAATGTAGTTTTATCTAGCATAAGTCATTCCATTATAATCTGGATTTTTCCAAATGATTAAAGAAGATAGCTTCGTTTAAGTAATCTGGTGAGAAGTGTGCATACCGCATCGTCACCTTTATATCCGTGTGCCCCAAAATCCGCTGAAGCACAAGAATATTACCCCCGTTCATCATGAAATGAGACGCGAAAGTGTGACGCAAAACATGCGTAAGCTGCCCAGCAGTTGTTTCGATACCGCGGCACGCTGCATGGCCTTTCTAAAGGCTGAATAGCATGGTTTAAAGAGCACCTGTGCTTTCCTGCTGGATGGCAGTTCAGCCTGTAATTTTTCAGTTATCGGCACCGCGCGGTTTTTCTTGCCTTTAGTTTTCACATAAATGATCTGACCAGCGCGGATTTGGTTTCCCTTCAAGCCTTCGGCCTCACTCCATCGTGCGTCAGTTGCCAGGCAGATTTTCACAATGGTAGTTAAATCTTTAGATCGGCTGTTCTCACATTCGGCGAGGAGAGTTCTGATTTCCTCAATGGTGAGATATGCCATCTCCGATTTACTGATTTTAAACTCGCGCACGTTCTCTAACGGATTTGGGGCGGTCCACTCATCCAACCGGCGCAGTTCGTTAAACATCGCCCTGAAATACGCCAGCTCTAAATTAACCGTGCGCGGCGTAACCTTTTTCACTCGACTGGAGCGGGTGATCTTCCCGTTTAACCGTTGCTCGCGGTAAGACGCAAAAATTTTCGCGTTAAACTCGGTTGCGAGTGGGTTTCCCATCGCTTCGCAGGCGAACGCCATCGTGGTTCGCCGCTTCTCACCATCCGCCAACGTAATGCCATGCGTGTTGAACCATAATTTAACCAGCTCAATTACCCGCCGCTTATGTGCTTTCTCTCCCAGCCAGGGCTTATCTTGAGCCTGCTCTTTTACGAACTTCTCATAGGATTGTGCTTCACCCTTCGTCGCAAACTGTCGGCGAATCCTTTTGCCGTCGCGATCGTTTGGGAAAACCTGTGCCTGCCATTTTCCGTTGGGTAATTTGTTTATCGCCATGCTTTGTCTTTAAAAGTACTCAATGCGAGCACCTGTTCCGATGGCCGGTAATGATTCCGGCATGTTTCAGTTCCCGCCAGAGTGTACGCTGGTTGAGGTCGGGTTCACCGGCGGACGCCCGGGCAAGCCGTTTGTGCGCCAGACCATGCCGGAAGGGACCAGCCTGCCGGACGTGAAGCCGGGCGAACAGCAGCAGCGCGCGGAAGTATCACAGCGCGTAACGCAGGCGGGAGACTGGGAACGCCAGACCGATCAGGCCATCCGTGAAACGTCCATGAGCCGGGAAGTTAAAGCCGATACGGAAACGCGTGAGCTAGTCAGCAGGGAAACGAAAGTCAAAGCCAGGGACAGGACCACTGTGATCGGAACGGCGTCACTGATGGCCGGTGCAATTCAGCACGTCACTACCGGCAGTTACAGCGTGACCGCACAGCAGAATCAGCTGGTTACAGTGGGCGGTAATGCCGAAACGGACATTACCGGCAATGCGGCGATAAAAGTCGGCCAGGAGCTGACTGAGAAAATCGGCCAGCTGCGCCAGAGCATTGCCGGGACGCGTCAGGAAATTATCGCGCCGGTAGTGTGGATTGGTTCAGAGAAGATTAACGTGGCCCATCTGATGCTCGATACCGTGGCGCTTGTGCAGCAACTGGCTGACCAGCTGGCCAGCCATACGCACCCGTCAACCGGCCAGCCCACGAACAGCAGTGCCATCGCACAGAGTAGCCAGCACGCTGCCGCGCTCAGTAAGAAATATTCACCCGTCATCGGCAAGTAAGCCAGCACACCAACCCGCTATCACAGCGGGTTTTTTATTACCCGTTATCAGAACGCATCAGACGTACGCTGCGCCACGTAAAGGCGCAGCCATCACGCACATTAACCCTGAAAGATCATCCGCAGAGCGTGGCACTGGCTGCGCGTCAGCCCCGGCAAAATAATCGCCGCGCAGACAAAATCGGCGCTACACCGCACCCGCCTGCAGGTTTTGCATCATAGAAATTTTTCAGTTTTAATTTTTTACAAAGGGTATGGTCAGACCGCGCCGGTGCTGGGTTTCTGCTAGAGTCCGCCAACTGAAAAGAGCGAAAAGAATTTCAGTCTTTTCATGTTTTAAGGATCAATGGAAGTTCAAGTATTTTTATAAACCTTTTATTTTTTTTGTTTTTTTGCTGCAACTTAAGAATAGAATGGTCAAATTGCTTTTTTGCTCGATCTATAAAATATTATGGTATTTCAATGGCTTAATTAAATGGGTTGGTGAGGGTGTACTGAAATTAATGAAATGCTTTCGTAATAAAAGAGGAGTAGCTTTTTACTCCCCTTTTAAATGCTTCACTCTTTGGTTTTAGGTTTGATTTCTTTAATTTTCGAAATGAGATCAGACAAAGATTCAACAGCACTTTTACCATCTTCAATCTTAATTTTTGATTGGTGGATAGGCGATTTATATATGGATGATACAGAAGCTAATATAAGAGCGTCTTTATTTTCATCTGATAAAAGCTGTTCAGCATATGAATTGAGAGTGAGCGCTACAGCAGACTTAAAAGCATACTCTTCTTGAAAATTTCTTTCCTTCCCATATTGTGCAATGCCAAATAATAACAATCCAATTGCTGGGAGAGCTTTTAGTGAATTTATTAAGAGTATTTTGTAGTCAATTTGCTGTGGTTCACTCCAGTGAAAGAGAAGAAATACCCAAACAATACAAAAGAAGGCTAATAGAGGTACTGCAATTTTCCAAAATTTCACTGATGGGGAAAGTTCATTTTTACGCTGTTTAAATGTTTCGAACAGCGAAGCACCCACCTCTCTACCTATAAGATCATCTAAATATTTATTCCTCTCTACAAATAGAGAATGTTTATCTTCTACGAAGCTTAGCTTTTCTTCAAAAGACCTTTTGAGAGCATTAAATATATTAATGTTATCATTGTTTTCGTTTTTAATTTCTGAAATTTTCGATTTTATTTCGGATAGTTCGTCTTTTGATTCATCGTGAAGGGACTCTATGTCTTTTCTTTTACTTTCTCCTAATGATAATTGTGAGTTTATCTTCTCAACAACGTTAGATGCATTGGTATACATATTATTGATGTTGTCACTTTGATTTATCAAATTCTGCAGTGCTGCTTCAAGTGTTTTAACTTGAGATGAATTTTCATTGAGAAAAGTCAAAACATTATTTTTATATTCTTCCGCTTCTGATTTTATAACTTTAAGTTCTTCGACTCTTTCTCGAATAACCATTTTCTGCAGTTCTAAGGAATCGGTTTCCTCTGCAATTTTTTTTTCGCTCTTTTTTATAGTTCTTCTTATATTCAGCTCCCAAAAGCCGTTAACTCGTTGGTAATGCGCTAGTCGTAAAAGAAATTGTGTGGTTGCATTAAAGTTTTCTGAATTTATATGAGAAATTAAGCTTGATAAATCACTAACCAGATTACCGTTGCCAATCTCGCTTCCATATGCATAAGCTGTAGGTAATGTAATGTAACCCGAATCTTCCAATTCTTAGTGTAATTGCTTGATAACTTTAGTAGTCAGTGAAAGATAATAAGCTACTGGTATTCCATTTATTAACGTTTCGTTAATGTCTTCGTCATCTTTGCAATATTCAGCAAGAGATACTTTTAATTCACTAACGTCGAATTCTTCAATAAGCTGAATTAACTGATCTCTTTGAGGTATATTCATTTTTTTTGTTCCATATAATGATGTAATTCTAACTTAGAAAGTGAATGAGTGTGTTTTAGGCTGGCTTATTGATTTGTATGGTACTGACTCGTTAAGCGCGCTTTTGTAGTGGGTTGAGCCTAATTGTCAATCACCACTATGATAAACTAATTTAAAATCCGATTGTATGTTGTTCAAACATACATGGCACTAATTTTTTATAGGGAGGTAAGGCTAGCAAAATCGCTGTCGACATTTTGCCGCCATTAGAGAGAATTTCATTTGTAAGTAATTGATTATAATGTCATATACTTCATGGCTAGGTATTTTTGCATAACAATATATTAAAGCATCTGGAAGGAAATGCAGGTTTAACCTGGTAAAGAGGACTTTGACACTCCTCAACAAAGGTATACGCCCTTCAGATGAGAGCGTTCGGCATTTCAAGCTTCATCTGTTCAGCTGGTACGTAGCTAAGCCTGAGGGGACAAAAAGGGGACAGTTAACTATCAGAAACAAAAAAGCCACCTCCGAAAGATGGCTTAATTGCATGATTTAAATCACTAACTAAATTTGGTGGCCCCTGCTGGGTTTGAACCAGCGACCAAGCGATTATGAGTCGCCTGCTCTAACCACTGAGCTAAGGGGCCAGCGGAGCGGGGATTATAAAGTATCTGGCCGGGGCGATCCAGCGCTCTAAAGTTGGTTGGCTAAATTAGCAGCAAATGCTGACTTATTGATAAATATCGGAAATTTCGATAATTTCATCAGAAACGGCGTAAATAACAAACTTTTGCGCCGGGACAGCCACCAGCTCGCCGCTCTCCAGCCTGGCCAGCGCCGCATTCACCACCGCCTGCAGGCCTTCATCATCATCTCAGCGGAAATGTCATTAATCCTCATACCGGAACGATCGAAAATCTCCGAAGCTGGAACAGGATGGTCGTAATAATTGCTATGATCGCTATCCCTGCTGTAAAGGTTTCCTTGCTGAAGCAGCATGCGTCATGCATGAAGTCGGTACAGCAGACATCAGCGTAGCAGCGTTAAGAAGGCTCACGGCCGTCCGCTGTAGGCGTTGATAAACAGTGCGCCGGTGCGCTCCTTGCCGCAAGTGGCGTAGCATCAAATTTAAAGCAGGTCTGGAGAAACAAGCAGCATGAGTGAACACGGTATTACCGATATCCTGGCGCCCAATCTCAACGTTCTGTTTTGCGGCATCAATCCCGGCCGATCGTCCGCACATACCGGCTTTCATTTTGCTCATCCCGGCAACCGGTTCTGGAAGGTGATCCATCTGGCTGGTTTTACTGATAAGCAGCTCAGGCCGGAACAGGAGCAGCAGCTGCTGGAAACCGGCTGCGGCATTACCATGCTGGTCGAGCGACCGACGGTGCAGGCCAGTGAGCTGGCAGCGCAGGAGCTGCGAGAGGGTGGCGCGCGGCTACAGGATAAGATTGAGCGCTATCAGCCACGCGCGCTGGCCGTGTTGGGGAAGGAAGCCTATAAGCGCGCCTTCAGCCAGAACAAAGTGGAGTGGGGAGAGCAGCCTGTTAGCGCTGGCGCTACGCAAATCTGGGTGCTGCCGAATCCCAGTGGATTAAACCGTGCTTCGCTGGAGGAGATGGTCGAGGCGTATCGACAGCTTTATGTTGTGTTACAGAAAAATCAGCGCTGAAACGTGAGCCAGCCTGATTAATTCTTCTTCCCCGATTGTTCGCCGCCCCGTTACGGGCTAAACCCTTTTCTTTATGGCAATAAATGGGGAAAGGCGTGAAACGATTAACAATGCTATTGGCAGTTCTGTTAACCACCGGTCAGGGGTGGGCTGCCCCGACGCAGACGACGCTGCGCGTTTTCTGTTCCGGCGGTATGTATCCGGTGATTGAAAGTCTGAAAAGCGATTATCTGCGGCAAACCGGCACGCAAATCGAGCTGGAGGCAGCGCCTTCTATGGGAAAAACGCCGCAGGCTATCCCTGAACGTCTGGCGCGTCAGGATAATGCGGATGTGCTGGTCATGGTGGATTACGCCATCAAGCCGCTGGAAAACGAGAGGCTGGTGCGCGCGCAAAGCCATAAGGTGCTGGCCCACTCATTTATCGCGATGGCGGTAAAAAAGGGTGTGACGCCGCCGGACATCAGCAACGTACAGAAATTTAAGCAGGTGCTTACCGAGTCTGACTCCATCGCTATCTCGGACAGCGCCAGCGGTCGCTACATTAAATCTGAGATGCTCGCTAAGCTCGGGTTAGGCGGTAAAACAGCGAAGAAGGTCGTGGTGATACCGGCGACGCCGGTCGGCAAAGTGGTGGCGGATGGCAAAGCGGCTATCGGCTTCCAACAAAACAGCGAGCTGAAGGCGGTGAAAGGGATCACCATTGTGGGATTGATTCCGCAATCAGTGCAGCAGGATACGCTGTATGGCGCCGTGGTGACGCAATCCAGCAGCCAGCCGCAAAAAGCCGGGGAGTTTATTCATTATCTGAATTCAGATAAGGCGCGGGAGATGATGACGGAAAAGGGGCTGACGCCCTTCTGACAGGCAAAAAAAACCCCGGCAGGCCGGGGTTTTCATCGTAGCTTATTTTAATCGTCGAGGAAGCTGCGCAGCACTTCCGAACGGCTCGGATGACGCAGTTTACGCAGCGCTTTCGCTTCGATCTGACGGATACGCTCACGCGTTACGTCAAACTGTTTGCCTACCTCTTCCAGCGTATGGTCGGTATTCATGTCGATACCGAAACGCATACGCAGCACCTTCGCTTCACGCGCGGTCAGGCCAGCCAGCACGTCATGCGTTGCAGAACGCAGGCTTTCTGAGGTGGCGGAGTCGAGCGGCAGCTCCAGCGTGGTGTCCTCGATAAAGTCGCCCAGATGCGAATCTTCATCATCACCAATCGGCGTCTCCATGGAGATCGGCTCTTTAGCGATTTTCAGCACCTTACGGATTTTATCTTCCGGCATCAGCATACGCTCAGCCAGCTCTTCCGGCGTAGGCTCGCGGCCCATCTCCTGCAGCATCTGGCGCGAAATACGGTTGAGCTTGTTGATGGTCTCAATCATATGCACCGGAATACGGATGGTACGCGCCTGGTCCGCGATAGAGCGGGTAATCGCCTGGCGGATCCACCAGGTGGCGTAAGTAGAGAACTTATAACCACGACGGTATTCAAACTTATCAACCGCTTTCATCAGGCCAATGTTGCCTTCCTGAATCAGGTCGAGGAACTGCAGGCCACGGTTGGTGTATTTCTTGGCGATAGAGATCACCAGACGCAGGTTCGCTTCCACCATCTCTTTCTTGGCGCGACGCGCCTTGGCTTCACCGATCGACATACGACGGTTGATATCTTTCACCTGCTCGATGGTCAGGCCGGTCTCTTCTTCAATCTGCGTCAGCTTCTGCAGACAGCGCTGCACATCTTCTTCCACATCGCGCAGCTTTTCAGACCACGGCTTGTTCATCGCCAGCGCGGCTTTGAACCAGCTTTCACTGGTCTCGTTGCCGGTAAACAGGGTGATGAAGTTTTTCTTCGGCATTTTGCTCAGTTCAACACAGAGCTTCATGATGATGCGTTCCTGAGTACGGACGCGCTCCATCATTTCACGCATGTTATTCACCAGGTAGTCGAACTGTTTCGGCACCAGGCGGAACTGTTTGAAAACGTCAGAAAGGTTTTGAATTTCGGCGACGGCATCGGCGTGGCTGCGGCCTTTGCTCTTGATGACGGTACGCGTGACTTCATACTGGTTGCGCAGTTCAACGAACTTCTCGCGCGCCAGTTCAGGATCGATAGAGTTATCGTCATCCGAGCTGTCGTCGTCGCTCTCTTCGTCTTCATCATCTTCGTCGTCGCGATCTTCTTCAGACAGCTCAGAGCCGACGTGCGTCGCGGTCGGCGCCAGATCTTCTTCGGCGTTGGGATCGACAAAACCGGTAATCAGATCGGAGAGGCGAGATTCGCCCGCTTCAACTTTATCGTACTGATCCAGCAGATAAGTGATCGCTTCCGGATATTCCGCAACGGAACACTGAACCTGGTTGATACCGTCTTCGATGCGTTTTGCGATGTCGATTTCGCCTTCACGCGTCAGCAGTTCAACGGTACCCATTTCGCGCATGTACATGCGCACCGGATCGGTGGTGCGGCCAATTTCAGATTCAACGCTGGATAACACCTGAGCGGCGGCTTCCGCGGCATCTTCGTCAGTATCGGCGCTGTTTTCATTCAGCATCAGATCATCGGCATCCGGGGCTTCTTCCACCACCTGAATACCCATGTCGTTAATCATCTGGATGATGTCTTCGATCTGATCGGAGTCGACGATATCTTCCGGCAGATGGTCATTGACCTCAGCATAGGTCAGATAGCCTTGCTCCTTACCACGGGTGACAAGTAGCTTAAGCTGTGACTGCGGGTTTTGCTCCATAAGACGGTATCCACACTTCTGTTAATTTGATTGGTGTTGGTCGGCAGCGAGCCAACAATAACAATGAAGGCGTTTGATATTATCGCCGCTGCCTTCGTCGCGGCCAGGGCTTTGCCCATTATTATCGGCACCGAAGCCGCTTGCGTTAATTCGTTGTCGGAGCTGGCTTACTTGCCGCTTAATGCCCCCTGGACCGTGCACTATCGGAGCTGGCTAATCCGTCAACCCTCGATCCAGTTAAAACTGTTATTTCTTTGCCAGCGCGGTCAGCAATGACTGCAGCTCGCGGCGCTCTTCCGCGCTTAAGCCTTGAGTACGATCGCGCGCAATCAGTGCTTCAAGCCGTTGTTCGAGCGCAGAATCGTAAATACTTGCCAGTGAGTCCTGAAACACCGCTTCAACTTCTTCATCCACTATCATGTGGTTCCAGGTTGCCAGCGTTTCAAGTGTCTGACTAAAATTTGTGCCGCGATATAACTCTAGTAGCTGACCAGTGGTCAGGCCAGGGTTCTCATCGCAACGTGTTACTAACTCCACAAACAGCGGTAAACCTGCCATTTTTGACTGCTCAAGCCCCTGCAAAGAAGGGACCATCGCTGCCAGATGGGGATTCTGCACCAGCAAGGCCACCAGCACGCGCATGGTGGTGCGCTTCAGCTGAGGCGCCACGGGTGCCGCGCCGCTTGCTGCCTGTTTCGGCATCAGCTTTTCCAGCTGGCGGTCGTCAAGAATGCCCAGCTTGTTGCCCAACTCCTGACGCATGTAAATACGCAGCGTTTCACCCGGAATCTGACTAATCAACGGCAGCGCCAGGGTACTCAGGCGCGCTTTCCCGTCGCGGGTGCTCAGATCGACCTGCGGCAACAGCGAGTCAAACAGAAACGTGGAGAGCGGCGTCGCCTGCTCCATGCGCGCTTCGAATGCTGCTTTCCCTTCTTTACGCACCAGTGTATCCGGGTCTTCGCCGTCAGGCAGAAACATAAAGCGTAGCTGACGCCCGTCATTCATGTAAGGCAATGCGGTTTCCAGCGCGCGCCATGCCGCTTCACGACCGGCGCGATCGCCGTCATAACAGCAAATAACGGTATCTGTGGTACGGAACAGAAGTTGGATATGCTCAGCCGTGGTTGAGGTGCCCAGCGACGCAACGGCATAATCGATACCAAACTGCGCCAGCGCCACCACATCCATATAACCTTCCACCACCAACAGGCGGGCAGGTTGCGGATGATTTTTATGCGCTTCAAACAGGCCATAAAGCTGACGGCCTTTGTGAAAAATGGTGGTTTCCGGCGAGTTAAGATACTTGGGCGTGTCGTTGCCCAGCACGCGTCCGCCAAAACCAATCACTCGTCCACGCTTGTCGCGAATCGGGAACATCATGCGATCGCGAAAACGGTCATAGGTGCGGCCGTTATCGTTTTTAACCAGCATGCCCGCTTCCATCAGGGAGTCGCGGTCGTCACGGTTACTGCCGAAACGCTTGAGTACGTTATCCCAGCCCGGCGGCGCATAGCCGATGGCGAAATGGTCAATAACGTCCTGGCTCAGACCGCGACCGCTGATATAGTCGCGCGCGCGCTGTGCGTCGTTTTGCCTGAGAGCCTGCTGATAAAAGCCGTTCAGGCTTTCCATCAGCTGATAGAGCGTTTGACGCTGATGCCGTTCCAGTGGACTCGGACCACTACCGCCTGCTTCGTAAGGCACTTCAAGGCCATGCATGGTGGCCAGCTCTTCGATGCTCTCCACAAACTCCAGACGATCGTAATTCATCAGGAAGTCGATGGCGTTGCCATGAGCGCCGCAGCCGAAGCAGTGATAAAACTGTTTTTCGCCGTTTACGGTGAAAGAGGGGGTTTTCTCGTTATGAAAAGGACAGCACGCGTGGAAGTTCTTGCCCTGCTTTTTCAGCTTTACGCGGACGTCGATAAGATCCACGATATCCGTGCGGGCAAGTAAATCATTTATAAATACACGTGGAATTCGTCCAGCCATAAGCCCCGGTTTTTCAGCTCATAAACGGCAACAAGCCGCGCTTCCCTTCGGAAAGCACGGCCTTTTACGTAACTCGCTCTGCGTTTAAAACGCGATGGAGGCGAACCTCCGAAACAGATTAGTACAGACGAGTGCGGCGTGCGTTTTCGCGAGCCAGTTTCTTGGCATGACGCTTAACTGCTGACGCTTTAGCGCGCTTACGTTCGGTAGTGGGTTTTTCATAGAACTCACGACGACGAACTTCAGCCAGAACGCCTGCTTTTTCGCAGGAACGCTTGAAGCGACGCAGTGCTACGTCGAACGGCTCGTTTTCACGTACTTTAATTACCGGCATGTAACTCTCACCTCGATAAAATTCGGTTTTTGCTGCTGGCTGCGGCGCCAGCTCATTTCAAAATGGTGCAGCATTTTACTCCAACACGGGTTGGCTTGTAAAGCACCATGAACAATTTGAAACCAACAGGAGCGTCTGCCTGTGCGGCTGCCGGTTTTTTCAGGGCGCTGAGTATAGCGCACTCATTGCGCGGCAGAAAAACACTTTTTCCACGCAAAGCGACCTCAACCGCAACATCAGCTGTGATACACTGCGCGCCGCAAGAAGAGGTAACTGCTATGCGAGTTCTGGGTATTGAAACGTCATGTGATGAAACCGGCATCGCAATCTATGACGATGAGGCCGGTCTGCTGGCCAATCAGCTCTACAGTCAGGTCAAACTGCATGCCGATTACGGCGGTGTGGTGCCGGAACTGGCGTCGCGCGATCACGTGCGCAAAACCGTCCCGCTGATTCAGGCCGCGTTGAAAGAGGCGGGTCTGCAGCCGGAACAGATTGATGCCGTCGCTTATACCGCTGGTCCGGGATTGGTAGGCGCGCTGCTGGTCGGGGCCACTATCGGGCGCTCGCTGGCCTTTGCCTGGGAGGTGCCGGCGGTGCCGGTGCATCATATGGAAGGGCATCTGCTGGCACCGATGTTGGAAAACAATCCGCCTGAGTTTCCTTTTGTCGCGCTGCTGGTTTCCGGCGGCCACACGCAGCTGATTGCCGTGACTGGCATTGGCGAATATCAGCTGCTGGGCGAGTCGATTGACGATGCCGCCGGTGAGGCTTTTGATAAGACCGCCAAGCTGCTGGGACTCGACTATCCCGGCGGGCCGATGCTATCGAAAATGGCGCAGCAGGGCACGGCGGGGCGCTTTACTTTTCCGCGTCCGATGACCGATCGTCCCGGCCTCGACTTCAGCTTTTCCGGCCTGAAGACCTTTGCGGCAAACACCATCCGCGAGCACGATAACGACGCGCAAACCCGTGCCGATATCGCACGCGCCTTTGAGGATGCGGTGGTGGAGACGCTGGCGATAAAATGCAAACGCGCGCTGGATCAGACGCGCTTTACGCGTCTGGTGATTGCCGGCGGCGTCAGCGCTAACCGCACCCTGCGCGAGCGGATGGCGGAGATGATGCAGGCGCGCGGCGGCGAAGTGTTCTACGCCCGTCCGGAATTCTGTACCGATAACGGCGCGATGATCGCCTATGCCGGTATGGTGCGCCTGAAGGGCGGTACGCGCGGCGATCTCAGCGTCAGCGTGCGGCCGCGCTGGCCGCTAGCCGAACTGCCCGCCATATAATAAAAAAGCCGACAATCGTCGGCTTTTTTGTGTTCACTCTTTTTTCTTCTTCCGCTTCCAGATTTTCCCTTCCTGCCCGCGCCACAGGCGCTGAATATTGTCATGATGACGCAACAGAATCAGACAAGAGAGCATCGAAACCGGAAAGGTAAACTGCGGTTTAAACCACCAGACGTAGAAGGGCGCAATCAGCGCACTGACAATCGCCCCCAGTGAGGAGTAACCGCTGAGCAGCACGGTCAGCAGCCAGGTGCCGGTCATCAACCCGGTTAAGTCCCAGCCGATGGGCGCGATAGCGCCAAAGGCGGTAGCGACCCCTTTGCCGCCGCGAAAGTGAAAAAAGACCGGATAGATATGGCCGAGGCAGGCGGCAATTGCCGTCAGGCCGAGATAAAGCGGCGATACATGCAGCAGATACGCCAGCCAGACCGGAACCATCCCTTTCAGAACATCGAAGATCAGCACGCCCGCCGCTGCGGCCTTGCCGCCGAGGCGTAATACGTTAGTCGCGCCAGGATTTCCTGAGCCGTGAGTGCGTGGATCGGGCAGGCCGGCGAGTTTGCACACCAAAATCGCGCTGGAAATCGAACCGCAAAGATACGCGAAAATAATCATACCAAGCGCGATAGCACTCATAACACCGTACCGTTCCTTTAGGGTCGTTTTGTTCTCTTCAACAGTGGATAATACGCATAATCCGCCGGAAGTGGTATCCGGCATGGCCAAAAACAGAGACTGTCATCATGGATATCGTATTTATCGATCAACTCACGGTGTTTACCACCATTGGCGTTTATGACTGGGAACAAGGCATTCAGCAAAAGCTGGTGCTCGATGTCGAAATGGCGTGGGACAACCGTCAGGCGGCGGCCAGCGACGACGTGAACCACTGCCTGAGCTATGCCGATGTGGCTGACGCCATACTGCAACATCTTACCGGTCATCGCTTTGCCCTGGTGGAGCGCGTGGCGGAAGAGGTCGCCTCCCTGCTGATGACGCGATTCAACACGCCGGGCGTGCGCATCAAGGTCAGCAAACCGGGCGCGGTCGCCCAGGCGGCGCAGGTTGGCGTCCGTCTGGAACGCGGGACTATTCCTAAATAAATCCGATGTGATTGCCATCACAATGAAACCAAACCAAATTATTGTGTGTCATAACGATTGCCGTTTCGGTTACGCGAACCAAAGTGGCGGGAAACGTTAAGGTTTCGCTAATTCTGGCATATGCATAATTTCAGGCGGGAGCGGCACGCTACCGCCTTTTTAATGGTTAAAAATGGATAGAGGAAAATTTGATGGCAGATATTCATCAGCTTTGGGTAGCCGCAATCCTGGGGTTGGTGGAGGGATTGACCGAGTTCCTGCCGGTCTCCTCCACGGGCCACATGATCATTGTGGGCCACCTGTTAGGCTTTGAGGGAAATACCGCCGAGACCTTTGAAGTGGTGATTCAGTTGGGTTCGATTCTCGCGGTAGTGGTGATGTTCTGGCGTCGTTTGTTTGGGCTGATTGGTATTCGTTTCGGCGAAGTTAAGCACGAGGGCGTGGGCCGCGGTCATCTGACGCTGATCCATATTCTGCTGGGCATGATTCCGGCGGTGGTGATTGGTCTGGTATTTCACGATCAGATTAAAACCCTGTTTAATCCGATCAACGTGATGTATGCGCTGGTGGTGGGGGGCGTGCTGCTGCTGGCGGCAGAATATCTCAAGCCGAAACAGCCGAAGGCGGTGGGGATTGATGACATCAGCTACCGTCAGGCGTTTATGATTGGCTGCTTTCAGTGTCTGGCGCTCTGGCCCGGCTTTTCACGCTCCGGCGCGACCATTTCCGGCGGTATGCTGATGGGCGTCAGCCGTTATGCAGCCTCGGAATTCTCCTTTATCCTGGCCGTACCGATGATGATCGGCGCGACAGCGCTCGATCTCTACAGAAGCATGAGCTTCCTGACAATGAACGATTTGCCGATGTTCGCTGTAGGTTTCATCACTGCTTTCGTCGTGGCGCTTATCGCTATCAAAGCCTTCCTGGAGCTGATTAAACGTATCTCGTTCGTTTCGTTCGCCATCTATCGTTTTATCGTAGCGGCCGTGGTCTACGCCATTTTTATGTAAGAAAACGTGCGGCCAGCTAAGCTGGCCGCAAAGTGATTAAGCCTTCCGCGACGGCAGCGATACGTCGCCGTGTTAACTCTTCCCGCACGTCTGCACCTTTAAATCCGGCATCCACCACCGCTTTGGTCGGCACTGCCTGCGCCAGCGCAAAGGCCTGACGCAGATAATCACCTTGCGGATAGGGCATATTCTCCAGCCCGGCGCGACCACGCGCATCCGCTTCGCTGGTCAGGGCGATCTGCTCAACGCGCTGCGGTTTGCGCCAGGCATCAATGCGATCAAACAGTGCGACCAGCGATTCCGCCGACTGTCGCTCGATGGTGTGCACCACGTCGTGAAATTCCGTCACCAGCAGGGCTAAATCGCGCAGGGCATTGGGCACGCGCAGCCGCTGGCACAGCTGCTCAACGATCGGCAGACCTGCCGGACCGTGACCATGATGGCTGGGCCACTTCTCCGGCGGCGTCAGCGCCTTGCCAACGTCATGAAACAGGGTGGCGAAACGCACATCCACGCGATCGGAGAGCGCCGCCGCCATCGCAAGGGTCATCAGCGTATGCACGCCGGTATCAATTTCCGGGTGCCATTTGGCAGGAGCCGGCACGCCAAACAGCGCGTCCAGCTCGGGAAACAAAATCCGCAACGCGCCGCAGTCACGCAGCACCTGAAAATAGACCTGAGGATTCGGCGATTCCAGCGCCTTTTCCGTCTCTTTCCATACCCGCTCCGGCGTAAGGTGCGCCAGCTCGCCGCTCTGCGCCATATCACGCATCAGCGCCTGGGTTTCATCCGCCACGCGAAAGTTCAGGTGAGCGAAGCGGGCGGCAAAACGCGCCACGCGCAGCACGCGCAGCGGATCTTCCTCAAAGGCGGGGGAGACGTGGCGCAGCAGGCGCGCTTCGATATCGCGCTGTCCATGATAAGGATCGATCAGCTTTCCATCCGTGCTGCGCGCAATCGCGTTGATGGTGAGATCGCGGCGCTGCAAATCCTGCTCCAGCGTCACGTCCGGCGAGGACCAGGTGACGAAACCGGTATAGCCGCTGCCCGATTTACGCTCGGTACGCGCCAGCGCATACTCTTCACGGCTTTTGGGATGCAAAAACACCGGGAAATCGCGACCAACCTGTTGATAACCTTGCGCCAGCATCATCTCTGGCGTTGCGCCAACGACTACCCAGTCTTTATCTTTAACCGGTAGATTAAGCAGCGCATCGCGCACTGCGCCGCCGACAAGAAACGTCTTCACTCAACCACTCCAGAGGTAAAATAATCTCGCGTGTCCGGGGGCGTCCGGCACCCGTTAAAGAACACGCACGTTGCTTTATTGTTACACACATTCGTGTAAATTGCGGGCATGAGAAAAGGGGCATCCTGAGATCCCCTGGCAAAAAGCAGAAAACCCACTCAGTTCATCCAGCGATCTTTCTTTTTACGACGCGGGATCATATGTGGCAGCAACAGGCCGAGCAGCAAGCCGACGCCCAACACCCCACCGCCATACATAAACCACTGCATGATGATGGTGCGCTGCTTATCATCAAGCTGTACGTTCGCCGCATTGACCTTCTTTTGCGCCACGATAAGTTCGTTTTTCAGCTTCTGGTTTTCATCTTTCAGCCCGTTGATCACGCTGTCGCTGCTGGCCACTTTGTTCTGCATTTCGGCGGTGCGCTGGTTCCAGCTGCCGTCAATGTTAGCCAGCTTGGCGGTAAGATCTTTTACCTGCTGTTCCAGTTGCGGCACCCGGGTGCGCAGGCTGGGATCGGCGCTGAGCTGCGAAAGCGGAATCCAGTTTGTATGTCCTTCAGCGTCACGAATCTGGCCATACTGCGTATCATTGTTCGTTTGCAGCAGCGCCACCTCTTCCCCCGCGTTCAGTTTGCCGACCAGGCGATATTGATCGCCCGGTCCGCTGCGAACCCAGGTGGATAATTCGTCAGAAATATAACGTTTCTCTTCGGCGTGAACAGGAGTGATTACGCTGAAAGCCAGCAAAGTAAGTCCAACTAAAGTGATTTTTTTCATTCGATATCGTTTTTGCATAAGGTCAGTAAAATTACCGGCACAGTCTGGAGAGGCTTCGCAGGGATATGAATGAGAACTATCCTGGACTCGAACCCGTTAAAAGGGGCGCGAAAGCGTAAGAAAGCCGAGACAGTAACGCTTCTGTGCATTACTCTTCGCCTGAATAACCTCTCTGGTGCCAGTAGCGTATTGAATAAAAAATTATGACCATCGAAATCGAATTAAAGTTCATTGTCACACCACATGCCGCCGGGAAACTGGCCGCAGCGCTCACCGCCTGGCCGCACGATCACGAGTCGGCGCAGGAACTGACCAACATCTATTACGAAACCGAAGATAACCAGCTGCGACGCTGGGATATGGGCCTGCGCATCCGCGGCGTGGATAAGCGCTTTGAGATGACGCTGAAAGCCGCAGGAAAAACCCTGGGCGGACTGCATCAGCGCCCGGAATACAATGTTGATTTAACCGAGCCGGTGCTTGATATCACCCGCCTGCCGGCAGAAATCTGGCCGCAGGGCACCGCTCTTGCCGCGCTTCAGTCACGTTTGCAGCCGCTGTTCAGCACGCATTTTGTGCGTGAAAAGTGGCTGGTGCGCTACCAGCAGAGCGAAATCGAGGTGGCGTTCGATCAGGGCGAAGTGGCGGCTGGCGAGCTGAAAGAGCCGCTGTACGAAGTGGAGCTGGAGTTAAAATCGGGCCAGCGCAGCGATTTGATGATGTTTGCCCATCAGCTGATCGCCATGGGCGGCCTGCGCCTCGGCAGTCTGAGCAAAGCGGCGCGCGGCTATCAGTTGGCGCAGGGCAATCCCGCCCGTCCGCTGCGTTCGCTGCCGATTCTGAACATCGCGCCCAAAGCCACGGTGGAAGAGGGCATGCTGGCAGCGATGTCGCTGGCGCTCAGCCACTGGCAGTATCACGAAGAGGTGTGGCTGCGCGGCAACCCGCAGGCGCTGACGTCGGTACGCGAGGCGCTGGAAACGCTGCGTCAGGCTTTCGCGCTGTTTGGCGCGCTGGTGCCGCGTAAAGCCAGCAGCGAACTGCGGCAAAAGCTGACGGCGCTGGAAGAAGCGCTGACGGACGCCTCGCCGGACGCGCACTCCCTCTGCTTTTCCACCCTGTGGGTTGATGCTCAGCTTACGCTGACCCACTGGCTGGTTGAGGCGCAATGGCAGCGCTGGCTGGATGAGAAAAGCAAAAGCAAAATGCAGGGATCGTTTAAACGCTTCTGCGACATTATGCTGGGACGTATCGCGGCCGATCTCAAAGAGACCTTCAGCGATATCCGCCAGCCGAATGAATACCATGACAAAGCCGCACGGCTAAGCCGCCAGCTGCTGGCTGTGCATCTGTTGAGCGGCGCCTATCAGGTCAGCGCCGTGGAAGGCTGGCTGGCGCCCTGGCAACAGCTGCTGCAGGCCATTCATCAGCAGCAGGCGAGCTGGCTGAATGCGCACGCCAGCCAGGCGTTGAAGCAGCCGGCATTCTGGCTGAACGGGACGGCCGCACGCTAAGCCATCCAATTGCTAAGTGAAACCTGCCATCAGGGAGAGAAAAAGTGTCTGAGCTATCACTGATACTGAAAACGCAGCAGGAGAAGGCGGCTGAAAAATTGCAGCTTGCCCCGGACGCGCTGAGCGCGGAACAGGCTGGCGCGCTGGCCTTCAGCGATTTCATCGTCGAGAACCTGCAGCAATATCCCGCCTGGTGGCAAGAGATGCAGCAGCAGCCTCCGCAGCCGGAGGAGTGGCGGCACTATCCGGCCTGGCTGCGCGAGGCGCTGGAGGCGGTAAGCGATGAGGCGACGCTGATGCGCACGCTGCGTCTGTTTCGCCGCCGGATGCTGGTCCGCATCGGCTGGATGCAGGCTTTGCATCACGCCAGTACCGGGCAGAGCCTGCAACAGCTGAGCGTGCTGGCGGAGACGCTGATTGTCGCCGCGCGCGACTGGGTTTATCAGGATTGCTGCCGGGATTTCGGCACCCCCTGCAACGCCGAAGGCGAAGCGCAGCCGATGCTGATTCTGGGCATGGGCAAGCTTGGCGGCGGCGAGCTGAACTTCTCCTCTGATATCGATCTGATTTTTGCCTGGCCGGAAAATGGCGTCACGCACGGCGGGCGACGCGAGCTGGATAACGCGCAGTTTTTTACCCGCATGGGCCAGCGGCTGATAAAAGTGCTGGATCAACCCACCATGGACGGCTTCGTCTATCGCGTCGACATGCGCCTGCGGCCTTTTGGCGATAGCGGGCCTCTGGTGCTGAGCTTTGCGGCGCTGGAGGATTACTACCAGGAGCAGGGACGCGACTGGGAGCGTTACGCCATGGTGAAAGCGCGCCTGATGGGCGGCGATGACGACCGCTGGAGCCAGGAGCTGCGTCAGATGCTGCGACCTTTCATCTACCGTCGCTACATCGATTTCAGTGTGATTCAGTCGCTGCGTAACATGAAAAGCATGATCGCGCGCGAGGTGCGACGTCGCGGCCTGACGGATAACATCAAGTTGGGCGCGGGCGGGATTCGCGAGGCGGAGTTTATCGTCCAGGTCTTTCAGCTGATTCGTGGCGGGCGTGAGCGCTCGCTTCAGCTGCGCTCCCTGTTGCCCACGCTTTCTGCGATTGGTGAGCTTGAGCTGCTGCCCTTAATGCAGATTGAGCAGCTGCGCACCAGCTACCTGTTCCTGCGCCGCCTTGAAAATTTACTCCAGAGTATCGGCGATGAGCAGACGCAAACGCTGCCGGCCGATGCGCTGAATCGCGCGCGCCTGGCCTGGGCAATGGGCTTCGCCGATTGGGAGGCGCTGAAGGCGCAGCTGGAAAACCATATGGCGGCGGTACGCGATATCTTCGATGAGCTGATTGGCGAAGATACGCCGGAACCTGACGATAACCGCACGCTGGCAGAGTATACCGCGCTGTGGCAGGACCCACTGGATGAGGCTGAGCTGGTGACGGACGCGCAGCGTCAGCGGCTGCTGAGCACGCTGAACGCTTTTCGCCTCGAGGTTAATAAACGCACTATCGGCCCGCGCGGTCGCCAGGCGTTGGATCAGCTGATGCCGCGTCTGCTGAGCGAGATTTGTCTGCTGCCGGATGCAGCCGAAACCCTGAACCGCCTGACGCCGCTGCTGGTGGGAGTGCTGACGCGCAGCACCTATCTGGAGCTGCTGACCGAATCCCACCGCGCGCTGCGTCATCTGATTCGCCTCTGCGCCGCCTCGCCGATGCTGGCCAGCCAGCTGGCGCGGCATCCGCTGCTGTTGGATGAACTGCTGGATCCCGCCACGCTTTACCAGCCAACCGCGACTGATGCCTATCGGGACGAGCTGCGGCAGTACCTGATGCGTATTCCCGCCGATGATGAGGAGCAGCAGCTTGAGGCGTTGCGCCAGTTCAAACAGGCGCAGCATCTGCGTATCGCCGCTGCCGATATCGCCAAAACCCTGCCGGTGATGAAAGTGAGCGATCACTTAACCTGGCTGGCGGAGGCGATTATCGAATCGGTGGTGCAGCAGGCCTGGCACATGATGGTGCAGCGCTACGGGCGGCCCTCCCATCTGCAGAACGAGCATGAGCGCGGCTTTGCCGTGGTGGGCTATGGCAAGCTGGGCGGCTGGGAGCTGGGCTACAGCTCCGATCTCGACCTGGTGTTTCTGCACGATTGCCCTGCCGATGCGGTGACACAGGGCGATCGCAGCATTGACGGTCGTCAATTTTACCTGCGACTGGCGCAACGCGTGATGCATCTGTTCAGTACGCGCACCTCGTCAGGAATTCTCTATGAAGTAGATGCGCGACTGCGCCCCTCGGGCGCGGCGGGCATGCTGGTGAGTACCTTTGACGCGTTCGACGACTATCAGCGCAATGAGGCCTGGACCTGGGAACATCAGGCGCTGGTGCGCGCGCGCATTGTGTTCGGCGAGCCGACGTTGTGTCAGCGTTTTGATGCTATCCGTCGCGGCGTGCTTTGCCTGCCGCGTGAAGCGGCGCAACTGCAAACGGACGTGCGCGAAATGCGCGAAAAGATGCGCGCCCATCTCAGCAACAAACATAAAGGGCGCTGGGAGATTAAGACCGACGAAGGCGGCATCACCGATATTGAATTCATCGCGCAATATCTTGTCTTACGCTACGCCGCTGAGCAGCCCGCTCTGACGCGCTGGTCTGATAACGTGCGCATCTTTGAGCTGATGGCAAAGCATAAAATTATGCCGCAGCCGGAAGCGCAGGCGCTAACTCAGGCTTACGTCACGCTGCGTGATGCGCTGCACCATCTTGCCCTGCAGGAATTGCCGGGGCATGTGGCGCCTGAGGCGTTTATGGCGGAACGTGAGAGCGTTCGCGAAAGCTGGCGGCGCTGGCTGGCTTAACGCCGCCAGTCCGGATGCGGAACAGATGGCACAGCAGGCTTCTGTGCTATTATCCGCGCACTATTTTTACTGCAGTCTGGAGTGTCTGGAATGAAAGTAACACTGCCCGAATTCGACCGCGCCGCAGTGCTGGTTGTCGGCGACGTGATGTTGGATCGCTACTGGTATGGCCCCACGAGCCGTATTTCCCCTGAGGCCCCGGTGCCGGTGGTGAAAGTGGATACGGTGGAGGAGCGGCCGGGCGGTGCAGCCAACGTGGCAATGAACATTGCGGCGCTGGGGGCAGCTTCACGTTTGATTGGACTGACCGGCGAGGATGATGCGGCGCGCGTACTGAATGCGCGGCTGAATGACGTTAAGGTTAACTGTGATTTTGTCGCCATCAAAACCCATCCCACGATTACCAAACTGCGCGTGCTTTCCCGCAACCAGCAGCTGATTCGCCTCGACTTTGAAGAGGGCTTCGACAATGTTGACCCGGAGCCGATTCATCAGCGTATCCGCCAGTCGCTGGCGGCCTCAGGGGCGCTGGTGCTTTCCGACTATGCGAAAGGGGCGCTGACCAGCGTTCAGGCGATGATTCAGCTGGCGCGGGATGCCGGCGTGCCGGTGTTGATCGATCCGAAAGGCACCGATTTCGCTCGTTATCGCGGCGCCACGCTGCTGACGCCAAACCTCTCTGAATTTGAAGCCGTTGCCGGAAAATGCAAGAGCGAAGAAGAGATTGTGACCCGCGGCATGCAGCTGGTGACGGATTACCAACTCTCCGCTTTGCTGATTACACGCTCGGAGAATGGCATGACGCTGTTGCAGCCAGGCAAAGCGCCGCTGCATCTGCCGACCCTTGCGCAGGAAGTTT
Organism: Pantoea osteomyelitidis; assembly: GCF_044342975.1. Taxonomy (NCBI): domain Bacteria; kingdom Pseudomonadati; phylum Pseudomonadota; class Gammaproteobacteria; order Enterobacterales; family Erwiniaceae; genus Pantoea; species Pantoea osteomyelitidis. Next base: position 179,470 of record NZ_JBGFSN010000005.1, read on the forward strand.
ATGACGTTACCGGCGCCGGCGATACGGTGATTGGCGTGCTGGCCGCTGCGCTGGCGGCGGGCAATTCTCTGGAAGAGGCCTGCTTCCTCGCTAACGCCGCCGCAGGCGTGGTGGTCGGAAAACTCGGGACCTCAACCGTCAGCCCGGTAGAGCTGGAAAACGCGATTCATGCCCGTCCGGAAAGCGGTTTTGGCGTGATGAACGAAGTGCAGCTTAAAGAGGCGGTGGCGCTGGCGCGCAGGCGCGGTGAGAAGGTGGTGATGACCAACGGCGTTTTCGACATTCTGCACGCCGGACACGTCTCCTATCTGGCCAATGCGCGCAAGCTGGGCGATCGTCTGATCGTGGCGGTTAACAGCGATGCTTCCACCAAACGTCTGAAAGGCGAAACGCGTCCGGTGAACCCGCTGGTTAACCGCATGATCGTGCTGGGCGCGCTGGAAGCGGTGGATTGGGTGGTTTCATTCGAAGAGGATACGCCGCAGCGTCTGATCGCTGACGTTCTGCCGGATCTGCTGGTAAAAGGCGGCGATTACCGACCGGAAGATATCGCGGGCAGCAAGGAGGTGTGGGCGAACGGCGGCGAGGTGATGGTGCTTAACTTCGAAGATGGCATCTCAACGACCAATATCATCAAAACCATTCGCGGCGCGAAAAGCTAAAAGCTGTGCGGGAGCCAGGCTCCCGCAAAAACGGCAGATCCGGGATTTACTGCGGATCTTCCGTTTTGATCACTTCCTGCGGCACGCTGGCGGCGGGGGTCACGCTGTTAACCGTCGCGTTGTTCTCTAACTGCGCCAGACGCTGCTCCAGCGCGGCCAGCTTCTCACGGGTGCGCAGCAAAACCTGCGTCTGCACATCAAACTCTTCGCGGTTTACCAAATCCATGCGGGTAAGCTGCGCCTGTAGCACCTGGCGAATTTTCTTTTCGACGTCATCGCCAAATTCACGAATTCCTTTTGGCATGGCCTCATGCACCTGACGCGCAAGTTGTTCAATTTTTTTCGTGTCGATCATGGTGATTTCCTGTTTGCGGGTTGCCGACGGCAGCGTCTCTTTTGTCAAAATATGCATTAAGTGTAATGCCAGAAATGAAAAGGTTAAACCTCAAATCGTCAACGCAGGAAATGCAAAAGCTTTTGCGGTTTTGTCGATTGCCCGCCCGGTTTTTTGGCGTTATAGTGATTTTGCTTATTCTCAGGGCGGGGCGAAATTCCCCACCGGCGGTAAATCAGCGTTGCTGAAAGCCCGCGAGCGCTTCAGATCCTCAGGTTTGAAGGTCAGCAGATCCGGTGTAATTCCGGGGCCGACGGTTAAAGTCCGGATGGGAGAGGGTAACGACATCAGTCGGGCTATGCCTGCTTCACGTTATTGCCATGTCTTTTTGACGTCACTCCTAAGTTCGCCCTGATTCTGGTAACTCATATTCTTACATAAGGTTTTTACCATGAATCAGACGCTTCTTTCTGAATTTGGCACGCCGGAACAGCGTGTGGAACGCGCCGTTGCGGCGCTGCGGGACGGCCGCGGCGTAATGGTGCTTGATGACGAAAATCGTGAAAATGAAGGCGATATGATTTTCGCCGCCGAAACCATGACCGTAGAGCAGATGGCGCTGACTATTCGTCACGGCAGCGGCATTGTTTGCCTGTGCCTGACCGACGCGCGTCGTCAGCAGCTTGAGCTGCCGATGATGGTAGAGAACAACACCAGCTCATACGGCACCGGTTTTACGGTGACCATTGAAGCGGCGCAGGGGGTTACCACCGGCGTTTCCGCTAAAGATCGTCTTACCACTATTCGTACCGCCATTGCTGATAACGCCAAACCCAGCGACCTGAATCGTCCGGGCCACGTTTTCCCGCTGCGCGCGCAGGATGGCGGCGTGCTGACGCGCGGCGGCCACACCGAAGCGACTATCGATCTGGTTACGCTGGCAGGCTTCAAACCGGCTGGCGTGCTCTGCGAACTGACCAATGATGACGGTTCTATGGCGCACGCGCCTGAAGCGATCGTCTTTGCGAAACAGCATGATATGCCGGTTGTCACCATCGAAGATTTGGTGGCGTATCGTCGTGAACGCGAGACGCGTCAGGCGAGCTGATCCTGGCCTGAACAACGAAAAAGCCGGAAAATCCCGGCTTTTTTTATGTCGCTGATTTACCGGTGCCACTAGCTGATACCGCTGCTTTGCAGCAGCGTCAGGCTCAGGCCCATCACCGTCATACCGCACAGTACGCCATAACTGGGATTGTTGTGGGGATCGATTTCACGCGCCAGCGGCATCAGCTCATCAACCGAGAGCGCCACCATAATCCCGGCGACAGCCGCCATTACCGCAGCGATGACCACGGGCGACACCATCGGACCAAACAGCATAAAGGCGGTAATGCCGCCGATAATTTCCGCCATCCCGGAGGCGCAGGCCCAGAATATCGCCTTCATCTTTGAGCCGGTGGCCGCATACATGGGACCGGCTACCGCCAGACCTTCAGGAATATTATGAATGGCAACAGCCAGGGCGATGCCCAGCCCCAAATCCATATCGCTGCTGGCGGTAACAAAGGTGGCGACGCCCTCCGGAAAATTGTGCAGGCTGATGCCAAGCGTCAACAACATGGCGGTGCGTCTGAGGTTGGCGGGGCGGCGATTAATCGCCATCAAATCCTGCGGGTGCTGATGCGGCAGCATACGGTCCAATGCAAAATAGCCCAGCAGACCCAACATAAACATGCCGTACCCTAACACCGGTGACATCCCAGGAGTATGCAGAGCCACAGGCAGCATTTCCATCAGAGAGATAAGCAACATAATGCCTGCGGCGAAGCCCAGGGCGAAAGCCAGCACGCGATTGGACGGCTTTTGTCCCATCACCCCGACGACGGCCCCAACAAAAGTGGCTCCGCCAGCCAGAATGGTCAAAAGCAACGGCACTGACATGCTCATCTCCTTGATGATAATGATTCCTGGTTAACTTACCTTTGCCCTTACAAAAAATAAAGTTTTGTTACGTAAAGAAATGTCGCTGTTTTTTTATTCAAATTTTCTGACGATGATCATCATGCTTATCAGAGTTATTCCGGTCGCTAAACGGCGTATCGTAGCCGTCATCAAAACAACTTACTGGTCCGGGAAAGTCTCATGAGTGAAATTCGTATGCCTGCGCTGTTTCTGGGTCATGGCAGCCCGATGAATGCGCTGGAAGAGAACCGTTATACTCAGGCCTGGCGTAAACTGGGTAAAACCTTACCGCGTCCACGCGCCATTGTGGCGGTTTCCGCACACTGGTATACGCGCGGTACGGCGGTAACGGCAATGAATAACCCGCGTACTATTCATGATTTTGGCGGCTTCCCACAGGCGCTTTATGATACGTATTATCCGGCGCCCGGCTCGCCGGAGCTGGCTCAGGAAATTGCCGAGCTGCTGGCGCCGGTTGCGGTGCATCTTGATCAGGAATGGGGATTCGATCACGGCTCATGGGGAGTGTTAATCAAGATGTACCCGGATGCGGATATCCCGGTAGTGCAGCTCAGCGTTGACAGCACCAAATCAGCCGCCTGGCATTATGAACTGGGACACAAGCTGGCGGCGTTGCGCGATTGTGGCGTAATGATTGTCGCCAGCGGCAACGTAGTGCATAACCTGCGTATGTTGCGCTGGCAGGGCGGTGAAGAGGCCTGGCCATGGGCCAATTCATTCAATGAATTTGTTCGTGAAAACCTGAACTTTCAGGGGGAAGCTGAAGCGCATCCGCTGGTGAGCTTTATGCAACATGAGCATGCAAAGCTCGCAAATCCTACGCCAGAGCATTATCTGCCGCTACTTTATGTGCTGGGCTCGCGCCAGCCTGACGAGGCGGTGACGATCCCCGTCGATGGCGTAGAGATGAGCGCTATCAGTATGCTGTCAGTGCGGGTTGGCTAACGGCGCGGCGTAAAAAAGGCCGCAAATTGCGGCCTGATGATTACTCGATAAAAGCGTGCGGATAAAAGCGCGACAGATCCTGAGTAATCAAATCGCGATCCTCGCGGAGTCCGATGCCAGCGGGCTGATCGTCAATCAACCAGCTGCCGATCAGGGTATAGCTGTCGCCGAATTTCGGCAGTGGATAAAACTGCTGCACGATCATGCCTTCTTCGCCATAGGGACCGTCGACGCGGGCAATCTCTTTACCGTTTTCGATAATGCGAATGTTAGCGCCTTCACGCGAGAAGAGCGGCTTCACCACATATTTATCCATTGATGGCACGTTATCGTCAGCAAAATAAGACGGCAGCAAATTGGGATGGTTGGGAAACATCTGCCACAGCATCGGCAGCAAAGCCTTATTCGACAGAATGCTCTTCCAGGCAGGCTCCAGCCAGCGCACGCCGGCATCCGCCAGCTTGGTCGAAAATATCTCGCGCAGCATGAATTCCCACGGATAGAGCTTGAAGAGATTGCTGATTACCTGATCGTTGACATCGGTAAACTGACCTTTCTCTCCCAAACCGATCTCATCGATATAAAGAAACTCGCTCGGCAAGCCCGCTTCGGTGGCGCAATCCTGAAGGTACTGCACCGTGCCGCGATCTTCTTCTGTGTCGCGGCAGCAGGCGAAATGCAGCCAGTTAAAGCCGTGCTGCTGATGAAGCGCCGCGAAACGCTCAATCAGCTTCTCCTGCAAACTGTTAAATTGATCGCTGCCTGCCGGAAGCTGGCCGGCATTCAGCTGATCTTCCAGCCAGATCCATTGAAAAAACGCCGCTTCGTAGAGCGAGGTGGGCGTATCGGCATTATTCTCCAGCAGCTTAGCATCGCCTTTGCCATCCCAGGCGAGATCGAGGCGGGAGTAGAGGGAAGGCTGGCTCAGTTTCCAGGAGTCGCGAACAAAATCCCAGGTGTGTTTGGGAATGCGGAACCGGGTCAGCAGCTCCTCGCTTTTCACCACTTTCTCCACCACATCAAGGCACATCTGATGCAGCTCGGCCGTGGTCGCCTCCAGCTTCTCGATTTGCGCAAGAGTGAACTGATAATAAGCATCCTCACACCAGTAGGGCTCGCCATGCATGGTATGAAAACGGAAGCCGTATTCGGTGGCTTTTTCGCGCCAGCCTGGTCGTTCTGTAATGGCAATGCGTTGCATAAGGGTGGGTTAGCCTCCAAACGAACGGCTGCTGGTGCCGGTGGCGCTGCTGCGCTGCATGCTGTTCTGTTTTGCGACGGTTTCACCAAAACCGCCGCGGGTTACGGTGGTCGTGGTGGCCGGTTTTGGCGCCAGCGCGGTTTTCGGCACCGTCATGGTACGGCCAGAAGCGGCATTGCCATAATTACGACCGGACGCATCGACAAACTGGCCGTTCGCCGGGCTGTTCGGCGTTCTGGGCGAGAACAGCGGCTGCTGGGCAAAGCCCGCTCCGCCACCCATCAAACGTCCCATCATGTAACCGGCCATCAGCGGCATCCAGAAACTGCCGCTCTGCTGAGGCTCAGCCTGAGTGCCTGCCTGCGCGGGCGCTTGCTGACACTGATTTTCCCCGAACTCCGCCACGCAATCCTCTTTACTGGCATATTTCGGCGCGGTGCGCTCCGCTTCTTTCAGCGCATTGTTATACGCAGTGGTGCATTGCGCGCTTTGATCGGGATTCGCTTTCGAGCAATCATCCGCATTCTGATAGAGCGCAACGGTTTCATCATTTTGTTCGCAGCCAGCCAGCATAAATACCGCCGAAATGGCGAAAGCGACCGGGGTTAAATGTCTTGCCTGCCAGCTCTTGCGAAAGGCGGCATGACGAATATTTTTAGTCCGTTTCATTATCGTGATCCTGTGCCCAAAGGTAGCGCTTAGGATAGGGGATGAGTGGTGAAAAATGAAGCTGAGGGGCTGAACGTTAAGGGATATTTACGTTGCTATACGTTTGATTGGGAAAGGGGCCGCAAACGGGCCCCTGAAAGCATTAATGGCTGAATGGATTGCTGGTGCTGCGCGCGGCGGCAGGACGCGCGGCGGCGGGCGACATGCCGGCATTCGCGCTCGGGCCGTTGTCGGCACGGGAGTCCTGCTGCGGATTCTCCGGCGCAACGCTTTCCGGCGAGGTCGGGATCTCTTTGCCCAGCTGAGCGTTAAGCGTCGCCAGGTCCTGTTCATTCAGAGTGCCGAGCGCATATTTGATATTCAGCTGATTAATCAGATAGCTGTAGCGCGCATCCGACAGCTGCTGCTTCGCGCTGTAGAGCGTAGTGGTGGCGTCCAGCACATCAACAATGGTACGGGTGCCGACCTGATAACCCGCTTCGGTGGCTTCCAGCGAGCTTTGCGCGGAAACGACCGCCTGCCTGAAGGCCTCGATGCTGCTGATAGAAGCGTTCACGTTGTTAAAGGAGGAGCGAACGGTCTGCACAGCAGAGCGATGCGCGCTTTCTAACTGTTCGCTGGCGCTGACAAAGCTGTACTGCGCCTGTTTCACCTGCGAAGTCACACTACCGCCGCTGTAGAGGGGCAGAGAAAAGCTCAGACCCACCTGGTTGGAACCAGAGATAGCATCGTTGGTGGTGCCCTGGTTAGCGCGGCTGCCGCCATATTTGGTATTGGAAAGACCGGTAGACGCGGTAAGATCCAGCGTAGGCATATGGCCGGTTTCAGCATAGCGAATCTGTTCGCGCGCCAGATCCTGCGACAAACGCGCCGAGAGCAGGCTCAGGTTGCGGCTTTCCGCCTCTTTTAACAGGGTATTGACCGGCGACGGCTTAGTGGTCTGGAAGCGATCGATATTGAGCGACGCCAGCGAGAGATAAGCATTGCCGGTAATCTGGCGCAGCGTTTCAACCTGGTTATCAAGGGTATTACGTGCCGTGACTTCATTCGCCAGCACGGCGTCATACTGCGCGCGCGCGTTTTGCACGTCGGTGATGGCGACCAGGCCAACGTTAAAGCGCTGAGTGGTCTGATCCAGCTGACGATAAATAGATTGTTTTTGCGCTTCGTAGTAAGAAAGCGTATCGATCGCGTTCAGTACGTTAAAATAAGCGGTAGCGGTGTTCAGGATCAGATTCTGCTGGGCAACCTGATAGGAGACATCCTGGATGCCGGCGGTTTTTTCCTGCAGCGTCAGGGCGCGCCATCTCGACATATCAAAAATGGTCTGCGTCAGTTGCAGTGAGGCGCTGGTCGTGTTGGAGTGAATACCGCTGCTGTCGCGATAGCCGCCGTTATATGCATAATCTGCGCCCAAACCCAGCTGCGGCAACAAAGGACTGCGAGCTTCATTGATCTTTTCGAACGCGGCATCGCGATCGGCAGCGGAGCTGCGTAAGTCAGGGTTGCTCAGGCGAGCCTGCTGGTAGACCTGAACCAGATTCTCTGCCTGACTGGCGAAGCTGAAAGCGCCCAGGCTCAGTCCAATAACGAATGGGAGCAGTTTTTTCATTTGCATTCCTTGTGTTGCAGCAAAATAGCTAGGGTAGCGCTGCCGATAAGCCAAAAAATAATCGCCGATTCTAGCAGAGTACGACTGCCAGATAAGTTGGCTGAACGTGCCTTCTGCCCCTAATTTACGCAAATATTTCAGAAAGAACCACTCAGATGGAGTAAGAGGGTTGGCTTTTCTTAGCTCCATCCCAATCTGCATAAGGAGTCAGACGATGACGGGCGAGAAAAAATCTCCTGTGACTTTCACAAAAAACGATGTAGAAATTATTGCACGCGAAACACTTTACGACGGTTTTTTTTCGCTTGTTCGCTATCGCTTTCGCCATCGTCTTTTTAATGGCGAAATGAGCGGTGAAGTGCAGCGCGAAGTTTTTGAGCGCGGGCACGCCGCCGTGCTGCTACCCTATGATCCCCTGCGCGATGAAGTGGTGCTGATCGAACAGATCCGCATCCCGGCCTATGACACCAGCCGTACCCCCTGGCTGCTGGAACTGGTGGCGGGCATTATCGAGCCTGGCGAGAGCGTGGAAGAGGTGGTGCGCCGTGAGGCGGTGGAGGAGGCGGGCCTGTCGGTAGGCCGTGTTAAATCTGTGATAAATTATCTGGCCAGTCCGGGCGGCACCACCGAGCGCCTGTCGGTACTGGTCGGGGAAGTGGATGCCAGCCTGGCAGAGGGATACCACGGGCTGGAGGAAGAGAATGAGGATATTCTTGTCCATGTGGTCAGCCGGGAGCAGGCTTACCGCTGGGTTGAGGAGGGAATAATTGACAACGCGGCGTCTGTCATTGCCCTGCAATGGTTAGCGTTGCACCATGCGAAATTACGAGAAGAGTGGAAGATAACATGAGACAGCGCTATACCCCTGATTTCCCCGAGATGATGCGGCTGTGCGAAACCAATTTTGCCCAACTACGCCGCCTGCTGCCGCGCAGCGACGAAGCGGGCGCATCGGTGACTTATCAGGTGAATGGCGCCAGCTATCAATTGACGATCGAAGAGTCTACCCGTTACACCACGTTGGTGGAGATTCGACAGGTTGCGCCTGCCGTCAGTTACTGGAGCCTGCCTTCGATGTCGGTCAGGTTATATCACGATGCGATGGTCGCTGAAGTGTGTTCAACACAGCAGATCTATCGCTTTAAAGCGCGTTATGATTACCCCAATAAAAAATTGCATCAGCGCGATGAGAAACATCAGATTAATCAGTTTCTCGCTGACTGGTTGCGCTACTGCCTGGCGCATGGAGCCATGGCGGTACCGGTCTGCTGATAGCGTAAAACGTGTGAAACGGCGTGGAGATTAAGGAAACGCTTTGGATAGCCTGCTAACTCTTCCTGTGGCGAATGGGTCCAAAATCAGGATCTTACAGATTACAGATACCCACCTTTTCGCGGGTAAAGATGAATCGCTGCTGGGCGTAAATACCTGGGCGAGTTATGACGCGGTGCTGCAGGCCATTGCGGCTCAGCAGCGCGAGTATGATCTTATCATCGCGACCGGAGACTTAGCTCAGGATCACTCAATCGAAGCGTATCAGCATTTTGCTGAGGGGATTTCACGCCTGCCGGCGCCCTGCGTCTGGCTGCCCGGCAATCACGATTTTCAGCCTGCGATGTTTGATACCTTAGCCAAAGCGAAAATCGCCGACGCCAAACACGTTTTCCTTGGCGAACAGTGGCAACTGGTGCTGCTGGACAGCCAGGTTTTCGGCGTGCCGCACGGCATGCTGAGCGAATATCAGCTCGAATGGCTGGAGAAAACCCTGGCGCTGGCGCCGGAGCGGCACACGCTGGTGTTGCTGCATCACCATCCTCAGGCATCAGGCTGCACCTGGCTCGATCAGCACAGCCTGCGCAATCCGCATCAGCTGGACGCGGTGCTGGAGCGCTATCCGCTGGCAAAGACGTTAATTTGCGGCCATATCCATCAGGAGATGGATATCGAGTGGCAAGGACGTCGGATTCTGGCCACGCCCTCCACCTGCGTGCAGTTCAAGCCGCACTGCACCGGCTTTACCATTGACAGCGTGGCCCCCGGCTGGCGCTGGCTGGAGCTGGAAACAGATGGCAGGGTCTTTACCGAAGTGAATCGCCTGCAAACGCGGGCATTCTGTCCCGATCTTGACGCTGAAGGCTATTAACTCATGGCGGCGTTGCTCTATCTGCACGGTTTCAACAGTTCGCCGCAGTCGGCCAAAGCGACGCTGTTTCAGCGCTGGCTGGCTGAAACGCGCCCGCAAATTGAGATGATTGTGCCGCAGCTGCCCGCCTTTCCGGCTGATGCCGCTCTGCTGCTGGAAGAGCTGGTGCTTCAGCGTGCGGGCGAGCCGCTGGGCCTGATCGGCTCCTCGCTGGGCGGCTACTACGCCACCTGGCTGTCGCAATGTTTTATGGTGCCGGCGGTGGTGGTGAACCCGGCGGTGCGCCCCTTTGAGTTGCTGGCGGATTACCTGGGGACAAATCAGAATCCATACACCGGTCAGCAATATGTGTTAGAGTCACGCCACATTTACGATCTGAAAGTGATGCAGATTGAGCCGCTGGAAGCGCCTGATTTACTCTGGCTGCTGCAACAAACCGGCGATGAAGTGCTCGATTACCGTCAGGCGCTCGATTATTACAGTTCCTGTCGCCAGACGGTAGAAGAGGGCGGCAATCATGCCTTTATCGGATTCGAACGCTATTTCCCGCCGATTCTCGACTTCCTTGGTCTGAATCACGTCTGAGCGCGGCGGGAGTCGCGACTATTATCAAACTTCAAATCAGACAGTTACGATGACTCAATCAAGCTATAACGCGGATGCCATTGAGGTTCTTACTGGCCTCGAGCCCGTACGTCGTCGTCCGGGCATGTACACTGATACTTCGCGTCCCAACCATCTGGGACAGGAAGTGATAGATAACAGCGTCGATGAGGCGCTGGCCGGGCACGCAAAACGTGTGGAAGTGATCCTGCACGCGGATCAGTCGCTGGAAGTAATCGACGACGGGCGCGGCATGCCGGTAGATATCCATCCGGAAGAGGGCGTGCCTGCGGTTGAACTGATCCTGTGCCGTCTGCACGCTGGCGGTAAGTTCTCCAATAAAAACTATCAGTTCTCCGGCGGCCTGCACGGCGTCGGTATTTCCGTGGTCAACGCCCTGTCGAAACGCGTTGAGGTCACGGTGCGCCGCAACGGCGAAGTTTACGATATCGCCTTTGAAAATGGCGAGAAGGTGCAGGATCTCACCGTTACCGGCAGCGTCAGCAAACGCAATACCGGTACGCGGGTCCACTTCTGGCCAGATGTCTCGTTCTTCGACAGCCCGCGCTTCTCCATTTCACGCCTGACGCATCTGTTAAAAGCCAAAGCGGTGCTTTGCCCTGGCGTGGAGATTGTGTTTAAGGATAAGGTCAACAACACCGAGCAGCGCTGGCTCTATGAAGATGGTCTGACCGACTATCTTTGCGAGGCGGTAAATGGCCTGCCGACGCTGCCGGAAAAACCCTTTGTCGGCAGCTTTGCCGGTGATGTGGAGGCGGTGGACTGGGCATTGCTCTGGCTGCCGGAAGGCGGCGAGCTGCTAACGGAGAGCTACGTTAACCTGATCCCCACCATGCAGGGCGGCACGCACGTTAACGGTTTGCGCCAGGGCCTGCTGGACGCGATGCGTGAGTTCTGCGAATACCGCAATATCCTGCCGCGCGGCGTGAAGCTCTCGGCAGAAGATATCTGGGATCGCTGCGCCTATGTGCTCTCGGTAAAAATGCAGGATCCGCAGTTTGCGGGCCAGACCAAAGAACGCTTATCGTCGCGTCAGTGCGCGGCCTTTGTTTCCGCAGTGGTAAAAGACGCCTTCAGCCTGTGGCTCAACCAGAACGTGCAGGCGGCGGAACAGCTGGCGGAGCTGGCGATTTCCAGCGCCCAACGTCGTATGCGCGCGGCGAAAAAGGTGGTGCGTAAAAAGCTGACCAGCGGACCGGCGTTGCCCGGCAAGCTGGCAGACTGCACCGCGCAGGATCTGAATAAAACCGAGCTGTTCCTGGTGGAAGGGGATTCGGCGGGCGGCTCAGCCAAACAGGCGCGCGACCGTGAATACCAGGCGATCATGCCGCTGAAAGGCAAAATCCTGAATACCTGGGAAGTCTCCTCAGATGAGGTACTCGCCTCGCAGGAAGTACATGATATCTCTGTGGCGATCGGCATCGATCCCGACAGCGAAGATCTCAGCCAGCTGCGCTACGGTAAAATCTGCATTCTGGCGGATGCGGATTCCGATGGCCTGCATATCGCCACCTTGCTCTGCGCGCTGTTTGTAAAGCATTTCCGCTCGCTGGTGAAAGGCGGCCACGTCTACGTGGCGATGCCGCCGCTCTATCGCATCGATCTCGGCAAAGAGGTATGGTATGCGCTGGATGAAGATGAGAAAGAGGGCGTGCTGGAGCAGCTGAAGCGCAAAAAAGGCAAGCCTAACGTGCAGCGTTTTAAAGGGCTGGGCGAGATGAACCCGCTGCAGCTGCGCGAAACCACCCTCGATCCCAATACGCGCCGTCTGGTACAGCTTACCATTGACGACGAAGACGTTGATCAGACGCTACGTATGATGGATATGCTGCTGGCCAAAAAGCGCTCGGAAGATCGCCGCAACTGGCTGCAGGAAAAAGGCGATATGGCCGATATCGACGTGTAATAACAGGGACGCTGCGGCGTCCCTTTTCGTCACAGGAAAAGAGACGGGTGAAGATTACGCTTGAAGAGCTGCGCGCCTGGGTCGTGGTGGTGGATACCGGATCGATTACCGCCGCGGCGGAGCAACTGGAACAAACCAGCTCCGGCATCAGCCGGGCGCTGAGCCGACTGGAAAGCAAGCTGCAAACCACCTTGTTGCACCGCACTACGCGACGTCTGGCGCTCACCGAAGAGGGGCAGATCTTTCTGACGCACGCGCGCAAAATCCTCGCCTCGGTGGAGCAGGCCGAAGAGCAAATCGCTCAGCGCCGTGAAACCCCGGCAGGCCGTCTGCGTATTAACGCCGCCACGCCCTTTATGCTGCATGTCATTGTGCCGCTGGTGGAGGAGTTCAGCACGCGCTATCCCCTTGTTCAGCTTGAACTGAATACCGACGACATCGTTATCGATCTGCTGGAGCAGCAAACCGATATTGCGATCCGCATCGGCGAGCTGCGGGATTCCACCATCCGGGCACGTATGCTCGGCCACAGTCGGCTGCGTCTGCTGGCAAGTCCGACCTATCTGGCGAAATATGGCGAGCCGCAGAGCGTGGCTGCGTTATCGCAGCATCGTCTGATCGGATTCAGCAATTCCGACGTGCATAACCGCTGGCCGGTATGGGAAAAAGAGGGACAGCTGCTGCAGATCAAGCCCACCATCGGCGCGTCCAGCGGCGAAACCATCCGGCAGCTGGCGTTGGCGGGACAGGGCATTGCGCGGATTTCCGACTTTGTCAGCGAGAGCGATATGGCCAGCGGCAGGCTGGTTCAGGTACTGGAAAGTGAAACGCGTGATACCCGTTTGCCGGTGCATGCGGTCTACTACAGCAATTCGACGCTGGCGGCGCGCATCACCTGTTTTCTGGATTTCCTGCGGGACAAGATTGAGGAGCAGAAGCTTTTCTGAGCCTGAGCGAAATCATTCCCCCGAATGCGGGGGAGTCATTCAGCCTGTTACCCGTGGGTGGGTTCCAGTACCAGGATTTTCACATCAACCACATCATCTTTAATCGCTGCGCGATGCGCCTCCATATGCGGCATCTGCTGATGCTGCTCCAGATGACGCAGCGATTCCCACTGTTCCAGCATAAAAATGGAATCTGGCGAGTTGTGTTTCCATGGCATCTGCGCCTGATGGTCTACCAGCGCGTCATACTGACCGCAACCCTCTTCCTGCAGCACCACGGGGGTAAGCTTTTGAATCGCCGCCAGCACCCGATCGCGATGGCCCGGTTTAATGCAAATCTCAGCAACCACGGTCAACATAGCCTTGTTCCTTTTTTTAGCTATATACAGTTAAGCAAAGATCTGGCTGAGATGAGTCCGATAACGCTCGATATCGCGCGGAATATCCGGCTGTTTGATGACGTCGTTACAGATAAAGGTCGGCAGTGCTTCCATGCCAAGGAACTGATTCGCCTTGTGGAAATGGAGATAAAGCCCGTCAACGCCAACGCCTTCAAAGAACTGCTCCGGATCGGTAAAGGCTTCCAGCGGCGCGTTCCAGGTCAGGGAAAGCATATATTTTTTGCCCTGGATCAGACCGCCGGAACCATATTTTTTAGCGGCATCGGCGCGCGTACGGCCATCGCTGGCGTAAAGTGAACCGTGACCTTCGGTGAAGACTTCATCGATATATTTTTTTACGATCCAGGGTTCGCCCATCCACCAGCCCGGCATCTGATAGATCACGACGTCGCTGTCGAGGTATTTCTGCACCTCATCGGCGACGACGTAGCCTTTATCGACTTCAGTTACCGCAACCTCATGACCCTGATCGCGCAGCCAGGTGGTTGCCACGTTGGTCATGGTATGGTTCAGCTCGCCTTTGGAATGGGCGAAGGCCTTGCCGCCGTCGATAATCAAAATTTTGCTCATTTATTCAGCTCCCGTATCAAAGAATAACGCCAGTTTACCTGATGACGGAACGGGGAAAAATACGGCTTTGGTCACAATACTTTTGCTGCAAACGCAACAATCAGGCTCGCTTGCTGAAAAAAGTGAAAAAGAAAACCTCAGAGGCAAGCCGTTGTTGTTTGTCCGTCCTGCCACCTGCGGTGAAGGGGCCGTCACCTGCAGGCTCCCCTGTGACTAACCGCGGCGAATAAGGTACTATCCTCGCCAAACGATCGCCGGTGTTCCGCTGCGGCGGGCTACGATGTGAGGAAGCAAGCTTAATGAGTGAATTGACGCAGGATGGTGCAGAGCGTCTTGCCCTGCACAAATTTACTGAAAACGCGTACCTGAACTACTCCATGTACGTCATCATGGACAGGGCGCTGCCCTATATCGGCGACGGCCTGAAGCCGGTGCAGCGCCGTATTGTCTACGCCATGTCCGAGCTGGGTTTGAACGCCAGCGCCAAATTTAAAAAGTCGGCGCGTACCGTGGGTGACGTGCTGGGTAAATATCATCCGCACGGCGACAGCGCCTGTTACGAAGCGATGGTGTTAATGGCGCAGCCCTTTTCCTATCGTTATCCGCTGGTCGACGGGCAGGGCAACTGGGGCGCCCCGGACGATCCGAAATCTTTCGCCGCGATGCGCTACACCGAATCGCGCCTGTCCAAATATGCCGAAGTACTGCTCAGCGAGCTGGGCCAGGGCACGGTGGATTTTGCGCCTAACTTCGACGGCACCTTGCAGGAGCCGAAGATGCTGCCTGCACGCCTGCCGAACATTCTGCTGAACGGCACCACCGGCATTGCGGTAGGCATGGCGACCGATATTCCGCCGCACAACCTGCGTGAAGTGGCGCAGGCGGCGATAACGCTGATCGACAATCCAAAAACCACGCTGGAAATGCTGCTGGATATCGTGCAGGGACCCGATTTCCCCACCGAGGCGGAGATCATCACGCCGCGCGAGGAAATCCGCAAAATCTACCAGAACGGCCGTGGATCCATCCGCCAACGCGCGGTATGGAAGAAAGAGGATGGCGAGGCGGTAATCACCGCGTTGCCGCATCAGGTCTCCGGCGCGCGCGTGCTGGAGCAGATCGCGGCGCAAATGCGCAATAAAAAGCTGCCGATGGTTGAAGATCTGCGCGACGAGTCGGATCACGAAAACCCCACGCGTCTGGTGATTGTGCCGCGTTCCAACCGTGTCGATCTTGATCAGGTGATGAACCACCTGTTCGCCACCACCGATCTTGAAAAGAGCTATCGCGTTAACCTGAACATGATCGGACTGGATAACCGTCCGGCGGTGAAAAACCTGCTGGAAATCCTCTCCGAATGGCTGGTGTTCCGTCGCGATACCGTGCGCCGCCGCCTTAACTACCGTCTTGAGAAGGTGCTGCGTCGTCTGCATATCCTGCAAGGCTTGCTGATCGCTTTTCTGAATATTGATGAAGTGATCCACATCATCCGCAGCGAAGATGAGCCGAAGCCGGTATTGATGTCGCGCTTTGAGATCAGCGAAACCCAGGCGGAAGCGATTCTGGAGCTGAAACTGCGTCACCTCGCCAAACTGGAAGAGGTGAAAATTCGCAGCGAGCAGAGCGAGCTGGAGAAAGAGCGCGACCAGATCCAGGCGATTCTCGCCTCAGAGCGCAAAATGAATACCTTGCTGAAGAAAGAACTGCAGGCGGACAGCAACGCCTACGGCGACGATCGCCGTTCACCACTGCGCGAACGCGAAGAGGCGAAAGCGCTGAGCGAAAACGAGCTGGTGCCTTCCGAGCCGGTCACCATCGTGCTTTCTCAGATGGGCTGGGTGCGCAGCGCCAAAGGCCACGATATCGATCCTGCCGGGCTGAGCTACAAAGCGGGCGACAGCTATCTCGCCGCGGCGCGTGGCAAGAGTAACCAGCCGGTGGCCTTTATCGACTCCACGGGACGCAGCTATACGCTGGATCCTACCTCGCTGCCGTCGGCGCGTGGTCAGGGCGAGCCGCTCACCGGTAAGCTAACGCCGCCGCCGGGCGCGGTGGTGGAACAGGTGCTGATGGAGGCGGAAGAGCAGCGTCTGCTGATGGCTTCCGATGCCGGTTACGGCTTTATCTGTACCTTTAACGATCTGATTTCGCGCAACCGCGCTGGTAAAGCGCTGCTCTCGCTGCCTGATAACGCCAAAGTGATGACGCCGATGGCGGTACATCATGAGGATGACATGCTGCTGGCGATTACCGCTGCCGGACGTATGCTGATGTTCCCGGTGGGCGATCTGCCGCAAATGTCGAAAGGCAAAGGCAATAAGATCGTCTCTATTCCGTCAGCGGAAGCGGCGGCGGGTCAGGATAAGCTGGCGTGGCTGCTGATTCTGCCGCCGGGCAGCGCCGTCACGCTCCACGTCGGCAAACGCAAAATGACATTGCGTAGCGAAGAGCTGCAGAAATTCCGCGCCGAACGCGGACGTCGCGGCACGCTGCTGCCGCGCGGTCTACAACGTATCGATCGCGTTGAGCTGGATGCGCCAGCCCGGCCGGATGCGGTGGCCAGCGAAGAATAAACAAAGCTGTACGCTCACGGGTCAGGCGATGCCACAATGAGGAAGTTATGTTATTAATTTTGCGTACTATTTACATTATTATCTTTTCGCTTTTGGTCTGTGTGTTTGGATCGATCTGGTGTCTTTTTTCGCCGCGTAATCCGCGCCATGTTTCTACGTTTGGCCGGCTGTTTGGCACCATGTCAGGCATCTGCGGCGTCAAGGTGGAGTTGCGTAAGCCTGCGGGGGCGGAAAATTACGGCAATGCCATCTATATTGCTAACCACCAGAACAATTACGACATGATTACCGCGGCGAAAATTGTTCAGCCGCCGACGGTAACGGTAGGGAAAAAAAGCCTGCTCTGGATCCCGTTTTTCGGCCCGCTCTACTGGCTGACCGGCAATCTGCTGATTGATCGGGACAACCGCGCCAAGGCGCACGGCACCATTGGCGACGTGGTAGAGCAGTTCAAAAAGAAGAACATCTCTTTCTGGATGTTCCCGGAAGGCACGCGCAGCCGTGGACGTGGTCTGCTGCCGTTTAAAACCGGCGCATTTCATGCGGCGGTTGCGGCAGGCGTCCCGATTATTCCGGTGGTGGTTTCCAACACTCACGGCAAAATCAAACTCAACCGCCTGAAAAACGGTTTAGTGATCGTAGAGATGCTGCCGCCGGTGGACATCAAAGCGTTTGAAAACGCCTCGGTGCGCAAGCTGGCGACCCACTGTCGCGAGCTGATGTCGGCGAAGCTGGAAGAGCTTAACGCTGAAGTCGCCGAGCGCGAGAAAAACGGTAAAATCTGACCGGTTAACACAGCCAAAAAAGGGGCGTGAGCATCCGCGACACGCCCCGCAGCACAGCAAATCAGAATAAAAATGGACGGCGTTCGCTCGCCATGCTCATAGGGTCAGAAGTTTTATGTCTTTCAGCAGACGTCAATTTATCCAGCTTTCCGCCGGTATGGCGCTCAGCGCCGGTGTTATGCCTTCCGCGGCGCGTGCCGCAGAAGGCGGCGGCGATGTTCCTCTGCCCGTACCGCCGCTGCTGGAATCCCGCCGCGGTCAACCCCTGTTCCTGACGCTTCAGCGCAGCCACTGGTCATTTAACGGTGACAACAACAAGGTGCCGGTATGGGGCATCAATGGCCTTTATCTTGGTCCCACCGTGCGCGTTTACAGTGGTGATGACGTTAAGCTGATCTACACCAATCGCCTTAACGAGCCGGTAGCGATGACCGTCAGCGGCCTGCAGGTGCCGGGCGCGCTGATGGGCGGCGCGCCGCGTATGATGTCGTCCGGCGCCGACTGGGCGCCGGTGCTGCCGATTCGTCAGGGCGCATCGACCTGCTGGTATCATGCGAATACGCCGAACCGCATGGCGCCGCACGTCTACAATGGCCTGGCTGGCATGTGGCTGGTTGAGGATGAGGTGAGTAAATCCTTACCTTTACCCAAACACTACGGCGTCGATGATTTTCCGCTGATTATTCAGGACAAACGGCTCGATAACTTCGCCACGCCGGTTTACGACCCGCCGCAGGATGGCGGCTTCCTGGGCGACGTACTGCTGGTCAACGGCGTACGAAACCCTTACATCGAGGTTTCCCGCGGCTGGGTGCGTCTGCGCCTGCTGAATGCGTCCAATGCGCGTCGCTATCAGCTAAGCATGAGTGATAACCGGCCCTTCACGGTGATCGCCAGCGACCAGGGCTTTTTGCCTGCGCCGATGGCGGTACAGCAGCTTTCGCTGGCGCCAGGCGAACGACGCGAAGTGCTGATCGATATGTCGCAGGGCGATGAGGTGTCGATCACCGCAGGCACGGCGGCAGGCATTATGGATCGTCTGCGCGGCCTGTTTCAGCCTTCCTCAATTTTGACCTCGACCCTGGTGCTGACGCTGCGCCCGACCGGACTGCTGCCGTTAGTGACCGATAACCTGCCGATGCGCCTGCTGGCGGATCAGATTCTTGATGGCGTCGCCGTGCGGACGCGCGAATTCCGGCTCGGCGACAGTGCGCCTGGGATCAACGGCGCGCTCTGGGATATGAGCCGTATCGATACGGTGGTGCAGCAGGGCACCTTCGAGCGCTGGATCATCCATGCCGATCGCCCGCAGGCGCTGCATATTCAGGGCGTGATGTTTCTGATCAAAAGCGTTAACGGCGCGCAGCCGATGGGCGAAGATCGCGGCTGGAAAGATACCGTCTGGGTCGATGGCGATGTGGAGCTGCTGGTGAGTTTCCCGCAAAGTTCCTCGGAGCATTTCCCCTTTGTCTACTACAGCCAGAGTCTGGAGATGGCCGATCGCGGCACAGCGGGGCAGCTTTTCGTGCAGCCGGTGGGATAAAAGGCCGCACCGGCCTCAATCAGCGCGGCTCCCTGGCAGGTGCCGCGCACTTCATCAGTTAAACTCTTCCGGATCCGGCCCCAGACGATTACCTTGATCCAGCTTGGCGATCTCGCTGATCTCCGTCTTATCCAGACGGAAGTCGAACACGGCAAAGTTTTCCTCGATGCGTGCAGGGGTAACCGATTTCGGGATCACCACCAGGCCGCTATCCAGATGCCAGCGAATCACGATCTGTGCCGGAGTTTTACCATATTTCTTCGCCATCTCTTTGATGATTGCCTGATCGAAAACGCCTTTACCGCCCTGCGCCAGCGGGCTCCAGGATTCGGTCTGGATTTGATGCATTGCGTTCCAGGCATGCAGCGTGCGCTGTTGCAGCATCGGATGCAGCTCGATCTGGTTAACCACCGGCGTCACGCCCGTTTCATCCATCAGGCGTTTCAGGTGCTTCTCATGAAAGTTACAGACGCCGATGCTTTTGGTCAGGCCCTGCTGTTGCAGTTCAATCATCCCTTTCCAGGCCTCGACGTAGTGATCTTTCGCCGGACATGGCCAGTGCATCAGATAGAGATCCACCTGATCCAGCTCCAGTTTTTCCAGGCTGGTTTCCAGCGCCTGCTGCCAGTTCTGCTGATCGTCATTCCACAGCTTGGTGGTGACAAAGATCTCGTCGCGCGGCACGTCAGTTTCCTGCAGCGCCTGGCCGATCGCCTCTTCATTTTTGTAGGCGGCAGCGGTATCGATGGAGCGGTAGCCCACTTCCAGCGCCTTAAGTACCGCCTTACGCGCATCGTCAATGCTGGCCTGCCATACGCCTAATCCCAGCTGCGGCATCATGTTGCCATCACGCAGTTTAATAATTGGTTGGTCTGCCATGGTTGCTCCTTTATCTGCATTGAACCTGACTGGTCAGTGATTTGGGTTGAAGTCCGGAAAATAAACTTTTCGCTGATGTAAATGTAGCCGCAGATCCTGCTGTCCGCTCTGCTTATTCCTGTGTGATTCTTGCCTGTTTCTCCAGGTGGGTAGAGATTAAGACAGCATGGCGGCACAATAGTTACTCCCTGATTTTTTGAGATGACGCTATGCCACATGACGCCCTTTGCCGCCGCCTGGCGCACCAGGTGATCGCGCTGATGACTACCCGGCACGATACGCTGTGCGCGGTGGATAACGTCTCGCTGATCTACGCCAGCCAGCACTATCCGCGCACGCCGATCATGTATCAGCCAGGCATTGTCATTTTGTTTCAGGGGCGTAAAACCGGCTACCTTGGCAGCACCGTGTTTCATTATGACGCCACCAAATACCTGATGCTTACCGTGCCGCTGCCGGTAGAGTGTGAAACCTGGGCGACGCCGGAGCAGCCGCTGGCAGGCATCTGCCTGAGCGTGGATGCTGCGCGCCTGCAGGATCTGCTGATGGATATCGGCGACGACGACACCTTTCAGCCTCAGCCGCAAACTTCCGGCATCCATTCCGCTTACCTGAGCGAAGAGATGCTCTGCGCCGCCGAGCGCCTGCTCGACGTAATGGGCCAGCCGCGCAATGCGCGCGTGCTGGGGCCGCAAATCGTGCGTGAAATCATCTATTACGTGCTGACCGGTCCCTGCGGCGGCGCGCTGCTATCGCTGGTGAGCCGTCAGACACAGTTCAGTCAGATCGCTCGCGCGCTGCGGCGTATCGAGAATCACTACGCGGATAACCTGAGCGTGGATGCGCTGGCGGCGGAAGTGAATATGAGCGTGTCGGCGTTTCACCATAACTTCAAGGCGGTCACGCAGACGTCGCCGTTACAGTATCTGAAGCGCTATCGTCTGCACCAGGCGCGGCTGCTGATGCTGCACGACGGCATGAAGGCGAGCGCGGCGGCGGTGCGTGTGGGTTATGAAAGCGCCTCGCAGTTTTCGCGCGAGTTTAAGCGCTATTTTGGCGTGACGCCGGGGGAAGAGATGAACCGCGTGCGCCAGACGGTGGCTGAACCGCCGGGCTGACGCACGGCGTCAGGCCTGTTTTTGTTTTCGTTTTTTCCAGATGACGATAATGCTGCCCGCCAGACCCAGAAACAGCAGCGCCACCGGCAGAATCATCAGGATCGCCATCACCTGATCTTCGTGACGCTTGATAAAGGGCACCTGGCTGATGCCGTAGCCAAAGGCCACCACAATAGTGACCCACAGCAGGCCGCTCAGCCAGTTGAAGAACTGGAAGCGGCCATTCTGCAACCCTGAGATCCCGGCCATGGTAGGCAGCAGGGTGCGGACAAAAGCGAGAAAGCGGCCCACCAGCAGCGCCATCAGGCCGTGACGATTAAACAGGTGCCAGGCGCGCTGATGATATTGCGCCGGAAGATGCAACAGCCAGCTTTTTACCAGTTTGGTATTGCCCAGCCAGCGCCCCTGCAGATAGCTCAGCCAGCAGCCAAGGCTGGCGGCGGCGGTCAGAATCAGCATTGTCGGTACAAAATCCATCACGCCTTTTGCCACCATCGCGCCCGCAAGCAGCAGCAAACTGTCGCCCGGCAAAAAAGAAGCGGGCAGCAGGCCGTTTTCCAGGAACAGCGTCAGGAACATCACGCCATAAACGATCCACACTACATCCGGATTGGCCAGCGCGGCAAAGTCCTGATGCCAGAGCGCCTGAACAATCTCATGTAAAACAGCCATTGGTTATCCCATCAAGTCACAAGGCTTCTATTTTAGCGGCTAACAGGGCAGCAAAACTTGATCTGCTCGCGCTCCGGCCGCGTGGTTGAGGTTTTGTTGAGCTTTATTATTGCGCCAGTCGATCAAAGCCGGCGGCAAGATCGGCAATCAGATCCTCGACGTGCTCCAGGCCGATATGCAGGCGCACCAGGGTGCCGTCAAAATCGACGCCGCCTGCCGGGCGAATCGCCGCCAGCTCCTCCGGCTGGTTGGCGAGAATCAGCGATTCATAGCCGCCCCACGAATAAGCCATGCTGAAATGATGGAAGCGATCAAGATAATTTGCCAGTTGGTCGTTGTTTAATTTCTTTTTCAAAACAAAGGAAAAGAGGCCGCTGCTGCCGGAAAAATCCCGACGCCAGTATTCATGGCCTTTGCACTGCGACAACGCCGGATGATTAACACGGGCAACCGCAGGCTGCTGCGCCAGCCACTCCGCCACCTGTAACGCGCTCTCTTCATGCTGGCGTAAGCGCGTGCCCAGGGTGCGCAGACCACGGCTCGCCATATAGGCCGTGTCGGCATCCACCATCTGGCCCATCAGGTAAGAGTTTTCGCGCAGCTGATCCCAGCAGCGCGCATTCGCCACGGCGGTGCCGATCATCGCATCGCTGTGACCAATCAGATATTTGGTGCCCGCCTGAATGGAAATATCCACGCCGTGATCCAGCGCGTTAAACAATACGCCCGCTGCCCAGGTATTATCGATCATGATCACCGCGTCCGGCGCTTTGGCGCGTACGGCTTTGACGATTGACGGCACATCCTGCACTTCCATGGTGATCGAGGCGGGGGATTCAAGGAACACCACGCGCGTGTTGGGCTGCACCAGTTCGGCGATTTCACTGCCGATGCAGTGGTCAAAAAAGGTGGTGGTAACGTTCAGCTTACTGAGGATTTTGCTGCAAAAATCCTGGGTCGGCTCATACACCGCGCCGCTCATCAGCAGGTGATCGCCCGCCTCGACAAAGGCGAGAATCGCGTTGGACACCGCCGCCGCGCCGCAGGGATAAAGCGCACAGCCCGCGCCGTTTTCCAGCTCGGTCATCGCTTCCTGCAGGGAAAAATGGGTCAGGGTGCCGCGGCGGCCATAAAACAGTTCGCCCTGAGCGCGACCGGCGGTAGCGCGTTTTTTATCCGCGACCGTGTCAAACACCAGCGATGAGGCGCGCTGAATAACGCTGTTCACCGAGCCTTGAGTATAACGTTTGCTGCGCCCCGCATTGATCAGGGCGGTATCAATTTTTTTAGTTGCCATCACTGCTTGTCCTGCCGCTTCCAACAAAGCAATCACGTTACCACGAATCGCGCCGGGGGATGACCGGGAAAAGCGATTATCAGAGCCGGGCCAGAGATAAAAAAACGGGCGCTCCGTTGCGCCCGTTTTCTCTGCCTGGCTGGTCGTAAGGCGTTACATTAATCCCATCGCATGCGGCAACCAGAGCGAAAGCGCCGGGATATAGGTAATCAGCATCAGCATTACAAACAGCACGCAGTAGAAGGGCAGCATGGCGCGCACCACCTGTTCAATCTTTTGCTTGCCTACCGCACTGGCGACAAACAGCACTGAACCCACCGGCGGGGTGATCAGACCGATCCCAAGGTTAATCATCATGATCATGCCAAAATGCACCGGATCAACGCCTAGCGCGCTGGTCACCGGCAGTAATACCGGCGTCAGGATCAGAATGATCGGTGCCATATCCATCAGCGTGCCTACCAGCAGCAGCAATAGGTTAATACACATCAGGATCACATATTTGTTGTCAGAAATGCTGGTGAAAAAGCTGGTGATAGTGGTCGGTAACTGCATAAAGGTCATTACCGCGCCAAAGCCGGCGGCAAAGGCAATCAGCACCATGACGATGGTGACCGTTTTAATGGTACGGAACATCAGGACATGCAGCTGATTCCATTTAAAGTCGCGGTAGATAAACATCGTGACGAAAAAGGCCCAAATACAGGCGATAGCCGCCGATTCCGAAGCGGTAAAAATCCCCGATAAAATCCCGCCGAGAATAATCACGATGGTAAACAGACCCCAGAAGGCGTCGATAAAGATTTTCAGCGCCTGGCGAAACGGAATGCGTTCGCCTTTTGGATAGCCGCGCTTACGCGCAAAGCCGAGGCACATGATCATCAGGCAAAGGCCGAGTAGCAGACCGGGAAAAATACCGGCAACGAACAGTGAGGAGATGGTGACCACCCCGCCGGTGGCTAACGAATAGATCACCGAGTTATGGCTTGGCGGCGTCAGCACTGCCTGCACCGAGCCGCTGGCGGTCACCGCGGCGGCAAAATCGCGCGGGTAACCTTTCTCCTCCATCTCCGGGATCATCACCGAGCCAATTGAGGCGGTATCCGCCACAGAGGAGCCGGAGATGGCGCCAAAAAAGGTAGAGGCGACAATATTGACCAGCGACAGGCCGCCGCGGATAAAGCCGACAAAGATATAAGCAAAGTTAACCAACCGCCGCGCGATACCGCCTTCTGCCATAATGGCGCCGGCGAGAATAAAGAAGGGAATGGTTAACAGAGAAAATTTATTAATACCGTTGGTAATCTGGATCACTACCGCTTCCAGCGGCAGGTCGATCCACCAGGCGCCGATAAAAGCGCTCAGGCCAACAGCGAAGGCGACAGGAAAACCGACCATTAACAGCAGGATCAGACTGCCAATCAGAATCAGGGCATCCATGGGATTACTCCGCGTTAGTGCGTACCGCCGAGGGTAACAATCGGACGCTGGGTTTGCTCACCGCAAACCAGCCGCTCAACAACAAACAGCAGGGTAAAGAGCGCGCCGAGAGGGATCGGCAGATACATCTGACCATAAGTGACATCGGGCAGCGAGGCGAGTTGCTGGATCCACATCGCTTCACACAGGTTGTAGCTGGCGCGGAAGATGATGATACAGGTAGCGATCATCAACAGGTCGCAAAAGCGCAACGCATAGCTCTGCGCGCGCGGCGACAAACGGTCGGTCACCATCGAGACGCAGATATGGGTACCGGCACGCAGCCCGACCGGCGCGCCGATAAAGGTAAAAATGATCATGCAGATAATCGCCACCGGCTCCGGCCAGGCGAGCGCGCCGTTCAACACATAGCGCGCAAAAATGCCGATGGGGATTACGGTCACCATGATCAGCAGCGCCACGGTTGCTATACACATGCAGAGCAGATAAAGCCCATCCATCAGACGACAAAAAGCAGTCATAGTGGTGTACCTGATTCAGCTGCCGCGCAGGCGCGCGGCGCGGGAAGAGTTATTTCACATCAGCAATCTGTTTCATCAGATCCTGATATTTGCCGCCAAACTGGTCGCGTACCGGCTGGGTCGCCTTCATAAAATAATCACGATCGATTTTCTGGAAGGTCACGCCGCCCGCTTTCATTTTATCCAGCGACTCTTGGGTATATTTCGCCCACAGCTGACGCTCTTCATCCTGGGCTTCTTTACCGAGCTTTTTCAGCAGCGCCTGGTCATCGGCGGAGAGACGATCCCACGAAGGTTTAGAGAAGAGGATCATTTCCGGCTGCATAAAGTGTCCGGTCAGGGTGTAATATTTCGCTACCGGCATATAGTTATGGGCAACAAACGTCGGCGGGTTGTTTTCCGTGCCGTCCACCACGCCGGTCTGCATGGCGCTGAACACTTCACTCACCCCCATCGCGACCGGGTTAGCGCCCATCGCTTTCAGCGTGGCGAGTGAAATCGGGCTGTTCTGCACGCGGATCTTCATGCCTTTCAGATCTTCCGGTTTCTCCATCGGCTTTTTCGTGATCATGTTACGCACGCCGGCATCGGTCCAGCCGAGAAACACCATGCGCGTATTGGGATCCTTATTAAATTTATCGACAATCTCCTTGCCGACGTCGCCGTCCAGCACCTTATGCATATGATCTTCGTCGCGGAAAATATAGGGTAACGTCAGCACGCTGGTTTCCGGGGCGATGGTGGTGACCGGCGCCAGCGAGACGCGGATCATATCGACGGCGCCCAGCTGCACCTGCTGCAATGTTTGATCTTCATCGCCCAGCACACCGCCTGCAAAGACTTTCATCTCCAGTCGGCCATCAGTAGCTTGCTTTAGCTTATCGCCCATATGTTCCAGCGCGACGACGGTGGGGTATCCGGCGGGCTGCACTTCTGCCACCTTCAGGACTTTGGCGGAAGCGGCACCAGAAAAGAGCGCTGCGGAAGATAACGAAACTGCGAGTAGTAATTTATTCAGTGTCATTCTGTTTTCTCCAGCATAGAAAGCGGTTACAGCGCGGCGCAGTGAGTTATGGAATGTTAAAAAGAGCGGCCGCGTATCTGAATGGCTGCTCCAGCATAGAGAAAAAGCGAAAGGGGAAAATGGGCACCGTTGTGATTGAATGAAACGCATCACATTTTGAAACGTTGTTTTAATAAATTTATACGCGCCGTCACATTTTCAAAACCTGCCTTTAACCGGATGAAAAATGTCTGGCGCACCGTCCGACAAACGCACCATAAGTTTGTAAATAGTAATGAGAACTACTATCAATTCGCTGTTGATTTGATATGATCCGCGCTTATTCCAAAACTGTGCAATTTGATGTTGGAGACGCAGCGTGGTAGCCAGTGATTTGATGCAAACGGATCTCTCCGTTTGGGGCATGTATCAACATGCAGATATCGTGGTAAAAGCGGTCATGATTGGACTGTTGCTGGCCTCAATGGTGACCTGGGCGATTTTCTTCGGCAAATATGCGGAACTCAGCGCGGCGAAACGTCGTTTAAAGCGTGAACAGCTGGCGCTGAGCGAGGCGCGTTCCCTGAACGACGCGGCGCAGACTGCGAAAAGCTTCAGCGCCAACAGCCACAGCAGCGTACTGCTGAACGACGCGCAAAACGAGCTGGAGCTTTCCGCCGGTGCCGAGGGGACCGACGGCATTAAAGATCGCACCAGCTTCCGCCTTGAGCGCCGGGTCGCCGCGTTCAGCCGCCATGCCGGTCGCGGCAACGGCTTCCTCGCTACCATCGGTTCCGTTGCGCCATTTATCGGCCTGTTTGGCACCGTATGGGGCATCATGAACAGCTTTATCGGCATCGCCAAAACGCAAACCACCAATCTGGCGGTTGTGGCACCGGGTATCGCTGAAGCGCTGCTGGCGACCGCCATCGGCCTGGTGGCCGCGATTCCGGCGGTGGTGATCTATAACGTGTTCGCCCGTATGATTGCCGGCTACAAAGCGTCGCTGGGCGATGTCGCCGCGCAAATCCTGCTGCTGCAGAGCCGCGATCTCGATTTGGGAAACGCCGTCAGCAGTAAAGAAGCCCCGCGCGCCACCACTCAGAAACTGCGCGTAGGTTAACTATCATGGCGATGCGATTAAACGACGACCTGGAAACCGATGGTGAAATGCACGAAATTAACGTGACGCCGTTTATCGACGTGATGTTAGTCCTGCTGATCATTTTTATGGTTGCCGCGCCGCTGGCGACGGTTGACGTGCGCGTTAACCTGCCTGCTTCCACCAGCGTGCCGCAGCCGCGTCCGGAAAAGCCGGTTTATCTTTCCATCAAGGCGGATAAGCAGCTTTACGTAGGCAATGATGCCGTCACCAGTGAAAACCTGGTGAAGGTGCTGACTGAGCAAACGCAAGGCAATAAAGAGACCACCATTTTCTTCCAGGCGGACAAATCGGTTGATTACGAAACCCTGATGACGGTGATGGATCAGCTGCGCGGCGCCGGTTATCTGAAAATCGGCCTGATGGGCATGGAAAGCGTGCGAAAGTAACTCTTCAACGTGTTACAGATGCAGAAAGGGCGACCCATGGTCGTCCTTTTTTATTGCTCTTCACGGGTGTGCCACAAGCGCAAAACATAAAGCGTATTGTTACGAAGCTCGTAACGTATTTCATAACGTCCAACCAGAATCCGTCGGATTTCCTGTGGTTCAAATTCCTCCAGGCGCTCGCCGAGGCGCGGGTTTTTCATAAGACGTTGCGGCGAGGCAACAAGCGACTGAACGGTTTTTGCCGCAGCCAGAGGGTTAACCTTAGCGAGGAATTCATAAAGTCGGGCAATGTCAGAAAGCGCCTTTGCGGTCCATTTTATTTCCACTCCCTGTGCACTCCACTATTTTTTCGGTAACGGTAAAGGCGTAGCGCTATTCAGGCTCTCGGCCCAGGCCATCACGGCTTCCTGATCCACGACGTTACCTTGATCAACCTCTTCTATCGCTTCAAGCGTCAGCTGCTTGCGCTCCTCTTCCTGATCAAGCCATGCCATCAGGGCTTGCTTAATAATCCAACCCTTAGGACGCTCCAGTCTTTCTGCGGCTGCGTCAATTTTCTCCGCCAGCAATAACGGGACATGGGCAGTAAGAACTCTTGTCTGTGCCTGCGGCATGCTTTCTCTCCTGCATGAATGATTTAATCAACTTTAATCTTAATGATTAATCAGGATTCATACAAGCCGGGCAAGATAATCAGGCAATAAAAAAGGCGGGTAATTTACCCGCCTGTTGTCAGATCAAACTAAATCAGCTCAGATGTTCGCCGCCCGTCACGCCATGCACTTCAGCGGTAACGTAGCTCGATTCTTGCGAGGCGAGGTAAACGTAAACACCAGCCAGCTCGGCAGGCTGACCGGCACGCTTCATCGGCGTCTGCTGACCAAAGGTCGGCAGTTTTTCCTGCGGCTGACCGCCTGTCACCTGCAGCGCGGTCCAGATTGGGCCTGGCGCCACCGAGTTCACGCGAATACCTTTCTCCGCCACCTGTTTCGCCAGCGCGCGCGTATAGTTAAGAATCGCCGCTTTAGTTGAGGCGTAATCCAGCAGCGTCGGGCTTGGCTGGTAAGCCTGAATCGATGAGGTGGTAATAATGGAGCTACCCGCAGGCAGATGCGGAATCGCCGCCTTGGTGATCCAGAACAGCGCGAACACGTTGGTTTCGAACGTTTTACGGAACTGCTCGGTGGTCAGCTCGGCAATGCTGCTGGTGGCGGTCTGTTTACCGGCGACCAGCGCCAGGATATCGAGCCCACCCAGTTGCTCGCGCGCATCATCAACCAGCTTTTGACAGAAAGATTCGTCACTGACGTCGCCCGGCAGCAGCACGGCCTTACGGCCTGCATCACGAATCAGCTGAGCCACATCCTCAGCGTCGCGCTGCTCTTCTGGCAGGTAGGAAATCGCCACGTCTGCCCCTTCGCGGGCATAAGCGATAGCGGCGGCACGACCAATACCGGAGTCTGCACCCGTTACCAATGCTTTTCGACCTTCCAGACGGCCGCTACCACGGTAGGTTTTTTCGCCGCAGTCCGGCACTGGCGCCATATCTGCCTGAATGCCCGGCGCAGGCTGTTGCTGTTTGGAATACTCACCGTGGTAGTACTGGGTCAGCGGATTCTGCATTTTGTATTGATCACTCATGTTTCCTCCTTGTCATTTCGTTTTTTACCCTGTTAAGGCTAGGTGAGGAGGGAGTGCTGTCCAGCTTGTTCATACTCTTTCCGCTTACCCAATGAATTGATTAAAAAAATTTTAATCGCCTCAGGTTACGGAATATTAAAAAGTATAAATGAGCGCTCAGGCAGTGGGTTCTGTTGCATAATTAATCGTGTTAATTTTTTGTTACTTTTTGCGCGCTTTTTGTAAACTGCAATGGTGAACCCCATCACATTAAATTGGCGCGCGGCAGGCTAAAAGGTATAAAACCTTAATAAAGCCGGTATAAGCCCTATGCATTCTTTACAAAAGTCGTCCCAACGCGGCGCTAAAACCATCTTCAGCGTGACCAGCGGTAACTTTCTGGAGATGTATGACTTTATGGTGTTTGGCTATTACGCCACGGCCATTGCAAAAACCTTCTTTCCCGGCGATAACCCTTTCGCCTCGCTGATGTTGACGCTGATGACCTTCGGCGCAGGCTTTTTGATGCGCCCGCTGGGGGCGATTATTTTGGGCGCCTATATTGACCATCATGGCCGCCGCAAAGGGTTACTGCTGACGCTGGGACTGATGGCAGTCGGCACGCTCACCATCGCGCTGGTGCCTGGTTACGCCACTTTGGGCGTGGCGGCGCCAATCCTGATTTTGCTGGGCCGTCTGCTACAGGGCTTCTCGGCGGGCGTAGAGCTGGGCGGGGTTTCCGTTTACCTGGCAGAAGTCGCGCCAAAAGGCCGTAAAGGCTTTTATGTCAGCTGGCAGTCGGGCAGCCAGCAGGTTGCCGTGATCTTTGCCGCGCTGCTGGGTTTGTTGCTGAATCATCTGATGGCGAAGGAAGCGGTTACCGAATGGGGCTGGCGTATTCCGTTTGTGGTTGGCTGTATGATTGTGCCTTTCCTGTTCTGGATCCGACGCATGCTGGAGGAGACCGAAGCTTTCAGCCAGCGCAAACATCATCCAACCATGCGTGAAATTATGCGCTCGGTCGCCAGCAGCTGGGCGCTGGTATTAGCCGGTATGCTGATGGTAGTCACCACCACGGTGATGTTTTACATGATCACCGCATTTACCCCGACCTTCGGCAAAACCGTATTGATGATGAGCGACAAACAGAGCTTCCTCGTCACGCTGTTTGTGGGGATCTCCAACCTGTTCTGGCTGCCGCTGATGGGATCGCTTTCTGACCGCGTTGGCCGCCGTCCTCTGCTGATTCTGTTCACCATTCTGATGATTCTCACCACCTGGCCGGTGCTGCACTGGCTGGTGGGATCGCCCACTTTCTCTCACCTGCTGGAGGCGGAGCTGTGGCTCTCTTTCCTCTATGCCAGCTACAACGGGGCGATGGTGGTCTATCTGGCGGAGATTATGCCTGCTGAGGTGCGCGCCTCAGGCTTCTCGCTGGCTTACAGCCTGGCGACCGCGCTGTTCGGCGGCTTTACTCCGGCGGTCTCCAGCTATCTGATCCACGCCACCGGCGACAAAGCGATGCCGGGCGTCTGGCTCACCTTTGCTGCCGTCTGCGGCCTGATCGGCACTCTGATGATTGGCCGCATGGTGAAACAGTACCGCGCCCGCCATAGCGGCGCGCCGGTCAGCGCCTAGAAAGAGAGATCGACCACCACGCTGTCGCTATAGTTTCCCGCAGGCGGCGTGCTTTGACTGGTGAGAATACGCGCGGTGTAGTTATAGCCGCGCGTCAACCCATCGCTGCTGATGCTGGTTGAGCTGCTGCTGCTCCAGCGTTCTGTTCCGCTCGGCCCCCAGCGGTCGCTGCTGGTTCCCTTGTAAATCTCATAGCTCAGACGATTAGTCCCGTTCGCCATATTGCGCACGCTGCCTGCGGCGTAACTGCCGTTGCTCAACCCCACGGTATAGGTACTGCCTTTTGAGCAGATCACGCTAATAGTTTGCACCACGCTGGAGAAGCTGCCCACCAGCGGCGCGCTGCCGAAGCTGACGTTGGGCGCGGTGATGGTGGTACAGTCGTTGCTGACGATGATGGAGACCGCAATCGGCACCACGTTGGTGCCGCTCTGCGATCCTAAACAAATTCCCAGCAGGTTAATGCTGGTGCAGATGTTATAGGTAACCGACAGGCTCAGCGAGACGTTATAGGTGCCGGCGGCGATTGTCTGGCCAGCGACGGTGCGCAGATAAACCGGAAGGTTGAAATTGAGCAGGCCGCCTGAACCGAGCAGAGTCAGCAACGATGACGAGCTAAAGGTATAGCTGGCGCCGTTGACCAGCAGTTCGGTGGCGCAGGCGCTGTCTACGCAAAGGCGCACCGGAATATTGTCGGTACCGGTATCGCCGCTGCGCTTCATGATGCCGCGCGAGGCGCTGACTACCGTGGCTCCGGTCAGACGAAACGTTATCGTATCTGTACCCAGCAGCGTCAGGGTACTTCCCGCGCCGCAGTTCACGCCGACCGTGGTGGAGGTGGTGCCGGGCGTGGTATTGACCACAAAGGTGGTGGACGTACCAAAGCTGGCGGTGGAGCTGGGAGAAGTACAGGCGGCCTTGCTCATCAGGGGAAACAGGCTCAGCAGAACCAGCAGTAACAGGCTTCTCATCAGGGGGTAATTCCTGTGGTTGAATTAGCGGGATTCGCCACCGGCGCGCCAGGGTTGGCGTCGGGCAGCGCACAGGTCAGGGGACCATAGGTTTTCAGCGCTTGCGGCTGGCCGTGGGGGATGTTCAGCCGGGTATCACAGCTGCGACCATCGGGCGTCACCACATGAATCGGGTTATCGCTGCCCAGATTTTCCATATAAGCCAGACCATCCCAGCCGACATACTCCGTCGCCTCGCCGGGTCGTACAACCTGGCTGGAAACCGGCAACGGCTGGCCGTGCCGATCGTGCAGGATCACGCTGGCGGCGCGCAGCGGCTCAACCGGGAAGTTCAGCAGGAATCCGCTCTGGCGCTTAACGGCAAAGCGCTGTTCCACCTTCGGCGTGGTGAGATTGGCCGGCAGGTCGAGCGTATCGATATCATATTTTGCCGGATAGTAGCTGCTGATGGAGGGCACCAGCAGATAGCCTTCCTTATCGGTCCGCCCCATCGACTGGTTTTCATAACGCACGTTGACGTCGGGATAGCCGGTTTTAACCAGCACAAAGGCGTCATTCACCTGGTTGGCGGCAAAGATACGGTTATCCATCAACACCAGTGAGCCGCTGAGATCGCCCCACTGGGTGGTGTTATCCGCATCACCATAGAAGCCCGCCGAGGTATCGATTTTGTTGTTGCGCCAGCGCAGGCTGCCTTGACGGTAATCGCCGCTGCCGCCGCCCTGATGCGCCCAGGAGGCATCCCAGGCGAAGCCGCCATCGCTGGGCATGGATCGTGAAAGGTAGACGCGTTGCGCGCTTTCACCCTGTTGATCGCGCTCGACGCTGAGCGAACTGCTGCCATGTTCGCCAAAAGGGATCACCAGAGAAATGGCGCCGCTCCATTCGTCCTGTTGCTGATCGCGGCTGGCGGAAACGTAAAGGCTGCTGTTGCCCCACAGGTTTTTACTCCACGACAGGTTCCAGAGCTGAGTGCGTTCACCATCGCCGCTGCGGATATCGATAAAGGCGGCGCCAATGCTGCCATACTCTTTCAGCGACACGCTGGCGTTGTACTGCGCGCTGCGGCGGCTGAGCGTATAAGCGGTGTTGTCCACGTCGCCGAGGCGGTTGCCCAACAGCGCGAGATTGCCGAACTCCACAGTGCGGATAGTGTGCTGAGTCCCCAGGCTGAACCAGCTGTTGTTGTACTGATAGCCCCAGCTGTACTGGATTCCGGGCTTGCCATCCATCTGGCTCTGCGCCAGCGCGCCGTTAACCACACCGAGGCTGCCCACTTTCACCAGCGCGCCAAAGCCGCCCATCGCCAGCGAATCCGATCCCTCCGCATGGCTTTCCAGCGTCAGCCAGCGGGTCAGGCCGTAACGCCAGGAGCCGCTGGCCGCCGCCGCGCCGTAATCGAAGCTTTTAATACCGTAATTTTCGCGGATCGCCCCGGCTGAGAAGGAGTAGTCGGATAGTCCCTGTTTCAGCAGGCTGCTGGAAACGTAGAAGGGCAGCGTGGTTGTGACCTGGCGGCCCACGGCGTCGGTGGTGACAATCACGGCGTCGCCTGCACCGTTAACAAAGGGCAAGTTGGTCAGCGAATAAGGGCCAGGCTGTACGTCGGTGTGGCTGGAGCGATAGCCATTCACGAAAAGATCGACCGTGGAGGGCACCGCCGCCTGGCCGGAAAATTCCGGCAACGGATAGGTGACCAGGTCGGGACGTACGCTAAAATCGCGACCAATCTGCACGCCACCGAGGCGCACGCTGCTGCTCCAGCTCAGCGAGTCGGTGATCAAATCGCCGACGCGCCAGCTTACTATCCGGTTCTCATTTTCGCTGCTCCACCAGCTATCGTAGCGGATATAGCCATCCTGCTGTGCGCTGGTGTCGCCTTCCAGCTGCTGCTGCCAGACGCCGTTGCTGGAAAATTGCCCGCTCTGACCAAACAGGCGCAGCTCGTTCCAGGCGGAAAGGCGCGATCCAACGTCATCGGTGCGCGTCGCATAGAAGTCGTAGTTAAGCAGCGCGCCGCTGCTGGTGCGGCCAGGATAGCGCGGCTCGTCCTGACGATGGACGATGGTCTGGCCGGGAAGCCAGGCGGGCGGCACGGTCACCAACAGGCGCTGGCCGCGATCGTCATACTGCACCCGGACCTCCGCCAGACGGGAGAGATTCACCTGCGGCGCAGCCAGCTTTTCAGCAGGAATACCGGCGCGCTGCAGATCGCCTGCGCGCACCCAGAAATCGCCGTTACGCCGCTCTACCGGCACGATATCGCCACGTTCCTGCTCGTTCACTACCAGTTCCAGCATATATTGCTGCGCGCTGCCATTGGTATTGAGCGCAGGCGGCGGCGGCAGCGTGGAGAAAGTTTCCGCACCGGCAGCGCCCGTATACAGGCAGGCGATGACGCTGGCCACAGCCAGCGCGCAAGGAGTCAACGCAAAACGCATGTTAGCGACTGGCGGTGCTGCGCCAGTGACCTTTATTCATCTCGCTCTCCAGTACGCCGCTGGCAGGCACATTCAGCGGCCAGCGGTGAGTGGTATTCGCCAGCACATAGCCATACAGGCCGTCGCCCAGCTTGCGTCCGCCCAGCGTGGGATTGCTCAGCCGCGCATGACCGTTGCCGCGATTGGTGATTTCGATCCAGCGGCGCCCCTGAGCGCTCACCGCCTGCCAGGAGAGATCGGGCTTCGCGCTGTCGGCGGTCAGGCCGCTACCATAAACAAACAGCGGTACGGAGTAGCGCATCTGGAAGTTCAGTCCCGCCTGATCGCTGCCGGGAGTGCGCGGCGTTGGGATCTCGTCCAGTACCACGCGGTAAGCCTGCTCTTCACCGGCGGCGGGCGGCGTTTGTTTGATCAGCCGCACCAGCTGTTTCTGTCCCGGCTCAATACGCACCAGCGGAGGACTGGCGACGATCTGCTGTTGCGTTTGGTATTGATCCTGCTGATTAACCTGCTGCCAGCCGAAAATTCGCACCTGCATCAGCGTGGTGGCGTTGCCGCGGTTTTCCAGCCAGAGCTCGCTGGCCTTTTCATCGGGGTTAATCACCGGATCGATCGGCCAAATCATCACGGAATTGGCCGCCAGCGCCTGGGGCATAGCGATCGCTGCGAGAAGCAGAAGAAGAGGGCGCGTGAATCTCATGAAAAAAATCCTTGTTGTCATCATTTCACCAACTCAGGGTAACCGTGAGGGTATCGCTATAAACACCGGCGCTTGTGGTGCCGGGGAGTTGCAGCAGGCCATAAATAGGAAGCGTTATGTTATTGCTGTCGCTGTAACTGAGCGCCACCGCCTGGTTTATCGGGATGGCCGTGGTGTGGCTGGCGTTGGTGTAAAGCGTATAGGGCACGGTATCGCTGGCATTAGCCAGCTTCAGGTTGCGTGTGGAGGTGTAATTGCTACCGCCGTTGATGCTCATGCTCAACGTGGTGCCCGGCGTGCAGGCCAGGTTGAGAGTAGTGCTTTGCACATAGCTGGCGCTGACGCTGCCGCTTTCCACCCCCGAATGGGAGCCGAAATTAAGCGAGCCGAAGACCCCGGTATTGGTTCCGGAAATCACGCAGCCTGCCACGATGCTGGCGGTCACCTGAAAAGTTTGCGTCGGCAAACTCCAGCTTGTGCCACAGCCCAACAACCAGAGTAACAGGCCGCGCGTCAGTGCTGGCCGTACGCGCGTTGGCATACTCACTACTTCAAGAGGGGGACTCAGTAATTCACGGCAACGTTAATGGTATCCGTATAGGTACCGGCCGGAATAACGGCATTAAAGCCGCCGCCGGTCACGCGGCCATAAATAGGGTAGTTCTCGCCCAGCGTGGGATTGGTGGTGCCGCTGGGGGTTAGATTGGCGTTATTGGCGATCGCCGTGGTAAAAGCGGCATCGCTGTACAGGGTATAGGCGATGCCCTGAGTGGCATCGGCGCCAAGCACCAGATAGCGCGGCTGGCCGGTAACGTCGCCATAAACGGTCGCAGGGGCAGTGTTGCTGCTGGTCACCTGAACGTTATAGGTTTGACCGGTGGTACAACGGACGAATATGCCGTTACCCGCCGAGCCTACCAGCGTGGCGTTTAAGGTATCAAAAGTGGCAGCGCTACTGCCGAAGTCCAGGGTACCGAAGTTAACGCCACTGGTCGCTGACTGACCGTTTACCAGGCAGCCGGTCGTGAGCGTCAGGGTGGCATTGATGGTGCCGGTGGTGGTCGCGGCAAGACTTACGGCAGGCAGTCCCGCGCTCAGGCTTACAGCCAGCAAAAAAAGCTTGAGTTTCATAACCAATCCTTACTGATTATTGTTGTTCAGTGCTTTTTCGCCTGGTAATACATTGAAAATATAAACCAAAATAAAGGCTCTCAACGGGTTCGCTGAGCTGAATGTCTAATTATATTAGGAAAAATCTCAAGTCTGACAAAGGGCCTTTCTATCAATTTTCTTTACTATAGAGCAGCAGGAAGCAAAGCGTAACCGAAAGGATAAAAAATTCGCTAATCAATGTTCGCGGCAGGGCGCTAAGTCAGTCACAGCAAGGCATCAACGGAAGCGTAAAAAAACGGAACAAGAACGATTTCGTCCCCTATCGCCAGCCAGAGTTCAATGATATGTTCGTGCATTAATCAGGGCTGGTTACTAATTAAGTTGCCGGAATCTGTTTAGAGAAAAATCCCGGTCGTTGTTGCACGCTCATCATGCGTGGTGGAATCGTTTTCAGGCCGCTGAGTTTTCACCCGTGGGGTAACTTTTCGCTTTACGGCAGATTACCAACACAGCACCTGCTCACCGGCGGGTTCGTGAGGAGTTGTTCATGTTGCTGGTCACCTGGGACACTATTCTGGTTGCCGTCTCCCTGATCGTCGCATTTATTGCGGCTTTTACGGCGCTGGACAGTGCCGGACGCGTCGCAGTATCGCGTGGCGGTCTGGCAAAGCTCTGGCTGGCAGGCGGCGGCACGGCAATGGGTATCGGCATCTGGGCGATGCACTTTATCGGCATGATTGCGATGAACTTGCCGATGAGCATGCGCTACGACGTCAGCTTAACCATTCTGTCGCTGCTGCTCGCCATCGTTAGCGCCATGCTGGCGTTTGCGCAGGCGGTTAGCGGATCGCATCTCACTACCCGGCGGCTGGTCACCGGCACGCTTATTCTCGGCTCCGGCATTGTCGGCATGCATTATACCGGCATGGCGGCGCTGCGGTTTTCGCCATCGTTAAGCTGGAATTTTTCCCTGGTCGCGCTCTCAGTGGCGATCGCCTTTGCCGCCTCCGGCGTGGCGCTCTGGCTGGCGTTTCATCTGCGCCAGGATGAACGCGGTTCATTGCGGATGCGGATGCTGGCCGCGCTGGTGATGGGTGGCGCCATCGCGGGCATGCACTATGTCGGCATAGCCGCCGCGCAGTTCAGCGCCTCCGGCATCATAATGCATCGGGGCGCCAGCGATGAGGGGCTGGCGGTTTGGGTCACCATCGTTACCCTGAGCATTCTTGGCCTGACCCTGCTGGCGTCGATGCTGGATGCGCAGCTGCGCGCAACACGGTTAGCGGCGCGGCTAAGGCATGCCAATCAGGAGCTGCACCAGCTGGCGATGCATGACAATCTCACCTCGTTGCCGAACCGCGTGCTGCTGGAGCAGCGTCTTGATGAAGCCATCCGGCAGGCTGACCTGCATGACAGCGCCTTTGTGCTGATGTTTATGGATCTTGACGGCTTCAAGGCGGTTAACGACACCTGGGGCCATCATGTGGGCGATCGGTTATTGATTGCCGTGACCGCACAGCTGCGCGCACAGCTGGATGACAAGGCAACCCTGGCGCGACTGGGCGGCGATGAGTTTGTTTTGCTGATCCCCGACAGCGACGCGGTGAACGCGGCGACGCTGGCTCAGCGGCTGGTTACGCTGATTGATACGCCCTTCAGGCTGGATCGCTATCTGCTGCGGGTTTCGCTCAGCGTCGGCATCGCTCTGTTTCCTTTGCACGGGCGCAGCAGACAGGAACTGATGTTTAATGCTGACGCGGCGATGTATCACATCAAACAAAATGGCCGCAACGGCTGGTGTCTGTTTGAGCCGACGATGAGCGTTATGGCGCAGCATCAGCTGGAGCTGGCGAACGATCTCTGGCGCGCGCTGGATCGCCAAGAGATGCGGCTGTTTTACCAGCCGAAGTTTCGCTCCAGCGGCAATATACTGCTGGGCTTTGAAGTGCTGCTGCGCTGGCAGCATCCGACGCGCGGCCTGCTGATGCCCGACATGTTCCTCCCCCATACGGAGAAAAGCGGGCAAATTGTCGCGCTCGGCAACTGGGTGATCAACGAAGCCTGCTCTCAACTAAAAACCTGGCACAGCGAAGGCCATAGCCACTGGACGGTTTCGGTCAATCTCTCCGCGCTGCAGTTCCACCAGCGCGATCTGGTGGAAACCGTACGTCAGACGCTGGCGCATCATCAGTTGCCCGCCGCCGCCCTGACGCTGGAGGTGAGCGAAACCATCGCCATGCGCGACCCGGTGTTCAGTCAGCAGCTGATTGACGAACTGCATCGGATCGGCGTCAACGTCGCCATCGATAATTTTGGCATCGGCTACGCTAACCTGTTGCAGCTGAAGCATTTTAACGCCAGCGAGCTGAAAATTGACCGCAGCTTTATCAACAAGCTGCGCGCCGACAGCGAAGACGCCACAGTGGTGAGCGCAATGTTGACGCTGGCGCAGAGCCTGAATCTGCGCATGGTCGCGGAAGGGGTAGAGACCAAAGAGCAACAGCGCCTGTTGACCGGTCTCGGCTTTGACGTTTTGCAGGGCTACCTGCTGGGCAAGCCGACCCCCGCCGATCGCATCAATGAATTCACCGAGGCAGCCAATTCTCCGCTGGCGCTGGCGGATAACCTGACGCCGCTGACCGGTGCCTGACGATAGATTTTAACACTCACAGACATCGGAACCTTTCATCGTGTAAACCCTAAGCGCTTGCTCTGATTTGCCGATAATTTAAACATTCGTTCATTAGTGACGCTTTTAACAACACCACAGCCGCAAAGATGGCTGCATTCTGGAAATAAACGATGTTAGCGACCTCATACGATTCCTTTATCGTTATCGTCTCCATCCTGGTTGCCATGCTGGCCTCCTTTACCGCGCTGGATATGGCGGGGCGCGTTGCCACGTCAACCGGCAGGGTCGCCCTGATTTGGCTGTTGGGCGGCGGCTTCGCCATGGGCGTGGGCATCTGGGCGATGCACTTCATCGGCATGCTGTCGATGAGCCTGGATATGGTGATGAGCTATAACGAGCCGCTGACCGCGCTCTCGATGCTGATCGCCATCTGCGCCTCGATCTTCGCCCTCTGGCTGGTATGTCATGGCGATCTGCCGTTCCGTCGGCTGTGCGGCGGCGCGCTGGTATTGGGCTGCGGCGTTGCCGCGATGCACTATACCGGCATGGCGGCGCTGATGTTCTCGCCCGGTATCGTCTGGAACTGGGCTTGGGTGGCGCTTTCAATAGTGATTGCGCTGGTGGCGTCCGGCGCGGCGCTCTGGCTGGCGTTTAAGCTGCGGGAAGGCAAACCGCACGTTAATCTGCTGCGCATGGGGGCATCGACGGTGATGGGCATCGCCATCGCCGGAATGCATTATACCGGTATGGCGGCCGCCAGTTTCCCGATGAGCAGTCACGCGACCCACATGGGGGTTAACGGCAACTGGCTGGCGATTCTGGTTACCGTGGTCACGCTCGCTATTCTTGGCATCACGCTGCTGGTCTCAATGCTGGACGCGCGCATGCAGGCGCGAACCTCCATCCTGGCGCATTCGCTGGCGGAGGCGAACCGCGAGCTGGCGCAGCTGGCGCTGCATGACAACCTGACGCGTTTGCCGAACCGTATTCTGCTGGAAGACCGTCTCGAACAGGCGCTGAACAAGGCGAATCGCGAACACTCCCGCTTCGCTCTGATGTTTATGGACCTGGATGGTTTCAAGGCGGTCAACGACGCCTTTGGTCATCACGTCGGCGATAACCTGCTGATCGCCGTGACCGAGCGGATGAACGCGAAGATGCAAGGTCACTATACGCTGGCGCGTCTGGGCGGCGACGAGTTCGTGCTGCTGATAGAGATTGACGATCCAAATGATGCTGCGGCGGTAGCGGATAGCCTGGTGCGCGCCATTGATGAGCCGTTCGATGTGTCACGCTATGAGCTGATGGTCTCGCTCAGCATCGGCATCGCGGTCTATCCTGGCGACGGCAAGGATGAGCGCGAGCTGATGTTCAATGCCGACGCCGCGATGTATCACACCAAAAACAACGGCCGCAACGGCTACAACTTTTTCCAGCCATCTATGAACATGCTGGCGCAGAGCCAGCTACAACTGAATAACGATCTCTGGCACGCGCTGGAGCAGGACGAACTGCGCCTGTTCTACCAGCCGAAATATTGCGCGCCGGGCGGGCCGATTGTGGGCTTTGAAGCGCTGCTGCGCTGGCAACATCCGAGCCGCGGCCTGCTGGCGCCGGATATCTTTTTACCGATTGCCGAAAAGACCGGCATGATCGTCAATATCGGCAACTGGGTGATCAATGAAGCCTGCCGCCAGTTGCGCAGCTGGCATCTGCAGGGACATCCGCACTGGTCGGTGGCGGTCAACCTCTCGGCGCTGCAGTTTGAACAGAGCAATCTGGTGGAAATCGTCACCCAGGCGCTGGCGCAACATGAAATTCCGCCGGAGCTGTTGACGCTGGAGGTCACGGAAACCACCGCCATGCGCGATCCCGACGAAAGCGTACGCATCCTGACCGAACTCACCACCCTTGGCGTGAAGGCGTCCATTGACGATTTCGGCACCGGCTACTCCAGCCTGCTCTATCTCAAGCGGCTGCCGGCCAGCGAGCTGAAGATCGACCGCGCTTTCGTCAATGAGCTGCAAAGTGAAACCGAGGACGCCACGATCGTCTCTGCTATCGTGGCGCTGGCGCGCTCGCTCAATCTGAAAGTGGTCGCCGAAGGGGTAGAAACCCAGGAGCAGCAGGCGTTTCTTACCGGGCTGGGCTGTAATACGCTACAGGGCTATCTGCTGGGCAAACCGATTCCGCCGGATCGCATCAACGAGCTGGCGAATTTTATCGGCACAGAGCACGCAGAAACCCAGCCCGCCTCCTGAAAAGCATGGGGCGCGCTCAGCCCCACGCGTTTTTATCGGGTTGCTCCTGATGAGCAAGACCTTTTTCTGCCTGGCGCGATATACTCTGCTTCTCATTCAGCGACCTGATTATGATTCATGGCCAAATACCAACGGTTGGTACAGCAGATTCAGCAGCAGATCGAGGCCGATGTCTGGCCGCCGGGCGAGAAGCTGCCTTCGCTGCGTCAGCAGGTGGAGCTGAGCGGGCTGAGCCTGATGACGGTGATGCACGCTTATGAAGTGCTGGAGGGGCAGGGCTGGATCGTCTCGCGCCCGCAGTCGGGCTACTACGTCGCGCCGCGCGCCCGAACGTTGCCGCCCGCGTCACACAATCCCATGGAGCTGACGGAAAAGGTCGATATCAACAGCGCGGTGTTTGACGTGTTGCAGGCCTGCCGCGATCCCAAAATAGTGCCCTTTGGCTCCGCCTTTCCCGATC
The DNA here is from genome assembly GCF_044342975.1 of Pantoea osteomyelitidis. Lineage (NCBI taxonomy): Bacteria > Pseudomonadati > Pseudomonadota > Gammaproteobacteria > Enterobacterales > Erwiniaceae > Pantoea > Pantoea osteomyelitidis. The sequence goes on from NZ_JBGFSN010000005.1 coordinate 220,688, forward strand.
CGGAACTCTTTCCCCAGCGTCAGCTGATGCGCAGCCTGATCAGCGTTTCCCACAGTCTGAAACCCAGCGACGCCATCAATAATTTGCCGCCGGGCAACGAGGCGCTGCGTAAGACCCTGGCGCAGCGTTACGCGCAGCAGGGGATCACCGTTTCGCCGGACGAAATCGTGATTACCAACGGCGCGATGGAAGCGCTCAACCTGAGTCTGCAGGCGGTCACTGAGCCGGGGGACTGGGTAGTGGTGGAAAACCCGGCCTTTTACGGCGCGCTACAGGCGATTGAACGGCTCAAGCTGAAGGCAGTGGCGATTGCCACCGACGTGCGCGACGGCATCGATCTGGCGCAGCTGGAAGAGGCACTACAGCGCTGGCCGATCAAAGCGTGCTGGCTGATGACCAACCAGCAAAACCCGGTCGGCTTTACCCTGAGCCGTGAACGCAAGCAGCAGGTGGTGGACCTGCTGGCGGCGCATCAGGTGGCGCTGATCGAGGATGACGTTTACAGCGAGCTGTGGTTCGGCGAGGAGAAGCCGCTGCCCGCCAAAGCCTTTGACCGCGACGGCAACGTTTTTCACTGCGGCTCTTTCTCGAAAAACCTGGTGGCGGGATTTCGCGTCGGCTGGGTCGCGGCCGGACGTCATGCCCAGCGCGTGCAGCGTTTACAGCTGATGAGCACTATCTCCACCAGCGCGCCGATGCAGCTGGCGATTGCCGATTTTCTCGCCACGCGCCGTTACGACGCGCATCTGAAGCGCCTGCGGCAGACGCTGGAGCGGCGCAAGCAGCTGGCGCGCCAGGCGCTGCGTCGCGCGCTGCCCGCCGCGCACATCAATGAATCGAACGGCGGCTATTTTCTCTGGGTGTCGTTACCGGAAACGGTGGATACGCGTCAGCTTTATCAGCAAGCGCTGGCGTGCGGCATCAGCATTGCGCCGGGTCATCTTTTTTCGTCGGGTGAGCAGTATACCCACTGCTTTCGCTTTAATGCCGCCTGGCCGTGGGATAACAGGGCTGAGGCGGCGGTGGAGACGCTTGGAAAGCTGATTCGGCAGATGACCGGGGATTAAAGCTGCGCGGACGCTTTTTTATCGCAGTCGCAGCGGATAAATGAGTGTGCCGCGCCAGCAAAAGAGAACGGCAAAGAATTGTTAATATAAAATTTGACTTTAGTTAATAAAAATAACGATTTGTGTGAAATCAAGCGGCCCACGCCTGTTGCAATGCGTTCCGGCTTTGCCACAATCAATAGAGCCTGGCTAACCGGAGAGATTTTATGTCTGCCTCACCTTCCTTGTTATTAATGATGTCATTTGCCGCTGGCACTTTTTCTGCCGGTTCCTCGAATAATCCTCAGCATTTGATGCTGGCCGCGCCGTCCAACGGCGTGCCCAATAATCCGCTGCCGCTGATCATCTGGCCGCGCGTGGCGCCGCAGGATGAAGAGGATATCGCCGCCTGGTTTGAAACCACCTTCGGGCAAAACGGCTGGCCGCCCGCCTGGCGCTTTCCGATTTTCCCTTATACTCACTATCATCCCAATGCGCATGAGCTGCTGGGCGTGGCTGCCGGCTGGGCGGAAGTGCTGTTCGGCGGCGAAAGCGGCCGGATGGTGACGCTGCGCGCCGGTGATGCAGTGCTGATCCCGGCAGGCGTCGGCCACCGGCAGGTCAGCGCCAGCGAAGATTTCTTCTGCGTAGGCGCTTATCCGCAGGGCACCGATGCGCAAACCTTGCGCGATGAGCCGGAGCGGTTAAAAAGTTCGCAGGAAAGCGTAAAGCACGTAGCGGTTCCGCAGCAGGATCCCTTTACCGGCGGCGAAGGCGCGATGACCGATATTTGGTATCCGGTGGTGAGTCAGCTTTTGCACCAGTAAGGTGCAGCCGCCGGGATGCGCCTCTCTGTGTCCGCGCGGTGGATACAGACCGGAGCAGCATGCTGATCCCTGGCACATTTTGTGCAGAGATCGTCTCAGGTTCTCTGACAAGCGCCGGGTAAATCATGAATCAAAGCTACCAGATAGCGTCAAATTTTTATGATGAGATGTTGCTGAGTGACGGGCGCTACCGTGCTCACTATCAGCACTACTGGGAATGGTTGCAACAGGCGGATAAAGAGACGATTGCCCGTAAACGCGAAGAGGCGGAACTGTTGTTTCATCGCGTGGGCATCACCTTCAACGTCTACGGCGACGACAGCGGCGCCGAGCGTCTGATTCCCTTCGACAGCGTGCCGCGCATCATTCCCGCCAGCGAGTGGGCGATGTTGGATCGCGGCATTCATCAGCGTGTCCGGGCACTCAACGCCTTCCTGCATGATATCTATCATCAACAACATATTCTCAAGGCGGGCATCATCCCGGCGGAACAGGTACTGGTCAACGAGCAGTACCAGCCCTGTATGCAGGGCGTTGCGCTGCATCGCGATATCTATGCGCATATTGTCGGCGTCGATATGGTGCGCAACAGCGACGGCGAATATTACGTGCTGGAAGACAACCTGCGCACCCCCTCCGGCGTCTCCTACATGCTGGAGAACCGCAAGATGATGATGCGTCTCTACCCTGAGCTGTTTGTTGAACAGCATATCGCGCCGGTGGAGCGCTACCCCTCGCTGCTGCTGCAAACGCTGCGCGAAAGCTCGCCGGTGAACGATCCGGTGATCGTGGTGCTGACGCCGGGCCGCTTCAACAGCGCCTATTTCGAGCACAGCTTCCTTGCTCAGCAGATGGGCGTCGAGCTGGTGGAGAGCGCCGATCTCTTTGTAAAAGATGGTGCGGTGCTGATGCGCACCACGGCGGGGCCGTGCAAAGTCGACGTTATTTACCGGCGCGTGGATGACGCCTTTCTCGATCCGCTCGCCTTCCGCCCCGACTCGATGCTCGGCGTGCCGGGACTGCTTTCGGTCTATCGCGCCGGCAACGTGGTGCTGGCGAACGCCATCGGCACCGGGGTGGCGGATGACAAATCGATCTATCCCTACGTGCCGGATATGGTGCGCTTCTATCTCGATGAAGAACCGATCCTCAATAATGTGCCGACCTGGCAGTGCCGCAAACCCAAAGATCTCTCTTACGTGCTGGCGAACCTGGCACAGATGGTGGTGAAAGAGGTGCATGGCGCGGGAGGCTACGGCATGTTAATCGGCCCGGTCGCCAGCCAGCAGGAGCTGGAGCTGTTCCGCGCGCGCCTCAAGGCGAAGCCGGAAAACTACATCGCGCAGAACACCCTGGCGCTCTCTACCTGCCCAACCTTTATCGATAATGGTCTGGCGCCGCGCCATATCGACCTGCGTCCCTTTGCCTTGTGCGGCGCGGAGATTCGGCTGGTGCCTGGCGGCCTGACGCGCGTGGCGCTTAACGAAGGATCGCTGGTGGTGAACTCGTCGCAGGGCGGCGGCACCAAAGATACCTGGGTTCTGGAGGATGACGCATAATGCTTAGTCGCACGGCCAGTGGCCTTTACTGGATGGCGCGCTATCTGGAGCGCGCGGAACAGCTTGCCCGCATCCTCGATGTTACCAACCGCCTGTCGCTGATGCCGGTGCGCGGCAGCCACGGCGATGAACTGCTGTTGCCGCTCAATCTCACCGGCACGCGCCAGCTGTTCGATACTCTGAACGGCCGTTTCACCATGTCGCAGCTGTTCAACTTTTTCGCCCTCGACGAGCGCAACCCCAGCAGCATTTTCAGCTGCTGGCAGGCGGCCTGGAATAATGCCCATGCGGTACGTGGTAGCCTCTCTTCGGAAGTGTGGGAGAGCATCAACAGCACCTGGATTGAGATCCGCAAAATCCGCCGACGCGGCATTACCAGCGCCAGCGCCGACAGCTTTTTCGATTGGGTAAAAGAGCGTTCGCACCTGTTTCGCGGCGCGATGTTCGGCACCCTGATGCGCGGTGACGCCATGTGTTTTATCCGCCTCGGCACCTTGCTGGAACGCAGCGACGCCACCGCGCGCCTGCTGCGCATTAACCACAGCCTGATGGAGCAGCACGCCGACTCGGTGCGCGAATATTACTGCCTCGATACCCTGCTCAGGGCGGTTTCCGCGCGCGAAGCCTATAACGCCATCTTTAAAGAGCAGTTGATGCCGGACAACGTCAACGAGATGTTGATCCTGCGTATCGAAAGCCCGCGCTCGCTCCACTCCTGCGTGGAAGAGATCGCGAATCAGCTGGAGCTTATTGGCCGTAGCGGCGAAGATCGACCACGCTATCTGATAACCGTGCTGCTGGCCCAGTTGCGCTTCAGCACCTGGGAGAGCCTGATACAGGCCGGGCTGCAAAGCTGGCTGAACGGCTTTCTGGATGAGATTACCGCCCTGGCGGAGAGCATCAATCAGACCTATCTGGAGGCGAAATGAAGCTGAACATCGAGCACAGTACCCGTTATGCCTGGGAGCAACAGGTGACGCTCAGCACGCAGTATCTGCGGATGACGCCCCAAAATTCGGTGCATCAGAAAATCCTTTCCTGGGAGCTGGATCTGCCCTGCGAGGCGACCCGCACCCTGGATACTTACGGCAACGTCCTGCATGTGCTGACGCTGGATAAGCCGCATCAGCTGCTGGAGATCGCAGCGCGCGGCGTGGTGGAAATTCTGGATGAGGGCGAAATGGTGCCCGACCCGGAGAGCACGCTGTCGCCGCTGGTTTTTCTACGCATCACGCCGCTTACCCAGCCCGACCCGGCGATCCGCGACTTTGCGCTGCGCTACTGGCGGCCGGAAGCGCCGCTCGCCAGCCTGGAAAAGCTGATGGACGAAGTGCTGCTGAAAATGCCTTATCGCCCCGGCACCACCGAGGTGACCGACCCGGCCGCGAAAGTGTTTGCCGCCGGTTCCGGCGTTTGTCAGGATCATAGCCATGTGTTCCTCGCCTGCTGTCGCACGCTGGCGATTCCCGCTCGCTATGTGAGCGGCTATCTCTATACTGACAGTGATGAACACGTCGCCACTCACGCCTGGGTTGAGGCCTGGCTGGATGGCAGTTGGCACAGCTTTGATATCACCAACAATACGCGCAGTACGCGTCAGCATCTGAAGCTGGCGGTGGGCGTGGATTATATGGATGCCTGCCCGGTGCGCGGAATGCGGCTGGGGGGAGGGGGTGAAAATATGCTGGCGGTCGCGGCGGTGCACCGGGTGCTTCCGACGCAGTAACTTTTAAGGCGTGACCTATGACCTATTGCGTGGCAATGCGTTTATCTTCAGGAATGATATTTGTTTCCGACTCGCGCACCAACGCGGGTGTCGACCATATCTCTTCATTTCGTAAGCTGCATGTTTTTCAGGTAGATGATGAACGCACGCTGGTGTTGCAGAGCGCGGGCAACCTCGCCACCACGCAGAGCGTAATGAGCCTGCTGTGGCGTGCCTGCGACGACAGCGAAAAGCCCAACCTGCTCAATGGACGTTCGCTCTATGATGTGGCGCTGCTGGTAGGGGATACGCTGCGCGAAGTGATCAAGCGCGACGGCGAGGAGTTCGGCGGCACGCTGCTGCTCGGCGGGCAGATTCGTGGCGAAGCGCCGCGGCTGTTCCAGATCTATCCGCAGGGCAACTTTATCGAGGCCAGCGTCGATACGCCCTATTTTCAAATCGGCGAGAGCAAGTACGGCAAGCCGATTATCGATCGCGTGCTGCGTTACGAAACGCCGCTCAGCCAGGCGATGCAGTGCGCCTTGATCTCAATGGATTCAACCCTGGCGAGCAATATCTCGGTAGGGCTGCCGCTCGACGTGATGATCTATCGTGCCGACAGCTTCAGCGACAGCGAGCAATATCATATCAACGACCAGCATCCTTATTTTTCGCAGATTCGTCAGATGTGGAGCAAAGGGCTGCTCAGCGTTTTCTCCCAGCTGCCGCCGCTCCAGCTCTGAGTTCGCCCGCATTCCCTGTGATCTTTTATTCCGGTGCAAGCAGGCACCGGGATGCTCGCTTTTGCGCCAATTTAATTTAAGCGACTACTAACTTTAGTGGTCAGACGGATAGCGCTTGTCAATTCATCGCTTTTCCGTTTAAGTCTGATGGTAATTAAGACTTTTCCCGTTGTTCGGGCTTTTACCAGGTTGTAGCAGGCAGAAAATAATGGATAACAATGCTGATGTCATGTATCGGCTGCTCGTGCAGAGCGTGCTCGATTACGCAATTTATATGATCAAACCCGATGGCACCGTGGCGAACTGGAATGCCGGCGCGCAGCGCGCCAAAGGTTACACGCCCGATGAGATCGTTGGCAAAAACTATGCGCTGTTTTACAGCGAGGCAGATCGCCAGAAAGGCACGCCGCAGCGTGGTCTGGCTATCGCTGCCGCAACCGGTCGCTTTGAAACAGAAGGCTGGCGCTACCGCAAAGATGGCAGCGCCTTTTGGGCCCATGTGATGATCGATGCGGTGCACGATGAGACAGGAGAACTCATCGGCTTCGCCAAGATCACCCGCGATATTACTGAACGGCGTGAAAACGAGCAGCAGCTGCTACAGGCAAAGGATCTGGCCGAAGCGCAGAGCGCGCAGCTCTCCTCGCTGTCAAAATTTCTCGACAATATCATCGCCAACATTCCCTCCTGCGTGATTGTGGAAGATGCCGTTACGCGTGAGATCCTGCTGGTGAACGACAAGGCTGAGGAGCTGTTTGGTCTGGCGAAATCAATGCTGATCCATAAGCGCCCTCATGAATGCATGACGCAGGAGCTGAGCGATTACTTTAACAGCCTGGCGGACGTTGCGTTGCGCAGTGAAGGAATTCACCAGCGCGAGCGGATGTTGATCACCGCCAACGGCGAGCGCATTTTGCAGACGCGCGCCACCACCATTTGCGGTCAGGATGCGCGGCGGAACTATGTGATGCTGATTGTGGAAGACGTAACCGATCAGCGCGCCGCCGATGCGCGCATCCACCATATGGCGCATCACGATAATCTGACCAGCCTGCCGAACCGTATTCTGTTCCGCCAATGTCTGAGCGATGCGCTACGCAGCGCCGCCCTGAACAGTGCGCTGACCGCGACGCTCTGTCTCGATCTCGACAATTTCAAAAACGTCAACGACGCGCTGGGCCATCAGATTGGCGATGAGCTGCTGCGAGCGGTGGCGAAGCGTTTACGCCATGCGCTGCGCGAAAAGGATACCCTGGCGCGCATCGGCGGCGATGAGTTTGCTATCGTGCTGCCGGATCTCGCCCGGCCTGAGGAGGCGAGCCATATCGCCCAGCGTCTGATTGAGGTGATCCGCCAGCCGCTCAACGTAGAAGGACATAACCTTTCCGTGGGGCTGAGCGTCGGCATTGCGCTCACCGGCACTGCCGCTGATACGCCGGAGCAGATGCTGCGCTGCGCGGATATGGCGTTGTATGAGGCGAAGCGCAACGGACGTAACCGTTACGAGCATTTCACCCTGACGATGGATGATATGGCGCGTAGCCGACGCATCATCGAAAACGATCTGCGCGAAGCGATCAGCGATCGGCAGCTGAAGCTTTACTATCAGCCCATTACCAATGGCGATCAGAAAACCATTATCGGTTACGAAGCGCTGATGCGCTGGCATCATCCGGTTAAAGGCCTGATCATGCCGAACGATTTTATTCCTATCGCCGAAGAGACCGGACTGATTCATATGCTGGGCGCCTACGCCTTGTATGAAGCCTGCCGCGAGGCCGCAAGCTGGGAAGTGAAGCAGTCGGTATCGGTAAACCTCTCGCCGTTACAGTTTAAAAACAGCTCGCTGGTCTCGGTGGTGGAAGGCGCGCTAAAGGCCTCCGGGCTGGAGCCGCAGCGGCTGGAAGTGGAGATCACCGAGTCGGTGCTGCTGGACGATACCCTCGGCAATATTGGCATTTTGCAAAGCCTGAAGGCGTTGGGCGTACAGATTGCGCTCGATGACTTCGGCACCGGCTACTCCTCCCTGAGCTATCTGCGCTCTTTCCCGTTTGATAAGATCAAAATCGACAAATCTTTTATCAATGATATGGGCGACAGCCGCGAGGCGCTGGCGATTATCCGCGCCATTACCGGTATGAGCCGCAGCCTGGATATTCAGATCACCGCCGAAGGGGTCGAGAGCAACGAGCAGTTTGCCCGGCTGCGTGAGGAGGGATGCACGCTGTTTCAGGGCTATTTGTTTGGCCGCCCGCAGCCTGCGGAGCGGCGGCTGAAAGCGCTCGACTGAGCCCCCTTTTGGTGCATAACGGTTGTACGAAACTGGTGCAGCGCAACGGGCGCTGCTTTTTATTTCGCCAAACTGATTTCCCGGCAGACATAGTGCCGGCTTAATAATCACCGTCCTGAAGAATGCGTTTTGCAGCTAAGCAAGCGCAACGAAACGATAAAAATCGCTAACGGTTAAAAACAGAACAGGCGAATTCTCAATCGTCTCTTCTGGCATAGATCCTGCTTAGAACTGAGTTCCATATACTGCAACTCGCGTGTGCTTTTGTCGGGCGCTGAGTTGCAAAGCTTGCAGGTGATCTATGTCTGATGAAAAAGTGCTGGCTGCTGCTCCTGAGCGTGTTTCGGCAGGAAAAGGCGCTTATGTTGCGCTGGTGGTGGCGATTCTGTTTTTTTCCGGCCTGTTTTATAAGGTCGATGGCCTAAAGTGGCTGGGCGCATTTGACTTCACGACGCTGGGCGGCAGCTTCGGCACGATGAAGAATCCCGCCAGCAATACCTTTGTCGGCGCGGGCGGCCTCAGCGCCAAAGCGGGTTTTCTGTTCGCGCTCTCGCTGACGCCGACCGTGATGCTGGCGCTCGGCGTGCTGGAAATTTTCACTCATTACGGCGCAATCCGCGCGGCGCACAAACTGCTGACGCCGCTGTTGAAGCCGCTGATGGGGCTGCCGGGTCGCTGCGGGCTGGCGCTGATCACCGATCTGCAAAGCACCGATGCCGGCGCGGCGCTGACCAAAGAGATGTATGACCAGAAGCTGGTAAGCAAAAAAGAGATTGTGGTGATGAGCGCCTGGCAATATTCCGGCGCTGGTTTGATCAATAACTATTTCGCGATTGGTTCCGCTCTGTTTGCCTCTATGACGCTGCCGATCATTATTCCATTGGCGTTAATGTTCGTTCTGAAATTTGTTGGTGCGGCCCTGACGCGTACTGTGTTAAACACGGTTTATAAGAAGGATTTCACCGATGTCCGCTAACAGCGAAGTTAAAGTCAGCCAGAACCCGTTTGATATCTTCGTCACCGGCGCCCGCAAAGGGTTTCATATCGCCATTCACAACCTGATGCCCAATGTGGTGATGGCCTATGTGCTGGCGGAAGTGCTTAACCTGCTGGGCATCATGCAGTTTTTAGGGCATGTGTTTGCGCCGGTGATGGGGCTGTTCGGCCTGCCGGGCGAGGCGATTACCGTGCTGCTTACCGCGTGGCTCTCTTCCTCTGCCGGAACCGGCGTGGCGGTGAGCCTGCTGACCAAAGGGTTACTGACCGGGGCTGATATCACCATTCTCGCCCCCGCTATCTTTTTGATGGGGTCGCAACTGCAATATATGGGACGCCTGTTAGGCGTGGCCGATGTGCCGAAAAAATACTGGCCGCTGCTGATGCTGATCAGCGTTATCAATGCGGTCATCGCCATGTTCGTTATGCGTCTTTTTGTTTAGGAGAGAGCAACGGTGTCCAACGTTTTAGAGCATTACCACTTTCTGCATGAAATCCCGGAACTGGGATTCGAAGAGTTCAAAACCTCCGCCTATATTGCAGAGCAGCTGGAGCGCGCGGGCCTCAAAGTGACGCGCGGCATCAACAAGACTACCGGTATTGTGGCGGAGATCGACAGCGGCGTGCCCGGTCCGGTGCTGGCGCTGCGCGCCGATATGGATGCGTTGGGTCATATCATTGATGGTCAGCCTTGCGCGCGTCACACCTGCGGTCACGATGGCCACTCGTCGGTGGTGCTCACCGCCGCTCAGGAGATGCTGAAAGAGGGAACGGTAAAAAAAGGACGACTGAAGCTGCTGTTCCAGCCGGCGGAAGAGCTGGGCGCCGGCGCGCTGTCGATGATTGAAGGCGGCGCGCTGGATGATGTGGAGATGATCCTCGGCTTCCACCTGCGTCCGCTGGAAGAGTGTCAGGTCGGCCAGGCGGTGCCTGCGGTGATCTATTCCGCATGCAGCACGCTGGAAGCCACCATCAAAGGCGTGCCCGCCCACGCGGCGCGCCCGCATCTTGGCGTAAACGCGCTGGATGCGGCGGTGCAGGCAGTGCAGGCAGTCAACACCATTCACCTTGCGCCAGGGCTGACCTGGAGCGTCAAAGCGACGCGCTTCCTGTGCGATGCGGGCGTCACCAACTCGGTGCCGGATGAAGCGCGCGTGGTGTGGGATCTGCGTTCGCAGGAGAACGCGCCGATGGAGGTGCTGAAGGCGAAGGTGACTCAGGCGATCCTGAACAGCGTAGCGGCGGTAGGGGCCACGGCGGACGTGGTGGTGCTGAAAGAGATGCCGGCGGCGGAGATTCATGACGAAGCGACGGATATCATCCGCGCCGCCATCAGCGAAGTGCTGGGCGAGTCGGGTCTGACTCAAGCCAAAACCACGCCGGGCAGCGAAGACTTCTTCTACTATCCGGTGAAATGTCCGCAGGTGAAGGCAGGCTTCTGGGGACTGGGAACCAACCTGGTGCCTGGTCTGCATCATCCCGATATGCATTTCGATATCAACTCGCTGGAGATTGGCGTCAATATCTTTAAAGCCTGCGTGCGTCGCGTGCTGGGCTAATCCGCAGCAGAAAGGGCAGCGCGGATCTTGATCCCGTTGCTGCCCGTAGTCCTTCAGGCTGAATTATTGTATGCTATGCCGCCTTTATGTTTGCCTGGTAAGCGGAATCGTCGCCAATGTAAAATTGCATCCAGATTCGCCGTTTGCCATTGAGATGGCGTGACGCACGGCACCGTTTACCTGCCGGTGAAGGCTTGCACCGGCCTACGTGATTTATCGGCGATGTTAGCGGCGAAACGCCGGAACAGCGCCCCAACTGAAGAACTCATTCATGTCTAATGCTCCCTTTTTACAAGAGGTGGCGCGCCGCCGTACCTTTGCGATCATTTCGCACCCGGACGCCGGTAAAACCACCATTACCGAGAAAGTGCTGCTTTTCGGACAGGCGATCCAGACCGCCGGTACGGTAAAAGGCCGTGGCTCCAACCAGCATGCCAAATCGGACTGGATGGAGATGGAGAAACAGCGCGGTATCTCTATCACAACCTCCGTGATGCAGTTTCCCTATCGCGACAGCCTGGTTAACCTGCTGGATACCCCCGGCCACGAAGACTTCTCGGAAGATACCTATCGTACGCTGACGGCGGTGGACTGCTGTCTGATGGTTATTGACGCCGCGAAAGGCGTTGAGGATCGTACCCGTAAGCTGATGGAAGTTACGCGCCTGCGCGATACGCCGATCATCACCTTTATGAACAAGCTCGACCGCGATATTCGCGATCCGATGGAGCTGCTGGATGAGGTGGAGAGCGAGCTGAAAATCGCCTGTGCGCCCATCACCTGGCCAATCGGCTGCGGCAAGCTGTTCAAAGGCGTTTACCATCTCTATAACGATGAAACCTACCTGTATCAGACCGGCAAGGGCCATACCATTCAGGAAGTGCGCATTGTCAAAGGGCTGGATAATCCGGCACTGGACAGCGCCGTCGGCGAAGAGCTGGCCGCGCAGCTGCGTGACGAGCTGGAGCTGGTAAAAGGCGCCTCGCACGAGTTTGAGCAGGAAGCGTTTTTGCAAGGCGAAATCACGCCGGTCTTCTTCGGCACCGCGCTGGGTAACTTCGGCGTGGATCATATGCTGGATGGCCTGGTCTCCTGGGCACCGCAGCCGATGCCGCGTAAAACCGACACCCGCACCGTGGAAGCGCAGGAAGAGAAGTTCAGCGGCTTCGTGTTTAAGATTCAGGCGAATATGGATCCAAAACACCGTGACCGCGTCGCCTTTATGCGCGTGGTTTCCGGCAAATATGAAAAGGGCATGAAGCTGCGCCAGGTTCGCCTCGGTAAAGATGTGGTGATTTCCGACGCGCTGACCTTTATGGCGGGCGACCGTTCGCACGTTGAAGAGGCTTATCCGGGCGATATTATCGGCCTGCATAACCACGGCACTATCCAGATTGGCGATACCTTCACCCAGGGCGAAACCATGAAGTTCACCGGCATTCCGAACTTCGCGCCGGAGCTGTTCCGCCGTATTCGCCTGCGCGATCCGCTGAAGCAGAAACAGTTGTTAAAAGGGCTGGTGCAGCTGTCGGAAGAGGGCGCAGTGCAGGTATTCCGTCCGGTTCATAACAACGATTTGATCGTGGGCGCAGTGGGCGTGCTGCAGTTCGATGTGGTGGTGGCGCGTCTGAAAAGCGAATACAACGTGGAAGCGATCTACGAATCGATTAACGTGGCGACCGCGCGCTGGGTTGAGTGTGACGACGTGAAGAAATTCGATGAATTTCAGCGTAAAAACGAGATCAACCTTGCGCTGGACGGCGGCGATAACCTTACCTATATCGCACCGACCATGGTTAACCTGAACATCACGCAGGAACGTTATCCTGACGTTACCTTCCGCAAAACGCGCGAACACTGATCCCGCCTTGCTTTACAGGGCCTGTAGCCAATACTGGCCCTGATTCACTGCTTACAGACTCCTCTTAAAAAAGCCGCGTTTTTCCTTTTTCACTGCTATTTCAACCAGAAAACCCTGCGAAACGGGAAATCCCAACTATGATTATTCTGTCGGACGGCGAAGGGAGCGAAGTATCCTTCCTTGCCTCCAGTACCGCAACGGCGCTGCTTGCTGTTGCTGCGCCCACGGTGGTGGGTGAGTTAACTGATAGAAGGAAGATATCGATGAACAAGACTAAGATTGCCCAAACCCTGATGGCTGTAATGGTAGGTTCTGCGTTGCTGAGCGGTTCAGCGCTGGCCGCAGACTCTTCTATGACGGAAAAAGCTCAGCAAGCGGCAGACAATGCGGGTTCGAAAGTCGATAGCTCTATGAAAAAAGTCGGCGGCTTTATGGATGACAGCGCCGTGACCGCCAAAGCCAAAGCGGCTCTGGTTGATGATGAAACCATCAAAAGCACCGATATTTCAGTTGAAACGCATCAGGGCGTCGTGACGCTGAGCGGCTTTGTAGCCTCGCCTGAGCAGTCCGAAAAAGCTGTCGCCCTGGTGAAAAAAGTTGAAGGCGTAAAATCCGTCAGCGATAAACTGCATGTTAAAGAGAGCGGCGAGCAGTCGATTAAAGGTTATGCGGGCGATACCGCTACAACCAGCGAAATCAAAGCTAAGCTTTTAGCCGATGACATCGTGCCTTCACGGAACGTGAAAGTCGAAACCACTAACGGCGTGGTGCAGCTGACAGGTACCGTGCAAAACAAGGCGCAGTCCGATCGTGCCGAGAGCATTGCTAAAGCCATTGAAGGCGTGAAAAGCGTTAAGAACGACCTGACCGTGAAGTCTTAATGCCTGCGGCGCGGTCTCAGGGCGAGACTGCGTCGTAAAAACAATATCCGCGTGGCGGACAACCCTTATGTATCCTTTTTACTTCACGTTGCAGATGTGTTGGCTCTGTCTCTGCGTCCGCAACCTGAACGAACCGGGATCCAGGGATGAAACAAGCAGTTCGATTTTCACTATGGTAAAGGAGAGGCTTATGTTTCGTTGGGGTATTATTTTTCTGGTTATCGCACTGATTGCAGCTGCGTTAGGTTTTGGTGGACTGGCGGGTACGGCAGCATGGGCAGCTAAAGTTGTCTTTGTGGTTGGTATTATCCTGTTCTTGATCAGCCTGTTTACCGGGCGCAAAAAACTCTGACCAACGCAAAATCAGCATAAAGCGGAGACCAGTCATGAACAGCGACATCATTACAGGCAAATGGAAGCAATGGAAGGGCCAGGTATGGTTGCTGTGGGCGGAATGGTTTGATTCTGATTCTGCCTGGTTAATGGGAAATAATGACTGGTTCTCCGGGATGCTGCAGGAAGATTACGGAAAAGCGCAACAGCACGCCTCAGAGAAAGAAAAACACTGAGGAGCAGATGTGGGAATACGCATACCGGTTACGCTGGGGGCTATTGAGCCTCTGGCGCTGTTGCCGTTTAAGGCTCGCAAAATCGCGCTGGTGTGCGAAGGCGGCGGGCAACGCGGTATTTTTACCGCAGGCGTGCTGGACGAGTTTCAGCGGGCTAAATTCAACCCCTTTCATTTACTGCTTGGCACCTCGGCGGGCGCGCAAAATCTCTCTGCTTTTGTCTGCGCACAGCCTGGCTATGCGCGCCGGGTAATTACCCGTTACACCACCAGCAAACTCTTCTTTGATCCTCTGCGCTTTGTGCGCGGCGGCCATCTTATCGATCTCGACTGGCTGGTGGATATTACCAAACAGGAGTTCCCGCTGGCGATGGATGCCGCAGAGACGCTGTTCGCCAGCGGACGCGAATTCTATATGTGCGCCTGCCGCAGCGACGACTACACGCCCGGCTATTTCGCGCCGACCAGCGCTAACTGGCATGATATCATCCGCGCCTCCAGCGCCATTCCTGGCTTCTATCGACTGGGGGTGGATCTTGAAGGCAGCAGCTATTTTGACGGCGGCATCAGCGACGCCATTCCGGTGCGGGAAGCGGCGCGGCGCGGCGCGGATACCATCGTGGTGATCCGCACCGTGCCCTCGCAGATGGCTTACACGCCAAAATGGATCAAGCGCATGGAGCGCTGGCTGAGCGACAGCGCGTTGCAGCCGATGATAAAAGTGCTGCAACATCATGAGCAGAGCTATCTGGAGATTCAGCAGTTTATCGATAATCCGCCGGGCGATCTACGTATCATTGAAATCTATCCGCCGAAGCCGCTGGCCAGCAGCGCGCTGGGAAGCCGCATCGCCTCGCTGAATCAGGATTACCATCTGGGCCGCCGCTGCGGGCGCTATTTCCTCGCCACGCTGGGACAGTGGTTAAGCGATGCCGAATCTCAGGCGCTTCCTGCCATGGTTACCCCACCGGCGCCGGTGGCCAACGCGCCGGATAACCGGCCCATTATTACGCCGCCGCTTGCCGACAACGACGCCGATTACGACAAAGGTTCACTGGCATGAGATTTATCGATACCCATTGTCACTTCGATTTCCCGCCTTTTGTCGGCGATGAGGCAAACAGCATTGCGCGCGCCGCCAGGACGGGCATGGAAAAGCTGATCGTGCCCGCTGTGGATGTGAGCGGCTTTCAACATCTGCTGGAGTTAGCCGAAGCGTACCCGGCAATTTACATCGCCCTCGGCCTGCATCCGATTGTGATTGAACAGCACGAAGAGGCGCACCTTGCGGCGCTGGAGGCCGCGCTGAAACAGCGCCCGGCAAAGCTGGTGGCGCTCGGCGAGATCGGCCTCGATCTCTACCGGGACGACCCACATTTTGATAAGCAGGAGTGGCTGCTGGATGCGCAGCTGAAACTGGCGCGCGAACAGGATCTGCCGGTGATCCTGCACTCGCGTCGCACCCATGACAAGCTGGCGCTTCACCTGCGCCGCCACGACCTGCCGCGCCGCGGTGTGGTGCACGGTTTCGCCGGCAGCCTGCAACAGGCGCAGGCGTTTATCAAGCTCGGCTACTGCATCGGCGTTGGCGGCACCATCACCTACGAGCGGGCCAGCAAAACACGTAACACCATCGCGCAACTTCCGCTGAGCGCGCTGCTGCTGGAAACGGACGCGCCCGACATGCCGCTGCACGGCTATCAGGGCCAGCCCAACCGCCCGGAGCGCGCCCGTCTGGTCTGGCAGGCGTTATGCGAGCTGCGCGACGAAGCGCCTGAAGCGATCGCCGAAGCCCTGTACGCAAATACCCGACGTCTGTTTCAGTTTTAATCGCTCTGCCGGCGTATTTATCTGACGCAAAACTCTGGTTTTTCCCTTTCCGCCTCCATGTTGTCTACGATCATGAGAAACAGCATGGGCGGTATCACGCTTATCTGCTGCTGAAATGTGATAATTATCACATGCTGCGTTACGCCTTTTTATTAAAGAAATTTCCCTGGCTGACCGGGGTGTTATGTGATTTTTATCACTTATAATGTAAAATTGCTGCACAATTTTCTCAATTTTATGTGACGTGAGACGCAAAGTTCCTGCGCGTCGATTGTTAGAATTATCACATTCAGCGTGCCGCCATACCCTTTCGGGCGGCAATACCCTGACCCTTTGGAGAGTAACATGAGTGATATGACCGCTGCGGCGCTGCGCGCGCTGAAGCTGATGGACCTGACGACCCTGAACGACGACGATACCGACGAGAAGGTGATCGCGCTTTGCCGTCAGGCGAAATCACCGGCGGGTAATACCGCGGCTATCTGCATCTATCCGCGTTTCATCCCGATCGCGCGCAAAACCCTGCGCGAGCAGGGCACGCCTGAGATCCGCATCGCTACCGTCACCAACTTCCCGCACGGCAACGATGATATCGACATCGCGCTGGCGGAAACCCGCGCGGCCATTGCTTATGGTGCGGATGAAGTGGACGTGGTATTCCCGTATCGCGCGCTTATCGCCGGCAATACCCAAGTGGGTTACGATCTGGTGAAAGCCTGTAAAACCGCCTGCGCAGAAGCGGATGTGCTGCTGAAGGTGATTATCGAAACTGGCGAGCTAAAAGAGGCTGCCTTGATCCGCCAGGCATCCGAAATCGCGATTGATGCCGGTGCCGACTTTATTAAAACCTCTACTGGTAAAGTTGCGGTTAACGCCACGCCGGAGGTGGCTGAAATCATGCTGAACGTGATTCATGATAAAGGCGTGCAGCAGCAGGTGGGCTTCAAACCGGCTGGCGGCGTGCGCACGGCGGACGATGCCGCAATCTATCTGGCTCTGGCGGACCGCATTCTCGGCGCTGACTGGGCCGACGCGCGCCATTTCCGTTTTGGCGCTTCCAGTCTGCTGGCGAGCCTGCTGAATGCCGCCGGGCACCAGGCTGACGTCGCTAAATCGGGCTATTAATCTCTTTTTGGGCGGAGCTTCCGCCCACACACAGCGACTCCGTTAACCATCCCTGAATCCCAAGGGGGCGACCTTGTTTTTGCCGCAAGAGATCATTCGAAAAAAACGTGATGGCCATGCGCTGAGTGAAGAAGAAATTCGCTTCTTTATCAACGGCGTGCGCGATAATAGCGTATCTGAAGGACAGATTGCCGCACTGGCGATGACCATTTATTTCCACGATATGTCGCTGGAGGAGCGCGTGGCGCTCACCATGGCGATGCGCGACTCCGGCTCGGTGCTGAACTGGAAATCGCTCGGCCTGAACGGCCCGGTGGTGGATAAACACTCTACCGGCGGGGTGGGCGATGTTACCTCGCTGATGCTGGGACCGATGGTCGCGGCCTGCGGCGGCTATGTACCGATGATCTCCGGGCGCGGCCTTGGCCATACCGGCGGCACGCTCGACAAGCTCGAAGCGATCCCCGGCTTTGATATTTTCCCCAGCGACGATCGCTTCCGTCAGATGATCAAAGAGAACGGCGTGGCGATTATCGGCCAGACCAATTCGCTGGCCCCGGCGGACAAGCGTTTTTATGCCACGCGCGACATTACCGCCACCGTGGACTCTATTCCGCTGATCACCGCCTCGATTCTGGCGAAAAAGCTGGCGGAAGGGCTGGATGCGCTGGTGATGGATGTCAAGGTGGGTTCCGGCGCCTTTATGCCCAGCTATGAACAGTCCGAGCTGCTGGCGCAGGCGATTGTCGGCGTAGCAAACGGCTCAGGCTGCAAAACCACCGCGCTGCTCACCGACATGAATCAGGTGCTGGCCTCCAGCGCCGGTAACGCGCTGGAAGTGCGTGAAGCGGTGCAGTTTCTTACCCGTTCTGCGCGCAATCCGCGCCTGCTGGAAGTGACGCTGGCGCTCTGTAGCGAAATGCTGCTTTCCGGCGGTCTGGCTGGCAGCGTTGCTGAAGCGCGCCAGAAGCTGATGCAGGTGCTGGATAACGGCCAGGCGGCGGAAGTCTTTGCGCGCATGGTGGCGGCGCAAAAAGGCCCGGCAGACTTTATCGAGCGTATTGACAGCTACCTGCCCGCGCCGATGCTCAGCAAAGCGGTCTATGCCGATCGTCCCGGCATCGTCAGCGCCATGGATACCCGCGCGCTCGGCCTGGCGGTAGTGGCGATGGGCGGCGGACGCCAGCGCGCCACGGACATCATTGACTACAGCGTCGGCCTGAGCGAGATGATTACACTCGGCGAACGGGCGGATAGCCAACGACCGCTGGCGGTGATCCATGCCGCCAGCGAAGCGCACTGGCAGCAGGCGGCGCAGGCGGTAAAAGCATCTATCAGGCTCAGCGATAGCGCACCCGCCGCCACGCCGGTGGTTTATCGCCGCCTCAGCGAATAACCGGCCCGGCGATGGGTTTTCGCACGCCAGCCTGCTCAGGGCCAGCGCAATCGGGTATACTGTTCTGATCGCTTTTTTTTGACTTCTTCATCGCGCGAATGCGCAGGAGACCTGCATGAAACGTGCATTTATTATGGTTCTCGACTCCTTCGGGATCGGCTCCAGCAAAGATGCCGACAAATTCGGCGACCATGGATCGGATACGCTTGGCCACATTGCCGAAGCCTGTTTCAAAGGCGAAGCGGATATTGGCCGACAGGGTCCGTTGCATCTGCCGAATTTAACGGCGCTGGGCTTGGGCAAAGCGGCTGAGCTCTCTACCGGCCGCGTGCCGCCGGGCATGGATGAAAATGCGGAGATCACGGCCGCTTATGCTTATGCCAGTGAGATCTCTTCCGGTAAAGATACGCCTTCGGGCCACTGGGAAATCGCCGGCGTGCCGGTACTGTTCGACTGGGGCTACTTCAGCGACAAAGAGAACAGCTTCCCGCAGGCGCTGCTGGATAAGCTGGTGGAGCGTGCCGATCTGCCGGGTTATCTTGGCAACTGCCACTCATCCGGCACCGTGATCCTCGACGAGCTGGGCGAAGAGCATATGCGAACCGGCAAGCCGATTTTCTACACTTCCGCCGACTCGGTATTTCAGATCGCCTGTCATGAAGAGACTTTTGGCCTGGATCGCCTCTACGCGCTGTGTGAAATCGCTCGCGAAGAGCTGACCGAAGGCGGCTACAACATTGGCCGCGTGATCGCCCGTCCGTTTGTCGGCGACAAAGCGGGCAACTTCCAGCGCACCGGCAACCGTCACGATCTCGCCGTTGAGCCGCCGTCGCCCACCATGCTGAAAAAGCTGGTGGATGAGAAAAACGGCGAGGTGATTTCGGTAGGCAAAATCGCCGATATCTATGCGCAACAGGGCATCACCAAAAAAGTCAAAGCCACCGGGCTGGACGCGCTGTTTGACGCCACTATCGCCGAGATGAAGCAGGCACCGGATATGTCGATCGTCTTTACCAACTTCGTTGACTTCGACTCTACCTGGGGTCACCGCCGCGACGTAGCGGGCTATGCGGGCGGGCTGGAGCTGTTTGACCGTCGTCTGCCGGAGCTGATGGAACAGGTGAAAGAGGATGATATTCTGATCCTGACCGCAGACCATGGCTGCGATCCCACCTGGCAGGGCACCGAGCATACGCGCGAACACATCCCGATTCTGATCTACGGACCGAAAGTGAAACCTGGTTCGCTCGGCTATCGTGAAACCTTTGCCGACATTGGCCAGACGATTGCGCACTATTTTGGCCTCTCCGAGATGGACTACGGCAAAAGCATGCTGTAAAACAGCGACCACTTTTTTGCGGGCTGACGCGGGTCGGCCCTGGCTTTAACAAGGATAAATAACAATGGCAACGCCTCACATTAATGCAGAGATGGGTGATTTCGCGGACGTGGTTCTGATGCCGGGCGATCCGCTGCGGGCAAAACATATCGCAGAAACCTTTCTGGAGAATGCGGTTGAAGTGAACAACGTGCGCGGCATGCTGGCTTATACCGGCACCTACAAAGGTCGCAGCATTTCGGTGATGGGTCACGGCATGGGCATTCCCTCCTGCTCCATCTACACCAAAGAGCTGATCACTGATTTCGGCGTGAAAAAGATCATTCGTGTCGGCTCCTGCGGCGCGGTGCGTGCCGACGTGAAGCTGCGCGACGTGGTGATTGGCATGGGCGCCTGCACCGACTCCAAAGTCAACCGCATGCGCTTCAAAGATCACGACTTTGCCGCTATCGCTGACTTCGACATGGTGCGTAACGCGGTCGACGCCGCCAAAGCGCTGGGCGTGGACGCGCGCGTGGGCAACATTTTCTCTGCCGACCTGTTCTATACGCCGGACCCGCAGATGTTCGACGTGATGGAGAAATATGGCATCCTCGGCGTGGAGATGGAGGCGGCCGGTATCTATGGCGTCGCTGCCGAGTTCGGCGCGAAGGCGCTGGCGATCTGCACCGTCTCCGACCATATCCGCACTCACGAGCAAACCACTGCCGCTGAACGTCAGACTACTTTCAACGACATGATCAAAATCGCGCTCGAATCTGTGCTGCTGGGCGATAACGCCTGACGGTTCGCCGTCTTTCCCGCGCGGGGAGAGACGGCGCATCGCCACACCCTGAAACATCCTTCAACAAATGACACACTTTCCCTGATGCTTGTGCATCTTCGCGCTGGTACTGGCGGCTCAGCTCTCTATCATTAGCCGGACAACAAAAAAGAGTCCAACTAATGTCTCCTGATGAATTTTCGTAATTTCGAAGCTGAAGAAAAACTGTTTATTCGCCGTGCGGCGATAGCCTTTGCCCTGGTCGTGGTCTGCTTTGCTATCCTGGCGTTCAATCTCTGGCGCCTGCAGGTGCGCGAACATGGTTATTATCAGACGCGCTCCAACCAGAACGACATCAAAATGATCCCCATCGCGCCGACGCGCGGACTGATTTATGACCGTAACGGTATTCCGCTGGTGCGTAATCTGACCTGGTATGACATTTTGCTCACTCCTTACAAGGTTGAAGATATGCAGGCGACGCTGAAAGCGCTGACGCCGATTGTGGATCTGACGCCTGAAGAGATCGCCGATTTTCAGCGGCTGCTCAAGCAGAGCAGCCGTTACAAGCCGCTGGTGTTGAAAGAGGAGCTGACCGATGAGCAGGTGGCGCGCTTTTCGGTGAACCAATACAAATTTACCGGCGTGACCGTAGACACTTACCAGGATCGCCAGTACCCCTATGGCGCCGATCTGGCGCATGTGGTCGGCTATGTCTCAAAAATAAATGACAACGATTACAAGCGCCTGAACGAAGCGGGCACGGCCGAAAACTACGCGGCGGATCATAATATCGGCAAGCAGGGCATTGAGGGGTATTACGAGTCGCTGCTGCACGGCAAAACCGGCTACCAGGAAGTGGAAGTCGACAACCATGGCCGCATTATCCGCGTGCTGAAAGAGGTGCCGCCGGTAGCGGGTAAAAATATTTACCTGACGCTGGATCTCCATCTGCAACAGTACGTGGAAAGCCAGCTGGTGGGGCAGCGCGCGGCGGTGCTGATTGAGGATCCGCATGACGGCGCGGTGCTGGCGATGGTCTCCAGCCCCAGCTACGATCCCAATCCTTTTGTGAAAGGAATCAGCTATCCGGCCTATAAAGCGCTGCTCGAAGATAAAAATCTGCCGCTGATCAACCGCGTGACGCAGGGACTCTATCCGCCCGCCTCTACCGTAAAACCCTATATGGCGATGTCGGCGCTGCTGACCGGCGTGATCACGCCGCAGACCACCTTTTTCGGCGCGCCGACCTGGACGCTGCCCGGCACTGAACGACGCTACCGCGACTGGAAAAAAACGGGTCACGGTATGCTGGACGTGACCAAAGCGATCGAGGAATCGGCTGACACCTTTTTCTATCAGGTGGCGTTTATGATGGGGATCGATCGTATTCATCAGATGCTGAGCCAGTTTGGCTATGGCAAGCAGACCGGCATCGATCTTAACGAAGAGTACAGCGGCTTACTGCCTAGCCGGGAATGGAAACAGAAAGTGCATAAAAAAACCTGGTATCAGGGCGATACCATTTCGGTTGGCATTGGTCAGGGCTACTGGA
Organism: Pantoea osteomyelitidis; assembly: GCF_044342975.1. Classification (NCBI taxonomy): domain Bacteria; kingdom Pseudomonadati; phylum Pseudomonadota; class Gammaproteobacteria; order Enterobacterales; family Erwiniaceae; genus Pantoea; species Pantoea osteomyelitidis. Next base: position 242,731 of record NZ_JBGFSN010000005.1, read on the forward strand.
TCGCCACCCCGATTCAGATGGTCAAGGCGCTGGTGACGCTGCTGAACAACGGGCGCGTGATCAAGCCTCACCTGTTCTACAAAGCGCAGCGCGGCAAGTGGAGCGAGGAATATCGTCCGACGCTGCCCCAGGCGCAGGTTGGCGACGCGAAATCACCTTACTGGACTCTGGTGCGCCGCGCCATGTTCGGCATGGCCAATGCGCCCAACGGCACCGGCTATAAATATTTTCACACTGCGCCTTACGGCATCGCGGCCAAGAGCGGCACTTCGCAGGTGTTCAGCCTGAAGCAGAACCAGACCTATAACGCGAAGATGATCCCGGTGCGCCTGCGCGACCACATCTTCTATACCGCCTTTGCCCCTTTCAATAACCCGAAGGTAGCGGTGGCGCTGATTCTGGAGAATGGCGGCAACGAGGGAGTGACAGCGGCGCCGCTGATGCGCAATATTCTCGACCATATCTTCCTGCCGCCGCCCTCTGCGGCGCCAATGGAGACGGTACAGCAGCCTTAGCGGAAGAACACCCGGTTGCGCCCATGATGTTTGGCATCATAGAGCGCAGCGTCGGCGGTGCTGTAAAGGGTTTCGAAGTCGCTGCCCTGCTTGCCCCAGCTCACGCCCAGGCTGGCGGTGACCAGCCGACCGGGCAGGGAGGCCAGCGGTGCGGCGTTGAGCGAAGCATGAATGGTGCCCGCTACCTTCACCGCGTCGGCCATAAACAGGTCAGGCAGCAGAATGGTGAACTCTTCGCCGCCGACGCGACCGAGGCTGGCGAAGTCGGGAAGGTTTTTCTGGATACGCGACACCAGCTCGCAAATCACCTTATCGCCAACAGGATGACCGTGATCGTCGTTGATCTTCTTGAAATGATCGATGTCGAGAATGATCAACGCCGCCGGGCCGTTTTGCAGCGTCTGCGTAATACGGTGAATAATGGCGCTGCGGTTCCAGATCGCGGTGAGCGGATCGTGCGTCGCTTTATACTCCAGCTCGGAGGCCAGCCGGTTCAGCTGCTCATTAACACGGTTAAGCTCGCGTTCGGCGCGATCGCTGCGGGAAATCAGGCGCCAGGTTTCGCGCATCAGACGCTGATAGTGCCGGTTTAGTCTTTGCAACGTCTCCCGATAAGCCTCAGCGCTCAGCGCGGTTTGCGCCGCCACTTCATTGGCTTCATTCGCGACTCGCGTCTCTTCGCGAAACAGATCGTCGAGGTCGATCATTGGTTCACTTCCGCATGCAGCTGAACGTCAAGCGCGGTGAAGTCGAGTGCCAGCTCCTGGCCGAACTCTTCGGAAACATCATCTTCCGCGTCGTAATACCAGTTCAGTTCCACGGCACAGCCGCGCTGCGCCAGCTGGTTGAAGCGTTCAAGCAGGCCAAACAGCATTTTGGTGCTGGAACTGTTGAAGTAGCTAAGGGTGATATCCACCACCAGGCGCGCTTCGCCGTTTATCGCCCAGTTTTCCAGCGCGCTCATCAGCGGGCGGTAAAAGGCTGCGGCGTTTTCCGGCCAGGATTCGCCTTTCAGCGTAAAACGCTGCGTTGCAAAGTTAAAATCGACATGTGGCGTGCAGTCGGTGGCGGCGAGTTGAATGGGTTGCATAGGGATAGTTTCAGTCATGGCAGATAGTCGCCTTAAGCCAGAAGGCTGAGTAATCGCTGGCTTCCAGCGGATAAAGGTGATATTCCAGCGGTTCGCTCACGTCGCGCGCCAGGGTCAGCAGGCCGATATTCGCCCCTTTGCTCCAGGCGGGACTTTCGGCGCGCAGGCCGCTGCGGTAAGCCTGTTTGATTTCGTCCGCTGACATGACGCGCAGCGACTCCAGATTTTCGCGCAGCTGATCAGAGGCTGCGGTGCAGACCAGATTGCTGCTTTCCAGATAATATTTTCCTTCGTCATAACGGAAACAGACCGAGCCAAACCGGTAATCTTTCTCATCCTGGCTGAGGGCGCGGCTGTCCTGCGAATAGCGCAGAATATTTTGCACAATTTCCACGAAGCTGGAAAAGAGCCTGCGGCGCACCTTCTGCGAGGCTTCGTGCGTTTCCAGATAAAGCTTCACCACTTCACCCATCGCCGTAATGTTCTGCGGCGAAAAAAAACCGGTGTAGTGGAGCGCGACCGTGCCCTGCGGCATGGCGCACAATGGCGCATTAAGCAGCGATCTGTGATTCATCCTGTACTCGACTCAATCAGTAACGGAAGCCAAACCAGGTAACGTCATCGCGCCGTGCCTGATTGCCTTGCCAGTTGAGATAGTCCTGCCGGAACGCCTCGGAGAGCGCGGGCATCGGCAGATCCTGATAGCGGGTCAACAGCGCCTGGATGCGCTTTTTACCAAACATAATGTTGCGTTCGCCGCCGGGCTGATCGGTCACGCCGTCGGTGAGAATAAACAGCATATCACCCTGGCTGAGCGGCAGCTGATGCTCATGCCACTGGTAATCTTCCGGCGTATCGGTATAGCCAACGCCCACGCGATCGCCCGCCAGCGCCATGGTCTCTGCGCTGTGGCGCGCCAGCATAAAAGCCTGCACGCGCGCGCTGGCCCAGCGCAGCTGATGCTGTTCGCTGTCTACCGAGAGCACGATGGCATCGCAGCCGTCATTGGAAAGGGAAGTTTGCTGCGAAGCGTTAAGCTGGCCCAGCGTCTGTTTAATCTGTTGGTTGATCGCCTGCAAAATGGCGGCGGGGGCCTGCACATCGGCGAGCTTGAGCGCATTTTCCAGCGCCGACTGCAAAATCACCGTCATAAAGGCGCCAGGGATGCCGTGGCCGGTACAGTCGGCGATCAGCGCCAGCCAGCCGTGAGCATGGCGGTGAAAGGCATAATAGTCGCCGCCTACGCCGTCGCGCGGCTGCCAGTTCAGACACCAGTCGTGCAGATCGCGCGCCATCAGCTGATGGGAGCGATCGAGCATCGCGTCCTGAATCACGCGCGCATAATCAATGCTCTGTAAAATCTGCTGATGCTGCTGGGTTTGCAGATCCGACACGGTGCGGATCAGATCGATCCCTAACCCGATGCCGATATAGCGTCCCGCGTCGGTAAGGATAAAGCCGTCGGTAACTGACTTATCGCCGGTAGCGACCACCTGCTGCGCCACGCTCTCCAGCGAGCTGTCCGCCTCGATAACCAGCGGATACTTATCCATAAACGCGATGCAGCTTTTGCGATCGTAAAGCTCACGGAAAAAGGGCCGGGCCATCTGCGAAAGGAAAATATGGCGGTTGATCATACCGAAGGGGCGGTCATCTTCCACGACCGGCAGACCGATCAGATCTTTATGATCGGTAAACAGCGTCATTACCGCCAGGTTATCTGCTGCTGGCGTGACAAACGGCACGTTGATGCAAAGCGAACGCGCGCTATAACGGCTCGATGGCGAGGTAATGCCAGCGAGAGAGTCGGGCAGCTGCATAAGGGCTGCTCATGGCTGATTAAGAATATTCTCAGATTAAGTGGCGGATATGACAGTTTTATGGCAAACAAGCGAAGCGGGGAAGATCAGTGAAAGATCGTGATTTAACGAAAACTCATGGCGGAGAAAGGGCCAGCCAGCAGGGCTGGCCCCGGCAGATTACCCTTTGCTCAGCGTCTGCGTGACGTGGCCGATGGCGCGTACCACTTGCGAAGAGCTGTCGCGGATTTCAGCGATCACGCCGCCCGCCTCCTGCGCCAGCACCACGCTGCGATCGGCGCGAATCAGGTTCGACTCAATCCCCTTCAACGCTTTTTCCGCCAGCTGATGGTTCTGCTCTACATGGTTTTCAATCTCGCTGGTGGCGCGATTGATATTGGCCGCCAGGGTGCGCACTTCGTTGGCGACCACCGCAAAGCTGCGTCCGTGCGCTCCGGCGCGCGCTGCTTCAATGGCGGCGTTGAGCGCCAGCAGATTTGTCTGGTTGGCAATGCTGCGAATGCTTTCTACGATATAACCAATGCGACCGCTCTGCGCGCTCAGTTCGGAAATATCGCCTGAAATGGTGTGCAGTTCGCCCGCCAGGGCATTGATGGTCTGCACGCTGTTCTCAATCACGCTGGCGCCGATACGCGTACTTTCGCTGGTGTGCAGTGCAGTGTGATAAGCCTGTTGCGCCGCGTTGCGTTCCAGCTGGTTTTTCTCTACCTGCGCCGTGACGTTGGTGGCGAACTTCACCACTTTATAAAGGCGACCGTCATCATCAAATACCGGATTATAGGTGGCGCGTAGCCATAGGGTGCGGCCTTGCTTATCCACACGCGCAAATTGACCGGAAATAAAGTCGCCATGATTCAGCTTTTTCCAGAAGTCGCGATATTCCGCGCTGGCACGCAGTTCAGGCGAGCAGAACAAGCTGTGATGCTGGCCAATAACCTCCTGCTCGCGATAGCCCATGGTTTTTAAAAAATTTTCATTGGCCTTCAGCACTTCGCCCTTGAGGTTGAAAGCGATAACCGCCATGGAGCGCTCAATGGCGGTGGTGATGGCGCGCTGCTCCTGGGCATCAATAATGTGTGCGGTGATGTCCGTCGCCAGCTTGACGATTTTAATAACGCGCCCGCCACGGTCGACAATCGGCACGTAATTCGCTTCCAGCCAGACAGGGCGACTGTTTTTAGCCAGGCGCAGAAATTTATCGCTAAAACTCTCGCCACGATTCAGACGCAACCAGAAATCGCCGTAAGCCTGCGAGGCGATCAGATCGGCGGTACAGAACAGGCTGTGGTGCTGGCCGATAACTTCCTCTTGCTGGTAACCCATACTTTCCAGAAACAAGGCGTTAGCGGTGAGAACCGTACCGTCGGGCGAAAATTCGACCATGGCCATGGATCCCTTCAGCGAACTGAGCGTGGCGGAAGAATAGGTGCGCTTCTGAAAAGCGAGGCGCGATTTAATTCCTGATGAAATAGTTGTAAACATGGTTAACCTTATTATGAGTATGATTAGTCATAATCGGTTATCGGCAAAGATGGGCAGAACTTCAGCATATCTGATTGCGTTTTGGCTGTTTTTTATCAGACGGATTTGCGGGTTGCTGCAAAAGACGGCAATCGAATTTAACTTCGCAGAAAAGCGTTTGACGCAAATCGGCCATTAGGGTTTAATGCGCCCCGTTGCCCGAATAGCTCAGTCGGTAGAGCAGGGGATTGAAAATCCCCGTGTCCTTGGTTCGATTCCGAGTTCGGGCACCATATTAAAGAACCCAGCCTTATGGCTGGGTTTTTGCTTTTGGGCGCCTGAAAACATCCCCGCGAGGTGACCCAGATCGCTGAAAGAAAAGCGAATGTTGCCGCTTTGCTCGCCGCTGAACTACAGTTATTGCAATGATAACAAGGGATGGCGCGCCGCGATTCTGCATAATAACAGTGGCAGCCATCGTCATTTTCCCGATAAGGATCTTCGCGGCTGTTCGCTTATGACTTCATTTGACTGGCATCGCTTTTTACTTAACGACCTTTCCATCACCTTCCTGGTCGAAGTCGCTTTCCGGGTGATTTTTGCCTATATCATCGTGTTTACCTTTCTGAAAATATCGGGTCGACGCGGTATCCGGCAGCTCTCCCTGTTTGAACTGGTGATTATCCTGACGCTCGGCTCAGCCTCGGGCGACGTGACCTTTTATGATGATGTGCCGATCCTGCCTGTCACCATGGTCTTTGTGGTGCTGCTGGTTCTTTATCGCCTTACCACCTGGCTTACCGCGCGCAGTCCGCGTTTTTCCCGCTTGATCGAGGGAGATGTGGTTACTCTTATCAAAGATGGACTGTATGAAATTGACAGCCTCAACCGGCTGAACATCTCGGAAGATGAGTTTTTTATGGAATTGCGCCAGCAGGGGGTTGAACATCTGGGACAGGTCAGGCTCGCCATCCTGGAACTGATCGGTGATGTCAGTCTCTACTTTTATGACAACGATGAAGTGCGACCGGGGCTTTCCGTGCTGCCGCCTGCCCATCGTGAAGACTTTACGCAAGTGCAGGCTGACGGGCTATATGCCTGTAACCACTGCGGCCTGACGCAGCATCTCCAGGCGCAGCAGAAGTGTCGCTGCACAAGGTGTGGGGACGATTCCTGGTCTGCTGCGCTGCGATCGCTACGGCTGCGCTGAAGCGGCATGAAGTGAAACTCATCTATCTGCCAACCCTGATGTGCTTATCCGCCAAAAATCCCGTTTTCTCACCAATTAAGCGTTTGTCATCGCTTTTTCTGCTGTTGTATTTACAACTTTCCTGTAGCAGGCACAATAAGCCTTATTTCCTTATGTAAAGTTGCCATGTCGGAAGAAGCGCTGAAACAGCAGATTCAGAATCTGAAAAAGCATAATGCCCGGCTGAAGCGCATCGCGCATGACGCGCGCAACAAGCTGAGCGCAGCGCTGGACGGCACGGGCCTCTGCCTGTGGCAACTGGACGTACCGAGCGGCAAACTGGTGATTTTCAACCGTCGCTGGGGCGCGATGCTGGGTTTCCAGCCGAAGGAGACCAGAGCCCAGTTTGATGCCTGGCGTGAGTGCCTGCATCCCGACGACGCGGATTATGTGCTGAAGGCTTTTTTCGATCACATCGAAGGCAAAGCGCCTTATTATGAAGCGCTGCACCGAATGGTGGGAAAAAACGACAAAATCACCTGGGTACTGGATCGTGGGCGCATCACCGAGTGGGATGACGAGGGGCGGCCATTAAAAGTCACCGGCACCCATATCGACATGACCAAAGAGAAACAGTATGAAGCCCAGCTTGCGCTACTGGCGCTTCACGATCCGCTTACCGGCTTAACCAATCGTCACGCCTTGCAGGAGCAGTTTTCCCTGCTGAAAAAGCAGGGCCGGCTCTGCGTCGCCTTTATCGATCTCGATAACTTCAAAAACGTCAACGATACGCTCGGCCACCGCAGCGGCGATGAAGTGCTGATTCAGCTCAGCCAGCGCATGCGCGACGCCTGTCCGCCTGATATGACGATTGGCAGACTGGGCGGAGATGAGTTTGTTCTGCTGCTGCCCTTTGCACTGACGCATCCGCTGGTGTCACGAATAGCGCACGCCTGCCTGAACGCGGCGCTTCAGCCGTTTGAGCTGGATAACGGCAGCGCCAATATCGGCGCGTCGATCGGCGTTGCGGAAGCGGTGGGAAATGACGATTTCACCACCGCGCTGATGCGCGCCGATGAAGCGATGTACCGCATCAAAAGAAGCGGCAAGCGCGGCGTGGCGCTGGGTTAAGCCCTTTCTTTAACGGATCGGATGGCGGGGCATCAGCCATAAGCGAGCGTTTGGCAGGCAGTGCAGTACAGGTTAATTCAGGCGACGCGCCAGGGATGAATGCTGCGGGCGCCATCTCCTTTCAATAAACCTTTAACTGAAATATCTTCATCCAGCGCATCCCAATGAATGCCCGCCGGGCTCAGCTCGTAACATTGCCGCTGCGCGGGCGCGGCCTGTTGCAAGCGGGGAAACCAGCTTAGCGGTACGCTCAGGATGCGTTTATCACTGAACTCTACGATTAAATGCGCTTCGTCAAAGCGGACCTGTTGAATGGAAAGAGTCATGCCATGCCTCCAGCAGCGTTGCGTGATGTTGAGTAATTAAACTACGTAATAAAGCAGGAAGATAATATCAGTTAAAAGAAAGAGTTAAATAAACCTGTAATGGATTGGCTGGAAGCGCGTACGCATATTATTCGTAGAATTTACTTTCGTTAAAAAGCACCCGGAAGCTGGCTCGAAAAAAGTACCCGACACAGGCCGGGCAGATGAGCGACAAAACGAAAATGCTCTGTGGCCAGCGCTTTATTCACGCGGGATCAGCCAGTTTTTGAGCAAGCGCGTCAGCACCGGCATCCAGAGCCAGACCACCGTCGCCACCACACAGGCATCATTGAGAAAATGGCCCCACAGCGTGCCGCGACTGGCAGGCAGCAACATGCCGCTAAGCCAGGGGATCAGCAGCGTCGAGGGAAAAATAACTGCCAGGGTCAACACGAATTGCTTCCAGCGCGCAGGGCCTGGCCGCGTTTTGCTAACCGGCGTAAACCAGAAGGCGGCGCCGGGACGAACCTCGATATGCTCTGGCGTGGCGAGCATCTCCGGCAGGGTTTTCACCAGCGCCTTGCGTGCGTCGGACTGAATCCAGTTGAACAGACTGTCGAGGCTGGTAAAGCGAATCAGTACGGTGTAGGCGTTATCGCCATGAACCGGACGCAGCACGTTTACCCCGAGGTGGCCGGGAAAGCTGGCCGCCTGCGGCATGATGGTCTCCAGCCAGGCCTCATAAGCAGCCTGTTTTCCGGGCTGCACGCTGTGGGTGATCACCAGCGTGACGTGATTCGCCTGCTGCGGGTAGTTCATGGCGCTCTCCTGCGGATAGATAGAACGTGCTAGCCCGTAACTGTTTCGGTTAAAAATGATTTACAGGCGTTGCGTTGATGAATAGAACATACGGAATGAGAATATTTATTGTTAGCGGAATATTTTTGGGTTGTTGTTTAACAAATTTTGCCGAGGGGTAAACGATGCGATTAAATCTGGAGGCGCTGCTGATTCTCGATGCGCTTGACCGTCACGGCACCTTTGCGGCAGCGGCGGCGCGGCTGTTTAAAACCGCCTCTGCGCTCAGCTACACGGTGCAGAAAATGGAAAGCGACATGAAGATCACGTTGCTGGATCGCTCCGGTCATCGCGCTACTTTTACCCCAACCGGTCGGCTGATGCTGGAGAAGGGGCGTGCGCTGCTGCGCGCGGTCAACGATCTGGAGCAGCAGGCGCGCTACGTAGAGAGCGGCTGGGAGAGCACCCTGATCATCAGCGTGGACGCTTCGGTGCCTTTTGCGCTGCTGACGCCGCTGGTGGATGAATTTTATCAGCACCATCAGCATACTCAGCTGCAGTTCCGTCACGATGTGCTGGCGGGCTGCTGGGAAGCGCTGATGTATGGCGAGGCGGATATCCTGTTTGGTGCCGTGCAGGAGCCGGCGACGCGTAAAGGCGTGGGCTGCCTGCCGCTTGGCTGGCTGGAGTATGTCTTTGCCATCGCGCCGCATCATCCGCTGGCCTCTCTGCCGGAGCCGCTGTTGCGTGAACAGATCCGCCAGTATCGCGCCGTCACGGTGCATGATTCGTCGCGTCACGGCGTCGGCATCGATCTGCGCGTGCTGGATGAACAGAAAACGCTGAGCGTGTATGACTTTCACGCCAAGCTCCAGGCGCAGCTCGCCGGGCTGGGCTGCGGCTATCTGCCGCGTTATCTGGCCGCGCCCTGTCTGGCCGACGGCACCCTGGTGGAGCGCCAGCTTGACAGCGAGTGTCGGCGCGATCTGGCATATCTCGCCTGGAATGAAAACGCCACGGGGAACGCGGCGATGTGGTGGCGGGAGAAGCTGCAAACCGTGCCGGGGCTGCGCGACATCTACGTTGCGCCCTGATCGCCCGGCAGCGACGAAAAATTGCAGTTTCAGGCAAGTAACAGGGAAAAACGGGCAATCTGTTTGTTGTGCTTCTCCGCTATTCTTTCAAAACACGTGCAGAAAAACGGAAAAGACGTTAAATGACCACAACAGGTATTTTGCTGGCCGCCGCAGGCTTTGGCCGACGTTATCGCGCCGCAGGCGGGCAGGGCAATAAGCTTGCGCAGCGGCTGGAGGGCGGGATGACGCTGTTTCAGCAAAGCCTGACTCACGCTATGCAGAGCGGCCTGCCGGTTCAGGTCATCACCCGTCCCGAATACAGCTTTATTCAGCAAACCTGCCAGCAGTTGAAGGTGCCCTGTGTGCAGGTGGCGTCGCAGTCGCTGGGAGAAACCCTGGCGGCTGGCGTGCGTCTGCGTGACGACTGGCACGGCTGGATCGTGCTGCTGGCGGACATGCCCCGGGTGTCGCCGGAAATCATTCTGCGCGTGGCGCAGGCGCTGCAGCAGTATCATAGCGCCCGACCTTTCTGGCGCGGCCAGCCCGGCCATCCGGTGGGTTTCGCTCACAGCACGCGTGACGCGCTGCTCCAGCTTTCGCAGGAGCAGGGCGCGCGCCGCGTGCTGCAACAATTTCCCCCTTATCCTGTTCCTTGCGACGACGCCGGGGTGATAGTCGACATTGACCTGCCTTTAACCGCAAACGGAGCCTCCTGATGCAGCATCTCGATCTTCAGGTTATCGACCAGAGCCAGCAATGGATCCAGACGCAGCCGGTCTGGCTCTGTACCGTGCTCAATACCTTTGGCTCCTCGCCGCGCCCGCCGGGCACGCTGATGGCGATTAACGGCGCGGGCCAGTTTTGCGGATCGCTGTCCGGCGGCTGCATTGAAGAAGATTTTATCGCCCGCATCCGCGACGGCGATTTCCGCGCCGAAAGTCAGGTGGTGCGCTACGGCGATGGCGGTCTGACGCCGGATCGCACCTTGCCGTGCGGCGGCGTGCTCGACATCCTGATTGAATATCTTCAGCCCGACGCGCAAAACGCGGCGCGGCTGGCGCAGCTGCAACAGGCGCTGAGCGGTCATCTGGCGCTGCGTAAAGTGGTAAGGCCGCCGCAGCGCTGCGAGGCGCTGGAGACTATCGACTGGCGCAGCAGCACGGTGGTAGAGCGCGACGGCGACAGAATTCTGCTGACCATCGCCGCCGCGCCGCGACTGATTGTCGCCGGGCTGTCGCCGGTGGCGATCTACTGCGTGGAATTTGCCGTCTCCCTCGGCTTCGAGACCATTATTTGCGAAAGCCGCGAGGAGATGCTGGAAAACTTTCGTGACCGGCTGCCCGCGCAGAGCCTGCTGGAAACGCAATTTCCTGCGCGCTATCTGGAGCGCCACGGCTGCCATGCGCATACCGCCATTGTGGCGCTGACACACGATCCACGCATGGACGATCTCACCATGATGGAGGCGGTAAACACCGATGCCTTCTATCTGGGCGTGATGGGTTCGCAGCGCAACAGCGAAAATCGTCTGGCGCGACTGGCGAAAGTGGGCGGATTAACGGAACAGGAGCTGGCGCGGATTCATGCGCCGGTGGGACTGGATATCGGCAGCAAAACCCCGGCGGAAATTGCGCTGGCGGTAATGGCCGATATTGTGCGCCATAAAAATCGCGCGTTACGTAGCGGAGAAGCGGCGGCATAATGCCGCCGCCAGCCGTCAGTCGATAAGCTTATCCAGCGAAATCGGCAGGTCGCGAATGCGCTTGCCGGTGGCATGGAACACGGCGTTGCTGATCGCCGCCGCCATACCCACAATCCCCAGCTCGCCGACCGCCTTGCCGCCCATCAGGGTGGCGTGATAGTCAGGCTCGCCCACATCAATCGCAATCACTTCCGGCACGTCGGCATTCACCGCCACCAGATAGTCCGCCAGGTTGTTGTTGACGATGCGCGCGTTGCGCGGGTCGATATGGCCACCCTCCAGCAGCGCCTGTCCCAGCCCCATCACCATGCCGCCGATCCACTGGCTGCGCGCCAGCTTGGGATTATAGAGGCGGCCGCTGTCGAAGGCGGAAACCAGACGTTTTACCCGCACGGTGCCGAAATCCTCATCCACGCGCACCTCGACAAACTGTGCGCCCCAGCTGTGCGCCGACACGGCTTCTGGCCGCGACATGCTCTCCATAGAGTGCACCGCTTCGTCGCGATCGGCCTGTGACAATCCTTCGTTGAAGGTGCCGGAAATCACTTCCAGCGTCGGCGCGTCGTGCAGTTTCATCAGCCCGGCAAAGTCGATCGCTTTGCCGGGGCGCAGCGCGGTGCGTACCGCGCCATCCTGCACCACCACCTGCTGCTTATCCAGCTGAAACAGCGGCGATTTGGGATGGGCGACCGCCAGCGCAACCAGTTTGCTGCGCATCGCCTCAGCGGTGCGGTTCACCGCGGCGGTAAGGTTGCCCGCCAGCTGCGAGCCGCCCGCCACGCCGGCACGCGGTAGTGAGGTATCGCCCAGCTCCACGCGGATGCTTTCTGACGGGATCTGCAACACTTCGGCAGCGGTCTGCGCCAGAATGGTATAGGTGCCGGTGCCGATATCCGCCCCGGCGCTCTGCACCACCAGGCTGCCATCGCTATGGAAAATCAGTTTCGCTTCGGCGGGCTGGTTGCTGACCGGATAGGTGGCGGTGGCCATACCCCAGCCAATCAGTTCGCGTCCTTCACGCATCGATCGCGGCGCCATGCTGCGTTTCTCCCAGCCAAAGGCCTCGGCGGCAGCGGCATACGCCTCTTTCAGACGGCGCGTGCTCCAGGGTTTATCCTTCTGATAATCGTGATCGGCCCAGTTGCGCAGACGGAACGCCAGCGGATCGATATTCAGCGCATAGGCCATCTCATCCATTGCCACTTCCAGGCCGAAAGCGCTCGGGTTTTCGCCCGGCGCACGCATCCAGCCCGGCGTCACGGTATTGATCGCGGCAACATAGTGACGGGAATAGACGTTGGGCACCGCGTAGAGGCGCGCCGTGACCTTGTTGGTCGCTTCAGCGAAGGTGTCAATAAGCGAGGTGTCGCTCAGGCCTTCATGCTGAATGGCGAGGATTTTGCCGTCGCGCGATGCGCCCATCTCCAGGGTTTGCATCGTCGCGGGGCGGCCACCCAGGCCGGTAAAGGTTTGCGGACGGGTTAATTCCACCTTCACCGGACGATTCAGGGCGCGGGAGGCGACGCAGGCGAGCGCCACATGGGTGTAGGGCACCGGCTTGGAGCCGAATCCGCCGCCCACGTAGGGGGAGATAATATGGACCTGGCGCTTATCGATGCCGAGCCATTCAGAAATCTCCTGCTGGGCGCCCATCACCCACTGGCTCGGCTCCCACACCGTCATTTTGCCATCCTGCCAGGAGGCGATGCAGGCGTGCAGCTCCATTGGCATATTGTATTCGCGCGGAGTCGTGTAGTGACTTTTGATCTTCACCTCCGCCTGCGCCATCGCCTGCTGCGCATTGCCGAGATCGATATTAGAAGATTCATTCTCTTTGCGTTTCGCGGCGGGATCGTCGGGATAAATCAGCGCGGGCGTGGTTTCATACTCCACCTCGACCAGGCTGGCGGCATGCGTCGCCTGTTCAAAGGTTTCCGCCACCACCAGGCCGATGTTCTGACCGTTGTGAATGATCTTGTCATCCTGAATCGGCGTATAGGTTGACTGCGCCGCGCCGCCGTCAGCAATCGCGGTGGGCTTGTTGATCTTCAGGCTGTTGAGATGGGTATAAACCTCAATCACGCCTGGCGCCTGACGCGCTTTCTCCGTCTCCATCCGCACAATGCGTCCGCTGGGTACCGTGGACTGGATCACCACGCCATACGCCGCGTTCTCTGGCTGATGTTCATAGGCGTAAGCGGCCTTGCCTGTGACCTTCACCACGCCATCGCCGCGATCGCGTTTCGCGCCCAACGCCTGATAACTGTTTTTTGTTTCCGACATTTTTTCACCTGTATTGTCTGCTGCCTGCACGACAGACCCTTTCAGCCCGACGCCACTGACAGCGAAAAGCGCTGCCGTTGCCTTGAGAAAGGCGCGTCGCTGTTTACTGGCCTCTGGCGTCACGCCATCTCTCCTGCCTTCATCAGCGCACGCGCGATTACGCGCGGAGCCAGCAGCTTTTTGTGTTTGTTCTGCGGCAGGATCTCGGCATCCTGCGTCACCCGCTCCGCTGCCTGGCGCAGCGTCTGTTCATCAAAAGTTTGACCGCGCAGCGCTGCCTCCACGCTCTCTGCGCGCCAGGGTTTGGTCGCGACGCCGCCAAGCGCGATACGCACATCGCGGATGCGGTCGCCATCCAGCTCAATGCCCACCGCCGCGCTGGCAGTCGCGAACTCATAGGAGCTGCGGTCGCGTACCTTGAGGTAGTGCGATCGGCGCAGGGCAGGGATCTGACGCAGCTCGATCGCCACGATCAACTCATCTGCCGCCAGATCGTTCTCCAGATGCGGCGTATCACCCGGCAGCCGGTAGAAATGATTAATGGGAATGCGGCGTTCGCGCTGGAAAGCGTTACGCACAATCACCTCGGCGTCGAAGGCGGTGAGCGCCACGGCGAGATCGCCTGGATAGACGGCGATGCAGCTTTCGCTGGTGCCTAAAATAGCGTGATTGCCGTTGATGCCGTCACGCGCGGCGCAGCCGGAACCGGGGTTGCGCTTATTACAGGCGGAGAAGGTGTGGGGATCACGGAAATAGACGCAGCGGGTGCGCTGCAACAGATTGCCGCCGATGGTCGCCATATTGCGCAGCTGTGGCGAAGCCGCCTGCCAGAGGCTGTCGTAGATTGCCGGGGCTAGCGTGCGGCAGTCGGGATGGTTTTCCAGATCGCTCATGTGCGCCAGCGCGCCGACACGCACCATTCCGGCATCGAAGCTGATGTTGCTCATCGCCGGTAGCTGGGTGATATCGATCAGCTGCGTCGGCTTTTCCACATCGCACTTCATCAGATCGATCAACGTGGTGCCGCCTGCGAGAAAGCGGCTGCCGTCGCTCTGTTTTTTACGCAGGGCATCTTCCACACGGGTGGCGGAAAAATAGTTGAACTCGTTCATGTTGCCTCCTTGCTGAGATCGGCGGCCGCCTGCTGTATCGCCTCGACGATATTGGGATAAGCGCCGCAGCGGCAGATATTGCCGCTCATATATTCACGAATCTCATCCGCCGAACCGGCGTGTCCCTCTTCGATGCAGGCCGCTGCAGACATAATCTGCCCCGGCGTGCAGTAGCCGCATTGGAAGGCGTCATGCTCCAGAAAGCGCGCCTGTACCGGATGCAGAGAGCCGTCGGCATTGGCCATGCCTTCAATGGTTGTCACCGACTGGTTAGCGACCTGGGCCGCCAGCGTCAGGCAGCTCAGTACGCGTTTTCCATTAACGTGTACCGTACAGGCGCCGCACTGGCCCTGATCGCACCCTTTTTTGGTGCCGGTTAGCGCCAGATGTTCACGCAGCGCATCCAGCAGAGTAACGCGTGGATCGACCAGCAGCGTATGCGGCTGCCCGTTGATCTCAAGTTGCAAACGTAAGTTCTCAGCCATAACTCTCTTCCAGTATTGAACGGGTTTAAAAAGGGAACGGTGTGCACTTATGAAAGGATTATCGGGAAAATGTGCAGCTCTATTGAGTTTAGGTGGCTTAGCGAAAGCAGGGTTGCCTGTTATTCCAATTGTTTTGCCTGTTTTTCGCTGTGGCAAAACCGCTGCGCTACACTGAGCGGTAGCCCGAGAAAAATAAAAAAAAGCCCGACCCTGCATTTTTCCTTACACCAGCAGAGCAGAGAGCGTGTCCGTGATGTTTGAAAACCAGGCGGCAATCAAAAAGCGTAATAAGAAGATGATAGAGATTATCAGCCGACAGATCGCCGGAGACGGGATTTTTCCCGCCGCGATTCCGGAGGTGCAGTTTATGCGCGCCAGCCAGCACACCAGCAGGACGTCAGTGATGTATGAACCCAGCGTGGTGATTATTCTGCAGGGGCAGAAGCGCGGCGTGCTGGGAGATAAACATTTTATTTATGACCGCAACCAGTTTCTGACGCTGACGGTGCCGCTGCCTTTTGAGTGCGAAACCGTGGGTTCGGAAAGCGAGCCGATGATCGGCATGATTATCCGGCTCTCGCCCGCGCTGATTGCTGAAATCCTGTTGCAGATGGATAACCCGACGCTGAGCGGCGATGAGATTGATGTGGTCAGTACCCGCAGCCTGACCATGCATCAGGCAGGCATTCTGGTGCGGTTGGTCGAGAGCCTGGCTTCACCCGAGCGCGCACGTATTCTGGCAGGCAACACGCTGCGCGAGTTTTTATACGATCTGATGCGGGAGACAGGCGGCGATAACCTCAAATATCTGGCGCTGAATACCGGCAAGCAGTTTCAGATCGCGCGCATTCTTAATCAGATGCATCAGAACTATGCCGACAACTTCGATATGGCGCAGCTGGCGCGCGTCAGCGGGATGAGCGTGTCGGCGTTTCATACCCATTTCAAACAGATTACTCACGCCACGCCGCTGCAATATCTCAAGGTGATTCGTCTGCACAAGGCGCGTATGCTGATGATCAATGACAACATGACGGCGTCGCAGGCGGCGAACCGGGTCGGCTACAGCAGCAATTCACAGTTCAGCCGTGAATTTAAGCGTCTGTTTGGCGAGGCGCCAACCGTTAACTCTGCGAGGATCAAGCGCGACTGGTTTAACGAAAAATCAGCCTGAAGCAGAGGGTTTCTCTGTCAGGCTGTGTCTGAAAACGCTCACGCGTGCGGCTTCAGCTCGGTTTTGATCCAGCCCGGCTCGCGCTTGTCGAAAGCTTTGTAGGCGTTCAGCACATCGCTCATCGGTTCAATTTTGGTCAGCACCTTCACCGGATCGATCACGCCAGCGCGCGTCAGCTCCAGCAGATGCGGGATCACCGTGTGGTGATTGCAGTTGCCCATCTTCATCGTCAGGTTTTTATTCATCGCCTTACCGATGGGAAAAACTTCCGCCGTCGGCGGATAGACACCGATAATGCTCAGACGACCCGCTTTTTTCAGCGTGGAAATCGCCCACTCCAGCGCCTGGGTTGGCGCATCGCCCGGCACCCAGTTGCCGTCCTGCACGTTGGTTTGCGGCGCGACCTGCTTCACTTCCTGCTCAAACTTCTCTGCTTTCTGCTCCGCTTCAGCGCTGGCCGGGCCGTGATGGGCGTGCATGCTGTCGACGCCCACGGCATCAATGGCGCAGTCCGCGCCGGTGCCGCCGGTCAGCTTCTTGATGGCCGCAACCGGATCTTCCCGCTCGAAGTTAATGACAAATGCGCCCTGACGACGCGCCATCGCCAGTCGATCCTGATGTTTGTCAACGGCGATTACCCGCGCCGCGCCCATTAGCAGCGCGCTGGCGATGGCGAACTGACCCACCGGCCCGCAGCCAAACACCACCACGATATCGCCTCGGGTAATATCCGCCAGCTCAGCGCCGAACCAGGCGGTAGGAAAAATGTCGCTGATAAGAATCGCCTGGTCATCACTGACGCCGTCCGGGATTTTCACCAGCGTATTGGCCGCATAAGGGATACGCGCCTTCTCCGCCTGCAAGCCGTTTACCGGGCCGGTGGCCTGTGGACCGCCAAAGAAGCAGGTGCCCGCTTCCGGCCCGTTCGGGTTGGCGTTATCGCACTGTGCCGTATGGCCGGCACGGCAAGGTGGGCAGACGCCGCAGGAGACGGTAGAGCAGACCACCACGCGGTCGCCTTTCTCAAAGTTACGCACCTCGTCGCCCAGCTCTTCAATGATGCCTACCCCTTCATGACCGAGGATGGTGCCGGCCTGCATACCGCTGAAGGTGCCGCGGATAAAATGCAGGTCAGTACCGCAGATGGCCGACGCGGTTAAATTAATCACCGCATCCGTTGGCTGCTCGATTTGCGGATCCGCAACATCATCCAGACGAATATCCCCTAAACCGTGCCAGACCAGTGCTTTCATATTTCCTCCGGTTAATTTTGTCATAAGCGATCAAACAGAAGGAAGTATAGGCAGTGAGGCGAGGACGATCGGGGCAGGCTGATTTCAGGCGTGTTTTTTTCACTGCTGAAATAACCTCTCACCGCTAACAGTCGCGCTGCGCTCTGATTGCAGACCGTGGGTTTTTAGCTACGCTGAAATACACAACTTTACAGAAATAAGCAGGGATTCAGCACGGCAGGAAGCCATTTTGCAATGTCAGACATCGAGGCGCTTACATGAGCGAACAAACCTGCACCATACTTTTTAACGGTGAGCTTCTGAGCGGCGCGACCGACCAGCCGCTGATTGACTTTCTTGATCAACATGAAAAAAAATTGCCTCACGTATGTTATCACCCGTCTCTCCAGCCGCTGGAAACCTGTGACGTATGCTGGGTCGAAGTCAATGGCGAAATCGTACGCGGATGCACTGTCAGGACGCAGGACGGACTGAACATCAACAGCGAGAGCGCTGGTATCCGTGCCGCGCAGGAAGAGGGCATGGATCGCATCCTCAATCGCCATGAGCTTTACTGTACGGTGTGCGAGCACAACACCGGCGACTGCACGTTGCATAACACCGTCGCCGATATGCATATCCCGATTCAGTACTATCCCTACGAACGCAAGCCCTACGAAAAAGATCACTCCAACCCGTTTTACACCTACGATCCCGACCAGTGCATCTTGTGTGGGCGCTGCGTCGAGGCGTGTCAGAACGTGGAAGTGAACGAAACTCTTTCGATCGATTACACCCAGGAACATCCCCGCGTGCTCTGGGACGGCGGCAAACTGATTGCCGGATCGAGCTGTGTGAGCTGCGGCCACTGCGTCACGGTTTGTCCCTGCAACGCGCTGCTGGAAAAGACCATGCAGCCGGACGCCGGACCCCTGACCGCCATGCCGGAGCCGGTCAAACGTCCGCTGATCGACTTCGTGAAAGCGCTGGAAAACAGCATCGGTGCAGAACCGATTACCGCTATCTCCGTGATAGATACCAAAATGCGTCAGGCGGAGATCAAACGCACCAAAACCGTTTGCACCTATTGTGGCGTGGGTTGCAGTTTCGAAATGTGGACGCGCGATCGCCATATTCTCAAAGTACAGCCGGTGGCCGATGCGCCCGCGAACGGCATCTCCACCTGCGTGAAAGGCAAATTTGGCTGGGACTTTGTCAACAGCGAGGAGCGGCTTACCACGCCGCTGATCCGGGAGAATGGTCGCTTCCGACCCGCCAGCTGGGACGAAGCGCTGGAAACCGTCGCGCGTCGGCTGCGTGAAATCGAACAGCAGCATGGCGGCGATGCCATCGGCTTTATCGGATCCAGCAAGGCGAGCAACGAAGAAGCCTATCTGACGCAGAAGATTGCGCGCCTGATCTTCGGCACCAACAATGTGGATAACTCCTCGCGCTACTGCCAGAACCCGGCCACTCAGGGACTGTTCCGCACCGTGGGCTACGGTGGCGATGCGGGCACCATTAAGGATCTGCAACTGGCCGACTTGATCATTACCGTGGGCAGCAATCTGGCAGAGAACCATCCGGTCATCGCTTCCCACATCAAGCAGTCCCATAAGCATCATGGGCAGAAACTGCTGGTGGTGGATCCGCGTCGCCATGAGATGGCGGATCGCGCCGATCAATTTCTGCGCATCAAACCGGGCACCGATCTGGCCTGGGCTTCGGCCATGTCGCGCTACATGTTCGATCATGGCTATGCAGATGAAGCGTTTCTCGCGCAGCGCGTCAATCTGGTTGATGAGTATCGCGCCTCGCTGGAGCCTTTCACTCTGGAGTACGCCAGTGAAATCACCGGGCTGAGCGTGGAAGCGCTGACCGAGGCGGCAGAAATGATTGGTCAGGCGAAGAGCGTCTGTCTGCTCTGGGCGATGGGTATTACTCAGCACAGCCACGGCTCCGATACCAGTACCGCACTCTCGAACCTGCTGCTGGTAACCGGCAACTACGGACGTCCCGGCACTGGCGGCTATCCGATGCGCGGCCATAACAACGTGCAGGGTGCCAGCGATTTCGGCTGCCTGAGCAATATCTACCCTGGCTATGAAAAGGTTACCGATCCCGCCGTACGTGAGAAGTGGGCGAAAGCCTGGGGCGTCGAGGCGGCGGCGCTGTCGGATCAGGTTGGCGCGGACAACTACAAAATGGTGGATCACGCCCATCAGGGCAAAGTCAAGGCGATGTATATCATCGGCGAAGAGACGGCGTTTTCTGATGCTGACTCCACCAAAGTTCATGAAGCCTTCAGCAAGCTGGAATTTATGGTGGTGCAGGATATCTTCATGAGCCGCACCGCCGAGTTCGCCGACGTGGTACTGCCCGGCTGCCCGAGCGTGGAGAAAGAGGGCACCTTTGTGAATACCGAGCGGCGTATTCAGCGCTTCTATGAAGTGATGAAGCCGCTGGGCGACAGCCGCCCGGACTGGCAAATCCTGACCGAGCTGGCGTCGCGCCTCGGACATCCCTGGTACTATCAGCATCCGGGTGAAATCATGGCCGAGGTTGCCGGTATTTCCGAGATTTTCGCTGGCGTAAGCTATGAACGTCTGGCGGGCTGGCAGTCGCAGCTCTGGCCGGTGAGCGCCAACGGCGAAAGCACGCCGCTGCTCTATACCGAAAAATTTAAGTTCCCCGACGGCAAGGCGCGGCTCTATCCCCTTGAATGGCATCCCCCGATGGAAACGGAGGATGAGGAGTACGATCTGCTGCTGAATAATGGCCGCATGCTGGAGCACTTCCAGTCCACCAACCAGACCGGAAAAGGAGGACGAATCACGTCGCTTTCGCCCAACTGGTATGTGGAGATCGGGCCGGCGCTGGCGGCGGAGCGTCAGTTACAAGAAGGCGATTGGGTGCGGCTGAAGTCGCGACGCGGCTCGCTTTCGGTGCCGGTGGTGATCACCGAGCGCATGGGCAGCAACGTCCTGTTTATTCCTATTCATCATGGTAAGCCTGGTGTCAATGGCCTGACCGGCGATCATCACGATCCCGCCGTGAATACCCCCGCCTATAAAGAGATCGCGGTGAACATGACGAAGCTGGAGCGCGAGCCGCTGCATAATCCGCTGCCGGAACAGAATTTCCGTCACGGCAAGCGCACGCCGCTCAGCCATGTGCCGGTAGAAGATAAATGGAAGCAGGAGGGTTACCGCTTGCCACCTGAACACGTTGAACATCCGGAGAAATTCTAATGGCGGAACGTATGCATTATCAGGTGCCGCCAACGCGCACCGAACCCACGGCGCAGGAAGCGCTGGATACGCTGCTGGAGAGTCTGCATCAGCACGGTTTTTTACGCCTGGCGAACGATCTGGTGCGGGCGAACAGCGACATTGGCAAAATTCTGGCGGAGGGGCTGAATAAGCCCGGCTCCCAGAACGCGATTCAGAACATCTCCCTGCTGTTTATGATGCTGAGCACCATTCCGCCTGAGCGCCTCAATCATCTGCTGCTGGCGTTGAGAGCGGGCGTAATGGCGGTGAAACCGGCCAGCGATGAAACGAAGCAGGATTCGGCGGCGCCCGGCATTCGCGGCGTGATGAAGCTGCTGAATGATGAGGACCTCTGGCAGGGGCTGCGGCCCATTTTCGCCGGCGTGGAAGCCTTCGCACGGGAAATGCATAAAAAAGAGGAGAAACCGATTACGCGCTACAGCGGTAAAGAGAGCCATGAGTGACGCCGACTGGGTTTTACTGCTTTCACGCGGACAGTTTGCTGTCACCATGGGGATGCACATCACGCTTGCGGCGTTGACGCTGGGGCTGGCACCTTATCTGGTTTGGTTCGAGGCGCGCTGGCTGTGGGGAAAACGGCCCGCCGCACGCAATGCGCTGCACTTCTGGCTGAAGATCTTTGCTCTGACGGTGGCGATTGGCGCGGTTTCCGGCGTGGTGATGGAGTTTCAGTTCGGCACCAACTGGGCGGCCTTCTCGCAAAAGGTCGGAGGCGTTATCGGGCCGCTGCTGTTTTATGAAGTGCTGATCGCCTTTTTCCTTGAGTCCGGGCTAACCGGCGTGATGCTGTTCGGCATGGGAAAAATTGGTCCCAGGGTGCATTTTATCATCACCTGCCTGGTCGCCATCGGCGCGCTGCTCAGCACCTTCTGGATCCTCGCCGCTAACTCATGGATGCAGACGCCGGTGGGTTTTATGCGTGACGGTGACGGAATCTTTCATCCCGAAAGCTGGCTCGGGGTGCTCGCTGCGCCATCCTTTCCCTGGCGTCTCAGTCATATGCTGGTAGCTTCGCTGATCGCGGTCTCCTTTATGATTGCGGGCGTGGCAGCGTGGCGTCTGCTGCATCGTCCCACGGAAGCGGCGGCGCGCACCATGCTCTCGACGGCGCTCTGGTTTGCCCTGTTCGCCGTGCCGGTACAGATCGTGCTGGGGGATCTGCATGGAGAAAACACCCGGGATCACCAGCCGCAAAAGCTGGCGGCAATCGAGGGAAGCTGGCATCAGCCTCCGGCGGGAACAGGCGAGCCGTTGCGGCTGTTTGCGCTGCCGGATCAGCAGGCGCAGCGTAATGATTTTGAACTGGCCATTCCCGAAGTCGCCTCGCTCTATCTGCGTCACAATCTGACCGGCCATATCAAAAGCCTGAGCGAGTTTCCGCCTGACGATATTCCGCCGGTCGCGCCGGTATTCTTCGCGTTCCGCATCATGGTGGGGCTGGGGATTCTGATGCTGCTGACCAGCGTGGCGGCGGCGATTCAACGCGCGCGCGGCAGGCTTTACCGCTCAACGCCGCTGCTCTGGCTGTTGGTAGCGATGTCGCCCATGGGTTTTATCGCTCTGCTGTCAGGTTGGGTGGTGACGGAAGTGGGGCGTCAGCCCTTTACGGTTTATGGCATCGTGCGTACGGCAGAGAGTGTGTCGCCGCTGCCGCTCCCCTGGATTATCGCCTCCTGCTGCGGCGTGGTGCTGGTGTATGGCGTGGCCTTTAGCCTGGGGATGCGCTACTTCCTGCGCTATGTCGCCTCGCCGCTGCCGCAGGAGCCGGAAGTGGTAACCGCCGTGATCCCCACTTCAACCTGAGGAAGCGTAGATGGACTGGCTGGCAAATCTCTCCGCGGCAGCGCTACTGTTTTCACTGCTGATGTACATGATGCTGGATGGCACCGATCTCGGCGTCGGAATGCTGTTTGTCTGTTTTAAGCAGGAAGAACAGAAAAGGCCGATGGTGCAATCGATGTTGCCCATCTGGGACGCCAACGAAACCTGGTTGGTGCTGCTGGCGGGCGGCATGCTGGCGCTGTTTCCTGCGACCTATGCGCTGCTGTTCAGCACGCTTTATATCCCGATCTTCCTGATGCTGTTCAGCCTTTTTTTCCGTGCCATGGCGCTGGAGTATCGTGGCACGGCGACCGGCGGCAGCAAACACTGGCTCGATATTTTGCTGCCCGTCACCTCAGCGCTGGCGGCCTTTTGCCAGGGCGCTTGCGCCGGGGTGGTGGTCAGCGGTGACGTATCGCGCGGCGCCTTCACCTGGCTGAACTTCTATCCAATGCTGAGCGGCTTTGGATTGATGGCGATCTACATGCTGCTCGGCTGCTGCTGGATACGCTGGCGCATCGGCGAAAAGGTTGAAGAGCGGGCCAGCACGCTAGCCTGGCTTTGGCTGGTGCTGAGCCTGGTGCTGTTCCTGGGGTTACAGCTGTTGGAACCTGCGCCCTGGCGTCACGCGTGGGATGTTGGGGCGGGCAAAGCCCTGATGGCGCTGATTACGCTGCTCTGGCTGGCATTGCTCTATGCGTTGCTGCGCGCCCGTGCGCTTACCCAGTTGATCGTCACGCTGTTGTTAATGGTGGCCGTGGTTCTGCTGCTGGCGACCGGACTTTATCCCTGGCTGATCCCCAACGTGGCGAATCTGCATAATACGGCTGCCAGCGCCACTACCCAAAGTTTCGTGCTGGTGGGGATCGCTTTTGTGATGCCGCTCACGCTGATTTATCACAGCTGGGCCTTTTGGGTATTTCGCGGACAAGTAGAATAATCTTAATTTTATTCATTATTGCTTTTGCTTACATAATAAGTCGCGCTATAAAAGCTCATCGGCCTGCGGGCCGCTTCGCTTATTTTCTTTGTTTTCTGTTTTGTTTTGCTGCTTATTTGTCCCTGATTTGTACTTATTTAGCACCAGATCTAATAGCAAATTAATCCCGTCAAACGTTTCCGTTGGTTATTATTTTCCGGCGAAGAATGTTATCTATCTGACAGCCAGCTATAGCTTTTTTATTGCGTGCAGGCGAAGCCGGGGAAATTTTTTGAAATAACCTTTTAGCTAACTTGATAACGAGAAGATTGCGGCTACATTTATTCTTACTTCTGCGTCGTCATGAAGTGATAGCTGGGATATTCAACTATTAACCCATGAAGAGGAAACACGGTATGGCTCAACATCGTGGTGGTTCGGGTAATTTTGCCGAAGATAAACAAAGAGCATCGGAAGCAGGACGCAAAGGCGGCCAGATGAGCGGTGGAAACTTTAAAAATAACCGCGAGAAAGCCGTTGAAGCAGGGAGGAAAGGAGGGAAAATCAGCCGTCGCAGCTGAGGGAATGGCACCTGACTCTTACTGGGTTTGTTAAGCTTCAGGATGAGCAAACCGATTAAGAAGGCGGCATGTAGTTCACCATTTCATTCACTCTGATGGGGTATTCCCCGACTGAGAAGAGACGCGCATAAGCCAATTGTTTAGCGCGCTTTGTGTTAATAAAAAGTAATTAAAACCGGGCAGCTTATCTCTGTCCGGTTTTTTTATACTAAAAAGTTGACAAAATTTTCAGGCGAGTTTGTTTTATTTTTATCTGACATTTAACAGGCAAAGAATTTATATTCGTACAGCTTTCTGGCGGTATTTATACAGAGTATTCTGATGTTGTACAGGTTTGTTGGATAAAGGGTGAGCGATAATTTTGCCTGCGGCTAAAAAAAGATGTTTCCGCTAAGCTGTTCTTCTTGTTTAAAAAAAATAAGCTGCGCGCGCTTTTTCTGCGGAAAAGAGACGGCTCAGGCTAGAAAGCTGCCAAATACCCGCTAAAGTTTTAGTGTGATTCAGAAAAGTGGTTTTACCGTTGTTTAGTAAATACCGCTTCGTTAACACTTTAATGGAGTAGAGACCCAATGACCGTTAAAACGCTTAAAGATCTTTTCATCCATGATTTGTCAGACGTTTACAGCGCTGAAAAACAGATTACCCGTGCATTGCCGAAAATGGCGCGTGCCGCCAGTGATGAAAATCTGGTTGCCGCTTTTCAGCAGCATCTTGAAGAGACGCAGGGGCAAATTGAACGTCTGGACGAACTGATCGAGAAAACGGAAGGCATTAAGCTGAAACGCATGAAATGCCACGCGCTGGAAGGTCTGGTTGAAGAGGCTCAGGAAATTATCGATTCCGTGGAAAAAGGTGAGGTGCGCGACCAGGGCCTGATCGGTGCGGCGCAGAAGGTCGAGCACTATGAGATCGCCACCTACGGCACATTGCATGCGTTAGCGCTGAAGCTGGGCTTAAATGATGCCGCTAAGCTGCTGGAAGAGACGCTGAACGAAGAGAAGAACACCGATGTGAAACTGACCCAGGTCGCTGACAGCATCAGCTAAACCTGACAAAAGGGAGAAAAGCGTATGAGCTCGACTTATGAAGAGAACTACCATGACTGGCTACGCGATGCCCATGCCATGGAGAAGCAGGCAGAAACCATGCTGGAGAAGATGTCCGAGCGTCTTGAGCACTATCCGGACCTGAAAGCGCGTCTGGCGCAGCATCTGGAAGAGACCAAACAGCAGCAGGCGATGCTGGAGCAGATTCTCGACAACCACAACATTTCTCACTCCTCGATGAAAGACGTGATGGGGAAAATGTCGGCGATGGGTCAGGCGATGGGCGGCATGTTTACGCCTGATGAAGTGGTCAAAGGCGCTATCAGCAGCTATGTCTTTGAACAGTTCGAAATTGCCAACTACACTGCGCTGATTGGCGCAGCCAAGATGGTCGGTGATAACGAAGGCATGCGTATTCTGGAACAGATCCGCGATCAGGAGATCGCCATGGCGGAATGGGCTTATACGCATTTGCCAAACGTCACGGAGCAGTTCCTGATGCGCTCGGCTGAACCAAACACCGAAGCGAAGAAATAATCTACTGCTGTTTATCCCGGTCAGCGTCAACCCTGTCGGGATGCTTACCGCGTAACAATGCCTCAGTGGAGAGTCCTGCGCTGGGGCATTTTTCTGTTATTTGCCTCGTCCAGCGTTTACCATGCTTTTCCACGGAGGAGAGGCGATGGTGACAGAAAGTGATAACGGCGGCTCACAGGTTATTGCCCGTGCGGCGGCAATTCTGCGGGCGCTGGAGCAGCAACCGCAGGGATTAACCCTTTCTGCGCTGGCGCGTGCCACCACGCTGCCGCGCACTACCGTGCATCGGCTGGTGGGTTCGCTCGAGGCGCAGCAGCTGGTGATTAACGGCGACGATGGCGTACGGCTCGGCCCGGCACTGTTACGTCTGGCCGCCTCGGCGCACACCGATATGATTTCGCTGGCGCGCAGCAGTATTGAAACGCTAGGGCGTAAAACGCGCGAAACGGTCGATCTCTGCGTGTTTCGCGGTACCCATTCGGTTTCGGTGGATCAGTTTCCCAGCGATCGGGAGCTGCGCGTGGTTTCCGCCATCGGCACCGCCTTTCCCGTTCATACTACCGCGCATGGCAAAGCCCTGCTGGCGGCGCTGCCGACAGCACAGCTTGAGGCGTTGCCGGAGCCGCTGGAGTTTCGCACGCCCCATACCCTGACGAGCAAAGCATCGCTGCTGGCCGAACTCGCTGCGATACGCGAGCGCGGCTACGCGCTTGACGAGCAGGAGCACGCGCCGGGCGTCTGCGGCATCGGCATCTGGCTGGAAACCGGACTTTCCGACCACTACGCCATTGCGCTGGCGGTGCCGTCGTTGCGCTTTCAGGAGACCTTCCCTCATCTGCTGTCGGCGCTGATGCAGTGTCGTGCGGAGATCGTCTCGCTGATCGGTAGCGCAAAATCGTGACGCAGAAACACACGCCGCGCCGTGCCTGATGCGGCGTTGCCCGACTTTTTGCAGCAGCATGCCCGTTTGGGATATCTAAAGAAAAGCGGCCCGAAACTTGCGCTGCGGGCCGCCAGAGAGGAAGGAGACAGGTTAGTCGGCCAGCATATGGCCGTACATCGCCATCAGACGGCGGGTGACGCCGTTGGTCCAGCCAAAGCCATCCTGCAACGGATATTCGCCGCCGCCGCCAGGACGCGCGCGATCGCCGCTGATATCGTATTTCTCCACCAGCTTGTGGTGCAGGCGGTAGAAGTTTTTCACCGTGGTCAGCCAGTTCACTGCAATCTCAGTCGCCAGCGTCTCTTCACTGTAGCTATTCAGCCCCTGAATCGCCATCCACTGCAACGGCGCCCAGCCGTTGGGTTTATCCCACTGCTCGCCGCTCTCCACCATTGAGGTAACCAAACCGCCTGAGGTCAGCAGCAGGTGGCGCAGCGCGATCGCCTGTAAATGCGCCTGCTCCGGCGTAGCCAGCCCGACATAAAGCGGCACCACAGCAGCGGCGGTAAAAGCGCCGAAGCGCTGACGTCGCCAGTCGTAGTCGCGGAACACCCCTGCGGTTTTGTCCCACAGATAGCGATTAATGGCTCGCTTACGCGCTTCCGCCTTTTTCTGCCAGGCGAGCGCCGTCAGCTCTTCGCCTTTTGCCCGCGACAGGGTGGAGATGGTCACCTCCAGCTTATAAAGAAACGCGTTCAGGTCGATCGGGATAAACTGTGTGGTGCGAATGCTCGCCAGACGTTTCGGATCGCGCAGCCAGCGTGAGGAGTAATCCCAGCCCGATGCCGCGCCTGCGCGCAGATCGCGATAAACCTCGCTGGCCGGACGGCTTGAGCGGCTGGCGGTCTCCACATCCTCAATCCAGGATTCATCACGCGGGGTATCGCGGTCATCCCAATAACGATTCAGCAGCGAGCCGTCCTGCATGCGCACCACATGGCGATAGGCCTGGTTCGGCATCAGCGAGCCCGCGCCATCCATCCAGAACTGATACTCTTTCATCAGGTGGTCGAGGTAGCGCTTCGCGCCGCGTATGCCATCCTCTTCGAACAGTTCTACCATCAGCGCGAACACCGGCGGCTGCGAACGGCTCAGATAATAGGTGCGATTGCCGTTAGGGATATGACCGTAGTTATCGATCAGCCAGGCGAAGTTATCCGCCATATGGCGCAGCAGATCGTCGCGACCGCTCTCAGCCAGGCCGAGCATGGTGAAATAAGAGTCCCAGTAATAGGTCTCGCCGAAGCGTCCGCCCGGCACCACATAAGGTTTCGGCAGCGGCAGCAGCGAAGAGTGCGCAATATGCTGCTGCGGCATTTTGGTCAGTACCGGCCACAGCTCGTCGATATGCTCGTTCAGCGTCTTGTCAGGATTCGAGACGTAGAAACTCTCGTTGCTTTGCGGCAGGTAAAAATGTTCATGCACAAAGCTGACCAGATCGAAATCCGGCGCGCGTTTGCGACGACGATAGCGGATCAAAATATCCAGCGGATCGAATTTCGGCGCGCAGTCCGGAAAAGTTTTGCTGTCTTCAAAGATGCGCGACATCTGCACATGCTCAAACAGCTCCATATAACGATCGGCTGGGGTCAGCGCATCCGGCGCGGGCAAGCCTTCAATGTGCTCCGGCTCAGGCTCCGAATCGTGCATACGATCCAGCTTGAGTTCATGAGGATCGTATTGATACTCAATTTCAGCATCTGCGCGTACAGCGTTAAAATCGTGAAGTTGCTGGGTGGAAGTATTAATAACGGCCTCCTGAACGGTCCGGGTTGTGCAAAAAGAGAATTATAGACACCTGATCCCGGCACACAACAATTCAGATTGCCTATGAAAGTAATAAAAAATGTCTATTAATAAGCGTAAAAGAGAAAAAGAGAGGGATTACAACGGAATATATCTCAAGAATTGAAAATATGCTGCTGAAACCAGGATTAATCAGAAGCAGGGATAAATCTGCATATTTCACTGGTACGTTTTATCGCGTTTTTCTACAGCCAAAACCTTTAGCGATTCATGGCAAACCAAGCGGTAAAAAACAGATGTTTATTTTACCGCTTCGCTTTAGCACAGCACTCAGAATCAAGTCACGTTAGCGGAAACCTGCTGCGCCTCTATATCGCTTAAGGTCGGAAAGGCGCTTTGTCCGCCATATTTCTGAATCGCCAGCGCGCTGACCGAGGCGGCAAAGGGAATCGCTTCGCTTAACGAGCGCTGACGCACCAGAGACCAGGCAAGCGCGCCGATAAAGGCGTCGCCAGCACCGGTGGTGTCCACCACGTTCGCGCAGGGTTTGGCGGGAAAATGTTGCAGCATCTCCGCGGACTTCACTACCGCGCCTTTTTCACCAAGCGTCACGATAACCGTGCCATTGATGCGCTGGCTCAGCTGCAGGGCGGCATCATTAGCCTGGGTGACATCCTTAACCGGCGTGCCAAGCATAAATGCCGCTTCCGTTTCATTTACCACCAGATAATTTACCTGGCGCAGCGTTTCAGCGGCAATTTCGCGGGCGGGCGCATTATTCAGCAGAACCGTGCAGCCGAAGCGCACCGCTTTTTTTACCGCTTCATCAACCACCGACGGCGGAATTTCCGATTGCAGGATCACTAAAGGCCGATCGCTAAAAAACGCATCCTTTAAGTCGGCGGCGGTAATATGGTAATTCGCCCCTTTAATGATCGTGCTGCAATAGTCGCCCTCTTTCATTATCTGAACGATGCCGACGCCTGAAGTGCCGCAGCGTTTAATATTCTGCGTCGCGACTTGATATTTCTCCAGCGACTGCAACAGCTCCTGCCCATACATATCCTGGCCTACACAGCCAACCATGTTCACGGTCAGCCCCAGCCTGGCGCACTGCACCGCCTGATTGGCGCCTTTGCCACCGGGCATCATCATCATGCCGTTGCCGGTAAAGGTCTCCCCGAGATGGGGCAGGCGATCCTGCTGGATCAATATATCGAAGTTCAAACTGCCAATCACCAGTACATCTGTTGTCATATTTTCCTCCGGTTAGCTGGCAGCCCTTTTGGCCTGCACGGAATCACGGGTTTTTTGCAAACTGATTTGGCTGAGTTCGCTGCGTTTGCTGGCGACTACGGTAAAAAGCGCATCGAGAATATTCAGATGCACAATGCGCGTCGTGGCGTTCTCACCGGTAATCGGGTTATTGCGCACGGCGGAGACCAGCGCGTAGTCGGCCAGATGGCTCAACGGACTGTTGGGATAGTTGGTAATGCAGATGGTTGCCGCCTGATTGGCTTTGGCGGTTTTCATGGTATTAATGATGTCGCTGGTTTTGCCCGAATGGGAAATGCCCAGCAGAATGTCACCCGGCTTCATTAATGAGGCAGCCATCTGTTGCAGGTGAGCGTCGTGATAAACACTGGCGAAAATGCCAATTTTTAATAGCTTATGATGGAAATCGTCGCAGATAGCGCCAGAGCCGCCGGAGCCGGCCAGAATGATACGCTGTTCCGCCGTTACCGCTGAAAGCAGGGCCGCAACCTTTTTAAACACCTCGATATCCAGCACCGACACGCTTTCCTGTAGCGCCAGCACCGCGCTTAAAAAGGTGTTTTGCAGAATGTTTAAACAGAAATCACCCTGGGTTTGGGAATAGTCAAAATATTCTTCTTCCACAATGCCGGCCTGATTTAAATTCATTTTTAAATCGTAAAAACCGCTAAATCCCAGTTTCTTTGCCACTTTGGTAATACTGGATACGCTGACCTTTAAAAAATCGGCAATATCACTGATGGTCATGGTAGCGAGGGTGTCAGGATTATTTTCAATAAAACGCGCAATGGCGCGCTCTTTTTTCCCCAGTGTCGGAGAAAGCGTTCTGGCCAGCAGAATAATCTCTTTTCCCTGAAGTTTGGCAGACATAAGATTTCTCTTAATGGTAAAGGTTTTTTAGTATGACTTTTACCTAGACTGGCACACTGCTTAGCAAGAAAATGTTAAGTGGATCACATCCACAGTGTTAATTTTATTTTCGTATTTTACTCATTTTACTAAAAGTAAAATTTTTAACCGCCGAATGGTTGCGGCAAAAAACTTTCAGTAATAATTGCGTCGGGCGCTTTATTTTATCTTTGGTGGATTTTATAAATCTCTCTATTCTGAAACACACAGAGGTCCCCAATGAAATTCTCTTCGCGCATTAATTCTTTTAAATCCCGTCCGGAGCTTTTTACCGATAAAGAGAAGCTGGATACCTGTGACTTGATTGACCGCATGGCGCTGGTCGATGGCTTAACCCATATCGAACTGAACTATCCTGAGCACTTCGTCGGTCAGGATGTGGATACGATCAAAGCGCGCATCGCGGCTCGCGGCCTGCAGGTGGGCGGCATTGCGCTGCGCTATCAGAAGCATTTTAACGAGGGTGAGTTCAGCAACCCGGACGCGGCGATCCGTGAAAAAGCGGTGCAGACCACACTGGAGGCGGTGCAGGTGTGTAAAGCCCTGGGCGGCAGCACGGTAACGCTCTGGTTTGCCAACGACGGCTACGATTATCCGTTCCAGCAGGATTATTTCCGTGCTTACCAGCATGTGGTTGATGCCCTGCAACGCATCACGCGCGAACATCCCGACATGACGTTCAGCTTTGAATATAAGCCCTATGAGCCGCGTACTTTTTCTTTGATTGGTGATGTCTCTTCCACGCTGATGCTGATTGATGACGTTGGCGAACCGAATTTAGGTATTACCCTCGATTTCTGCCACATGATCATGAAAAAAGAGAACCCTGCTTATTCACTTTTCCTGTCGGCGAAACGTAATAAACTGGTCGGCTTCCATCTGAATGATGGCTACGGTCATTTTGATGACGGGTTAATGCTGGGTTCCGTGCACTTAATGCAGACGCTGGAATATATCTACTATGCGAAGAAAGTAAAATTCGATGGTCTGGTCTATTTCGACACGTTTCCGAGTCGTGAAGATCCAGTGAAAGAGTGCGCGCAGAATATTCGCATGTATAAAACCCTGGCGGGCTTTATCGATCAATTAACCATTGAGGAAATTGAATCGATTATTCGCTCTCAGGATGCGCTGAAAGTTCAGAACATGCTGCTGTCGCTGATTTCAGGTCGCGCGGAATAAATAAATAAGAACACTTACCTTAACCCTCTTGCCATCGGCGTAACTGACACGCCAGGAGGCGCTATGTTTGATAAACTGGGCATGCCCAAAAATCTGTTGTGGGGATTTATTGGCCTGACGCTTTTTATGGTGGGCGACGGTGTTGAACAAGCCTGGATCTCAATGTGGTTGGTCGAGAAAGGATTGACGGTAACAGAATCCTCATTCCTGCTTACCGCCTACGGCGTGGCGGTGACGCTGGCGGCGTGGCTCTCCGGCGTACTGGTGCAGACGCTGGGTCCACGCAAGGTGATGCTGTGGGGCGTGGTCGCGTTTTTTATCGGCAGTCTGGGCTTTATCGGCTTTGGTATTCCTGCTATGAGCCTGAAGATCATGCTGCCGTTCTATGCGATTCGCGGCATCGGCTATCCGCTGTTCGCTTACTCCTTTCTGATCTGGATTAACTACAGTTCCCCTCTGGAGAAACGCGCCACGGCGGTGGGCTGGTTCTGGTTTACCTTCTCGCTGGGATTAAGCGTTATCGGCCCGTTTTTCTCTTCGCTGGCGCTCCCGCTGATTGGCGAGGTGCCGGTGCTCTGGACAGGCGTGGCCTTTGTGCTGGCCGGGGCATTTATGGCGATTCTGGTAAATCGTGACAAGGTGCCTGCCGAAGAGATTCATCCCTTTAACCTCAGCGAACTGCTGACCTGTATCACTATTCTGCAACGTCCGCGCATTGCGGTAGGGCTGGTGGTGAAATCGATCAACGGTATCGCCCAGTATGGACTGGCGGTGTTTCTGCCGCTCTGGCTGTTGCAGTATGGCTACAGCAAAACCGAATGGCTGCATATGTGGTCAGCGGTGTTTGTGGTGGCGATCTTCGCTAACCTGTTCTTCGGCTTTTTCGGCGATAAGTTTGGCTGGCGCAACACCATCATGTGGGTGGGCGGCGTCTGCTATGCAATCGTGCTGATACTGGTGTGGCTGGTGCCGCAGGTGGCAGGCCATAATTTCTGGCTGATGGCGGTGGTGCTTTGTCTGTGCGGCGTGACGATGGCAGGCTACGTGCCGCTCTCCGCGCTTTTTCCACTACTGGCGCCGGATAACAAAGGCGCGGCGATGTCAGTGCTCAATCTGGGGGCCGGGCTGAGCGCCTTTCTGGCGCCCGCTATCGCCGGAATGTTCTACCAGTCGCTGGGCGCGGGCGGGGTGTTGGGTATCTACGCCGGGCTTTATATTCTCAGTGCAATTTTGACGCCGTTCCTGAAAACGCCGGAAGAGATTGAACAGCAGGTAGTACTAAAAGATAAAACCATCTGAAATAAAAAACGCCTTCCAGAGAAGGCGTTTTGTTTTTACGCTTCACTCACGCGGTAGCGTTCCAGCCAGTGCGCATAAGGGGCCGGCAGCACCCATGACGGATCGCTTTTATCCAGCGCCAGCGCGGCCTGATAAGACCAGTTCGGGTTTTTCAGGTGCGCACGACCCACCATCACCAGATCAAGCTGACCCTGCTCAATGGTTTCGTTGGCGATACGCGGAGAATCGATGCCCCAGGCGGACGCCACCGGGATCTGCGCTTCACGACGTACGCGCTCCGCCACGGGCGCCAGAAACGCCGGGCCCCACGGAATGTTGGCATGCGGCGTCGAGAAGCCGACGCTGACGCTCAGCAGATCCAGCCCGTTAGCACGCATCTGCTTCGTCAATCCAATCGATTCTTCCAGCGTCTCTTCATCGCGACCGTCATACTCAATCACGCCGAAGCGTGCGGTCAGCGGCAGATTTTCCGGCCATACGGCGCGCACCGCATCAAAGGTTTCCAGCAGGAAACGGCTGCGGCCCGCGACGTCGCCGCCGTATGCATCGGTACGCTGGTTAGCCGCTACCGAGAAGAAGCTTTGCGCCAGATAGCCGTGAGCGAAGTGCAGCTCCAGCCACTCGAAGCCCGCATCCAGCGCACGTTTCGCCGCCGTCACGAAATCGTTGCGCACCCGCGCAATGTCGTCGAGCGTCATCGCTTTCGGCACCTGCGGAAGATTCTCGCCAAAGGCCACGGCGGAAGGGGCGATGGTTTCCCAACCGCGACCCTCATCAGCGGCGATATGATCGTCGCCTTCCCAGGGCTTGTTAGCGCTGGCTTTGCGTCCTGCATGAGCAATCTGAATGCCCGGCACGGCGCCAGCCGCTTTGATTTCGCGGGCGATCTGCGCCAGCTTTTCCGCCTGCGCATCGTTCCAGATGCCAAGACAGCCCGGCGTGATGCGGCCTTCCGGCGCAACCGCGGTCGCTTCTACGATCACCAGCCCAGCGCCGCCGCGCGCCAGGCTGTTGTAATGCACGCGATGCCAGTCGTTGCTCAAGCCGTCAACCGCGCTGTACTGACACATCGGCGGGATCGCGATGCGGTTACGCAACGTCACATCTTTTAAAGTAAAGGAAGAAAACAAACCTGACATAGCACCCTCTTTGATTCAGGTTAAAAAACGAGTGGTTGTTTACCGCGTTAACTACGGCTTTTCAACGTCACTATGTGCTATGCCAGAGAAACGAACGGAGAGAACAGCAGCACAGCATGCTGCTGCGTCAGGGCAAAGGGCTTACGTCAGATAGCGCTTAAACCACGCCAGAGTGCGGCTCCAGGCGAGTTCGGCGGCGGCTTTGTCGTAGCGTGGCGTGGAATCATTATGAAAGCCGTGGTTCACGCCGGGATAGATATGCGCCTCATAGGTTTTACCGGCCGCTTTCAGCGCCGTTTCGTAGGGCGGCCAGCCTTCGTTGATGCGCGTATCCAGCGCCGCGTAATGCAGCAGCAGGGGAGCCTGAATGCGCGGCACATCTTCCGCCTTTGGCTGACGACCATAAAAGGGCACCGCGCAGGCCAGCTCCGGAAAGGCGACCGCCGCAGCGTTGGCCACGCCGCCGCCGTAGCAGAAGCCGGTGATGCCCACTTTGCCGGTGCCCTCTTCGTGATGCATCATAAAATCCACCGCCGCGAAGAAATCGTTCATCAGCTTCACGGGATCGACCTTCGCCTGCATTTCACGCCCCTCGTCATCATTACCGGGATAGCCTCCCATGGAGCTGAGGCCGTCCGGCGCCAGCGCGATATAGCCTGCTTTCGCCACGCGGCGCGCCACATCTTCTATATAAGGGTTCAGGCCGCGGTTCTCATGCACCACCACCACCGCCGGCACTTTGCCGCTGACGCCGGTGGGGCGCACCAGGTAAGCACGCACTTCGCCATGCCCCTGCGGCGACGGGTAGTGAATATAGTCGGGCTTAATGGCGGGATCGGTAAATTCAACCTGCTGGGCCAGCGCATAGTTCGGACTCATCATGCCAAGCAGCGTGGCGCCGGTCATACCGCCAATGGCGAACTTCGCTGCCATCGAGATGAACTCGCGTTTGCTGATCTTGCCGTGGGCATAGTAATCGTAAAGCTCGAGCAACTCCTGGGGGAAATCTTGTGCTGTAAGACGTGCCATAGCGACTCCTTAACGCAGATTAACAGGGAAGCGGTGCTGCTATAACAAAGCACAGCTGACGTTCCGAGGCAAATCCGCTGCCGCAGAGGGTTAAAAAGCTGATGGCCCTGAAAAGTCAGAACCCAAGCCAGCGGCAGGCGTTGAATTAAAGCTCGCCTGAGTTTGCGTTAAAGCTGCGTTATCCGGCTGACCAACAGACTTAATTATTTCTGCTGCGCCTGCGCTATTTAAGTGAGACCTGATATAAAACCACGCCGGTGAGTTTTAACAATAAAGAAATATATTTCAGGCCGGTTTTTTATCGCCAGATAATTATTAAAGCAGAACAGAGTCGCGCAAAAAACGCTTTCATTCAGAAAAACGCGATAAAGCTTTGCTGATCTCATTAACCCTAAGAAAAACATCTTGTTTATTTCTTATGCTCACAGGGTTAAGCCGCCAATGATAACGTTTTCATCCATGAATAACCTCTGAAAACAGCGCTTTGCCTGCAAAAAATCGCCTCCCAAGACTTTTTGCTTGTTCATAAGAAAGCCGTTTTCCCCGTCATTAATAGCTAACATTACCTTCACATTGAGCTACGTAAATTAACCTTAAAGCACGAATTTTAAATAAGTAGTTTCCGATAAAAACAATGATCAAAATCAAAAAAGGCTGCTATAGTTTTCGCACTCCCAACTGTTTCTGTTTGTGTGCGGTAAATCCCATTAGATTTGCTGCGACACGCTAATTAAACGCAGCGCATATATTGCGGCTGCGTTTAAGTTGTTAATTATAAGTAAACACAAAGGTGTATTATGTGGCAAAGAGGTAAGCAATGTTTGGATTAGATGCCTTTCACCTGGCAAGGATACAGTTCGCCTTCACTGTCTCCTTTCATATCATCTTCCCGGCTATCACCATCGGCCTCGCCAGCTTTCTGGCCGTGCTCGAAGGAATGTGGCTGAAAACCCGTCAGCAAAGCTACCGCGATCTCTACCATTTCTGGTCGAAGATTTTTGCGGTTAACTTTGGCATGGGCGTAGTGTCTGGTCTGGTGATGGCGTACCAGTTCGGCACCAACTGGAGCGGCTTCTCACAGTTTGCAGGCAGTATTACCGGCCCGCTGCTGACCTATGAAGTGCTCACCGCTTTCTTCCTCGAAGCGGGCTTCCTCGGCGTGATGCTGTTCGGCTGGAACCGCGTAGGCTCGGGCCTGCACTTCTTTGCCACCTGTATGGTCGCCCTCGGCACCATTATTTCCACCTTCTGGATCCTGGCTTCCAACAGCTGGATGCATACGCCGCAGGGCTATGAAATCCAGAACGGCATCGTGATTCCGGTGGACTGGTTTAAAATCGTCTTTAACCCCTCATTCCCGTACCGCCTGTTCCACATGTCGATCGCCGCTTTCCTTGCCAGCGCCTTCTTTGTCGGCTCGTCTGCCGCCTGGCATCTGCTGCGCGGTAATGATTCTCCGGCAATCCGTAAGATGTTCTCCATGGCGCTGTGGATGGCGCTGATCGTCGCGCCGATTCAGGCGATGGTAGGAGATGCGCACGGCCTGAATACCCTTGAACATCAACCGGCAAAAATCGCCGCGATTGAAGGGCACTGGGAGAACCCGCCGGGTGAAGCGACGCCGCTGATCCTGTTCGGCGTGCCGGATATGGATGAAGAGCGCACCAAATATGCGCTGGAAGTGCCTTACCTCGGCAGCCTGATTCTGACGCACAGCCTGACCAAACAGGTTCCGGCGCTGAAAAGCTTCCCGAAAGAAGATCGTCCTAACTCAACCATCATCTTCTGGTCATTCCGCGTTATGGTGGCAATGGGTCTGCTGATGATTACGCTGGGCGTGGTCAGTCTCTGGCTGCGCTACAAGCAGAAGCTGTATAAATCGCGTCCGTTCCTCTGGTTTGCGCTGCTGATGGGGCCGTCTGGTCTGATCGCGATTCTTGCCGGTTGGTTCACCACTGAAATCGGTCGTCAGCCATGGGTGGTTTACGGCGTACAGCGCACCATTGATGCGGTGTCGGGACACAGCGATCTGCAGATGAGCGTCAGCCTGTTGGCCTTTATTCTGGTTTACTCTTCTGTGTTCGGTGTTGGCTACATCTATATGATGCGTCTCATCAAGAAAGGTCCGATCACCGGTGAAGGTGATGATGTACGACACGGTGGTCCGGGTCAGGGTAAAACCCCGGCACGTCCGCTCTCTGCCGCGCCTGAAAACCTGCAGCATCCGGAAGGGGGTAACTAAGATGATCGATTTCTCCGTTATCTGGTTTACGATTATCGTTTTTGCCACCCTGATGTATATCGTGATGGATGGCTTCGATTTGGGCATCGGTATCCTGTTTCCTTTTAACAAGGATAAAACCGAGCGCGACATGATGGTCAACACCGTCGCGCCGGTGTGGGATGGCAACGAAACCTGGCTGGTATTGGGCGGCGCAGGCCTGTATGGCGCTTTCCCGCTTGCTTACTCGGTGCTGGCGGATGCGCTGTCGATTCCGCTGACGGCGATGCTGATTGGCCTGATCTTCCGTGGTGTGGCCTTTGAGTTCCGCTTCAAGGCGACCGAAGAACACCGCGCCTTCTGGGATAAGTCGTTCATTGCCGGTTCCATTCTGGCAACCTTCAGCCAGGGCGTGGCGGTAGGCGCAATCCTCAACGGCTTCCAGGTCACGGGCCGCGCCTACAGCGGCTCCGCGCTGAGCTGGCTGGCGCCGTTCCCGCTGTTCTGCGGCGTCGGCCTGGTTATCGCCTATGCGCTGCTGGGCTGCACCTGGCTGATCATGAAAACCGAAAACGAACTGCATCGTAAGATGTCAGCGCTGGCAACGCCGCTGGTGATCGCGCTGCTGGTCGTGGTGGGTATCATCAGCCTGTGGACGCCGTTTGCTCATGCTGATATCGCCCATCGCTGGTTCAGCACGCCGAACCTGTTCTGGTTCCTGCCGGTACCGATTCTGGTGCTGCTCTGCTCGTGGGGCATCGTGCGCGCCATTAAACGTGAAGCGCACTACTCGCCTTTCCTGCTGACGTTAGCGCTGGTATTCCTCGGCTTTTCCGGCTTGGGTATCAGTATCTGGCCGAACATTATTCCGCCTTCCATCTCCATTTGGGAAGCCGCATCGCCGCCGCAGAGCCAGGCCTTTATGCTGGTGGGCAGCTTGCTGATCATTCCGATGATCCTCGGCTACACCTTCTGGAGCTACTACGTGTTCCGCGGAAAAATCAAAGCGGACGAAGGTTACCATTGATTGATTTCCCTTACCGTCACACCAGAGGGTGTGGCGGTAAGGGCATGACGGAGGTCAGCATGATTCAAACCCAAACCCAAGAGAAATCCCCGCTGTGGAAACGCCTTTTCTGGCTGGTTGTTATCTATGGTGCAAGCGTGCTGGCCCTCGGCATCGTGGCCTCGCTGTTCCGCATGATGATGACCGCGGCTGGAATGCGTAGCCACTAATTTCCTCATCCTCCGGGTCGGAAGCTTCCGGCCCGTTATTCCCGCTGCGTTTCTAAGCCTTTCGTGCCATTTCCTGCGCTAGCCTCTGGCCTTTATTTACATTTCATTACGCTTCTTTGAGACTTTTGTTATGATTTTGTCATAACAATCCTGCCTGCGCGCACTGAACGCTAACCAAAATGCTAAGCCTTGCTCTGAAGAAACAGTACATCAACGATCTGGTGGACTGGATAGAAGCGAACCTTACTGACGATCTCAATATCGATCTTATTACCCTGAAGTCCGGCTACTCCAAATGGCACATGCAGCGCATGTTCAAGGAGATTACCGGCCAGACGCTGGCGGCCTACACGCGTAAACGTCGTCTGACGATGTCGGCCATGGCGCTGCGCCTGACAAGGATGCCGCTGATTGATATCGCGGTGCGCTTCGGATTCGATAATCAGCAAAATTTTACTCGCGTATTCAAAAGCCATTTTTCCGTAACGCCTGGGGCGTTTCGCCGTATTCCCGAATTGCAGGTAAAAGCGTTTCAGAGCCGTATTGCGGTGCAGCCGCGTCTTGTCCAGCCGCAGCTGGTGGAGAGGGAGTCGCGTCAGTTGCGTGGTGAGCTCGCTGAATGGGAATGCCCGTTCGGAGAATATGTTCAGGACCAGGAGCAGAGGGTTGCGCAGCTTGCCCGGCATTTTGTCGAGGTCGTCGGGCAGAAAGCGACGCACGGCTGGCTCGGTTTTCAGTATGGACCCGGCATCAGCAGCGCCAGCCAGCAGCACATCAGTCTGCTTCAGGGATTACTGAGCGAGGATGCCGACCTGCTGCCAGGCGAGAAGGTTGACTGGG
Source organism: Pantoea osteomyelitidis (assembly GCF_044342975.1). NCBI lineage: Bacteria > Pseudomonadati > Pseudomonadota > Gammaproteobacteria > Enterobacterales > Erwiniaceae > Pantoea > Pantoea osteomyelitidis. The sequence goes on from NZ_JBGFSN010000005.1 coordinate 282,120, forward strand.
CATCGCCTGCCGGTCTTTATGCCTGGCTTCCCTGGAGCGGCACGCCGGAGCAGCTGACCGCTTTTATTGCCGATATTTACTATATCTATCTGCCGCAGCTGGGCGTAGCGCGCCGTCAGGGCAAAGATCTGTTCAAGCTGGACATGAAAAACAGTACGCCGGAGCAGCTGAAAGGCGAATTTTTCATTCCGGTCAGCGCGCTGTAATGCATAATTTGTGCGGTTAAGCGTGATGAACCGCACGATTTTATAAATAAGCGTCCCGGAGAAGCGTAAAATTTCTTCCTGAAACCTGAGAGCCAATCAAAAAAACTGACAGGCGCTTCTCAGGCTGGATTTTCATCTGCTTTCTTCGCCCGCATCGGGCACTTATTGTGAATCAAAACTCATCATGCGACTTTTAACGTTGTTCTTTGTTACGGCTTTTTCTGTGCTGCCTGTTATTGCTTCTGCCCAAATGGACGATTCTTTTACGCCGCCGGGCGGTATTCATCCGCATCAGCAGCATTGCCAGCAGCGCGAAATTCTCGGTGACGGTCAATTACCGCAGCATTCCCAGGACGATCAGGGCATGCAAACCTGCGGCAACCATCTCTCCTGATTGCCCCACGCGGGATCGCATTTTTCATCATTGCGCTCAAGATATATCATAGCTATCTTGAGCGCATCAGATGAGAATCATTCCCGGCTGAGTCATCAACCAGCCCGGAACAAGGAGATCCCTTTTGCATAATAAGAGTAACAGCCGTGCGCCGCAGCGCGTACGTAACGAACTGCGCTTCCGCCACATCAAGGTGGCGAGCAAAATCAAAGTGGCTGACAGCTTCTGGCGTATCGTCTTTAGCGGCAGCGATCTGGCGGGCTTTCATTCCGCCGGATTTGACGACCATATCAAAGTGTTTTTCCCCGACGCACAAACCGGCGAGCTGCATCTGCCGGAGGTCACCGCTGACGGCATCCTGTGGAAAGAGGGCGTGCGCCCTGTGGCGCGTGACTATACGCCGCTCGCCTTTGATGGCGTATCGAGCCTGACCCTCGACTTCTACATTCATGAAGGAGGCGTGGCGAGCAACTGGGCCGCACAGGCGCAGCCGGGCGACGCACTGGTGATCGGCGGCCCGCGCGGTTCGCTGGTGGTGCCGACCGACTATGCTTTCCAGCTTTACGTTTGCGATGAAACGGGTTTGCCTGCGTTTAAACGCCGCAAGGCGGATATCCGGGCGGAACAGCTGCATCTGCTGGCCTGGACTGATGAGGCGAAAGGGCGTGATTACCTGCAAAACCTGGATGGTGTCAGCGCGACCTGGCTCGGCAGCGGTACTGCTATGCAGAGCGATAATCTCGCTCCACTGATTGCCGCGCTGGATAAGATCGCATTGCCCACGGAAGAGTATTTTATCTGGCTGACCGGCGAAGGCGAGGCGGTAAAGGTTTTGAGCGACTATTTCACCCAGCGCCGCGGCTGTGATACTGACTTTGTGCGTGCCGTGGCCTACTGGCACCAGAAGTAAATCCTCTTTACCGGTAGTGCCGCCTGTGTTGAATTTTGCCAGGCGGCGGACTACTATCAGGCTCCCTTTATCCGACCTTCAGGCAGGCGATGAAACAGCAACCGGAATCCTTGCAACCCGATCACGAACAGCATGCGGCCTGGGCCAAAATGCGTAAAAAGCGTCGGGAAAAGATTCTGGATGCCAGCGAGATTCGCCTGTTGATGCTGCATTTTATCTCTCAGCAAGCCGCCCACGGTTATGAGTTAATTAAGTCGATAGAGGATCTCTCTAAAGGCGAGTATTCCCCCAGTCCCGGCATTATTTATCCCAATCTCACGCTGCTGGAAGAGATGGATGCGATTCGCGTGCTGGATGCGCAGGCATCACGTAAAGCATATGTGCTGAATGATAAAGGGCGCGAGCTGTTAAAAACCAATAAAGATAATGTGAGTGCGATAATCGAACGTTTATCTTCTTTAGCCGTTCTGGTTAATAATCGCAGCATCCCGGAAGTGGAGCAGGCGATACATCAAATAAAAACCGCGTTAAACAGCCGCCTTGCACAGCAGGATATTTCCCTGCAGACGTTGCAGACTATTATCGCCGCGATGAATGAAGCGGCGGAGAAAATCGGTCGGAGCTGATTGATGTTAGCCACGATTGAAAGATCGTCATGACTACCCGGTAAAACTATTTTCTCACATCGCTTTGGTTTTTAGCGGGCAGCGGGCTTTTTCTTATCCACATGGCCGAGCGGGCGGTCGGGGAAACAGTAATCACGCACGCGCTGCTTCAGCGTTGAGGCATCGGGAAAACCGCCTTCCTGCTTGCGTTCCCAAATGGTGTGACCGTCAATGGTAATTTCAAAGGTGCCGCCGCTGCCTGGCTGTAGCGTCACGGCGGCTAAATCATCGGCAAAGGTATGCAACAGCTCTTGCGCCATCCAGGCGGAACGCAACAGCCAGTTGCACTGCGTACAGTAGTGAATCGTGACGGTGGGTTTCGTTGCCATGGTTCTGTTCCTCTTCCACAAGCTGATTGCCAGTAATTTAAATCAAACCAGCTGCGCGCCTGAGTTTCAACGGCTTTCTGTTACGCACGCGTTTTATCTTTCAACCATACTAAAACCACTTCTTTACGAATAAGGGTGGCACTATGGATAAAACATTGAGCGATGCGGCAGAGCGTTTGGGTAAGATCTTACTCGATGCTGAGCTGAAAATGGCGACGGCGGAATCCTGCACGGCTGGCCAGATAGGCATGGCGCTGGCGGCAGTGGAAAACAGCGGCTATTTCTATACCGGCAGCGTGATTACCTACACCGATAATGCCAAGATCCGCATGTTGAAGGTGAAGCAGGAAACCATTGAAGAGCATACAGCGGTAAGCGAACAGACCGCGCGCGAGATGGCGAGCGGTGCCTGCGCGCTCTCCGGCGAGCCGGTAAGCCTTTCCGTTACCGGCTATGCCGGGCCGGACGGCGGGGAAGATGGCACCCCGGCGGGCACCATCTGGTTCGGCTGGAATTTACCAGATGGCGAGCAGGTCGCCGAGGTGCGGCAATTTGAAGGCGAGCCGAAATCGATAATGGATCAGGGCGCGGTCTTCGCCTTAAATCGTCTTGCGGAGCTGTTGCAGCAGGCTAAATAAGCGCTTTACCGACAGTCGATAATCAGTCGGCCACGCACCTTACCGTCCAGCAAATCCTGCGCGCCGTTTTTCGCCTCGCTTAAGGGGATTACCTGCGTCATCTGCTCCAGCAGGTCGCTATCCACCAGACTGGCGAGGCGCTGCCAGGCCTGCTGACGCAGCGGTTTCGGGCACATCACGCTGTCTACCCCGGCAAGCGTAACGCCGCGCAGAATAAAGGGCGCAACGCTGGCAGGCAGATCCAGCCCCTGCGCCATGCCGCAGGCGGCGACTACGCCGTCGCGCTGCGTGCCGGCCAGCACGTTGCTCAGCGTATGGCTGCCGACGCTGTCAATGGCGGCAGCCCAGCGCTCTTTCGCCAGCGGCTTGCCCGGCTGCTGTAGCTCCGCGCGATTGATGACCGAGGCGGCGCCCAGGATTTTGATCAGATAGTCACTGTCATGGCCACGGCCGCTGGAGGCGATAACCTGATAGCCGAGCCGGGCCAGCAGGCTCACGCTGAAGCTGCCCACGCCGCCGCTGGCGCCGGTGACCAGCACCGGTCCCTGCTGCGGCGTGACGCCCTGTTTTTCCAGCGCCAGCACGCACAGCATGGCGGTCAAACCGGCGGTGCCGATCGCCATTGTCTGTAATGGACTCAGTGCGGCAGGCACTTCCACCAGCCAGTCGCCCGATACGCTGGCCTTTTGCGCCAGGCCGCCCCACTGTTTTTCACCTACGCCCCAGCCGGTCAGCAGCGCCGCATCATCTTCCTGCCACGCTCCGTGGCGGCTGGCGATCACCCGGCCTACGAAATCGATGCCCGGCACCATCGGAAACGTGCGCACGATCGGACCTTTATTGCATATCGCGAGGGCATCTTTGTAATTCAGGGTGGAGTAACTGACGTCCAGCGTGACGTCGTGGTCCGGCAGCTGGCTTTCATCCAGCTCCTTCAGCGTGGTGCGGTATCCCTGTTCATCATTATCAATGACCAAAGCCTTGAACATGCAGCCTCCGGCAAGGTAGAAGAAATGGCCCGCCGAGGCGGGCAGAGCCATTCATACTACTCCTTGCCGGAAAAGGGAGCCAGACGCGGCGCATCAGTCACGCAGCTTATCCACCTTATCTTGCAGGCGATACCAGCCGCTTACCAGCGGCACAAACCACGGCTTGCCGTTATACATCGGGATCGGGCGGAAGTTGCCGCGTTCAAACGACAGCGGCTGCGGTTCGGTGCCGAGCAGCTTCTGCGCGGCGCGAAAGCCGAGCCAGCTCATCAGCGCCACGCCGTTGCCGTTACAGCCCACGGCGAAACGGGCGTTATCCATCTCACCGGCATAGGCGGTTTTGTCCCAGGTCATGCCGACGTAGCCGCTCCAGGCGTGGCTGATGCGATAAGGTGCCAGTTCCGGCCAGATTGCCAGCATACGCTGACGAATACGACGCGCCGCCGTGATGTCATCGCAATCCATGATGCCGGGACGCGAGCCAAACAGCAGCCGTGTGCCGTCCGGCGAAGGGCGGGTATAGATCAGATCGCGTCGGCTGTCGGTGATCATGCGGCCGCCGGGGATCAGTTTCGCCAGCAGATCGGCAGGCAGCGGCTCGGTAGCGATCTGGTAGCTTTTCACCGGTACGATGCGTTTCGCCAGGTTCGGCGTAGGCGCGCGGTCGGTGTAGCCGTTAGTGAGAAAGATCACCTCATCGGCTTCGATAGCACCGCGTTCGGTGTTGACCCTTTTGCCCTTGCCGTGATCCTCTACGGAAGTGACGCGCGCATGGGAAAAAAGCTGTGCGCCGAATTTGCGCGCCAGCTCGCGCAGGGCGCGGTTATATTTGCCGGGATGAACGCCGCCATATTCATCAACCAAAATGCCGCCGTGATAAAAGTCGGAGCCGATAATTGACGCCTGATGTTCACGATCGACCTTGTGCACGGTAACGCCGGTAACACGATGCAAAATGTCGCCCATGTTGTACAGGCTGGCGAGCTGTTTGCGCGTGTGAGCGCCGAAATAGCGGCCGCCGATAAACAGGTCAGCATCGAGCTGCTCCTCACGCACCAGATGCTGAATAAAGGCGAAGGAGGCGATGGAGTCGGCGATCATGCGCTGGAACAGTTCAGAGGGAATGCCTTTAATCGCGCCGCCCACCACCAGCTTCTGGCCGCTGCTGATCATCCCACCGGTACGGGTGCTGCCGCCGCTACCGAGGGCGTTGGCGTCGAGCACCACCACCGCTTTGCCGTGGCGCGCCAGCTCAGCGGCGGCATTCAGCCCGGCAAAGCCGGAGCCGACGATCACCACATCGGCACGCGCCGGTAAAGGATCCATTGCGGTTTCCGGCGGGGCGGCATCCCACCAGTAAGGCGTGGTTTTAACGTCATCGGTAAACAGGGCGCTATCGTGGTCAGACATGATGTCTCTCAACTTAATTACAAAACCTGGCCGAGGAATTCGCGCGTACGCGCATCCTGCGGGGCATCAAACAGCTGTTCCGGCGCTGCCATTTCGACAATTTTGCCTTTGTCGGTAAAGCAGACGCGATGCGACACTTCGCGCGCGAAGCGCATTTCATGCGTGACCAGCAGGCAGGTCAGCCCTTCGTCCACCAGCTCGCGAATGGTATTCAGCACCTCTTTCACCGTTTCGGGATCGAGCGCGGCGGTGACCTCATCAAACAAAATGATTTCCGGCTGCATCGCCAGCGCGCGGGCAATGGCGACGCGCTGCTGCTGACCGCCGGACAGCTCGCCGGGATAGCGCCCCTCTTTACCGCCGAGGCGCACTTTCTCCAGCAGGCGCACCGCGCGCTCACGCACCGCCTCGCGCTCGTGCTTCAGCACCTGCATCGGCGCCATCATCACGTTGTCCAGCACGGTGCGATGGGGAAACAGGTTGTACTGCTGAAACACCATCGCCACCTGATGACGCAGCGGGCGCATCGCCTTTTCGTTTTTGATGTCGTGCACACGGTGATGGCCGACGCGCACAAAGCCTTCGTCGATGGGCAGCAGACCATTGATGCAGCGCAGAATGGTCGATTTCCCCGAGCCCGACGGGCCGATAATGCACACCGCTTCGCCTTTGGCGACCTCCAGCGAAATGCCCTTCAGCACCTCGGTATTGCCGAAGGATTTATGTATGTTGTCCAGCTCGATCAGGGAGGAATGACGATCGATCATAGGGCATCCCCTTTGGTGTTGTTTTCCAGCCGACGCGCCAGCAGGGCGATCGGATAGCAGTAGCAAAAGAACATCAGCAGCACCGCGACATAGAAGTAGACCAGTGTGCTTTCGCTTTCGGTCGCCAGCGTGGTGCGCAGCAGCGTGACCACTTCCTGCACGCCGGTTACGGTGGCGAGAGCCGTGGATATCGCCAGCAGCGCGTAGAGGTTCATCCAGCCGGGAATAATGCGGCGCATCGCCTGCGGCAAAATCACGATGCGGTAAATCTGCCACTGGCTGTAGCCGAAGGCGCGCGCCGATTCCCACTGGCCGCTGTGCACCGAGTTCACCGCGCCGCGAATCACTTCGGCGAAGTTGGCGGCGGTAGGCAGGCTGAGGCCCACAATCGATTTAAACACCGGCGAGAAGGTCAGCTGCAGGCCGAACAGCTCAACGCGATAGGGCAGCAGATAGAGCATGGAGAACAGCAGCACCAGCCAGGGGGCGTTGCGCAGAAAGTTCATCACCAGCCGGGCGGGCAGGCTCAGCCAGCGGCGTTTCGCCAGCATCGACAGACCGAGAAACAGACCGAGCAGGGTGGCGATCGCCATACTGGCGATGCTGATAAAGATGTTAAGCATGAAGCCGCCATCAAAAGGCCAGCCCTGCATCGAGCCGGTGAGCAGCAGCGGCAGTCTGGCCCAGACCTGATGCCATTCGCCGCCGCGATCGTTGAAGATGCTGAACAGCAGCGCCAGCAGGGCGAGGATCAAAAAGGCTTGTTTGGTCTGTTTTTTGCGTTTCAGGTAGAGAATGTCGCTCATTCTTAACCTCCATAGCCAGGATAAGCGAGACGACGTTCCATCCAGCTAATCAACCAGACCAGCATGCTCACCAGCACGACGTAAATCACCAGCACCAGCAGCATCACTTCAAGGGTGCGAAAGGTGTCGTTATAGATTTGACCGGCGGCGTACATCAGCTCCGGCACGGTGATCACCGAGGCCTGCGAGGTGGTTTTGAACAGGTTGGTCAGCACGTTGGCGAGCGGCGGCAGGCAGATGCGCGAGGCGATCGGCACCTGCACATGGCAGAAGAGACCCATGCGCGAATAGCCGAGCGAGCGCGCCGCTTCCAGCGTGGCTTTCGGCACCGCATCAAAACCGGAGCGAAAAGCTTCAATGCTCAGCGCGCCGCCGAACAGGCTGAGCGACACCGTGGCCGACATAAAGGCGCTGACCAGCGGCAGCTGCAAACCGGTGACCGGATCTTCGCGGGTAAAGCCGATCTGCGTCAGGGTGAAGTAAAAGAACAGCATCTGTAACAGCGGCGGCGTATTGCGGAACAGCTCAACAAACAACTCAATAATGGCATCAAGCCAGGGGAGCTTTAATGTCAGTCCGAGCGTACCCGCCAGCCCGAGGAGGATGGCGAACGCCGACGAGAGCGCCGCCAGTTCCAGCGTTTGCACCACACCCTGAAACAGCCACTGTTGATAAACAGGATCCAGCAGCCAGGAATAATCAAGTCCAGACATGGTTACGCTCCTGCCCGCTTACTGGGCGGCAGCACGTGCGGCTTCAGCACGTTTAACAATGTAGTCCGAGGCAGGCATATTGAACTCTTTTTCCCAACCGATCAGCTTGTTCTCGCCTTCGGTTTTGACGATCGCTTTGTTCACCGCCGCGAGGAAAGCGCTGTCGCCTTTACGCACGCCGCCCGCCATCGGCAGGAACTCGTAAGGCTTCACGGCGATTTTGTAATCGGTCCAGCCCGGCTCTTTAATCTTGTTCTGCAACGTCATATCGTCGAAAACCATCGCCACGCAGCGGTTGTCCTGCAATGCGCGGTAGGCTTCCGGCAGCGCGGTGAAGTTCACCAGCTGCATGCCATATTTCTGCGTCACGGTTTTATTGAAGTAAGCGCCCTGAATGCCGCAGATCTTCTGCCCTTTCAGCTGTTCCCACTGGCTGAATTTCACCTCTTTGCGCGCCAGTACCGACGGGCCGGCGGCGGAAACATACTGCTCGGTGAAGTCGATCTCTTTGGCGCGCTCCGGCGTTACGCCCAGCGTTGCCATAATCAGATCGATCTGTCCGGCGTTCAGGAACTGAATACGGTTAGAGGCATTGACCGGCACCAGCTTGATTTTGTCCGGTGAGCCGAGCAGATCTGCCGCAATTGAACGCGCCAGGCTGATCTCAAAGCCCACGGTTTTACCTTCTTCGTTCATGTAACCGTAGGGTGGATAATCATTTTTCACGCCAACGGTTAGCACGCCGCGGCTTTTGATATCCGACAGGGTATCCGCATGGGTAATCGCCGGAGCAGCCAGCAGCATACAGGCTGCCAGTAAGTGTTTGCGATGGTGTTTCATAGTCTGATCCTTTCTTCATGCCAGTGTGCAGGTGTGATATTTGTGGCGAAAAATGCGGCTCACTTGTCAACCGACTATGAAATCTGGTAGAAATTTAGTCAACAAAAAACCATATATTGAAATCTTATAGTTGAAAGTTTCACATTGTGGAATTTTCCGGGAGAAGGCATGAGCGATAACGCCGGGAAAAATGGCGTCCAGCTGCTGGATCGGGCAGTAATGCTGCTTGACCTGGTGGCCGACGCGGGCAGCGAAGGAGCCACGCTGAAAACGCTGTGCGAGCTGTCCGGCCTGAATAAAGTCACCTGCCACCGCATCCTTAATTCGCTGGTGGAGCACCAGTTGCTGCACAAAATTCACGGCGACAAACACTACCGGCTCGGCACCAAGCTGCTGGTATTTGGCGCCAAAGCGGCGCGCGGGCCGGGGCTGCGGCGTCAGTTTCAGCCTGCGCTGGAGCGCCTGCGCCAGCAGACCGGGGAAACCGTGATGCTGATGGCGCGTGATCGCGACGATTCGGTCTGTATTGACCGCTATGACAGTGAATATCAGATGCAGACGCTGACCGGTTCGGTGGGCGGCGCGGTGCCGCTGGGTCTTGGACCGGGCAGTCTGGCGATCCTCTCGTTTCTTGAGCCGGAGCAGCAGCAGGCGATTCTGGCGCGTAACCGCGCGCGCCTCGACAGCTGGTCAATGCTGACGCCGGAGCGGCTCGATAGCTGGATCGCCGCCACCCTGCAGCAGGGTTACGCCATCGACAGCGGCGAGCTGATTCCGGGCATTGCCGGGATCGCCGTGCCGGTGCGCGTGGCGGGGGCGGGCGTGGTGGGCTCGCTCGGCCTGACCTTTCTCTCGCCGCGCCTGAACGCGGAGGTCTGCGCCCGCTATGTGGCGCTGCTGCAGGAAGAGGTAGCCGGTATTGAACCGCTGCTCAGTCCGCTGGATACACGCCTGCGGACATCGATGTAGCTGCTAAACGCAAAAAACGTAACCCTTGAAAGGAGAGAACGATGGCAGTATCAGGCCGTAAAGTCGCATTAATCAGTGGGGCCAGCCGTGGCATTGGGGCGGCAGTGGCAGAGACGCTGCTGGCAAACGGCTGGGCAGTGAGCCTCGGCTGTCGTTCGCCGCAGCAGGTAAACGTCAGCGATGCGGAAAACCAGCTGGTAACTCATTTCGACGCTTTCGATGCCAGCAGCGAAGAGGCCTGGATCGCCGCCACGCTGGAGAAGTTTGGCCGCATCGATGCGGTGGTACACAACGCGGGCATGATGCTGCCGGTTTCGATTCTGGAAGCGAGCGATGACGATTTCGATCGTACCTTTGACGTGAATGTGAAATCGCCGATGCGTCTGAGCCGTAAGCTGTGGCCCCATTTGCAGGCGAGCGGGGCGGGGCGTATCGTGATGCTGGTATCGCTCTCCGGCAAGCGCGTCAAGGGCGAGCGCTCCAGCCTCTACGCCATGAGCAAGTATGCCGCGCTGGCGCTGGCGCACGGCCTGCGCAAAATTGGCGACGCCCATGGGATTCGTTGTACCGCCATCTGTCCCGGCTTTGTCGCCACCGATATGGGCACCTCGCTGACCGAAATGCCGATGGAAAAGATGACCCAGCCGGAGGATATTGCTCATCTGGTGCGTACCGTACTGGAGCTGCCTGGCACCGCCAGCATTGCGGAAATTCCGGTTAACTGGACCGTGGAAGATAATTACTGATAACCGAAACGGCATCCTCTGAGGGTGCTTTTTATTCGCCCTTAAACGAGGTGATGAGCTATGGGCCCTGGCGTTGATGCGGTTCTTTCTTCTGAGAGGTTTCCCACAGATAGCGAGGTGGTGGTGATTGGCGGCGGCATTATCGGCGTGGCGACCGCACTCTCGTTGGTGCAGCGCGGCATTCGTACCGTGCTGCTGGAAAAGGGTACGGTAGCGGCGGAGCAGTCGAGCCGCAACTGGGGCTGGTGTCGCCGCAGCGGGCGTGACCTGCGCGAGCTGCCGCTGATTAATCTCAGCATGCAACTCTGGGAAAAGATGAACGCTACCCTGGAACGTGAAACCGGCTTCCGCCGTGACGGCATCCTTTATGCGTCGCGCAGTGAGGCGCAGCGGGAGCGACATCAGCGCTGGGTTGATGAGGCGAAGCAGTACGATATCCACAGCCAGATGGTGTCAAATCAGCAGTTGCGCCAGCATCTGCCGCAGCTACAGGGCGATTTTCACGGCGGGCTTTATACGCCGCTGGACGGGCGCGCCGAACCGCAGAAAGCCGCACCGGCCATGGCGTTAAAGGCGCTGGAGCTGGGGCTGAATCTGCAACAGCACTGCGCGGTGCGCACCATTGAACGTACCAACGGGCGGGTGAACGCGGTTTGTACCGAGCATGGCGTGATTCGCTGTGAAAGAGTGGTGGTAGCGGGCGGCGCCTGGTCGCGCCTGCTGTTGCAGGGCGTTGACGTCACGCTGCCGCAACTGAAAGTGCTGTCGACGGTGCTGCGTACGCGTCCGATCGATTACGATCCCGGCGTCTGCGCCAGCTTTGGCAGCGTGGCGCTGCGCAAGCGGCTGGACGGCGGCCTGACCGTCGCCAGCTCCGCCACGAATACAGTGGATATCACTGCCGACTCGCTGCGCTTCAGCCCGCTGTTTATGCCCGCCTTCCGCGTCGAGCGCAAGGCGCTCAAATTGCGCCTGGGTAAACGCTTTAGCGAAGAGCTGCTGCACTGGCGGCCCGGCCAGGCGGATAAGCGATCCATTTTTGAAGTGGTGCGCGTGCTCGATCCGCTGATCGATCCGGTAACCGTTCAGCGCATGCGCGACAGCCTGGCGACACTTCTGCCGCCGCTGGCGCAGCTGCCGGTCGCGCAAAGCTGGGGCGGTTTGATCGATACCATGCCGGATGCCATTCCGGTTATCTCAGCGGTCGATAAGGTGCAGGGGCTATTTCTCGCCACCGGCTTTTCCGGCCATGGTTTTGGCATTGCGCCCGGCGCCGGGCAGCTGATGGCCGATCTGGTGCTGGATTCCACCCCTTCGGTGGATGCGACACCGTTTCGCCTGTCGCGCTTTACCGATGGCGATCCTGTGCGCGCCCAGCACTGGCTGTAACAGCTTGTCGTAAAAAACCGTGCCTTGCATAACTTTGCATAAGGTACGGATATTTAACCATTTTATATTGATTGTTTTCTGTAATATGTTTTTAAATCAACGGGTTGTTAATTTAGCGCTTTGCTTAATTAATTGCCTGGCGCGGGTTGTCCCTGTGAAAAAAAGATGACATGATTGCGCCACTTTTGTTGTTACCTTTCTGACTCGAGGACGCCGCCATGTCCGGTACAATGCTTATCATCAGCACTTGTTCCCGTTCGCTTCGCCTGAAGCGCCGCGCGCCATCCTCCGTTTGCTCTCCCAATCTCCCACTCACCATGCGGTGAGGCCAGCCTGACGCTCGCTGTTGGGCATGCGTAAAGACAGACTTTGTTCTGGCTTTACTGATGTCTATCGGTTGCGGCTGTAACCCATTGTTCGCATCCGCCTGACGTTATTCGCCGGGGAATTTTCCTCATTGCCGTGCCTCTGGCACCCACTCATCCTTGACCGTTGGGGATTTGTGTTATGACACCATTAAAAATTGCCGCCAGCGCTGCTGTGGCGCCCACGCTTTCCAGCACGCGCGACGTCGTTACGCTGGACAACACTGACTTCACCGATGTGGCAGCGGTTGTCGTATCGCTGGCCGATTCGCGCAGCGGCGTGCTGTCGCTGTTGCGACATACCGGCTTCAACCTGCCGGTGTTTATCGCGCTGGAAAAGGGCGCCGAGTTACACGCGCTGCCTGAGGTTGCCGGCTTGTTCAGCGGCTCGGCGGAAGATTGCGCCGCGCTGGAGGCTGCCGCTGCTGGCTACGAAGCGGCGCTGCTGCCGCCATTCTTCGATACCCTGACGAAATATGTCGCCATGCAGAACAGCACCTTTGCCTGTCCGGGCCATCAGGGCGGCGCGTTCTTCAAAAAACATCCGGCCGGGCGGCAGTTTTACGATTTTTACGGCGAAAACGTCTTTCGTTCCGATATGTGCAATGCGGATGTAAAGCTGGGCGATCTGTTGATCCACGAAGGCTCGGCCAAACATGCGCAAAAGTTTGCCGCGAAAGTGTTTAACGCAGATAAAACCTATTTCGTGCTGAACGGCACCTCCAGCGCCAACAAAGTAGTCGCCAATGCGCTGCTGACGCGCGGCGATCTGGTGCTGTTTGACCGCAACAACCATAAATCCAACCATCACGGCGCGCTGATTCAGGCGGGCGCGACGCCGGTTTATCTGGAAGCGGCGCGTAACCCCTTTGGCTTTATCGGCGGCATCGATGCGCACTGCTTTGACGAGCGCTACCTGCGCAAGCAGATCAAAGAGGTTGCGCCGCAGCGCGCCAACGACGCGCGCCCGTTCCGTCTGGCGATTATCCAGCTCGGCACTTACGACGGCACCGTGTATAACGCGCGTCAGGTGATCGATCGCATCGGCCATTTGTGCGACTACATTTTGTTTGATTCCGCGTGGTTGGGCTACGAGCAGTTCATCCCGATGATGCAGGCCTGTTCGCCGCTGCTGCTCGATCTGAACGAGAACGATCCCGGCATTTTTGTCACCCAGTCGGTGCATAAGCAGCTGGCGGGCTTCTCGCAAACCTCGCAGATCCATAAAAAAGATAACCATATTCGCGGGCAAAAACGGTTTTGTCCGCACAAGCGCCTGAACAACGCCTTTATGCTGCACGCGTCGACCAGTCCCTTTTATCCGCTGTTTGCCGCGCTTGATGTGAATGCAAAGATGCATCAGGGAGCGGCCGGGCGGCGTTTGTGGCACGAGTGCGTGACGCTGGGCATCGACGCGCGCAAAGCGATTCTGGCGCACTGTGAGATGATCAAGCCTTTCCTGCCGGAAACCGTGGCGGGCAAAGCATGGCAGGATGCGTCAACGGAAGCGATCGCCGCCGATATGCGCTATTTCAGCTTTGAACCCGGCGCGAAATGGCACGGGTTTGCCGGTTACGATAAAGGGCAATATTTGATTGATCCCTGCAAGCTGCTGTTGACCACACCGGGCATTGACGCGGCCAGCGGTGAATATGCCCGCTTTGGCATTCCGGCGACCATCCTCGCCAACTATCTACGCGAGAACGGCATCGTGCCGGAGAAGTGCGATCTTAATTCGATTCTGTTTTTGCTGACCCCCGCCGAAAGCGCGGAGAAGATGGCGCATCTGGTGGCGATGCTGGTGCAGTTTGAGCAGCATGTGAAGCAGGATGCGCTGCTGGCGGACGTGCTGCCGACCATCTATCGCAAAAATGCGGCGCGTTACCAGGGCTATACGCTGCGCCGTCTCTGTCAGGAGATGCATGATCTTTATGTCAGTTACGGCGTGAAGGATTTGCAGAAGGCGATGTTCCGTCAGGAGAGTCTGCCGGAGGTGAAGGTGAACCCTCAGGATGCCAATCAGGCCTTTATCCGTGGCGAGGTGGAGCTGGTGCCGATTGCCAGAGCGGAAGGTCGTATCGCTGCCGAAGGGGCGTTGCCCTATCCGCCGGGCGTGCTCTGCGTGGTGCCGGGCGAAGCCTGGGGCGGGGCGGTGCAGCGCTATTTCCTGGCGCTGGAAGAGGGAATTAATCTGCTGCCAGGCTTCTCCCCGGAGCTACAGGGGGTTTACACCGAGACGGATGAAAAAGGTGTAAAGCGTCTGGTAGCGAATATGCTGGCGGAGTAGGCGGGGCTGTCCGTTGGTCGGACGGGGGCGGGCCGCACACCCGCCTGACCCGCCGGCGCGTTTCCCGACCCCCCGGTCGGCACCTAAAACCGATGATAGCTCCGCTGTGCGCTACTCACCTTATACAGATAGCGACGCGACTCAGCCGATGGATGGTTGCTGGTCAGCGTTTCATACACTTCACTTGGCGTCATGCCGTTAATCGCTGCAAAAGCGCGATCTTTATCGCTGGAGAACACGCGCAGCACGCTGCCTGCGCCGCCGTTATAGGCAGTGATCACTGCGTAACGGCGCGAGAGTGGGTTTGTGATACCTGACAGGTAGCTGTTTTGTAGCAGCGACAGATAAGCGGTACCGGCGTCGATATTGTTCTCCGGATCGAGCAAATAGCTGCGGCTCGGTTTGCCCCATTTGCCTTTCATACGGAACACATCCACCCCGGCGGTATGCTGCACTACCTGCATCAGACCCAGCGCGTCGGCGTGACTCACCGCATAGGGGTTAAAGCTCGACTCAATCTGCATAATCGCCAGAATCAGCGAAGGATCCACGCCGTACTGCTCGGCGGCTTTACGCACGATCGGCAGATATTTATGCGCACGCTTATCCAGATGGTTCGGCACCATCGGAATGGTCACGGACCAGATCACATGCAGGCCGGAAACACGGCGCTGCAGCTTGTTCTGAATCAGATAATCAGCAAAGTTACCGGCGCGACCCTGCCAGCGGATCGGCTGACCGGTATTATCCAGCACCTGCCCATAAAGCAGCGGCTCTTTACTGATCTTGATATCGTTGGCGTCAGAGTAGAGATCGACATTACCCGGATCGTCACCGATCAACAGCGTTGAAATGATCGCCTGACGCAGGCTGACCATCGGATCGGTGCCGGAAATGGTCTCAATGGTAATGTTACCGCTTTCGAAGTTAATGTGGCTACGGGTGTAATAGTTGTCGCTGTATTTGACGTAATCTTTCGGTCCGGCGATCAATACCTCATTGATACCCCAAATATTTTCGATGTTATGGGCAAACTGCCCCATCAGAATATCAAATCCGTTGGTGTCCTTAACCCACTCCTCGTGAAACTGTTCTTTCTTATTTCCGGAGCATGAAACCAAAAGTGGTGCAATCACCAGCAAAGCTATCAATTTTTTATTCATTTTACATCAGTGCATGGCATGGAATCGGAGGGCCTCAAGGCTGAGGCCCTAAAGTTTACGCTTCGGGCGGCGTGTAGCCTTCAATGTGCACATCTTTGCCTTCAAAAAGGAAATTCACCATCTCCTTCTCCAGCACTTTACGATCTTCCGGATTCATCATGCTGAGCTTCTTCTCATTGATCAGCATGGTCTGCTTGGCCATCCATTTCTGCCAGGCCTCTTTGGAGATCTCATTGTAGATGCGTTTGCCCAGCTCGCCGGGATAAAGCTGAAAATCCTGACCTTCAGCATCTCGTTGTAAATAAGTACAAAAAATAGTGCGGCTCATTACTCTTCCTCTTGGGTCACGCGCGTGTGCAGCGTCAGTTGCCGGGGATGCCGCAGTTCATGCAGCAGACGCTCTACCGGCGCGGCCAAACCAACTGACGGTGGTTGCGCTAAGTTATACCAGAGACCGCCTGCTTCATCCATCGCGGCTCCGGCCGAGGGCCACTCAAGCCACATCGGCACGATATCAAGATGAAAATGGCTGAAGGTATGCCGAAAGGCGGTCATCTGCTGCGGCTGACCTTTGATGCCGCGCACGTCGAGCCAGGCCTGAAGCGCCTCTTCGCTGCTGAACTGCGGGAAACAGAACAGGCCGCCCCACAGGCCCACCGGCGGCCGCTGCTCCAGCCAGACGCCGTCGCCATGCTGCATCATCAGAAACCAGCCGCTGCGCTCTGGCAATGTCTGCTTCGGTTTTTTGCCGGGATAACTGGCCCAACTGTTGTTGGCGTAAGCGACGCAGCCGCTGTTCAGCGGACAAATCTCGCATTTTGGACGTGAACGGGTACAGACCAGCGCGCCGAGATCCATCATCGCCTGATTAAAATGGTTCACGCCTGTCGCTGGCGTGACTTCTTCGCTGATCTGCCACAGACGTTTCTCAACCTCTTTTTTACCCGGCCAGCCTGCCACAGCATAGCAGCGCGCCAGCACGCGCTTCACGTTGCCGTCGAGAATAGGATAGTGCTGACCTAAAGAGAGTGAAAGGATCGCCCCGGCGGTGGATCGTCCCACGCCCGGCAGCGCCGCCACGTCGTCGAAATTTTGCGGAAACGCGCCCTGATGCCGTTCCACTACCTGCTGCGCCGCCTTGTGCAGATTGCGCGCGCGCGCATAGTAGCCAAGACCGGTCCAGAGGTGCAGCACCTCGTCCAACGGCGCGGCAGCGAGATCGCCCACTTCGGGAAAGCGCGCCATAAAGCGTTCAAAATAGGGGATAACGGTAGCGACCTGGGTCTGTTGCAGCATCACTTCAGACAGCCAGACCTTATAGGGCGTTTTGTCCTGCTGCCACGGCAGGGTTTTGCGGCCAAAGCGCTGATACCAGTTCAGCACCTGTTGCGCGAACTGCTGCGCTTGCATCATAAGAAGGAAATTTTCCGTGATTACTCTACACTCAGGCAGGAATTCCAGCACAGACGCTGGAGGGTGTAAACCGGAAGATTGCAAAGGCTTGCTTCTGTTTATGAACTTTGCATAATGCCCGTTTCCCTGAACAGGCTAATCAGCAGGCTTTGACATGATAAATGACGTCATCACACCAGAATTTGACGAGAACGGGCGTCCATTGCGCCGCATTCGCAGTTTCGTACGCCGCCAGGGGCGTTTAACTAAAGGGCAGGAGCAGGCGCTCGATCAATACTGGCCGGTGATGGGCGTGGAGTTCCAGCCGGAGCCGCTCGATCTGGTCGCGCTGTTTGGCCGCGACGCGCCAGTGGTGCTGGAGATCGGCTTTGGCATGGGCGCTTCGCTGGTCAGCATGGCGCAGAGCAATCCGCATCAGAATTTCCTCGGCATTGAAGTGCATGCGCCGGGCGTCGGCGCCTGCCTGGGTTCGGCAAAAGAAGCGGGGGTGGAAAACCTGCGCGTGATGTGTCACGACGCGGTTGAAGTGCTGGAGAAGATGATCCCCGACAATTCGCTGCGCATGGTGCAGCTCTTTTTCCCCGATCCCTGGCACAAGGCGCGTCACAACAAGCGTCGCATCGTACAGGCGCCGTTTGCCGAGCTGGTGCTGAGCAAGCTGAAGCCGGGCGGGGTGTTTCATATGGCAACCGACTGGGAAGCCTACGCAGAGCATATGCTGAGCGTGATGAGCAATGTGGAAGGTTACCGCAACCAGTCGGAAAGCAACGATTACGTGCCGCGTCCGGAAACGCGTCCGTTAACCAAATTTGAGCAGCGCGGGCAGCGTCTGGGCCATGGCGTTTGGGATCTGATGTTTGAGAGGGTGAAATAATGGCAAAACAGCGCAGCCGTCGTTTACGTAAAAAGTTACATATTGATGAGTTTCAGGAGCTGGGCTTTTCCGTCGCCTGGCGTTTTCCCGAAGGCAGCAACGAACAGCAGATCGACGCCACGCTGGAAGATTTCATCAATCAGGCGATCGCTCCCAACGGTCTCGCTTACGATGGCAGCGGCTATCTGCAGTGGGAGGGGCTGATCTGCCTGCAAAAGATCGGCCAATGCACCGATGAGCATCGTGAGCTGGTGCGTAAGTGGCTGGAAGATCGCAAGCTTGAAGATGTGAAGGTAACGGAACTGTTTGACGTCTGGTGGGACTAAAGAAGCATTCGGTCTGGCTTACTGACGCTTTTTAAGGAGAATTCATGTTTCGTAAAGCTCTTCTGGCTGCACTGCTGCTGAGCGCCGTACAGGCGCAGGCGGCGTATGAATGCAGCGTCAAGCCGCAGGATGATGTGGTGATTACGCCGCAGAGCGTGCAGGTGGCAGGCGCCAGCGGCAATTTGCAGATCTCCCCGCAGGGCGACCTGCAGTTTAACGGCGACAAAGTCGAGGTGGATAACGCCACGCGGCAGAAAGCGATCGATTACCAGAACGCGCTGCGTCGCGACCTGCCGTGGGTTGACAGCGGCGCCAGCTCGCACCTTGAAAAAGGGCGCGCCGCGCTGGATAAGGTTATCGTTGAGAAGCTGGGTGCCAACAGCAACGTTCGCAACCGTCTGACCACGCTGAACAGCCAGCTGAAGCAGCAGATGAACCGCATTATCGAACATCGGCCCGACGGTCTGACGTTCCATCATCAGGCGATCGATCAGGTGCGCGCCGACGGCGAGCGCCTTGTTCAGAGCGCGCTGGGCGGCGTGTTGCAGGACAGCCTGAACGAGATGGGAACCAAGCAGACCGGCAACAGCAGCAATCCTCTACAGGCGATCATGGGCAACCTCGGCGGATTGCAGCAGGCGATTCAGACCGAGTGGAATAATCAGGAGCAGGATTTCCAGAATTTCGGCCATGAAGTCTGTAACCGTGTTATTACGCTGGAAGATCAGCGTAAAGCGTTGTTAGCAGGATTGAAGAAGTAAGATAACGGGCCGGCGCTGACCGGCCCGAATTTTTTTAGCGCAGTGATTACGCTGCCTCGTCGAGGAACAGCTCCAGCAGCGAGTTCAGGAACAGTTTGCCTTTCTCGGTGATTTGCCAACTTTCACTGCTTTCCACTACGTAACCGGCGGCGATGGCGGCATCCATCTGTGGGCGAATCCTCTGCTCCGGCAGGCCGGTATAGCGCACAAATTCGTCACGCGGCGCGGCTTCCAGCAGACGGAAACGGTTCATAAAGTACTCGAAAGGTTTCTCCGCATCGGCGACTTCATACTGCTTATCACGATATTTCCCGGCCATAAAGCCGCGCGGGTGACGGGTTTTTACCGTGCGAACAATACGTCCATCAGGCTGAGTCAGCTTGCCGTGCGCGCCGCAGCCGATGCCAAGATAATCACCAAAGCGCCAGTAGTTCAGATTGTGCTCGCAGCGATAGCCCGGTTTGGCGTAGGCCGAGGTTTCATATTGCTGATAACCCGCCGCTGTCAGCAGTTCATGGCCCTGCTCGAAAATATCCCACAGCGCATCGTCGTCCGGCAGCTTAGGCGGGCGCGAGCTAAACAGCGTGTTCGGCTCAATGGTTAGCTGATACCACGACAGATGCGGCGGGTTCAACGCGATGGCCTGGCGCAGATCGTCCAGCGCCTCTTCCAGCGACTGATCGGGCAGGCCGTGCATCAAATCGAGGTTAAAGCTGCGCAGCTGCAAACCGGCGGCCAGCGCTGCCGCCCGCTTTGCCTCTTCCGGGCCGTGGATGCGGCCCAGACGTTCCAGTTTCTGCGGGCTAAAGCTCTGTACGCCAATGGAGATACGGTTGATCCCTGCGCGTTGATAGGCGCTAAAGCGATCGGCTTCTACCGTGCCGGGGTTCGCTTCCATGGTGATCTCAGCATCGGCCGCCAGCGGCAGACGGGCGCGCACGCCATCCATCAGCATTTGCATCGCGTCGCTGCTCAGCAGGCTGGGCGTACCGCCGCCGATGAAAATCGTCCGCACTTCGCGTCCCTGAGAAAGCGGCAGATCCTGTTCCAGATCCACCAGCAGGTGACGGACATACTCAATGTGCGGCACGTCGCCCTTCAACGCATGGGAGTTGAAGTCGCAATAGGGGCATTTCTGTACGCACCACGGAATGTGGATATAGAGGCTCAGCGGCGGCAAATTAATCATTGCGCATCGCATCCAGCAGCAGCGTCAGCGCTTTGCCGCGGTGGGAAACCGCGCGCTTTTCATCTTTGCTCAGCTCCGCGGCAGTTTTGCCCAGCTCAGGCAGATAAAAAATCGGATCGTAACCAAAGCCGCCTTCACCAGCCGCCGCGCGGGTCATTTCCCCCGCCCAGCTGCCATGAAACACCAGCGGTGTCGGATCCTCTGCATGACGCAGATAAACCAGCACGCAGTGGAACTGCGCCTGACGCTCGCCGTCCGGCACCTTCTCCAGCGCCGCCAGCAGCTTCTTCAGATTCTGCTGGTCAGTGGCATCTTCGCCCGCGTAGCGCGCAGAGTAAATTCCCGGCGCGCCGCCGAGCGCATCCACCGCCAGACCGGAATCATCCGCTATCGCCGGCAGGCCGGTAATCTGCGCTGCATGACGCGCCTTGAGAATAGCGTTTTCGATAAAGGTCAGGCCGGTTTCCTCGGCTGACTCCACGCCAAGATCGGTTTGCGCCACGATATCCAGGCCGAAGGCGGCGAGCAGATCCGCCAGTTCACGTACTTTGCCGGGATTGCCGGTAGCGAGCACAACTTTTTGCATAACAGTTCCAGAATTAAACAATTACAGCAGGTACCAGAGGCCAGGGAACAGGTCCATGCCGAGGAAGTTCAGGGCATACAACACCAGAATCACGATCATCGCGGAGAAATCGATGCCGCCCATCGCAGGCAGAATACGACGAATCGGTGCCATCAGCGGCTCGGTCAGCTGAATCAGCACATAATCGATCGCACCGCGTCCCTGACTGATCCAGCTCATCAGCGAACGGATGATGATTACCCAGAACACCAGATAACCGGCTGATTTCACCAGCGACAGCAAGCCAACCAGCAGGTTAGTAGGATCGACCGAGAAGACGCCCACCTGAATCAGCAGCAAAATCGGATATTTCAGCGTGGTCAGGATAAAGGCCAGCAGCAGCGAGGCGGTATCAATGGGGCCGATAGCCGGAATAATGCGGCGTAGCGGCTTAATGATGGGCTGGGTCACCTTGACGACAAACTGCGCCAGCGGATTGTAAAAGTCACAGCGCGACCACTGCATCCAGATGCGCAGCAGCAGCACCATGACGTAGAGATCAATCAGGGTTTTGACTAAAAACGTCAGTGTTAACATGGGGTTCCTCAATTATTGTTGTGGTTGCTGTGCATAGCGTGCGCCAAAAATGGCGGTGCCGATGCGCACCATAGTGCTGCCCGCCTCAATGGCGGCTTCCATATCGTCGCTCATTCCCAGAGAAAGCGTATCGACGTCAGGATAGTGAAGCTTCAGCGACGTAAACGCGGCGGCCATCTGCTGGCAAACGGCAAGCTGACGCTGATAGTCGCTTTCGGGCGCAGGAATCGCCATCAGGCCGCGCAGCCGCAGCCGGGGCAGTGCTGCGATGGCCTGCGCCAGCTCGGGTAACGCCTCCAGCATGATGCCAGATTTGCTGTTTTCGTCACTGATATTTACCTGAATTAACACGTTCAGCGGCGGTAACGCGTCCGGACGCTGATCGTTGAGACGCTGAGCAATACGCAGGCGATCAACGGTGTGGCACCAGGCGAAATGTTCCGCCACCAGGCGGCTTTTGTTCGACTGCAGCGGCCCGATAAAATGCCATTGCAAAAGGGGATGTGCGGCCAGCGCCTGGATCTTTTCAACCCCCTCCTGCACGTAATTTTCCCCAAAGGCGTGCTGCCCGGCGGCGGCGGCTTCTTCGACAGCGCTCGCAGGTTTGGTTTTGCTCACTGCAAGCAGGGTAATTTCCTGTGGATCGCGCCCGCAACGCTGCGCTGCCGCTGAGATACGCTGACGTACTTGCTGTAGGTTGTGCTGGATAGAGGTCATAGTCGGGAGAATAAACATGGAGCTGGATGAAATTGTGAGCCTTAGTGTAAAGCATAACGCCGCCGATCTGCACCTTTGCAGCGGACATTTGCCGCACTGGCGACGACAGGGCGAGCTGGAGGCGATGCCGGACCAGGCTGTTGTCGATGGGCAATGGCTGGAATCCTTTATGATGCAGCAGCTCGATGGCAGCCAGCAGAGCCAGCTGGAGCGCGAAGGGCATGTGGATTTTGCCCTCCAGCTGGAACAGGGCGCTCGTCTGCGCGCCAATCTGTTTATTCAACGCCACGGTTTGTCGCTGGCGCTGCGCAACATCGCCAGCAGCGCCCCCCGGCTTGAGACGCTGCGCCTGCCAGCGGTAACCGCTTCGCTGCTGCTGCTGGAGGCGGGTTTAATCCTGATTACCGGCGCGACCGGCAGTGGAAAAACCACGACCCTGGCGGCGATGATCGACGCCCTTAACCGTGAACAGCAGCGGCACATTATCACCCTGGAAGATCCCATTGAGTTTATTCATCACAGCCAGCGCTCCCTGATCCAGCAGCGGGAAATCGGCCAGCACTGCGGCTCGTTTGCGCTGGGGCTGAAGGCGGCGCTGCGTGAGGATCCCGATGTGATTCTGCTCGGCGAGCTGCGCGACAGCGAAACCATTCGTCTGGCGCTGACGGCGGCGGAGACTGGCCATCTGGTACTGGCGACGTTGCATACGCGTGGGGCAACGCAGGCGGTAGACAGGCTCGTGGATGTTTTTCCTGCCGAAGAAAAAAATCTGGTGCGCACCCAGCTGGCCGGTAGCCTGCAAGCGGTCTTTGCTCAGCGGCTGGAGAGGGCGCGCGAAGGCGGGCGCGTCGGGCTGTTTGAAGTGCTCATCAACACGCCAGCGGTGGCCAATCTGATCCGTGAAGGCAAAATGCACCAGCTTCCCGGCGTGCTGCAAACCGGGTCGCAGGCGGGAATGCAAACTTTTGAGCAGAGCCGCCAGGCGCGCCAGCAGGAAGGATTGCTTTAAACCGCCGCAAACCGCCGCGCCAAATGGGGGAATCAGTGGTTTTCGAACCAGTCCTGCAGAATGATGACCGCTGACTGGGAATCCACCTGACCTTTATTCAGGGCGCGATAGCCGCCGCGTTCGAACAGCGACGCGCGCGCTTCAACCGTGCTCAGACGTTCATCCTGCAACTCGACCTGAACGCCAAAGCGGCCATGCAGGCGGTTAGCAAATTTGCGCGCGCGCGCCGTAAGCGGCTGCTCGGTGCCATCCATATTCAGCGGCAGGCCCACCACGACAAAATCGGGCTGCCACTCTTTCAGCAGACGCTCGATCAGATTCCAGTCGGGCGTGCCTTCCTGCGCTTTCAGGGCGGCCAGCGGGCGGGCGGTGCCGGTCAGCTGCTGACCAATCGCCACGCCAATGCTTTTGGTGCCGAAGTCGAAGCCTAACAAGGTTTGCGTCGGCATCAGGCGTGTCCGGCATCGCTGGTCATGTTGTGAATATCCACGCCCAGACTCTTCGCCGCTTCGCGCCAGCGCTCAGCCACCGGCGTCTGGAACAGAATGAGGCTGTTGGCTGGCGTAGTCAGCCAGGCGTTTTCCAGCAGCTCATTTTCCAGCTGATCTTTTTCCCAGGCGCAGTAGCCCAGCGCCACCAGTACCTGGTCCGGCTGTTCAGGCGTGCCGATCGCTTCCAGCACGTCGCGTGACGTGGTGATCACCGTGTTATCGGAGATGCGAATGCTGGAGGCGTAAGTATGTTGAGCTGAATGCAAAATAAAGCCGCGATCTTCCGCCAGCGGGCCGCCAGCAAACACCGGCTTATCCAGCTTAATGGCGGGATCGCGCTCGCCGGGGGTGATTTTGAGCTTTTTCAGAATGCCTTCCACCGTCAGATTTTCCAGCGGCTTGTTCACAATCAGACCCATTGCGCCCTCGTCATTGTGCTCGCAGACGTAAACCACTGAGCGCTTGAACAAAGGATCCTGCAGCGAAGGCATCGCAATCAAAAAATGATGCTGTAAATTCATTCTCACTCGATTTATCAATGTTTACCGACGCCGCAGGCGCAGCATCGGTAATGGGTTGATGACGGCGCGTTCCGTCTTTATGCTCAGCCCAGACGTTTCTCGATCGCGTCCATTAACATGCCGGTAATGGAGATCGGGAAAGCCGCTTCGATTTCACGCACGCAGGTCGGGCTGGTCACGTTAACTTCAGTTAGTTTATCACCGATAATATCCAGTCCGACAAAAATTAGCCCTTTCGCCTTCAACGTCGGGCCAACGCGACGGGCAATCTCCCAGTCGCTCTCGCTCAGAGGACGTGCTTCGCCACGTCCCCCCGCTGCCAGATTGCCGCGCGTTTCACCCGACTGAGGAATGCGCGCCAGGCAGTAAGGCACCGGCTCGCCATCTACCACCAGCACGCGCTTGTCGCCATCCTTTATCGCGGGCACATAGTTCTGCGCCATGCAGTAGAAGCGGCCATAGTTGGTCAGGGCTTCGGTGATTACGGAGAAGTTAGGATCTTCCTGTTTTACGCGGAAGATCGAGGTGCCGCCCATGCCGTCCAGCGGCTTGAGGATAATGTCGCCATGCTCCTGCCAGAAGGCGCGCAGTTTCTCTTTGCTGCGCGTCACCAGCGTATCCGGCGTCAGTTCAGCAAACCAGGCGGTGTAGAGCTTTTCATTACAGTCGCGCAGGCTCTGCGGCTTATTGACGATCAGCGTGCCCAGCTCTTCGGCGCGCTCAAGGATATAGGTGGCGTAGATAAATTCGGTATCAAACGGCGGATCTTTGCGCATCAGCACTACGTTGAGATCGGCTAACTGAATCTCCTGCTCGCTGCCGAACTCATACCATTTATCGTAGTTCTGCTCTACGCTCAGCAGACGGGTGCGCGCCCAGGCTACGCCGCCGCGCAGGGAGAGATCGCCCATCTCTATGTAGTGAATTTCATAACCACGGCGCTGTGCTTCCAGCAACATCGCGAAGCTGGTGTCTTTTTTAATATTAATGGACGAAATCGGGTCCATTACAATGCCAAGTTTGATCATTATTCTCTCCTCAATGAAGCGGACATATTTCCGCCCCGTTCCGTGCGGGCAGCGATTGCTGACCAGTCAGGACGCCGTTGAGTGCCGCGCGTCTCTATATAGCCTGGAATTATCCATTAACCTAAGTCGCCAAACCTCACCTGAAGTGCCGTAATAGCCGTCAGAGCGGTGGTTTCGGTGCGCAATACGCGTGGGCCGAGCAGGATATCGGTAAAACCGTGCTCGCCGGTCATGGCGATTTCATCCGCCGTCAGTCCGCCTTCCGGACCAATCAACAGGCGCACGCGCTCAACCGGCTGCGGCAACGTGTTGATGCTGTGGCTGGCGCGCGGATGCAGGTTTAGCTTCAGACCGTCATCCGCTTCGGCGCACCAGGCCTCCAGCGTCATCGCCGCGCGAATTTCCGGCACGCGGTTGCGGCCGCACTGCTCGCAGGCGGCAATCGCAATTTTTTGCCATTGCTGAATCTTTTTCGCCAGCCTGTCGGCATCCAGCTTTACGCCACAGCGTTCAGAAAACAAGGGCGTTATCACATTTACACCCAGTTCGATCGATTTCTGGATGGTGAATTCCATTTTTTCGCCGCGCGACATCACCTGGCCAAGGTGTAAAAACAGCGGCGATTCGCGGTCATCCTGCTGGCTTTCAAGGAGAGTTACTTTTACACGTTTTTTGTCTGCCTGTGTGATCTCAGCCACAAAAGTCAGATTAGTGCCATCGAACAGTTCCAGACGCTGGCCGCTGGTCATGCGCAGCACGCGGCCAACATGGTTGGCCGCGTCGTCATCAAGAAAAATTTCGTTGCCAGGTTGTAACGGTTCGGGATGATAAATGCGAGGTATGCGCATGCGGATCCTGCCAGCATTATGCCGTGTGCTGCCACACGGCAAGGTGAAGAAAGGGCATAGTGTAGGGCAGGGATTTTAGCGCTGGCAAGCGCGCTGCACATAAGGGTTATGGTTGCCCTGTACCTTAGCGATGCGGGCGTCGCGTTCGCACTCCCAGGCGGTAACCGGATACTGCTTATCCCAGACGGTGAACAGCTGGGTTTGCTGACGTGACAGGCGCAGCTGGTACTGGTCGCGCATATAGAAATAGGTGCGGGCGATAGCGCCGCGTGCGCGCTCGGGCGGCTCGGCAAGCTTGTTTTTAAAGTCGATCTTCATGCTGCATTGCCCATACTGTTTTTCGCTGCCGTTCCACTGACTGTACTGGAAATTGCCGCGGTCGCCGTTCACTTCGCCTACCGCCGGCTGCAGGTTATGCAGATCAGACTCGATACGGCGATAGCCCTCATCCTTGCTGCAGTTTTTACGACCGCCGTTCTGCCAGCATTGGCGCTGATGACCAAACTCCCAGGCAGGCATGACGTGTTCCCACTCGATGCGGTTGGCGCGGTTGGCGTTTTTGCGCACCTGATATCCGCACGAATTGAGATCCGGCACCCCTTTTTTACCCTGCCAGTTGATTTTACAGCCGCAGTAGAAGGAGCCGGGGGCGTCAGCATTGATGCTGGCTGCGTATGTTTTCGCCTGCTGGAAATTGTTCTGATGGTAGTTATTCAGGCTCAGGCTGTGAGCCGCCAGCGGAGAAAGCAACAATGAAAAAGCGATAAGCGTTTTGCGAGACATATTCCAGTACCAGGGCCATCAAAAAGGCGGCAGGGTACCAGAATGGCGCCGCAGGCGGAATGAGAATTAAGCCTGGGTTGCGCTGAATTCCCCTGGCTGTAGCAGGGTGCCGCACTGAACGCAGCGGTATTCGCTTTCGCCGCGCAGGATGCGGTTATGGCGACGTATCGTAAGCTGGTGCTGCTGGCAACCACAGCGATAAGCGAAGGTGCGGCTGCGCACCGAGTCGATTTCAAACTGATGCGTGCGCCGTGCTGGCACGCCGAGCACGCTTTCCATCATCCATTTCCACTCTTTGCCGTGCGGCGGCACGCGGCCAAAGTGTTTCCATGTCAGCAGATGCGCCAGCTCATGCGGCACTACTTCCTCAATGAACGCCTGCTGGTTTTCCAGCAGTAGCACCGGGTTGAGGCGAATTTCCCAGTTTTCCAGCCAGGCGGTGCCCGCAGCGGTGCCGCGCTGCTGATAAACCAGTTTCGGTTCGGGATAATCGCATTCCAGCCGACGGTTCGCCAGAAGCAGGTTTTCGCGCAGCGCGCGCATCACGGCCTGTTGCAGCGCGATGGGGAGACGGGGAGCTTTCATGTCGGCAAGCATAAGCCGGGGAAGAAAGGAACTCAACGGGGAAAGCGGAGGAAATAAAAACGGCGGGACAAGCCCGCCGTTTCATCTCATTAATGCAACAAACTTAATCGTGCGAACCGATGTCGCGTAATTTTTTACCGGCCATCAGGTTGCGCTCGATGTGCTCCAGCGAAACGTTTTTCGTCTCCGGGATCAGCGCCAGCGTCAACAGGATAAAGAAGACGTTGAGTGCGGCGTAAACCCAGAAGGTGTTCGCATTGCCCAGCGTGTTCAGCATCGTCAGGAAGGTTGCGCCGACGATCATGTTGGCTATCCAGTTGGTGGTGGTCGAAATGGTGATACCGAAGTCGCGTCCTTTCAGCGGCTGGATCTCAGAGCAAAGCACCCAAATCAGCGGGCCGGCGCTCATCGCAAAGCCAATGATGAACATCAACAGCATGGCGATAGCGAAGTATTGCGCGCCCTGCGAATGGATGCCTATATGGAGCATGGTACCCAAAATGCCCATGCCGATAGCCATCACCAGGAAGCCCAGCACCAGCGTCGGCTTACGTCCCCAGCGATCCACCAGACCGATAGCGATAAAGGTCGCCAGCACGTTGATCAGGCCAACAATTACCGTTCCCCACATCTGCTCGGTGGTATTGGTGAAACCGGCGATTTCGAAGATTTTCGGCGCGTAGTACATGATGACGTTCATGCCGGTGAACTGCTGCATTACCTGCAGCAGAATGCCAAGGAATACGGCGCGACGAAAGTTGCTGTTGCTCTGGAACAGCGCCCAGCCGGTCTGTTTCACCTTCAGGCTTTCACGAATCTCATCCAGCTCGCGTTTCGCCTGCTCGCTGGTATCACGCAGGCGATCCAGCACCCGCTGCGCATCGCGAAAGTTGCCTTTCGCTGCCAGCCAGCGCGGGCTGTTCGGTAAGAAGAACACGCCCACCAACAGCAGCGCAGCCGGAATGGTAATCACCCCCAGCATCCAGCGCCAGTTGCCGCTAAAGCTCAGCGCGGTATCAGAGAGGTAAGCACCGAGAATACCGATGGTGATCATCAACTGATAAAGAGAGATCATGCTGCCGCGAATTTTCTCAGGCGCAATCTCAGAAAGATAGAGCGGGGCGGTGTAAGAGGCGACGCCCACCGCCAGACCCAGCAGAACACGCGCCGCAATCAGCATTTCCGGGTTTGGTGCCATAGCGGACCAGAGCGAACCCATCACAAACAAGATTGCGCCCGCCATCAGGCTTTTTTTACGGCCAAGATGGGAAGACATCCAGCCGCTGCCAATCGCGCCTACGGCGGCGCCAAACATCATAGAGCTGACGATCCACTCTTGCTGATGAGGCGTAACGTTAAAATCTTTCGCAATAAAGGGCAGAGCGCCGGCGATAACGCCGATATCAAGCCCGAACAGCAGACCAGCAAGAGCCGCAAGAAAGCAGACAAAGAAGGTCATTGCCTTATTTGACGTTCTGCTTTTGGATGTATTGGCAGGCATTTTGTCTCCAAATTTATCTGTCTTTGTTTTTATCAATGTTAAAAAACCTGTTTCCGGAAAAAAGTGAAGCCGATCACATCAATGTAAGCGGTTACACACGCTGAGACCCTGAAATTCAGCATTTTTTCCTGAAAAGGTTAAATAACCAGTAAGGTATTGCACCCGTTAAGTTTCTGACATCGCTTCCAATCGTAGATATCAGAGGACGCTGAAAATAACGCATTTTTAATGAAATAACTACGCTGTTAAATTCCTAAATCACAGAAAGTTAAAGCGTTTCAATTTGTAAGCGTTATCAAAAAGGTGCATCAACAAGCGATTGAAGTGTAGTAGATAAACCAAAGATTGATGTGGCAGAAAAAATCAGAGGAATAAGCAGGCAAAATTTTTGCGAAGTTATCTTAAGGCAGTGGAGGCAATATTGTGATGTAGATCACAAAAGTATTTCAGGTTATAGAGCAGATAACGCTTTATTTGAATCTATGATTCGTCAGGAAGGGGTTTCTGTAAAAATGGTCTTTATATTAAATAGGTTAATTTTAAGCGGTTTTTTCTTCTGCTAATTCAGACGCAACCATGCGCATCGGCGTAACAGAAAAGCAAAGGGAGCCATCTCTGGCTCCCTTTAACGTTGCGTCATTCACGCTCTCTGATTCTTTATCTCCAGCCCTGAAACCATCAGGGCGCAGAGAGCGGAATTACAGACCAGCGGCGTCGCGCAGTTGTTCCGCTTTGTCGGTTTTTTCCCACGGGAAATGCTCGCGACCAAAGTGGCCGTAAGCGGCAGTCTCGCGGTAGATCGGTTGCAGCAGATCCAGCATCTGGATCAGACCGTAAGGACGCAGGTCGAAGAACTCACGAACCAGCAGCGTCAGCTGTTCAGTAGCAATTTTCTCGGTGCCGAAGGTTTCCACCATGATGGAAGTCGGCTCAGCCACGCCGATAGCGTAGGAAACCTGAATCTCACAGCGGTCAGCCAGACCGGCCGCCACGATATTTTTCGCTACGTAGCGCGCTGCATAAGCGGCAGAGCGGTCTACTTTCGACGGATCTTTACCGGAGAATGCACCGCCGCCGTGACGCGCCATGCCGCCGTAGGTATCAACGATGATTTTACGACCGGTCAGGCCGCAATCGCCCATCGGGCCGCCGATAACGAAACGCCCCGTGGGGTTAATGAAATATTTGGTGCTGCTGTTCAGCCATTCTGACGGTAAGACCGGCTTGATGATGGTTTCCATCACCGCTTCCTGCAGATCTTTCTGCGCAATCTCTTCCGCATGCTGGGTTGAGAGCACTACCGCGTCGATGCCGACGATTTTGCCGTCGTCATACTGGAAGGTGACCTGGCTTTTCGCATCCGGGCGCAGCCACGGCAGGGTGCCGTTTTTGCGCACTTCAGACTGGCGCTGTACCAGACGGTGCGCATAGGTGATCGGCGCTGGCATCAGCACGTCTGTTTCGTTGGTCGCATAACCAAACATCAGACCCTGGTCGCCTGCGCCCTGTTCCAGCGGATCGGTGCGGTCAACGCCCTGGTTGATATCCGGAGACTGTTTGCCGATTGCGCTCAGTACTGCGCAGGAGTTGGCATCAAAGCCCATATCGGAATGAACATAGCCGATATCACGTACGGTATTACGGGTGATCTCTTCGATATCAACCCATGCGCTGGTGGTGATTTCACCGCCAACCAGCACCATACCGGTTTTCACGTAGGTTTCGCAGGCCACGCGCGCTTTGGGGTCCTGTTCCAGGATTGCGTCCAGCACGGCATCAGAGATTTGGTCAGCGATTTTATCAGGATGTCCTTCCGATACGGACTCGGACGTAAAAAGGTGTTTTGCCATTCTATTCTTTACCTTACTAAAATGGTTTGAATTCGACTGCATAGCGCAAGAGAGGCGAGGCCTGTTCCGGCGCTCCTTCAGGCAAAGCCGCGAGCAGTTAAGGAAGTGCGAGCACATAAGGCTGACGCAGCCTGGATGTTAACCAGTTTAGATGGAAAACCATCTGGACGGCTATTTTAGGTTACACAGTGAGCGAATTACCAGTGCTTTTTCTGTTTCCGCATTTTACATCAACGCAGCGCTGGAAAATTTTCCTGACAGCTGGCGGATTGCCGGGAAATTTTTTGCAATTTCCCCGGCCAGGAGGTATAAAACGCCGCGGCTTTGTGTGCCGTAAAGGATGACGCCGCAGCGCGTCGCGCCCGTCAGATAAGCTGTTTATCTGGCTTTCACCCAGGTTGTTTTCCATATGCTGATGGCATGTGTGGAGGTGATAAGAGTAATGAACCTACTTTTTGCTCATTTCGGTTCTCTGCGCTGTTCAGGCGCGCTGGCGATCCTCTCTCTCTTCTTACCTGTTTCTCTTTTCTGCCGACGTTATGTTCGTTGCGGTAATTATCCCGACACGAGCGCCGGTTAATCTTTTCAACCATTCTGACCACGCGCGATCTTCGCCTGCTTTTGCCGGTAGAAGGTCCAGGCTATTTCTGTTCCGTTAAGCGGAGTCCGTCCAGGTGTTTTACACTTATAGCTTTGCAACAACCGCTCAGGCGGGTGCACCACGGTTTAGGTTGACGGCGGGAAAAACGAGGGAACCTGGTTTATCTGCGGCTAAGCCAGAAAACGATTTTTTATTTCAACGGAAAATTGAGGTTCGTGATGTCTGACGACATGAAGAATATCAAGGGTTCGTCAGCAGGCGAACTGGGTGTACTCCGCTCTATGCAGGAGGTAGCCATGAACGATCAGGACGCCAGCAAAATGCTGCGCACATACAATATTGCCTGGTGGGGCAATAACTACTACGACGTAAACGAGCTGGGGCACATCAGCGTCTGCCCGGATCCGGATATGCCGGAAGTTCGCGTCGATCTGGCGAAGCTGGTGAAAGAGCGCGAAGCGGACGGTCAGCGTCTGCCGGCGCTGTTCTGCTTCCCGCAAATTCTGCAACATCGCCTGCGCTCCATTAACGCGGCGTTTAAGCGCGCCCGTGAATCTTACGGCTACAAAGGCAACTATTTCCTCGTTTATCCGATCAAGGTGAACCAGCATAAACGCGTGATCGAATCGCTGATCCACTCTGGCGAACCGCTCGGTCTGGAAGCAGGTTCCAAAGCAGAGCTGATGGCGGTGCTGGCCCATGCCGGGCAGACTCGTTCGGTTATCGTCTGCAACGGTTATAAAGATCGTGAGTATATTCGTCTGGCGCTGATCGGCGAGAAGCTCGGCCACAAAGTTTATCTGGTGCTCGAGAAAATGACCGAGGTGCGCCTGGTGCTGGAAGAGGCTGAGCGTCTGAACGTTACGCCGCGCCTCGGCATCCGCGCGCGTCTCGCCTCGCAAGGCTCCGGTAAATGGCAGTCCAGCGGCGGTGAAAAATCGAAGTTCGGGCTGTCGGCAACGCAGGTGTTGCAGCTGGTAGAAATCATGCGCAATGCCGGTCGTCTCGACAGCCTGCAACTGCTGCATTTCCATCTCGGCTCGCAGCTGGCTAATATCCGCGATATCGCTACTGGCGTGCGTGAGTCGGCGCGCTTCTTCGTTGAGCTTGCCAGGCTGGGCGTTAATATCAAATGTTTTGACGTGGGCGGCGGTCTCGGCGTGGATTATGAAGGCACGCGCTCGCAGTCTGACTGCTCGGTAAACTACGGCCTGAACGAATACGCGAATAACGTTATCTGGGCCATTGGCGCCGCCTGTGACGAGCATGGGCTGGAGCATCCCACGGTGATCACCGAGTCGGGCCGCGCCGTGACCGCGCATCATACGGTGTTGGTCTCTAACATCATTGGCGTAGAGCGCAATGAGTTCAGCACGCCGGAAGCGCCGGAAGCCGACGCGCCGCGTCCGATCCTCAGCCTGTGGGAAACCTGGCAGGAGATGCACGAGCCGGGCAATCGCCGTTCGCTGCGCGAGTGGCTGCATGACAGTCAGATGGACCTGTTTGATATCCACACCGGCTACTCATCAGGCACTTACGATCTGAAACAGCGTGCCTGGGCCGAGCAGCTTTACCTGGGGATTTGTCACTATATCCAGCAGCATCTCGATCCCAGCAACCGCGCGCACCGTCCGATTATCGACGAGTTGCAGGAACGCATGGCGGATAAGATTTACGTCAACTTCTCGTTGTTTCAGTCAATGCCGGACGCCTGGGGGATTGGCCAACTCTTCCCGGTGCTGCCGCTGGAGGGGCTGAACAAATCGCCGAAACGTCGCGCCGTGCTGCTGGATATCACTTGTGACTCTGACGGCACCATCGATCATTATGTCGATGGCGACGGCATCGCCACCACGATGCCGATGCCGGAATATGACGTTGATAATCCGCCCATGCTCGGCTTCTTTATGGTCGGCGCTTATCAGGAGATTCTCGGCAACATGCACAACCTGTTCGGCGATACCGAAGCGGTGGATGTCTATGCTCGTCCTGACGGCAGGGTAGATGTTCAGCTTTCGGATGAGGGCGATACCGTGGCGGATATGCTGCAGTATGTTCAGCTCAACCCGGATGAACTGATGAGTCTGTTCCGCAACCAGGTAAAAGAGACCGACCTCGACGAAGAGCTGCGTGCGCAGTTCCTCGCGGAGTTTGAAAGCGGCCTGTATGGCTATACCTATCTGGAAGACGAGTAAGCTTTACAAAAAGGTTGAGCGCCAGACGCTCAACCTTTTTAATACCCGGCAGCTTGCTGATAAAAATTATTTAGCCAGGGAAGAACCTGCCGCTGAGCCATCGGACGAGCAAAAAGATAACCCTGAAAAACTTCCACACCCTGTGAGCGCATCAATGCCTGTTGCGGCTCAGTCTCAATACCTTCCGCAATAATGACTTTGCTGTTTTGCTGTCCGTAAACCACCACGGAAGAGATGATATCGCGGATCAGGTTATTGCTTTGCGCCGTCAGGCAGATCTCTCTGTCGATCTTTATCGCATCGAAGTCAACCAGCTGAATATTTTTCAGAAAAAACTCTCCTGACCCGAAATCATCCAGAATCAGAGGGATGCCGCTAGCTTTTAACCGCTTTAGATTATCCTGAATAATTTCATCTGAAAATATATCAACGCACTCTAATATCTCCAGCTTAACGGCTGCTTTATCGATGTGTGACTTTTCAAGCAGCTCAAGGATCTCTTCGGCAGCATGAGGCAGCTTAAGCGTCGGGTTTGACACATTGATGCTCATTGCACAGGTTAATCCTTCATCAAGAAGCTTTTTATGCATGTCCAGGCTCTCTTTGATGATGAATTTAAACACCTGATGGCCCAGCAGATCGCTTTGCAGAAGCGTGTAAAAAGTGCTGAGGGGAATATCCTGTCCCTGATAATGCCAGCGTATCAACGCTTCTAAAGAATAAATCTGATTATTCGTTACATCGACCTTTGGCTGAAAAACAGCATATAACTCTCTGTTTTTTAAAGCGCAGCTTAATTTTTTTCTCATTTCATTTTTGGAAAACATAATTTTCTCGTGAGTAAGATGTTATATTTAATGGGTGATGGATTTTAGTGATTTTTTATTTTTTTCTGCATACAAAATCTCATCAGCGCGTTTAATTGCGCTCGTCACAGATTCATTGTGTTTCCATTCCACCACACCCCATGAGACAGATAAAGAAATATGCTTACGAAAATCTTTGAGTTGCACCAATACTTCCTGCAAATATTCTTCTGCATGGCGACAGGACCTTTCGGGAAACACGATGCAGAACTCATCGCCGCCTAAACGAATAAATATCTCTTTTCCGCTTTTCCTCAACTGTTGGAAAATATTGGTAATATATACCAGTGCGTTATCGCCCATTTCATGCCCGTAAGTATCATTGATAAACTTAAACTTATTGCAATCTATTACCGCGAGGGCACAAGGGTGAGGCACATGAAGCAAATTTAACACTTTGCGATTATAAATGTTGGTTAAATGGTCAGTCATACTTTCCTGGCTGCTTTTTATTACGTACCACCTTAAAACAAACCAGACCACCACCGTGGTTAAAAAAGCCAGCAGCAAAGCAGTAAACGCAGTACGATTATAAATCACAAACGCAGGCAGAACGATATCAACCATCACGGTATATTTTTTAGATAAGTCATAGACCATGGGATTGTGATAATCGCTTTTATCCCCTGACAGAATGATCTCATTCCCCGTATCGTATGAAACGAGCTTTTCGTTGACGTAACGACTGTCAAGCTCGCCAGCCGCCGCTTTAGCGAATACTTTTAAATCGCTCATGGTATTATCATACATTAATGCGCCGAGTACCCGCTCGCTTCCGGGTTGGCTCAAATCATAAATATAGCTGATTACGCTGTATGCATTGGTATGGGTAAGCTGGTCTTCATAAATTTCAGTACTGACCGTGCCTTTTGACTGGGGATCCTTAGAAAATTTACGGTTCAGATAACTGTAATGCCGCGTGAAAATCTTTAACGCATTAGCGCGCTCAGGAACAAAGATATAGGTATCCAGCGGCGCAGGGATCGTGACATAGACACAATCCCCGGCAAATGAATAAAAATAGTGGGTTCTCGCCATGTAATTGTTATCAAATCTATAATTATTATAAATATAATCTATGCTTTTTATAATATTGTAAACCTCTACACTGACAGGATTAACACATTGTAGTGTTCCGTGCACCTGCGGATGTGTGTTCTTATGATGAGTGTTAAAACCATAAATATGATGAGTCTCATCATATTCCACCTCCTTTAACGCGAGGCGTGACAGGCCGTCGTCCTCTTTGCTTCGTTGCAAAAGATTAACAGAAATAGTCTCAGCAACCTGCTCGTTCAGATTGAAGTTATCGATGAGGATTTTAGAAAAACGTTCGCCAGCCAGGCTCACTTCCACTTTGGTTTTTTTATAAGGGAAGTAGATTCCGGTAAAAGAAATGGCCATAAATAGCGCTGCGCAAATAGAGGCGATATACGCTTTTTGCTTTAATGAGATAGGGTTAATCATTTGCGATGCATATCTTTAAGTTTGTTTTGAAACGAACGTTACGTTCTTCTGGCTCTCTGAATAGTATTGGAAAAGATGAAAGAGTAGATACAGACGAATCGCTAAGCTAAATACATTACTGATATTGTGTGTTTTTTAGCATTGTGAAAATTTGATTCAGATCAAATTATAGTGGTTAATAATTATTCATCTGTTTGCCGAGCTCTGAAAAACATTATAGCCTGAGGTGGAAAATAATTTTTATTCAATGAGTTATGTTGTGAAAAATAAATAATCTGCTGCGCGTTCGCCGATAATTATAATGAAAAAATGGCACCAGTTGGGTAGTTTTTTACAGAAGGCGATACCTGTATTCAACTATTGCCGATAAATTCATCATGTCAGAAATCTCTTATTTTGTTCTCCTGTTATTGAAGTCAGGTTTGTGTGTCATTCCACTCGTCAGAAAAATTATCCTTTTGCTTTAGAGATCGTTCAGCTTTTGTTGCTCATCTTTTTGATTTAGCGATGAGTAACAATTCACTGACGTCTTTTTGCGCTGACATGCTGTCTGGCCACCAGCCTGTACCCTGAGTGAAATAATCACAGCCGGTCAGGAACGACTTATGCGCCCTTGAATGGATATTTACGCAACGGAATAAGCGAAAAGAAGTCGACAATGAAGTGATATGGCGGAGTATGAACAGTGTGGCAGATGCCGCGTACCCTAAAAACCTGTCAGAATAATCGGTTGTTGCAAACTTATTATCTTGACGCTCAATATCCTTGCGCCAGCAATTAAGCTTTTATCTGCCCTGAAAGCGTAATATAGCATTTTACTCAGCTTGTTCATGATGGGAATATCCTTGGCTTTTACAATAAATAGATGACAAATTGTTATATTTGCTAATTTATTAATCTTTTTCATGCTTTACGGCGTCTCTCCGCCATCAGGACAACCTGTTGCAGCTTACCCGCTTCTTCGCGATAATCAGCGTAATTTGCTGAATATCATCAATCCCTTCCTCGTCGGGTTCAACGACGCGGAGGGGATTTTTTTCATCTATACCTTAACAGGCATGCGGGCCTGGCCCGACTCTCAGATATCACGAGGATGAGTTATGTATAACACCCTGGGCAATCAGTACGACAATTCCCTGGTCTCAAACGCCTTCGGCTTCATGCGTTTTCCGGTCAACTTCCAGCCTTACGACAGCGATGCCGAATGGGTGATCACCGGCGTGCCTTTTGATGCCGCCACCTCAGGCCGTCCGGGCAGCCGCCTGGGACCAGGCGCGATTCGTCAGATTTCCACTAACCTGGCGTGGGAAGGATGTCGCTGGCCGTGGGATTTTGATCTGCGTCAGCGGCTGAACGTGGTTGACTGCGGCGACCTGGTTTACGCCTTCGGTGATTCGCAGGATCTCTCCGACAAATTGCAGGCGCACGCCGAAAAGCTGCTGGCGAACGGCAAACGTATGCTGACCTTTGGCGGCGACCACTACGTCACGCTGCCGCTGCTGCGCGCGCACGCAAAACATTTCGGCAAAATGGCGCTGGTGCATTTCGATGCTCATACCGACACCTATTCCAACGGTCCGACCTTTGACCACGGCACCATGTTCTTCACCGCGCCGAAAGAGGAGCTGATCGATCCCAACCATTCGGTGCAGATCGGTATTCGTACCGAATTTGATAAGAGCCTCGGCTTTAACGTGCTGGATGCGGCACAGGTCAACGATCGCAGCGTGGACGATATTCTGGCGGAAGTAAAACGCACCGTGGGCGATCTGCCGGTTTACCTGACCTTTGATATCGACTGCCTGGACCCGGCACACGCGCCCGGCACCGGCACGCCGGTAATTGGCGGCCTGACCACTGATAAAGCCACCAAGCTGATTCGCGGCCTGCAGGGGATGAACATCGTCGGGATGGATCTGGTGGAAGTGGCGCCAGGTTACGACCACGCCGATCTGACGTCGCTGGCGGCAGCGACCCTGGCGCTGGATATGCTGCACGTGCAGGCTGCCAATAAAGGCTAAGCCATCACGGTGAATATGCCGCCCGGCAGCTACACTTTGTGGCGTTCATTTGATTTACAGGAGGCCACAATGGGCTTACTTGATGAGTTAGTGGGTTCGCTGGGCGGCGGACAGGGGAATAAACTGGGGCAGCTGCACGCTATCTGGAACTGGGTGCAGGAGCAGGGCGGCATTGAAGTACTGCTGCATAAGTTTCAGCAAGGCGGGCTGGCGGATGTTTTTTCCTCCTGGATCGGCACCGGTTCGAACCGGCCGGTGAGCGGCGATGAAATCCAGTCGGCGTTTGGTCAGGGCGAGCTGCATTCGCTGGCGGACAAGCTGGGCACCGATGTGCAGGGCGCATCCGGCACCCTGGCTTCACTGCTGCCGCAGCTGATTGATAAGATGTCGCCGCAGGGCCAGCTTGACGAGCAGACGATGCATGATAACAAGCTGGATTTAGGCAGTATGGTGGATCAGCTGTTTAAGCGTTAAGAAGATTTCCTTGCCTCAACTCTTTCATTCATTAAAAGAGTTGAGGTACAGGCACTACAATTTTTTCTCAGCCACCTCTTCATTACCTTGATCATTAATCAGCGCAAAACGTATCCGTCCGGGTGTCCAGGTGATGCTTTCCGGCAAGCTAAGCGTTTTGCTTTCAAAAGGGGCAAATATTGCCAGCTCAACAGGCTGCGCTTTCTGGCCTGCTGTTTCGATTTCCGCTCGGGAATAAATGGCGTAAAAAGGCGTAGGGTTTGTCACCTTCAGTTTCATCTCGCCATTTTCCCGCAACAGCTGAAATTGTTGCGAAGCAGTGCGCTTATCAACGCTATCCCTGATCTGAACTGGACGATAAAGCAGTTTAAGCTGCATGCGAACCTGTACTTTCAGCTGAAACGGGCTGGCTTGTGGCTGCGGCGATGACGCCGGGATCTCATTCAGGTTCAGCCAGAACAGCGACTCCCTGTCCTGCGGCAGAGTTATGGGAGTTGCCAGCAAACGTAATGTATAGGGTCTGCGCGGTTCGATACGAAACAGAGAGGGCAGGGGAATCACTGGCACATCGCCGGCGTTTTGCGGCGTGCCCTGCGCAGAGCCATCATCTACCCACGCCTGCACCAAAATCGGTTTATCGCTGCCATTCATCAGCCGCAATGACCCTTCCCGTTGATCGCTGGAAAAAATAACCCGGCTGCCTTCAATCGCCAGCGCTGCCCAACCCGGGGAAGAAAACAACAAGCCAAAAAGCAGCAAACTGATAAAAATCTTCATTACATTACCTTGATAACAACCTGTAGGGTGGCATGAAAGTATCCACTCGTGACCTGTTTGCCAGGCAAGCGTTCCAGCGTGGCGTAATAACGTGCTTTATAACGGCGTGTGCCGTTGACTCCTCCCGTAACGGAGGCATTGAAGAGAACCGGATTCCAACCTTCTATCGCGTTTATATCATCAAGCAGATCGATCCGCGCCGATTGCTTTCCATCGCTTATGCTGACGCCTACGCCGGTTGGCGCTTCGGGATCCTTTTTATATCCATCGGAAAGCAAATGGCTGATGATGCCAGGATCAGATTCAAGTCCTTCCTCACGGGCAGCGGCGGCATTCTCACTATTAACCACAAAACCAATGGCTGTTTGGCCTGGAAAAGTACCTGACTGAAAACCTGTATAATTACCTGATGACTGTGTTGATTGACATATAAAACTGATATCAATGGGCTGCGTGATTTTTTGTCCCTGCATCAATTGTTGCACGGAAATAAGCGGGAAAATAACGCTCGGCGTAGTTTGTGTTAATTTACAGGTGAGGATAGTCGTAAATGATACGCGGTTATAGAGATTAACTGCGCCAGGCCAGTAGCTGTACCAGCCGTCAAAATTCGAGGCATGATCGGCGCCATCGTAAAGCTTGGAACTTAAACCGCCTCCTTTGAAAGCAATATAGGCGAGCGGCTGATGATAAGAATAGTTACCTGAGGGAATTACTCCTTTGGCATTACTGTTTTTAAAAAGCTCTATTTTTGCGTCAGAAAAATTTTTAGCTTTTATTAATATCCAGCCGTAAGAGTCGCGGTCCAGGTTGCGCAGCGGGCGACTTTTCCAGTAGCGTGAGTAATATTCCCCTGTAGCCAGATTGGTAATGCGCGAGGCGACTTGAGTAACGTAGGTCTGGTAGGACTCACTTTGCCCTGTGTTCTTACCTACCTCTATATTCCCGCCATAAGCATAATCCCCGTTTGTCGAATAATATTCGTATAACTTGCCATTTTCATCCGCCGTGCAGCGGAACAGAATGGTTTCTGGTGTATAAGCGATCGATCCCATCTCCAGAAAACGCACGGTACCGCTGGCGAGTATAGTCCCATCGGGCACAAATGTTTCATTCCCACCTAATGCTGAGTCATCGGGTAAATTAACGTTACCGGCTATGCTGCCTGCACTGCCTGCGGTATCGAGCGCACCTCCCCAGGGGACAACCTCGCCCTTGCCCGGCTCAGTATAGGATGCACTAGAGGGAGTATTATTTACCGCTGTGATTTTGTAGCAGGTCGCCCAGCAGCCGGGTAACCAAAAAAAACAAAAAAGCACGCTAATAACGTTGTGCTTCCACTTTTTCATATTTTTACCTGGCTAAGTTAATGACTACAGGCAGCTGTCAGCCGCCAGAGAAGTTGTGTGCTTTTGTTGTTATCCAGAGAGTAAGCGATATTGCACAATGAACGGTCGCCAACAGATAAAACGCCTTTTTGATTGCTTACTCTGGCGTAAATTTGATTGCCCTGGCCGACTAATCCTACAATATTGTTATTTTCATCAAAAACATCGGCGTTAAGCGGTAATTTATTATTGTCTTTGACCTTGATTAAAACTGGATAACCACGCTGTGTCTTAAATTTGACTTTTACCATTGCGCCTGAGTAGGCCGCTACCCGCTTTTGGTTATCAGTCAGCTCGGTGTAGGCATCTCGAGTATTTTTTGCATCCAAAGCAATTTCATTGTAACGATAGGGAATTAATGTTGGATAAATGGCG
This sequence comes from Pantoea osteomyelitidis, assembly GCF_044342975.1. Classification (NCBI taxonomy): domain Bacteria; kingdom Pseudomonadati; phylum Pseudomonadota; class Gammaproteobacteria; order Enterobacterales; family Erwiniaceae; genus Pantoea; species Pantoea osteomyelitidis. Next base: position 322,928 of record NZ_JBGFSN010000005.1, read on the forward strand.
TAGCCAAAACGATCGATGGTGGCGCCCATGCCGTTGATCAGGGTAGCGCCTTGCGCGCCTTGCGCTTCGACCAGCGCGAATGAATCTCCTAAATAAGGCCCGAAAGTCACCCCTCCCTGATGCATCACCAGGCTACCGCGCAGCGCAGCGCCGCCCTGAAAAAAACGATCGGATTTTGAAAAATTCATGCTGGTTGTCGCCGCTGAGAAATTTTGCGTCAGGCTGCCGCCGAACCCGCTAGCGTTTCCTTGTGTATCGCGGTTGGCGTTTATGCTCCAGACGGAACGGCGCTCGTTGCCCAATGTGCCAGAGACGCTGCTGCGCAAGCTGGTGCGGTTTTGCCGATCCGGTGCGTGATTAATGCTGGTGGAAAGATTCGGCGCCCGGGCTGAAGTGGATAACGGAACAGAGAACGAAAGCATAAAAATGTTTTCCGCTTTCAATCGTGAATTATTTGTATCCGCAACCAGGCCATACTTCCGCAGCCCTGAATATTGACGGTTCACGGAAATATCATAATTTATGCTTTTCCAGGCGTTGCTGTAGCCCAAATAAAAGCTCATGTTAGGATCGCCGCCGTTATGGTAGCGACTCTGCGTCCCGGACAGCCACAAATTGCCGTAGCCATTTAGGTTCTGATTAAGCGTCAGCGTGAGCTGGCTGCTTTGCTGGTAACTATCCGATTGCCAGCGTTGGTTATCTTTCGCCGCATCGCGTAAACCCAGCACATCATTCAGTTCACGATAACCCAGAGTGGAATAACGATAACCGGCTAACGCTACCTTGGTGCCGGTGGTATTAAAGGTGCGGCTCCAGGTGCTGCCGAGACGCCAGCCATTTAATCTTTCGCCATTAATACTGGTGCTTGACCAGATACTGTTAAATCCAAACGCCCCGAACGGATTGCTGTAAACCAGCCCGGAAAGCAGCGAAAGATAATCCCGTGATAAGCGCAGCCCGGAATTATAGGTGAACTGATTTGATACCCCTTTGCGCCACACCAGATCGGTGAAAAGCGCATTCGAGGTATGGGTGTTTGCGGTTTCGCCAGCAACAACGCTGAATTGGGAATAACCGGGACGTAACGAGTCAGGCACGGCGGCAAAAGGGACGCTAAACGAAGAGACGCGCCCGTCAGCCTCTTCGACGCTGACGTCAATATCACCCTGAAAGGAGGTAGGCGGCAGATCGTCGATTTCAAATGCGCCAGGGGAAACCGTGGTCTGATGAATGATTTGACCGCGTTGACGCAAGGTTACTTTCGCCGTGGTCGCCGCGACGCCGCGAATCACGGGCGCATAGCCGCGTTCTCTGTCCGGCTTCATGCGCTCATCCGTTTCCAGCTTGACGCCGACAAAGCCTGTTCCGCTGAATCCGTTGCTGGCGGTATAGGTTTCACCCACAGTCAGCTGGCTGCCGAGTGAGGTGAGAGGGCGCTGTAAATACGTGCGCAGCGTCTGCCACTTTAGCTGCTGTTTTTGCGTATGGCTTTTATACCCGGTGGCGTTAGATTGCGAACGCAGTTGCCACAGCCCCAGGTTCAGGCCGCTGTTCAGAAACAGATAAACAGAATGCGAGGGGTTAGTTTTTGAATGACTGTAGTAATAGTTAGTGTCGTAGTTGGCAAAAAGCGCGCTTTCACCGCTGGAAAGCTGTTCTTCCGGCACGCCCTTAAAACGCTTTTCCAGCAGAATTTGCGGAATCAAAATGTTTAATTTCTGCGTGCTGATATCAAACTGCGCCTGGCTTGAAGCAAGATCCCTGCCGGGAAGCAGACAGCCGTCGGCGTTGGGCGTCATTGTTTGTTTAAAACGGATTTGCGCCTCTTTCAGCATTTTTTCCGTCAGGCAGGGCTGCACCTCATCATCACTCACCGCAACAAAGCTGACTGACTGACGCGAAAAATACTCATCATTAAACCAGATGTCGGCAATATAGCGGCCTGGCGCCGCGCGGTTTTTTTTGCTGAAGCGGGACAGATCGATTTTTTTGCTTTTCTCACCAATCAGCAGGTCGACATCAAACTCAATATGTTCCTGCCCGGAGCGTTCAGGCGATGTCTCAGAGCGCTCTTGCGCCCAGGCCACGTCAATGGGGAGGCAAGAAAGAAAAATCAACGAAGCGAGCGACTTTACTTTAAAGGCTGCGCTTTTTTTGGGCTTTGAAAAATCCATTTTAAGTTGTGCTTATTTTAGCTTTATAGAACGATTACGGTTTTAAACCGCAGAAATACATCGGTTCACAGCTTAAATCAGGGTTTCGTTGACTCTCTTCGCACCCAGGTCATTAATCAGGGTATAACGCAAGGTAAATGCGCCTTTCTGGCCTGCGGGCATATTTTTGATCGTCAAAATTTGTTCGCTTTTTGGCGCGACCATATCAATGTCGACCGGATAAGATTTATCCTTTACTTTGATTTCCGCACTGGCGAAAGAAGCATAAAAGCCGCTACTGTTTTTAATCCGTAGCAGGTTCACGCCATTTAACTGGCTTAATTCGAAAGAGAGATTTTTTGCCAGATCCGTCGGCCTTCCCTGAATAGCCTTGGGTCGATAAAATATCTTTACCCGGCTTTTAAGAATTAACAGCAGCTTGTTCGCTTCGCCGCCACTGCTTTTCGGCGGGATTTGAGAAAAATTCAGATAAAAAAGCGATTCGCGATCCTGTGGCAGATTTTCACCGACAAAACTAAGCCTGGCGGAGTGACCCGATTTCGGCTCCATGCGAAAAATCACCGGGGAGACGAGAAAAGGGCCATCAGCATTATCCGGTGAGGAGTCTGGATTATTAATATCCGTCCAGAGTTGCATCAGGTAAGGAATATCACTCCGATTGGTAAACTGAATCGTTTTCGATTTTTCTTCCGCCGGGTAGATTACGCGTGTATTGGTCATGACCACGCTGGCTGAAGCGGAAAAGCTCAGCACACTGCAAAACAGTATTGGGATAACAGAATAAAATTTCATAAAAGCATTACGCTGGATACTCACTGAGTGAGCAAAATCTCACTCAGTGAGGGGGTTTGAGAAATTAACGATAGGAGAGTGCGTACTGAACACTGCCGTTGACCGTGCCCGCTGTCGCGGCGCCCTCGGCGTAGTAACGTACCCCGAAGTCGTAGCTGGCTTCAGTAGAGTCTTTCAGTAATTTCAGGCCAGGCGCGGGCGTTGCGCCGGTGACATCAACCTGAGCTGTGGCGTTTTGCGGATCGAAAAGTTCAAGCGCAACGTTTGTGGCATCACCGGTATTACCGATACGGTTAGTACTGGTGAGATTGTTCGCCACGAAGCGGGTTTTAATATCTAACTCTTTTGTGGAGTCTGCCGTACAGCCAGTCAGCTTGATGGTAAATGGCGTTTCTCCGGCGGTTTGACCCACCGCGCCCAATTCCGCTTTGCTGACGGTAGGCAGCAAAATAACCGGCGCGCTGGTATTACCATTAATGGAAGCTTCGCAGGTTTGATCGGTAACCTCACCGATAAATTCGATGGTGTTAGAGGAAAGCGCATTGGCGAAAGAGGCAAACGCCATACCGGCGCTCAGCATCATTGCATTCAGTGTATTGAGATTCATAGCCTATTCCTTTGTGTTTTATAAATAACAATCTCATCCATTAAGATGAGAAAATTTCCATATTGTTTTGTGCCAAGAGATTGAGAGCCTGAGATACAAATTAAAAGATTTTCCGAAATTAAAGGTTGTCTTTCTCAGCTAAGACCAACTTCATTTCCAGATTCTCTGTCCGATATTATAAGAGAGCATTAAATTATAAACATGACGAGAAGGTTATCGGCAAATGATATTTATTGAATTAATCATGATGAAATTAATGCTCTGATTAATTGGTAATAAGTTCTGTTGGATTGATTTGTTTAGTGTCATGAATATCTTTAGCAGAACAGATAATAAACCGCGATAACCTCCTCAATGCAGAGGAGGTTATATCCTCTGTTATTTATTTGCCGCGATGCGCTCACGAATATGCTGCGCGCGCGCTTCGGAGGCAGGATGGGAATCAAACATGCTGCTTCCGCTCTCTCCTTGCAGCTTCGCCAGTTTTTCAAAACTGGTGACCAGTCCGTTCGGGTTGATGCCGCGTTTCTTCAGCAAATCGTAAGAATAATCGTCCGCCTGCGACTCCTGGGTCTGCGAGAATTGTGCATTCACCAGTTTCTCACCCAGCTCCCCCAGCTGTGACTGTGACAGCGAACCGATCACGCCGCCTACCGAGGCCGCGGCAGTGCGTGCGGCGGTGGTGGTCAGCGCCAGCTGCATCGCTTTGCGGGTATGACCGAGCGCCACATGGCCCATCTCATGTCCCACTACGCCTTCCACTTCATCATCATTCATCATATCCATCAGGCCGCTGTAAACACGAATACAGCCGTTTGCCATCGCCCAGGCATTAACATCTTTCGTGACGTAGACCTTGTAGTTGGCTGGCGTGCCGTTGATGTTATCGCCCAGCGCGGCGGCGATTTTGTTCAGGCGCTGCTGGTATTCGCTGTTGGCAGGCGCAAGCTGATTCTCTTTATCCATCTGCTCGCATGACTGGTCGCTCAGCTGCTTCACCTGGTCGTCGTTAAGGGTATAAGCCTGAAAAGCCTGCGCGCCCGAGGTCAGCAGCGCATTGTTGTCCAGTCCCTGGCAACCGCTCAGCAGCGCAGCCAGGCCCAGGGTCAGTATTGTGGTTTGCATCTTCATACTGTTCATTCCATTAAGTAACAAGGTAAGAAAAACAATCACCTGAATATAACGCCAGGCGAGTAAGGTTTCGGTTATAACGCCTCGTCTGCAGTCTGCATAGCAGACAAAGCTGTATTTGCAACGCTTCCCGGCAAGATATCGCATTTCCGTCCATGTACTTTTGATCTGTTTTTCATGTACATTGAAGCGCGACTTTTTTCCGGTTTTGCCTGATAACTGATTAATTACAATAAGTTAGGGATGGCGAAGCCTTAATCCGACCTGGAGTAAAAAATGCCCTCTCGTAAAGAGCTTGCCAACGCTATTCGCGCGTTAAGTATGGACGCAGTACAAAAAGCCAAATCGGGACATCCGGGTGCCCCAATGGGCATGGCTGACATCGCTGAGGTGTTGTGGCGTGATTACCTGAATCATAGCCCCACCAATCCACAGTGGGCGGATCGCGACCGCTTTATCCTCTCTAACGGTCACGGTTCCATGCTGATTTATAGCCTGCTGCACCTCAGCGGTTACGATCTGCCGATGAGCGAGCTGCAGAACTTCCGTCAGCTGCACTCAAAAACTCCAGGTCACCCGGAATATGGCTACACCGTGGGTGTGGAAACCACCACCGGCCCGCTGGGGCAGGGCATTGCTAACGCGGTAGGTTTCGCCATCGCCGAGCGCACGCTGGCTGCGCAGTTCAACCGTCCGGGTCATGAGATCGTAGACCACAATACTTACGTCTTCATGGGCGACGGCTGCATGATGGAAGGGATCTCACACGAGGTCTGTTCACTGGCCGGTACCCTGAAGTTGGGCAAACTGGTTGCTTTCTACGACGACAACGGCATCTCCATCGACGGTCATATCGACGGCTGGTTCACTGACGACACCGCCGCACGTTTTGAAGCCTACGGCTGGCACGTCGTGCGCGGCGTTGACGGCCACGACGCGGAAGCGATCAAAAAAGCGATTGAAGAAGCGAAAGCGGTCAGCGACAAGCCTTCGCTGCTGATGTGCAAAACCGTTATCGGTTTCGGTTCACCGAACAAAGCGGGCACCCACGACTCGCACGGCGCGCCGCTGGGCGACGACGAAATCGCGCTGACCCGCAAGCAGCTGGGTTGGGAGCATGCGCCGTTCGTGATTCCGCAGGAAATTTATGCCGAGTGGGATGCGAAAGAGACGGGTAAAACCAAAGAATCTGCATGGGATGAGAAGTTCGCTGCCTATGCCAAAGCGCACCCGGAGCTGGCGGCTGAATTCAAACGCCGCATGAGCAATGAGCTGCCGGCCAACTGGCAGGAAGAGTCGCAGAAGTTTATCGAGCAACTGCAGGCTAACCCGGCGAAAATCGCCAGCCGTAAAGCCTCACAAAATACCATCGAAGCTTTTGGCAAGCTGTTGCCGGAATACCTGGGCGGCTCCGCTGACCTGGCGCCGAGCAACCTGACCATGTGGTCCGGATCGAAGCCGATCAACGTCGACGCGGCAGGCAACTACATTCATTACGGCGTGCGTGAGTTCGGTATGACCGCCATCGCTAACGGTATCGCGCTGCACGGCGGCTTCCTGCCGTACACCGCGACCTTCCTGATGTTTGTGGAGTATGCCCGTAACGCGGCGCGTATGGCGGCGCTGATGAAGATCCGTCAGGTAATGGTTTATACCCACGACTCTATCGGTCTGGGTGAAGATGGCCCGACGCACCAGCCGGTCGAGCAGCTCGCCAGCCTGCGCACCACGCCGAACATGAGCACCTGGCGTCCCTGTGACCAGGTTGAATCTGCCGTTGCCTGGAAATATGCCATTGAGCGTAAAGATGGCCCGAGCGCGCTGATCTTCTCCCGTCAGAACCTGGCGCAGCAGGATCGTAGCGCTGAGCAGCTGGCGAACGTGGCGCGCGGCGGTTATGTGCTGAAGGATTGCGACGGCCAGCCGGAGCTGATTCTGATCGCCACCGGTTCCGAAGTAGAACTGGCTGTGGCGGCGTATGACCAGCTTTCCAGCGAAGGACGTAAGGTGCGCGTGGTTTCCATGCCTTCTACCGACGCCTTTGACAAGCAGGACGCTGCTTACCGTGAATCGGTACTGCCGAAAGCGGTGGCCGCACGCGTCGCTATCGAAGCCGGTATTGCCGATTTCTGGTTCAAATACACTGGTCTGAACGGCGCAATCGTCGGCATGACTACCTTTGGCGAGTCTGCACCGGCAGAGAAGCTGTTCGACCTGTTTGGCTTCACCGTTGAAAACGTTGTGAAAACCGCCAAATCGATTCTGTAATCGCGATCTACGATTCACGCCCGTGGCAGCACGGGCAAACAGCGTTTAACGTTAAGGGCGACTTGTTCGCCCTTTTTGCATCTATTCCTCCGGGAATTATTCCCGCAGTAATAATTTTTCTGACGAAAAATTGTGACGCAGATCCAATTATCAACAGCACAATTGATCGCAATCATTCCTGTTATTCCTCAGTTGCTTTATTCTCGCTGAACCGTTTCAGTTTGCGGTTTTGATACCGCTGCGCGGCCCGCAGGCAGTCAAGAATTTCCTGTACAAACCTGTGCGAAACGCTCAGGCTATTAGCACATTTTCAGGCAGTTAGCGCAGGAGAGATATGACCGTTCGGGTTGCGATAAATGGTTTTGGCCGCATTGGGCGCAACGTATTGCGCGCGCTGTACGAAACCGGTCGTCGGGCTGAAATCACGGTGGTGGCGATTAACGAGCTGGCGGAAGCCGTGGGTATGGCGCATCTGCTCAAGTACGATACCAGCCATGGCCGCTTCGCCTTTGACGTGCGCCAGGAGCGCGATCTGCTCTGGGTAGGAGACGATACTATCCGCATTCTGCATCAGGCGGAGTTACAGCATCTGCCATGGCGCGAGCTTAACGTGGATATCGTGCTGGACTGCACCGGCGTTTACGGCAGCCGTGCCGATGGCGAAGCCCATCTGCGGGCGGGCGCGAAGAAAGTGCTGTTTTCCCATCCGGGCGGCAACGATCTTGATGCCACCGTGGTGTTCGGCGTGAATGAGCAGGCTCTTAAACCAACCGATCGCATTGTCTCTAACGCCTCCTGCACCACCAACTGCATTATTCCGGTGATCAAGCTGCTGGATGACGCCTTTGGCATTGAGACCGGCACCGTCACGACGATCCATTCGGCGATGCACGATCAACAGGTGATCGACGCTTACCACAGCGATCTGCGCCGCACGCGCGCCGCCAGTCAGTCGATCATTCCGGTGGATACGCGTCTTGCCGCTGGCATTACGCGTATTTTTCCGAAATTCAATGACCGCTTCGAAGCGATTGCGGTACGCGTGCCGACGATCAACGTTACCGCCATCGATCTCAGCGTTTCTGTGCGCCAGGCGGTGAAGGCGAGTGAGGTCAACGCCTTACTGCAAAACGCGTCAGAGGGGGCATTTAGTGGTATAGTTGACTATACGGAAATACCGTTAGTCTCAGTAGATTTTAACCACGATCCGCACAGTGCCATAGTGGACGGCACGCAGACGCGGGTCAGCGGTCAGCACCTGATCAAAACCCTGGTTTGGTGTGACAACGAATGGGGCTTTGCTAACCGAATGCTCGATACGACGTTAGCAATGGCCGCACGCGGTTTCAGGTAAGACGCGGTTTGTGTCTGACAAAACTTATGAGAATCAACGAGAGGGTTTACCATGTCTGTAATTAAGATGACCGATCTGGATCTTGCTGGTAAGCGTGTTTTGATCCGTGCCGATCTCAACGTGCCAGTAAAAGAAGGGAAAGTGACGTCAGACGCACGTATTCGTGCTTCTCTGCCTACCATCGAAGCGGCGTTGAAACAGGGCGCGAAAGTGATGGTTACCTCTCACCTGGGTCGCCCGACCGAAGGTGAATACAACGAAGAGTTCTCCCTGCTGCCGGTTGTTAACTACCTGAAAGAAAAGCTGAACGGCACCACGGTCACTCTGGCGAAAGATTACCTGGACGGCGTTGATGTCGCCGCCGGCGAGCTGGTGGTGCTGGAAAACGTCCGCTTCAACAAAGGCGAGAAAAAAGACGAAGAAACCCTCGCGAAGAAATATGCTGCGCTCTGCGACGTGTTTGTGATGGATGCCTTCGGCACCGCGCACCGCGCGCAGGCTTCTACCCATGGCGTCGGCAAATTCGCCCCGATCGCCTGTGCCGGTCCGCTGCTCTCTGCCGAGCTGGAAGCGCTGGGCAAAGTAATGAGTAACCCGGAGCGTCCGCTGGTGGCAGTGGTCGGCGGCTCTAAAGTTTCCACCAAATTCGACGTGCTGCAATCGCTGGTCAACATCGCGGATACCGTGATTGTCGGCGGCGGCATCGCCAACACTTTCGTCGCGATCGATAACAACGTGGGTAAATCACTCTACGAACCTGACTTTGTCGAAGCGGCGAAAAAACTGCGTGACGAGCACGGCATTCCGGTACCTGTCGACTCCCGCGTCGGCACGGAATTCTCTGAAACTGCCCCGGCTACCGTGAAAAAAGTTTCCGAAGTGGCGGATAACGAAGAGATTATGGACTTCGGTGACGAAACCGCCCAGGCGATGGCGAAGCTGCTGAAAGAAGCAAAAACCATTCTGTGGAACGGTCCGGTCGGCGTGTTTGAGTTCCCGAACTTCCGTAAGGGCACTGAAATTATCGCCAATGCTATCGCGGACAGCGACGCTTTCTCGGTAGCGGGCGGCGGCGATACGCTGGCGGCGATCGACCTGTTCGGCATTGAAGATAAGATCTCTTACATCTCTACCGGCGGCGGCGCTTTCCTGGAATTTGTGGAAGGGAAAAAACTGCCTGCTGTAGCGATGCTGGAAGAGCGTGCTAAGCAGTAATCCTTTAGGGGCGGCGTATCGCGTCGCCTGAAGTGTTGCCCGGTTACGGGCGTTGAATCCGTTATGCGGCCAACGAAACAGGACAAACAGGACACAACCATGTCTAAAATTTTTGATTTCGTAAAACCCGGCGTTGTGACCGGTGATGACGTACAGAAGATATTCAAGGTAGCGAAAGAGAACAAATTCGCGCTGCCAGCGGTAAACTGTGTCGGCACCGATTCTATCAATGCGGCACTGGAAGCAGCAGCAAAAGCCAAAGCCCCGGTTATCGTTCAATTCTCTAACGGCGGTGCCGCTTTTATTGCCGGTAAAGGCTTCAAAACTGACAAGCCGCAGGGTGCAGCGATTTTCGGCGCCATCTCAGGCGCACAGCACGTTCATCTGATGGCCGAGCAGTATGGCGTGCCGGTTATTTTGCATACTGACCACTGCGCGAAGAAACTGCTGCCGTGGATCGACGGTCTGCTGGACGCGGGCGAAGCGCATTTCCAGAAAACCGGTAAGCCGCTTTTCTCCTCTCACATGATCGATCTTTCTGAAGAGTCGCTGGAAGAGAACATCGAGCTGTGCGGTAAATATCTGGAGCGCATGTCTAAGCTGAACATGACCCTGGAAATTGAACTGGGCGTGACCGGCGGTGAAGAAGATGGCGTGGATAACTCCGATGTTGACAGTTCTGCGCTCTACACCCAGCCGGAAGATGTCGATTACGCTTACACCAAACTGAGCGCGATCAGCCCACGTTTCACTATCGCTGCTTCTTTCGGCAACGTACACGGCGTTTATAAGCCGGGTAACGTGAAACTGACTCCGGTTATCCTGAAAAACTCACAGGAATATGTCAGCCAGAAGCATGGCCTGCCGCATAACTCGCTGGACTTTGTGTTCCATGGCGGCTCCGGTTCTTCCGCTGCTGAAATCGAAGAGTCTATCGGCTACGGCGTGATCAAGATGAACATCGACACCGACACGCAGTGGGCGACCTGGGACGGCATTTTGCAGTATTACAAAAAGAACGAAGGCTACCTGCAGGCGCAGCTGGGTAACCCGGAAGGCGACGATAAGCCGAACAAGAAATATTACGATCCGCGCGTATGGCTGCGCTCAGCCCAGGCCTCTATGGTGACGCGTCTGGAACAGGCATTTAAAGAGCTTAACGCTATCGATGTACTGTAGTTTTTCGTGATACAGACAAAAAGGCCCGCGAGGGCCTTTTTTTATACAATTATCCCTACAAAAACCAAGGAATTCAGGCGTGATTTGGCGTATCTTCTGATCATGTCTTAACCTTCTAACATGGATTGTCGGAACTTCTCTGGCAATGTTTTGTCATTTCCCTCATGGGTAAACAACACAGGGCTAACTAATGGAAGATTTAAATGTCGTTAACGGAATCAGTAATGCAGGAAACTGGCTGGTGCGTAACCAGGCGTTACTGCTGAGCTACGCCGTTAATATTGTTGCCGCGATTGCTATTCTTATCGTCGGGATGATTGTGGCGCGTATTATCTCTAACGGGATTAACCGCCTGCTGGTGGCGCGCCACATTGACGCTACGGTCGCGGATTTTCTCTCTGCGCTGGTGCGCTACGGGATTATCGCTTTCACGCTCATTGCGGCGTTAGGGCGCGTCGGCGTGCAAACCGCATCGGTCATCGCCGTACTGGGTGCCGCGGGTCTGGCCGTCGGCCTGGCATTACAGGGATCGCTCTCTAACCTGGCGGCAGGCGTGCTGCTGGTCACTTTCCGTCCGTTGCGAGCTGGTGAGTTTGTTGATCTCGGCGGCGTAATGGGAACCGTGCTGAGTGTGCAAATTTTTTCCACCACGCTGAGAACCGGTGACGGCAAAATTGCTGTTGTGCCGAACGGCAAAATTATCACTGGCAATATCATCAACTTTTCTCGTGAGCCGGTTCGCCGTAATGAGTTCATTATTGGCGTCGCCTACGATGCGGATGTTGATCAGGTGATCACGCTGCTGCGGGAAGTGGTGGATGCCGATCAGCGCGTCCTGCAGGATAAAGGCGTACAGATTGGTTTGAATGAGCTGGCGGCTTCATCGCTGAACTTCGTGGTGCGCTGCTGGAGCAACAGCAGCGATCTGCAGGATGTTTACTGGGATCTGATGAAAAACTTCAAGCGTACACTGGATGCGCACGGTATCGGCATTCCTTATCCGCAGATGGATGTTCACCTGCATCAAGTGAAACAGGCGGATGGCGAAGCGCAAACAGCGCCGCAGGCCGAATAACAAAGCAGGGCGGATTTTCCGCCCTTTTTATCGCATTGCTGCATCAACTTTGCTAATGCGATATTAAAATTTTCCATTTCCGCTAATAATTCGTTCCGGCTACACTGCGCCTGTTTCCAGTCTTTCCTGAGGTGTAACTGTGTTATCTTTTTATTTACAAGGGCTTGCTCTTGGCGCCGCGTTAATTCTGCCGCTGGGGCCGCAAAACGCCTTCGTGATGAATCAGGGCGTGCGTCGTCAGTATCATCTGATGACCGCATCGCTTTGTACGCTCAGCGATGTGGTGCTGATTTGCGCCGGTATTTTTGGCGGCAGTGCACTGCTTAATCAGTCGCCTGTGTTATTAATGCTGATAACCTGGGCTGGCGTGGCTTTTCTGCTCTGGTATGGCTGGGGAGCGCTGCGTACCGCCTTTAGCGGTAACGTGGATTTGGCGGCGGCTGAGGTGATGAAGCAAGGGCGCTGGCGCATCGTTGCCACTATGATGGCCGTTACCTGGCTCAATCCTCACGTTTATCTTGATACCTTTGTGGTGCTGGGCAGTCTTGGCGGACAGATGCCGCAGGAGGCGCGCCGCTGGTTTGCGCTGGGTTCTGCCAGCGCCTCATTTCTCTGGTTCTTTGGCCTGGCGCTGCTCGCCGCCTGGCTCTCGCCGCTGTTACGTACAGCCAAAGCGCAGCGGGTTATAAATCTGCTGGTGGGGATAGTGATGTGGGTTATCGCTCTGCAGCTGGCGCGCCAGGGTATTCAGGGCTTTCACTGATCTGCCACCCATTGCGCCAACAGGACGCTGCCAGTCATTCAAATGCGACGAACTTTTGCCAGAATCTAAACTCAGAGCAACACGCATAGTAAACTGTTTCAGGCTTCGCCATAGTGGCAGCGGTTGAATTAACATTCTCATGGAGGACTTTATTAATGATGAAAACGATGGCCCTGGCCGCAATAATGAGCATGGGCGCTTTGCCTTACGCGGCGCTGGCAGGGGAAGTGCCTAACGGTCCGCACGTTGTGACCTCCGGCCAGGCAACGGTAGATGCGCGTCCCGATATCGCCACGCTGTCGATCATGGTTAACGTCTCGTCAAAAGAGGCGGCGGACGCGAAGAAACAGGCAGACGATCGCGTCGCGCAATATTTCGACTTTTTGCAGAAAAACGGTATTGAAAAGAAAGATATCGATGCGGCGAACCTGAGCACGCAGCCAGAGTACGATTATACCAAAGAGGGGAAATCGATACTGAAAGGCTACCGTGCGGTACGTCAGGTTCAGGTAACGTTACGCCAGCTGGATAAGCTCAACGAGCTGCTGGACGGGGCATTAAAATCGGGCCTGAATGAGATTCGCTCTGTGGAACTGGGCGTCACCAACCCGGACAGCTTTAAGGATCAGGCGCGCAAAGCGGCAATGGATAACGCCACCAAACAGGCCGCTTCGCTGGCGGAAGGGTTCAATGCAAAACTGGGCCCGGTTTACAGCATTCGTTACCATGTCGCCAACTACCAGCCGATGCCGATGGCGCGCATGTACAAAGCGGCGGCGGCGCCAGCCGATACCACCGCGCAACAGACTTACGAGCAGCAGAGCATTCACTTTGACGATCAGGTGGATGTGGTGTTTGAAATCAAACCCAACACGCCATAACCAAAGCGGGGCGCACGTCGCCCCGTTTTTTATCGCTCAGCGTCTCAGGCCGCCTGCATATCCTGACGCAGCACGCGATGACCATGCGCCAGCAGCGCATCGGTGACACGGCGCATCAGACGGCTCTCCGGCGCAAAACGATGCCAGTAGAGCATACGGCGCTGATAAAGGCCGGGCGTCAGGTCAATCAGCTCGCCGCTCGCCAGCTCGCGCTCAATTTGCAGATGCGGGATCATACAGCAGGTCGATCCCTGACGGGCCAGCTGCACGAAGGCTTCTGACGAGTTGACGATATGGCAGGGAACGCTACCCGGCGACAGGTCAAAGTTCTGCTGCAAAAACGCCTGATGCATATCATCAAGATGATCAAAGGCCACCGCCGGTGCTTTCAGCAGGGCGGAACGCGTGACGCCGTTAGGAAAGTAGCGGTCAGCAAATTCGCGCGAGGCGACAAACAGATAGTCCAGCGCGCCCAGCTGATCCACCAGACAGCTCGGCAGCGGCTGCGGCTGAATACTCACCGCGCCCACCACTTCGCCCCGACGTAAACGCTCCTGGGTGCGGGTTTCATCTTCTACCTGTAAGTTCAGACGCACCGGCGAATCGGCCAGCACATCTTTCAGCGCGGGCAGCAGCCAGGTCGCGAGACTGTCGGCGTTGACCGCCAGCGACAGCAGCAGCGGCGTCGTCCCGCTAACTTCATCGCCCAGCCACTCTTCTTCCAGCAGCTCAACCTGGTGCAGCAACGCCAGCAGTTTTTGTCCCTGCTCGGTCGGACGCGGCGGCACGGTGCGCACCAGCAGCGGCTGGCCGAACAGATTCTCCAGCTGCTTGATTCGCTGCGACACCGCAGACTGGGTGATACAGAGCTTTTGCGCAGCACGTTCAAAACCGCGTTCGCGAATCACAGCATCCAGCGCCTGAAGCGTTCGATAATCCGGGCGTTTCATTGTTTTTTTCTCTCCTTCAGGGTGGGTAAGCCGGTTCTTTATTTCAGCCTGGCGTAGCGCGTAACGGGATGTGCAGCGCTGCGTTTGTTTTTGTGGGCTGGCTTCCAAAGCGGCGAATCCGCATTTAACGCACGCGCTTTTTGCCGAAGCCTTGCTTTATACTACGCGCATTCCGTCGCAGCACAGGTTGTAAAGATACCATGACCCAGGATGAACTGAAAAAAGCCGTTGGCTGGGCCGCACTGAAATATGTGCAGCCGGGCACCGTGGTGGGCGTTGGCACCGGCTCTACCGCCGCGCATTTTATCGATGCGTTAGGCACCATGAAACATCAGATTGAGGGAGCGGTTTCCAGCTCGGAAGCCTCGACGCTGAAGCTGAAAAGCCTCGGCATTCCGGTATTCGATCTCAACGAGATCGACCAGCTGGCGGTTTATGTGGATGGCGCTGATGAGATCAATCCTCAGATGCAGATGATCAAAGGCGGCGGCGCAGCGCTGACGCGGGAAAAAATCATCGCGGCCGTCGCGGATAAGTTCATCTGTATTGCCGATGCCACGAAAGAAGTGGACGTGCTGGGGCGATTTCCTCTACCTGTCGAGGTAATACCGATGGCGCGCGCCTATGTAGCGCGGGAGCTGGTCAAGCTCGGCGGCCTGCCGGAGTATCGACAGCATGTGGTAACCGACAACGGCAACATTATTCTCGACGTGCATAATCTCAGCATCCTCGATCCCATTGCGCTGGAAAAAAGCATTAATGCCCTGCCTGGCGTAGTCACCGTGGGGCTTTTCGCCACGCGCGGCGCCGATATTGCGTTGATTGGCACCGCCGACGGGGTGAAAACCATCGAAAAATGATCTGTCTGGCGTTCCCGGACGCCAGTTATTTCCTGACGCAAAACATCTTTTCTTTGCTCAGTAAAATTCGGTGAGTTATGTCACAAATCTGATATCTTCCTCAGGTTCGTCCTTTTAGCGTTACGCAACACCCTATTTTGTAGGGAAATGCGCTGTGGGATAGCTGACCCGTGCTGGCAGAGAGGCAATCGTTTGTATTGCTGCGCGCGTATTTTTTGATATTTTGACAGAAGGCTGACTTATGGCAGCTCTCATTGAATTCTGAATAGGGTCGGGAAATGGCAAAGGTATCACTGGAAAAAGACAAGATTAAGTTCCTGCTGGTGGAGGGTGTCCATCAGAGCGCGCTGGATAACCTGCGCGCGGCAGGCTACACCAATATTGAATTCCATAAAGGTGCGCTGGATACGGAGGCGTTAAAAGAGTCGGTCCGTGATGCGCACTTTATCGGTATCCGTTCCCGCACCAATCTTACCGAAGAGGTGTTTGCCGCCGCTGAGAAGCTGGTTGCTGTTGGCTGTTTTTGTATCGGCACCAACCAGGTCGATCTGAACGCTGCGGCGAAGCGCGGTATTCCGGTGTTTAACGCGCCGTTCTCCAATACCCGTTCCGTTGCCGAGCTGGTAATCGGCGAAATGCTGCTGATGCTGCGCGGCATTCCGGAAGCAAACGCCAAAGCCCATCGCGGCATCTGGAATAAAAATGCCCAAGGCTCGTTTGAAGCGCGCGGTAAAAAGCTGGGCATCATCGGCTATGGCCATATCGGTATGCAGCTTGGCGTGCTGGCGGAAAGCCTGGGTATGCATGTCTTCTTCTACGATATTGAAAACAAATTGCCGCTGGGTAACGCCACTCAGGTTCGTCATCTTTCCGACCTGCTGAACATGAGCGACGTGGTTAGTCTGCACGTGCCGGAAACGCCGTCCACGCAAGAGATGATTGGTGCCGAAGAGCTGGCGCTGATGAAGCCGGGTTCGCTGCTGATTAATGCTTCACGCGGTACCGTGGTGGATCTCCCCGCGCTGTGCGACGTGCTGGCAAACAAACATCTGGCGGGCGCCGCCATCGACGTGTTCCCGGTTGAGCCGGCGACCAACAGCGAGCCTTTCAACTCTCCGCTGTGTGAGTTTGACAACGTGATCCTGACGCCGCATATCGGTGGTTCCACCCAGGAAGCGCAGGAAAACATCGGGCTGGAAGTCTCCGGCAAGCTGGCGAAATATTCCGATAACGGCTCTACCCTTTCCGCCGTTAACTTCCCGGAAGTGTCGCTGCCGATGCACGCCGCCAGCGCCAGTCGTCTGCTGCACATTCATGAGAACCGTCCGGGCATTCTGACTGCCATCAACCAGATTTTCGCCGAGCAGGGCATTAACATCGCCGCACAGTTCCTGCAAACGTCCCCTTACATGGGCTACGTGGTAATCGACATTGATGCGCAGCAGGATGTGGCAGACAAAGCGCTGCAGCTGATGAAGGCGATTCCGGGTACCATCCGCGCGCGTTTGCTGTACTGATATTCTGACCTGAAAAAAGAAAGGAGACCTCAGGTCTCCTTTTTTCTTACCACTGCCACAGCTTTGACGGCGTCAGCACGGCGGGCAACGGCACATCCCATTCCGCTACTGGCAGCTTCTCTACCAGCTGGCAATCGTGAGCAAGCCCCACCGGCAAAAAACCGTGCTGCTGCCAGTGTTGCAGCGTGCGGTCATAAAAACCGCCGCCCATGCCGAGACGCTGTCCGTCGCGATCAAAGGCTACCAGCGGCACCATCATCACATCCAGTTCATCCAGCGTCGCCATCTGACGGATATCCAGCGGCGGTTCAGGGATACGCAATTTATTCGGAGCTAACGGGGTTTCCGGCGTATAGCGCAAAAAGAGTAAATGACCGGGCGAGAAGGGATGAAGCACCGGCAGAAAAACCTGCTTCTTCTGCTGCCAGAGTTTGGCGATCAGCGGTCGCGTATTGAGCTCTCCGTCCACCGACAGAAACAACGCAATCTTTTCGGCTGCGCTGACCGGGGCAAAGTTAATCGCATGTTCGGCCAGTAGATCGGCGGCCCGTTCCTGCTGCTCAGCGCTGAGACCACGACGCAGATGGCGCACGTGCTGACGAATATCCTGGCGATCGAGTAAAGAGGGATGAGTCATGATGTCCCCGTGAAGAGCCTGCTCAGAGCAGCAACTATATCATGCGAGACGGGAAGAAAGGGAACAACAAACGAAAGGGGAGATCTCCGAGATGCCGCCGTAGGCTGTAACCCTTGAACCCTTGGTTCAAGGTGAATGTGCCGTCGCAACCATCAGGCTTCTCGGACGGACCGAGCATGCTCACAGGTAACGGAGCGCCACACTCTGTTTTTTTGAAATATCGGCTCAGGGGACTGGCCCACTGGCAAACACCTCAGAGAAAATTTACTTCACCGTCACTCTATCACAGCAACCATGAAGTGTTATTCAAACTTTGCACCCTGGCGTTCAGTTATGCGACCCTGCTCAACTAAAGCCTGTTCGATGGTCTGCTGCAAAACACGGATACGTTGTTCCATATTAGCAGCGTAATCGCGCGTTTTCACTTTCTCTTGCGCCAGCTCGTGGCAGATGTTTAACGCGGCGATGAACACCAGCTGCTCTGTATTTGTGACTCTAGTGCGAACTTTTAAATCTTGCAACCGTTGATTGAGATCCTCAGCTGCCGAATTCAGCGCATCTTGCTGTTCAGGCGGACAATTCACTCTCAATGAACGACCAAAAATTTGAATATCTACCGGTTGTGCAGACATGCCACCTTCCTGACTTTATCCTTTGCCCGCATCACCCTTACCCGTCGCAGGTTTGGGAGGTGCGCACTATATAGACCCGAGAAATAACTTACAACCCCTTTTCTGGAAACCTTGAGGCACCTGGTGGTAGCATAACATGAACTTATTCTGCCAACGATGATGAATGCTTATGTCTTTACAGAACGCAACCCCGAACTACAACGCGCTGGCGTCAGTGCTTTCCCAACAGGGCGTGGGGATGACGCCGGCAGAGATGCATGGCTTGCTCAGCGGCATCATCTGTGGCGGCAATCAGGATCACAGTTGGAAGAAGCTGGTACACGATCTCACCAATGAAGGCCTGGCGTTTTCGCAAAGCCTGGCGCAGCCTCTGCAGGCGCTGCATGACGGCATTTCCAACACGCTTGAAGACGAAGGCTATCTGTTTCAGCTGCTGTTGCCAGACGATGACGATATCACAGTATTCGATCGCGCCGATGCGCTGGCGGGCTGGGTAAACCATTTTCTGCTTGGCCTCGGCGTCACGCAGCCGAAGCTCGACAAAGTCACCGGCGAGACCGGCGAGGCGATCGACGATCTGCGCACTATCGGCCAACTGGGCTATGACGAAGATGAAGATCAGGAAGAGCTTGAGCAGTCGCTGGAAGAGGTGATCGAATATGTGCGTGTTGCCGCGCTGCTGTGTCATGACACTTTCAATCATCCGCCGATGACCGCACCCGAAGTGAGTAAACCCACGTTACACTAAGGCACTATAACGCGAATCATCTCAGGGGCACCGGCGTGCCCGTTTAACAGGGAGTGCAGAACATGATTACTCTGGAGACTTTCCAGCAACGTCGTCAGGCGCTGTTAGCGCGCATGGCTCCCGGCAGCGCGGCGCTTCTCTTTGCCGCCCCGGAAGTGACGCGCAGCAACGACAGCGAATATCCGTTTCGTCAGAACAGCGATTTCTGGTACTTCACCGGCTTTAACGAGCCGCAGGCGCTGCTGGTGTTGATCAAGAGTGATGAGAACCATAACCACAGCGTGCTGTTCAATCGCGTTCGCGATCTTACGGCAGAAATCTGGTTTGGCCGCCGTCTGGGCCAGGAGGCGGCGCCGGCGAAGCTGGGCGTCGATCGCGCCTTGCCCTGGGATGATATTAACGAGCAGCTTTATCAACTGCTGAATGGGCTGGATGTGGTTTATCACGCGCAGGGGCTGTTTCGCGAGGCAGATGAGTTAGTCTTTGGCGCGCTGGAAAAACTGCGCCGCGGCTTTCGCCAGAACCTGAGCGCGCCTGATACCCTGACCGACTGGCGACCCTGGGTGCATGAGATGCGCCTGTTCAAAGCGCCGGAAGAGATTGAAATTCTGCGCCGCGCCGGGCAGATCAGCGCGCTGGCGCATACCAGGGCGATGGAAGCCTGTCGGCCCGGACTGTTTGAATACCATCTGGAAGGGGAAATTCTGCATGAATTTAACCGCCACGGCGCGCGTTTCCCCTCCTATAACACCATTGTCGGTTCGGGCGAAAACGCCTGTATTCTGCACTACACCGAAAACGAGAGCGAGCTGCGCGACGGCGATCTGGTGCTGATCGACGCCGGTTGCGAATTTCATGGCTACGCGGGCGATATCACGCGCACCTTTCCGGTGAGCGGCAAATTCAGCCCGGCGCAGCGCGAGATCTATGACATCGTGCTGGCTTCGCTCTACCATGCGCTGAGCCTGTTCCGTCCCGGTATCAGTATTCGCGAAGTGAATGACGAAGTGGTGCAGATCATGGTCAGCGGGCTGGTTGAGCTGGGAATCCTGGAAGGCGACGTAGATACCCTGATCGCCGAGAATGCCCATCGTCAGTTCTATATGCACGGGCTGGGCCACTGGTTGGGGCTGGATGTACACGATGTCGGCCACTACGGCACGCCGAGCCGCGATCGCATTCTGGAGCCGGGCATGGTGTTGACCATTGAACCCGGCCTCTATATCGCGCCGGATGCGGATGTACCGACGCAATATCGCGGCATTGGCGTGCGTATCGAAGATGACATTCTGATCACCGAAACCGGCAACGAGAATCTCACCGACAGCGTGGTTAAGGACGCTGAGGCGATCGAGACGCTGATGGCGGCGGCGCGCAACAGATGAGTATTATCATTGCTGGCGGCGGTATGACTGGCGCAACCCTGGCGCTGGCGCTTTCTCATCTGACGCAGGGGCAACTGTCGGTGACGCTGATTGAAAGCAGCGAACCGGGCAGCCGTACGCATCCGGGCTATGACAGCCGCGCCATTGCGCTGGCGGCGGGTACCTGTCAGCAGCTGGCGGCGATTAATCTCTGGCGCACGCTGGAAAGCTGCGCCACGCCGATCACCGATATTCACGTTAGCGATCGCGGCCATGTGGGTTTTGTCTCGATGCAGGCGCAGGATTATGGACTTAACGTGCTGGGCAACGTGGTGGAACTGTTCGACGTCGGGCAGCGCCTGTTTGCCCGGCTGAAGAGCGCGCCGGGCGTGACGCTGCGTTGTCCCGCCAGCGTCACCTCGGTGTCACGCCAGCAGGATAGCGTGCAGGTAACGCTGAACAGCGGCGAACAGCTCAGCGGCTCGCTGCTGGTGGCAGCTGACGGCTCGCGTTCGCCGCTTGCCGCTTCCTGCGGCATTCAGTGGCAGCGTGACGATTACCAGCAGCTGGCGCTGATCGCCAACGTCTCCACGCAGCTGCCGCATCAGGGACGCGCTTTCGAACGATTTACCGAACATGGTCCGCTGGCGCTGTTGCCGATGTCGGAAGGGCGTCTTTCGCTGGTCTGGTGTCATCCGCTGTCGGCACGAGAAACGGTGCAGAACTGGAGCGATGCGGAGTTTCTTGTGCAGCTGCAGCGGGCGTTTGGCTGGCGCTTAGGCAAGTTTACCCATAGCGGCCAGCGCGACAGTTATCCACTGGCGTTACAGGTGGCGACGCAGACCGTTTCCCACCGGCTGGCGCTGGTCGGTAATGCTGCGCAGACGCTGCATCCCATCGCCGGGCAGGGTTTCAACCTTGGCCTGCGCGACGTAATGTCGCTGGCGGAAACGCTGGCGACGGCGCATCGCCATCAGCAGGATGTCGGCAGCTTTAGCGTTCTGCAACATTATCAGCAGCGGCGTCTGCCGGATCGTGAGGCGACCATTGGCGTCACCGATGGGCTGGTGCGACTGTTTGCCAATCGCTACGCTCCGTTGGTGGTAGGAAGAAACCTTGGGCTGATGGCGATGGATAATCAGCCGTGGCTGCGAAATCAACTGGCTGAGCGCACCCTCGGGTGGGTAAAGCGTTAATAAGGGGCTTCGATGCAAACTTTTGATGTGGCTATCGCCGGCGGCGGCATGGTCGGGCTGGCAGTAGCCTGTGGACTGCAGGGCAGCGGTCTGCGCGTCGCCGTGCTGGAGAAATCTGCGGCGCCGCACTTTGATGCCAACGCGCCCGCGGCGATTCGCGTCTCCGCGATCAACGCCGCCAGCGAGCGGCTGCTGCAAAAGCTGGACGTCTGGTCAACGATCCTCTCAATGCGCGCCAGCAGCTATCACGGCATGGAAGTCTGGGATCAGGATAGCTTCGGCAGCATCTCGTTTGACGATGAGCAGCAGGGCTTGTCCCATCTCGGACACATTATTGAAAACCCGGTGATACACAGCGCGCTCTGGCAGCGCGCCAGCAGCTGCAGCGATGTCACGCTGCTGGCCCCGGCGCAGCTGCAGCAGGTAGCGTTCGGCGACAACGAAGCTTTTATTACCCTGCAGGATGGCAACATGATGAGCACGCGCCTGCTGGTTGCCGCTGATGGCGCCAACTCCTGGCTGCGTAATAAAGTAGATATCCCGATTACCTTCTGGGATTACGAGCATCATGCGCTGGTCGCCAACGTGCGTACCGATATGCCGCACGATGCGGTGGCGCGTCAGGTGTTTCATGGCGATGGCATTCTGGCTTTTCTGCCGATGCAGGATCCTCATCTCAGCTCCATCGTCTGGTCGCTCTCGCCGCAGGAGGCAGGCCGTCTGGAAACCATGCCGGAAGCGCTGTTTAATCAGCAGCTCTCCGTTGCCTTTGATATGCGTTTAGGGCTGTGTCATCTGGAAAGCGAGCGTAAGGCCTTCCCGCTGATGGCGCGCTATGCGCGTAGCTTTGCCGCGCACCGTCTGGCGCTGGTAGGCGATGCGGCGCACACTATCCATCCACTGGCCGGGCAGGGAGTGAATCTCGGTTTTATGGATGCCGCTGAGCTGATTGGCGAAATCAAACGTCTGCATCAGCAGGGGAAAGATATTGGCCAGCATCTCTATCTGCGTCGCTACGAGCGCAGCCGTAAACAGAGCGCGGCGATGATGCTTGCCGGAATGCAGGGTTTCCGCGAGCTGTTTGCCGGAACGCATCCGGCAAAAAAACTGCTGCGCGACGTCGGGCTGAAGCTGGCGGATACCTTGCCTGGCGTCAAGCCCATGATGTTGAAACAGGCGATGGGTCTCAACGATCTGCCGGCCTGGCTGCGCTAAATAATTTTTACTGGCCGGAGAATCTCTCTGGCCGCTTCTCCTCTGTTTTACCTTCTTCGCTGACCTCAATTCCTTCACTGCACCAAAAAAAGGCAGGGGCGCACTCTTTTTGTGCCTCATTTGATTTATTCTAATTTTACCGCTCTCTTCGCATTATTTTTTTTCATGTGATAACGTTTTTCGCCCCGTCTGATTTTTCTTTTATGCGGCTTATGCTTCGTTAATTTGCTGCTCACAGGCTATTGTATTGATTTTTATGTGCAATAAATCACATATTTCCAGTTTATTTCACTGGTTAATATTCACAGCGCCCCGCGACTGAGATTAATCTTCACCCTCGTTTTGCTTATGGTTAATTGACCCGTTCGGTGATAACGTCATTGCAAAGAGAACGTTTGCGTCGGTGATAAAACCGGTAAAAGCGCCCGTTTCGACTGACTTGCTTCTGCACAGGATAGTTATGACTCAACAGACGCCTTTGTTTGAACAACATCAAGCCTGCGGTGCCCGCATGGTGGACTTTCATGGCTGGATGATGCCGCTGCACTACGGTTCCCAGATGGATGAACATCACGCGGTACGTAACGACGCGGGTATGTTCGATGTTTCCCACATGACCATCGTTGACCTGCACGGCGCCCAAACGCGTGACTTCCTGCGCTACCTACTGGCTAACGACGTCGCCAAACTCACCCGGCCGGGCAAAGCCCTCTATACCGGTATGCTGAACGCTTCCGGTGGCGTCATTGATGATTTGATTGTTTACTTTATGACCGAGGACTTTTTCCGTCTGGTGGTTAACTCCGCAACGCGTGAAAAAGATCTCAAGTGGATTGGTGACCATGCGCAAGGCTATGACGTCACGCTGACCGAGCGTAACGATCTGGCGCTGATTGCGGTGCAGGGGCCAAACGCCCAGCAAAAAGCGCAGACGCTGTTCAGCGCTGAGCAGCGTCAGGCCGTTGAAGGAATGAAGCCGTTCTTCGGCGTTCAGGCGGGCGAGCTCTTTATCGCTACTACCGGTTACACCGGCGAAGCGGGCTATGAGATCGCGCTGCCGAAAGCTAAAGCCGCGGATTTCTGGCAGCAGCTGCTGGCGGCGGGCGTGAAGCCAGCCGGTCTTGGCGCGCGCGATACGCTGCGTCTGGAAGCGGGCATGAACCTGTACGGTCAGGAGATGGATGAAGGCGTTTCGCCGCTGGCGGCCAACATGGGCTGGACCATCAGCTGGGAGCCAGTGGATCGCAACTTCATTGGCCGTGAAGCGCTGGAAGCTCAGCGTAAAACGGGCACGGAGAAGCTGGTCGGCCTGATCATGACCGAGAAAGGCGTGCTGCGTAACGAGCTGCCGGTACGCTTCATCGATGAGCAGGGCCAGGTGCAGGAAGGGATCATTACCAGCGGTTCCTTCTCGCCCTCGCTGGGTTGCAGCATTGCGCTGGCCCGCGTTCCGGCCGGCATCGGCGACAGCGCAATTGTGCAGATCCGCAACCGCGAAATGCCGGTAAAGGTCACTAAACCTGTTTTCGTTCGCGCCGGTAAGCCGGTCGCTCAGTAATTTTTTCAGGAGAGATGGCGATGAGCAATGTGCCAAATGAGTTGAAATACCGTGAAAGCCACGAGTGGGTGCGTAAAGAAGATGACGGCACCTGGACCGTGGGCATCACTGAACACGCACAGGAACTGCTGGGCGATATGGTCTTTGTTGACCTGCCGGATGTCGGCGCAACTTTTTCCGCCGGTGATGACTGCGCGGTCGCGGAATCCGTCAAGGCGGCTTCCGATATCTACGCCCCCATCAGCGGTGAAGTTGTGGCAGTGAATGAAGAATTAGCCGATGCGCCGGAGTTGGTAAACAGCGAGCCTTACGCTGCTGGATGGCTATTCAAAATCAAAGCCAGCGATGAGTCAGAACTTGATTCTCTGCTGGATGCGGACGCTTATAAAGGCTCCATCGACGAGTAACAGGCACGCTGACTTGTCGTTTCGGGAGCGGATAGCCCGCTCCCGAACCCACTGCGCCGCGCAGGTTGCGCGCAGCATCAATGTTACCCAGCCCGATTCAGGATTTACTGCTAATGACCCAGACTCTCAGCCAGCTTGAACACAACGGTGCGTTCATTGAGCGCCATATCGGCCCTTCGCCTGAGCAACAGGCCACCATGCTGGAAGCGATTAACGCCAGCTCGCTGGCCGCATTGATTGGTTCTGTTGTGCCTGCTGATATCCAGTTACCCAGCCCGCCAGCCGTTGGTGAAGCAGCGACCGAACAGCAGGCGCTGGCGGAGTTGAAGGCGATTGCCAGCCAGAATCAGATTTACAAATCCTGGATCGGCATGGGCTACAGCGCGGTGATTACGCCGCCGGTTATCCTGCGCAACATGCTGGAAAACCCCGGCTGGTATACTGCCTATACTCCTTATCAGCCTGAAGTGTCGCAGGGCCGTCTGGAAGCGCTGCTGAATTTCCAGCAGGTCACGCTGGATCTCACCGGCATGGACGTCGCCTCCGCGTCACTGCTGGACGAAGCCACCGCGGCGGCGGAAGCGATGGCGATGGCCAAACGCATCAGCAAGCTGAAAAACGCCAACAAATTCTTTATCGCCGAGGATATTCATCCACAGACCCTTGACGTGGTGCGCACCCGTGCTGAAACCTTTGGCTTTGACCTGATCGTTGATACCGCAGAAAAAGCGCGCGATCACGACGATCTCTTCGGCGTGCTGTTGCAACAGGTCGGCACCACGGGTGAAGCGCATGACTACAGTTCGCTGATGGCAGACCTGAAAAGCCGCAAGGTTATCGTCAGCGTTGCCGCCGACTTTATGGCGCTGGTGTTGCTCGAAGCGCCAGGCAAGCAGGGCGCGGATATCGTGTTCGGCTCCGCCCAGCGTTTCGGCGTGCCGATGGGCTACGGCGGTCCGCACGCGGCCTTCTTTGCCAGCCGTGATGAGCACAAACGCTCAATGCCGGGCCGTATCATCGGCGTCTCCCGCGATATGGCGGGTAATAACGCGCTGCGTATGGCGATGCAGACGCGTGAACAGCATATCCGTCGCGAAAAGGCCAACTCCAACATCTGTACTTCTCAGGTACTGCTGGCGAATATCGCTGGTCTCTACGCGGTATTCCACGGCCCGGCTGGTCTGAAGCGCATCGCGTCGCGTATTCATCGCTTCACCGATATCCTGGCGGCAGGCCTGCAAAAAGGCGGCATGAAGCTGCGCCACGCCAGCTGGTTCGACACCCTGACCGTTGAGGTAACGGATAAAGCCGCGGTGCTGAACCGCGCCCTGAGCTTTGGCGTTAACCTGCGCAACGACATCCACAACGCCGTCGGCATCACGCTGGACGAAACCACCAGCCGTGAAGATATCGCCGCGCTGTTCGCCATTCTGCTGGGCGATGCGCACGGTTTGGATATCGACGCGCTCGACGCCGCCGTTGCCCGCGACAGCCATTCAATTCCCGCAGGCTTACAACGCAAGGCAGCGATTCTGAGCCATCCGGTGTTTAACCGTCATCACAGCGAAACCGAGATGATGCGTTACATGCACAGCCTGGAGAAGAAAGATCTGGCGCTGAATCAGGCAATGATCCCGCTCGGCTCCTGCACCATGAAGCTGAACGCTGCCGCAGAGATGATTCCGATCACCTGGCCGGAATTTGCGGAACTGCATCCGTTCTGCCCGGCAGAGCAGGCGACCGGCTATCTGCAAATGATCGCCCAGCTTTCTCAGTGGCTGGTGCAGCTCACCGGCTACGACGCACTCTGCATGCAGCCGAACTCCGGCGCGCAAGGCGAGTATGCCGGGCTGCTGGCGATTCGCCGCTATCATGAAAGCCGTAACGAAGCACAGCGCAATCTCTGCCTGATCCCAAGCTCCGCGCACGGCACTAACCCGGCCTCTGCGCAGATGGCGGGCATGAGCGTGGTGGTGGTCGCCTGTGATAAGCAGGGCAACATCGATCTGCATGATCTGCGTGAGAAAGCGGCGCAGGCGGGGGAAAACCTCTCCTGCATCATGGTGACATATCCTTCCACGCACGGCGTTTATGAGGAGACCATCCGCGAAGTGTGCCAGATCGTCCATCAGTATGGCGGTCAGGTTTACCTCGACGGCGCGAACATGAATGCTCAGGTGGGCATCACCACGCCGGGCTACATTGGCGCGGACGTTTCGCACCTTAACCTGCACAAAACTTTCTGCATTCCGCACGGCGGCGGCGGTCCGGGCATGGGTCCGATCGGCGTCAAAGCGCACCTGGCGCCTTTCGTGCCGGGACATAGCGTGGTGCAGATCGATGGCGTACTGACCCAGCAGGGCGCAGTTTCCGCCGCGCCGTTTGGCAGCGCCTCTATTCTGCCGATCAGCTGGATGTATATCCGCATGATGGGGGCTGAAGGTCTGAAGCAGGCAAGCTCGGTAGCGATCCTGAATGCGAACTACATCGCTCATCGTCTGCAATCCGCTTTCCCGATCCTCTATACCGGCCGTGATGGTCGCGTGGCGCACGAATGTATTCTCGACATTCGTCCGCTGAAAGAGCAGACCGGCATCAGCGAGCTGGATATCGCCAAGCGTCTGATCGACTACGGCTTCCACGCGCCGACCATGTCTTTCCCGGTGGCCGGAACCCTGATGGTGGAACCGACGGAGTCGGAGAGCAAGATTGAGCTGGATCGCTTTATCGACGCGATGCTGGCGATCCGTATGGAGATCGATCGCGTGGCTGACGGCGAGTGGCCGTTGGCAGACAATCCGCTGGTCAACGCGCCGCACACCCAGATGGAAATCGTGGGCGAGTGGTCGCATCCTTACAGTCGCGAACTGGCGGTGTTCCCGGCGGGCAGCGCCAACAAATACTGGCCGACCGTGAAGCGTCTGGATGATGTATTTGGCGACCGCAACCTGTTCTGCTCCTGCGTGCCGATGAGCGAATACCAGTAAGCGATGCTTGCAACAGGCGAAAGGGCCGATTTATCGGCCCTTCACAGACGATGAATAACGCGCCTGCGCAGGTAACACAGTCAGATCGTAAAGTCGCAAAAACGTCATCCCTGACTGCTCGTCCCGCGCCGTCCCTGGCGCGGGACGCTTTACTCCTCTGACTGTGTTACCCGCGCTTTGAGCGTATTAGCTGTCTGTGAGGCCGATTTATCGGTGCTTTTTATTGACCTGCGCTTACAGCTCAGCGCCGTTGCTGGCGATCACCTGCTGATACCAGTTAAAGCTTTTCTTCTTCGCACGGGCAAAGGTGCCGCTGCCGTCATCGTTTTTATCCACGTGGATAAAGCCGTAACGCTTGTTGTACTGACCGGTGGTAAAGGAGACGCAGTCGATGCAGCCCCAGGGGGTGTAGCCCATCAGGTCCACGCCGTCGTGAATCACCGCTTTTTTCATCTCTTCAATATGGGCGCGCAGGTAGTCGATGCGGTAATCGTCCGCGATAAAGCCTTCGGCATCCGGCTTATCAATCGCCCCAAAGCCGTTCTCCACGATAAACAGCGGCTTCTCATAACGTTCGTAAAGGGTGTTAAGCACATAGCGCAGGCCAACGGGATCGATCTGCCAGCCCCAGTCGGAGGCTTTGACATGTGGGTTCGGCACTACGCCTTCAAAACCGGTAATAGGATCGTCCACGCCGGAAGCGTTGGTCTGCACCGCGTTGCTCATGTAGTAGCTGAAGCCGACATAATCCGCGCAGCCGTTGCGCAGCGTCTCGCTATCTTCCGGCTCCATCTGAATCTCATAGCCTTTGCGCGCCCACTCTTTCAGCGTATAGGCGGGGTAGTAGCCGCGCATCTGCACGTCGCTGAAAACGTAGCGCTGATGCATCGCTTCCTGCGCCAGCATCACATCATCAGGATGGCAGGAGAAGGGGTAAACCGGCACCAGCGCAATCATACAGCCGATTTTGAAGTCCGGGTTGATCTCATGACCGCGCTTCACCACTTTGGCGCTGGCGACAAACTGATGGTGCATCACCTGATACATCACCTGTTCCGGCTTTTCGTGTTCGGTAAAGATCACGCCCGAGCAGCAGTAGCCAAACAGCGGGTACTGCCAGTTGCGCTGGTTGTTGATCTCGTTAAAGGTCATCCAGTACTTCACTTTGTTTTTGTAGCGCTGCATCACCACATCGCTGAAGCGCACAAAAAAATCGACCACTTTGCGGTTATACCAGCCGCCATACTCTTTCACCAGGTGATAAGGCATTTCGAAGTGGGAGAGGGTGATGACCGGCTCGATGCCATATTTCAGCAGCTCATCAAAGAGATCATCATAAAATTGTAGCCCCGCCTCGTTCGGCTCCTGCTCGTCGCCGTTGGGGAAAATACGCGTCCAGGCGATAGAGGTACGAAAGCATTTAAAGCCCATTTCAGCGAATAAGGCGACGTCCTGCTTGTAGTGGGAATAAAACTCCACCGCCTGATGGTTGGGGTAATAGTTATCGGGCTGAACGCCGTCGGTGATCACACGGCTGACGCCATGCGCGCCGCCGGTCAGCACGTCGGCAATGCTGACGCCTTTGCCGCCCTGATCCCAGCCGCCCTCAACCTGATGCGCGGCCACCGCACCGCCCCAAAGAAATCCTTTCGGTAACTGTTGTTCACTCATGCAGAGACCTCATTAAGTGCTTTATTTAAGGGGAATAGGGGTCCGAGTGTAACAAAGCAATAAGCAAAGTCACGTTATAACGCCGGCGCGTTATTGTGACTTGTGACATGTAAAAAACAGGGTGTTTTATTCTGTAAGGCGCGAGGATATTTTACGGCCCAGGGTTTCCAGAATATAGATCACCGGCACCTGGGTAGTAATATCATAACGATCCGCGAGACGAATCAGCGGCATATGATAAGAGAGATTGAAATCGACCATTTTCGCCAGCGAACTGGTTTCGCTGTTGGTTATCGAGATGATTTTACAGTGATGCAGGCTGAACTGACTGGCCAGGCGCAGAATCTCTTCAGTCTCGCCGGAGACGGAGAGAATAATCGCCAGCGCATTCTCATATAAACTGCGGCTCACCGGATAATAAGGATCGTCGATATGGTGGCAAAATTTCCCGACGTTGGAAAAGAAGCGCGCGCCATATTTCCCCAGGCTACCGGAAGTTCCTGCGCCAATAAAAAACACCCGCTCAGCCTGAATAATCATTTCCGCCGCGCGGGCAATTAACAATTCAAACTCTTCGTTATTAATACTTTTAAAAAAACTCAGGATCTCATTTACGCCGGAGTGGGCTAACGGCGGCGTGCTCTGCTGCAAAGAGAGCTTGAAGCGGATGCGAAATTCAGACCAGCCATCGCACTGCATTTTGCGGCAGAAACGCAGCACGGTGGTAGTAGAGACGCCAGCCTGCTCCGCCAGTTCACGAATGGTCATATAACTGACATGCTCGCGATTTTTAATAATGAAGTTATAGACCTGCATTTCCAGGTCGTTCAGGGTGGCCAGATCGCTGTGCGAGAACATCAGGAAGGTGCCTAATCTCTTGTTAACGAAGCTGGATTGTACCAGATTCGCTACCACAAAGGAGGGTGACAGGATTCGCAGATTATTTTAGCGTACAGGTGTACCCTGAAACTATTCCGGGCTACTCTGGTTAGCAGAATAACAACAGTACCCGGCAATAACTCTTCAGGAACGCACCTATGTTAAAAAACCGCATTGTTACCCATGGCTATTCGCTGGCGGAAGAAATTGCTAACAGTATCAGCCACGGCCTCGGCTGTGTGTTTGGCATTGTGGGCCTGATATTGCTGCTGACGCAGGCGATAGAAATGCGCGCCGACGCGATGGCGCTCACCAGCTACAGCCTTTATGGCGGCAGCATGATTCTGCTGTTTCTCGCCTCGACGCTCTATCACGCCATTCCACACCAGAAAGCGAAACGCTGGCTGAAAAAGCTCGACCACTGCGCGATTTACCTGCTGATTGCCGGCACCTATACGCCGTTCCTGCTGGTGGGCTTAAAGTCGCCGCTGGCGCACGGCCTGATGGTGGTGATTTGGAGCATGGCGCTGGCGGGCATCATTTTTAAACTTACCATCGCGCACCGCTTCAAAATCCTGTCGCTGGTGACCTATCTCAGCATGGGCTGGCTGTCGCTGATTGTGATTTATCAGCTGGCATTGAAGCTTTCAGCGGGCGGCATCTGGCTGCTGGCCGCGGGCGGGATTGTCTATTCTCTCGGCGTGATTTTCTATGTGGCGCGCCGTATTCCTTATAACCACGCCATCTGGCACGCTTTTGTGCTGGGCGGCAGCGCCTGTCACTTCTGCGCGATCTACTTTTATGTGATGTAATCAGGCGGGCCGGTATTGCACCGGCCCGCTTTGCTTTACGCCTCGTCCAGCGAATAGGGCAGCGGCTGAAGGGTCAGCTGACCGCCTTCATCGCCTTCTACGCGTAATACGCTCCCCGGCTCCAGATCGTTATTCAGCACCGCCTGCACCCAAACCACGCCGTCATCCAGCTGTACAGCGGCCAGCACGGTACCGGTGCGACGCCATCTCTCGCCCATCTGCAGCTCCAGCGAATCATTTGCCGCCGGCAGATGACTGGCGTTGCCCGCCAGCCACCAGAGCGCGCGCTTGTTGGCGCCGCGATACTTGGCGCGCGCCACCATCTCCTGGCCGGTATAACAGCCTTTCTTAAAGCTAATAGCGTTCAGCGCCTGCAGGTTTGCCGCCTGCGGGATAAACTGCGCGCTGGTCGCGCTGTCAATCACCGGCAGGCCCGCTTCGATATTCAGCGCCAGCCATTGGGTGCTGTCGTTCAGGCTCGCATCGTCCGCCAGCTTCTGCTGCAGCGCCTGCGCCTGTTCCAGCGAGGTCACCAGCAGAAAACGCTCGGCAGGCTGATCAAACCACAGCAGCGTGGTTTCACCCTGCTGCACCACCGGCGTTTCGCTGTCCGGCAGGGTGACAAACAGGTTGGTTAAGGCCGCACGCGCCTGAAAACCAGCCACGCCCAGCAGCACCGCATCGTCATCAGCGGCGATGGTCACTTTAGAAAACACCGCATACTTTTTCAGTTCAGCAATCTGGGTATCACGCAGGCTGCGACGCACCAGATAGGCGTAGCCTTCGCCGCGATGGAACAGGCGCAGGTTGCTCCACATTTTGCCTTTGGCATCACAGTGAGCGGCGGGCAGGTGATGGGATGCGTCCAGCGAGGAGACGTCCAGGGTGATCTGTCCCTGCAGATAGCTAACGCTGTCGGCGCCCTGCACCGAGACCAGCGCCCATTCATCAAGAGAAATCAGCGTTAACGGCAGACGGGCCGAGGCGGCAGGCTGACGTGGCGGTAAAGTAAAAATGGGCATGGAGGTATCCTGATTAGAGAGGTTCATCCGAAACTATGCTTCCAATGTTAAAAGAGCAGTGCGGCTTTGCAACCTGTTTACCGAATCGGCCGCACAAATCGCGTGATAATTCCGCAGGCGGCAGCGCGACGTTGCGTAACATCGCACAGCCCGAACGCAGCGACCTGCAGCCTGAGAAAATCCAGGGTACACTAGCCGCCACTGTATGAATTGTGGAAACCTGACGCATGGATATTCATGACAAACCCCGTATCCACTGGGCCTGCCGTCGCGGCATGCTGGAGCTGGACCTCGCTATCATGCCGTTTTTTGAATATGAATATGACACTCTGAGCGATAACGATAAAAAAGTCTTTATTGCGCTGTTGCAGAGTGACGATCCCGATCTGTTCAACTGGATGATGGATCATGGCGAACCGGCCGATGCCGAGCTGAAACGTATGGTGAAACTGATTCAGCAGCGCAACCGTGAACGTGGTCCGGTGGCGATGTGATCTCAGCCCATCGGCCATGGCGCGCTGGCTTCAGGGCGGACTGCACGGCGCGGTGATTGCCGCGCTGTTGTTTTCCCCCTGGGAAAGCCGCTGGGCATGGGCAAAGTTGCCTTTGTTGCTGATGGTGCTGTGGGAAGCACGGTGCACGGCGCGACGGCTCAGCCTGTGCTGCGGCGAAATCGCTATTGATGAACAGGGAGCGTGGCAGTGGCAAGGCAGACGCTGGCGGCTGAAGCAGCCACTGCGCTGGCTGCCCTTTGCCGTGCTGGTGGTGTTGCGCGGCGAGAAAGCAGAGACGAGGCGTTTCTGGCTGATACAGGACAACATGACGCCCGCCGCCTGGCGCGCGCTGCGCGCCTTGTGGTTTACCCGCCAGGGGCGATCAGAGTAACTCTGCCGTTTCGGTGAGAATCTGCTCGCACCACTGCTCGATGCGCTCGTCGCTCTGCTCAAACTGGTTTACGTCATCCAGCGCCAGACCAACAAACTGCGTGCCGTCGGCGGTAAGCGGTTTCGGGCTGGTAAACTCATAGCCCGCCAGCGGCCAGTAGCCGACAAACTGCACGCCCATCGGCTTCAGCAGATCGTGCAACATGCCCAGCGCATCTAAAAACCATTCGCCGTAGCCGATCTGATCGCCCATACCATACAGCGCCACAATTTTTCCCTGCAAATTCAGACCGGGCAGAAGGGGCCAAATTGCTTCCCAATCCTCCTGCAGCTCACCAAAATCCCAGGTAGGGATACCGAGGATCAGCAGGTCGTACTGCTCCATCAGGGAGGGATCCTCATCTTTCAGATTGTGCAGCGTCACCAGCTCTTCGCCAATGAAGTCACGGATCTTCTCCGCCGCCATTTCGGTATAACAGGTGCTGGAACCGTAAAACAAACCGATTTTCATACAGATAATGCTCAGTTTTTGCTGACTCTGGCGCAATTGTACCAGAAGCAGGCGGATATCAGGCATAATGAGCACGATTTCATAGCGGTCAGCGGGGGAAAAGTGCAAGACAGCGACCTCACAGAACAGTTTCTCGATGCGCTCTGGATCGAGCGTAACCTGGCGCAAAATACGCTCTCTTCATACCGTCAGGATCTGCAACACCTTACCGGCTGGCTTGCTCATCATCAGCTTACGCTGCTTACGGTAAGCGCCATGGATCTGCAGGCCTTTCTGGCGGAGCGGCTCGATGGCGGCTATAAGGCGAGCAGCTCGGCGCGCCTGCTCAGCGCCATGCGGCGGCTTTTCCAGTACTGCTACCGGGAAAAGCTGCGCGCGGACGATCCAAGCGCGCTGCTGGCCGCGCCGAAGCTGCCGCAGCGGTTGCCCAAGGATCTGTCGGAAGCGCAGGTAGATCGTCTGTTGCAGGCGCCCAACGTGGAGATTCCGCTGGAGCTGCGCGATAAGGCGATGCTTGAACTGCTGTACGCCACCGGACTCCGCGTTTCCGAGCTGGTCGGCCTGACCCTGAGCGACATCAGTCTGCGCCAGGGCGTGGTGCGGGTGATCGGCAAGGGCAACAAAGAGCGTCTTGTGCCTTTGGGTGAAGAAGCGGTGCACTGGCTGGAGCAGTATATGGAGTATGGTCGGCCCTGGCTGCTGAACGGGCAAACGCTGGACGTGCTATTCCCCAGCAATCGCGCGCAGCAGATGACGCGGCAAACCTTCTGGCATCGCATCAAACATTATGCCACGCTGGCGGGGATCGACAGCGAGAAGCTCTCGCCGCATGTGCTGCGCCATGCGTTTGCGACCCATTTGCTGAACCACGGCGCCGATCTTCGTGTCGTACAGATGTTGCTGGGACACAGCGATCTCTCAACCACGCAAATTTATACGCACGTCGCCACCGAGCGGCTGCGTCAGTTACATCAACAGCATCATCCGCGCGCCTGAAGCGTGGAAATAAGGAAATCAGATGAAAAAGCATTTTGTGATGATGGCTCTGCTGGCCGGCGCCTTTTCCGGTTTGGTTCACGCCGACGACAGCGCGATTCAGCAATCCCTGAATAAGCTGGGATTGCAGCAGACTGAGATTCAGCCATCACCGCTGCCTGGCATTAAAACCGTGATGACCGAGAGCGGTGTGCTCTACGTCACCGATGACGGTAAGCATATGATTCAGGGGCCGTTGTATGACGTCAGCGGCGCACAGCCGGTCAACGTCACCAACAAGCTGCTGGAGAAGCGCGTGGAAGCGCTGGCACCGCAGATGATCGTCTATAAGGCGCCGAAAGAGCAGCATGTGATTACCATCTTTACCGACATCACCTGCGGCTACTGCCGCAAGCTGCACGAACAGATGGCGGATTACAACGCGCTGGGCATTACCGTGCGCTATCTCGCTTTCCCGCGCGAAGGTCTGCATGGTCAGGTAGAAAGCGCGATGAAATCGATCTGGTGCGCGGCCGATCGCAATAAAGCGTTTGACGAAGCGATGAAGGGCAACGCGCCGGCGGCGGCCTCCTGTGATATCAATCTCGATCAGCATTATAAGCTGGGCGTGCTTTACGGTATTCAGGGAACGCCCGCTATCCTCACTGATAGCGGCATGATGATCCCCGGATATCAGGGACCGCAGGAGCTGAAACAGGTGCTCGACGGGCAAAAACGTGGTGGTTAATTCACAGTGATGAAACAGGTTGAACTGCGTCGGCGCGAAGCGCTGACGACAGACGCATTGCCCCCCGATTTGCATCCGCTGCTGCGTCGGCTCTACAGCCAGCGCGGCGTGCTGGATGCTGCGGAACTGGAACGCGGCGCGAAGCATCTGCTGCCGTATCATACGCTGAGCGGCATCGATAAAGCCGTTGCGCTGCTGCATCAGGCGCTGCGGGATGGCCGCCGCATTATGGTGGTAGGCGATTTTGATGCGGATGGCGCGACCAGCACCGCGCTGACGGTGCTGGCGCTGCGCAGCATGGGCGGCGGCAACATCCAGTATCTGGTGCCGAACCGCTTTGACGACGGCTATGGCCTGAGTCCGGAAGTGGTGGAGCAGGCGCGCGCGCGCGGTGCTGAACTGATCCTGACCGTGGATAACGGCATTTCCTCCCATGCGGGGGTTGTCTGTGCTCATCAGTACAATATTCCCGTGCTGGTCACCGATCACCATCTGCCCGGCGAAACGCTGCCGCAGGCAGACGCCATCGTGAATCCCAACCTCAGCGACTGCGCCTTTCCCTCGCGTACCCTGGCGGGGGTCGGCGTCGCCTTTTATCTGATGCTGGCGCTGCGCGCTCATCTGCGCGAGCAGGGCTGGTTTGCCGAAGGGCGCGAAATGCCCAACCTCGCCGAGCTGCTCGATCTGGTGGCGCTGGGTACCGTGGCGGATGTGGTGCCGCTGGATGCCAATAACCGCATTCTGGTGTGGCAGGGGCTGAGCCGCATTCGCGCCGGGAAGTGTCGTCCCGGCATCCGGGCGCTGCTGGAGATCGCTAACCGCGAGGCGCGTCAATTGGTTGCCAGCGATCTCGGTTTCGCCCTCGGGCCGCGCCTGAACGCCGCCGGTCGGCTGGATGATATGTCAGTTGGCGTCGCGCTGCTGCTCACGGAAGATCAGGCGCAGGCGCGCATGCTGGCCAGCGAGCTGGATGCGCTTAACCAGACGCGCAAAGAGATCGAACAGGGTATGAAAAGCGAGGCGCTGGCGCTCTGCCAGAAGCTGGAAAGTCAGCACAGCGAGCTGCCGCTCGGGCTGGCGTTTTATCATCCCGAATGGCATCAGGGGGTCGTGGGCATTCTCGCCTCGCGCCTGAAAGAGCGTTTTCATCGTCCGGTTATCGCCTTTGCCCCGGCGGGCGACGGCACGCTGAAAGGTTCTGGCCGCTCCATCGCGGGTTTTCATCTGCGTGATGCACTGGAGCGACTGGATACGCTCTGGCCGGGCATGATGCTGAAGTTTGGCGGTCACGCCATGGCGGCCGGCTTGTCGCTTGAGGCGGCGCGCTATGAGGAGTTCCGCCAGCGCTTCGCCGACCTGGTGGGGGAGTGGCTGGATGGCGAAACCCTGCAGGGGGTGATCTGGTCAGACGGCGAGCTGCACCCGATGGAGTTTTCGCTGCAAACCGCCGAGCTGCTGCGCGAGGCGGGGCCGTGGGGACAGGCGTTTCCTGAGCCGGTGTTTGACGGCAAATTCAAACTGTTGCAGCAGCGCCTGGTGGGCGAGCGTCATCTCAAGGTGATGCTGGAGCCGCTGGGCGGCGGGCCGTTGCTGGACGGTATCGCTTTTAACGTTGATACCACGCTCTGGCCCGACAGCAGCGTACGTCAGGTGGAGCTGGCGTATAAGCTGGATATCAACGAGTTTCGCGGCAACCGCAACGTTCAGCTGATTATCGAGCATCTCTGGCCGCTGGAAGGCAAACCGGGCGTTATCTGACCTTTTGCCGCCTCCCTCTTTCCTCGATGGGGAAGGGGGAGAAACGCGTGTTCTTCTACAAACTCAGCGCTATTTCGGTTAAACTGCCGCGTTACACTATCGACATTTCGCCAGAAGAATCTAAAACCATGTTTGAAATTAATCCGGTCAAAAACCGTATTCAGGACCTCACGGAGCGCAGCGACGTTCTTAGGGGGTATCTTTGACTACGATGCCAGGAAAGAACGCCTCGAAGAAGTAAACGCCGAACTGGAGCAGCCTGACGTCTGGAACGAACCAGAACGTGCGCAGGCGCTGGGTAAAGAGCGCGCGTCGCTGGAAGCGATCGTCACTACCCTTAACCAGATGGCGCAGGGCCTGGAAGATGTGCAGGGGCTGCTCGATCTGGCGGTAGAAGCGGACGATGAAGAGACCTTCAACGAAGCCATCGCTGAGCTGGACGTGCTGGATAGCAAGCTCGGCGAGCTGGAATTCCGCCGCATGTTCTCCGGCCAGTACGACAGCGCCGACTGCTATATCGATATCCAGGCCGGTTCCGGCGGCACTGAAGCGCAGGACTGGGCCAGCATGCTGGTGCGTATGTATCTGCGCTGGGCGGAAGCTCGCGGCTTTAAAACCGAAATCATTGAAGAGTCTGAAGGCGAAGTGGCCGGCACCAAATCCGCCACCATCCGCATCGCGGGCGATTACGCCTTTGGCTGGTTGCGTACTGAAACCGGCGTGCATCGCCTGGTGCGCAAAAGCCCGTTTGACTCCGGTGGTCGTCGTCACACCTCTTTCAGCTCCGCATTCGTTTACCCGGAAGTGGAAGATGATATCGATATCGAAATCAACCCGGCGGACCTGCGCATCGACGTTTACCGCGCCTCCGGCGCGGGCGGTCAGCACGTTAACCGTACGGAATCGGCGGTGCGTATTACCCACATTCCTACCGGTACGGTAACCCAGTGTCAGAACGACCGTTCTCAGCATAAGAACAAAGATCAGGCGATGAAGCAGATGAAGGCGAAGCTGTACGAGCTGGAAATGCAGAAGAAAAATGCTGAGAAACAGGCGCTGGAAGATAACAAATCCGATATCGGCTGGGGCAGCCAGATTCGCTCCTACGTGCTGGACGACTCGCGCATCAAAGATCTGCGCACCGGCGTAGAAACCCGCAACACGCAGGCGGTGCTGGATGGCGATATCGACCGATTTATTGAAGCAAGCTTAAAAGCAGGGTTATAAGGAACCGACATGTCTGAACAACAACCGCAGAGCGCTGACGCCGCACTTGAGTTAAACAATGAGCTGAAAGCGCGTCGCGAAAAGCTCAGCGCGCTGCGTGCTAACGGCGTGGCGTTTCCTAACGATTTCCGTCGTGATACCACTTCCGACAAGCTGCACGCCAGCTATGACGAGAAGAGCAATGAAGAGCTGGAAGATCTGGGCGTTGAGGTGAGTGTCGCCGGTCGTATGATGACGCGCCGCATCATGGGCAAAGCCTCGTTCGTCACCTTACAGGATGTCGGCGGTCGTATTCAGCTTTACGTGGCGCGCGACGATCTGGCGGAAGGCGTTTACAACGAGCAGTTCAAAAAGTGGGACCTGGGCGACATCCTTGGCGCACGCGGCAAGCTGTTCAAAACCAAAACCGGCGAGCTGTCGATCCACTGCACCGAGCTGCGCCTGCTGACCAAAGCGCTGCGTCCGCTGCCGGATAAGTTCCACGGTCTGGCGGATCAGGAAACCCGTTATCGCCAGCGTTACCTGGACCTTATCGCCAACGATGAGTCACGCCACACTTTCCTGGTGCGTTCTAAAATCATGGCTGCGATTCGCCAGTTCATGGTGGGACGTGAGTTTATGGAAGTGGAAACCCCGATGATGCAGGTGATTCCGGGCGGCGCTTCCGCGCGTCCCTTTATTACCCATCACAATGCGCTCGACATCGATATGTACCTGCGTATTGCGCCGGAGCTGTATCTGAAGCGTCTGGTGGTGGGCGGTTTCGATCGCGTATTCGAAATCAACCGCAACTTCCGTAACGAAGGCATTTCTCCGCGCCATAACCCTGAGTTCACCATGATGGAACTCTATATGGCCTATGCGGATTACAAAGATCTGATCGAACTCACCGAAAGCCTGTTCCGCACCCTGGCGCAGGACGTGCTGGGCAGCACCGAAGTGGCGTACGGCGAGCAAACCTTCGATTTCGGCAAGCCGTTTGAGAAGCTCACCATGCGTGAAGCGATCAAGAAATACCGTCCGGAAACCGATTTGGCCGATCTCGACGATTTCGACAAAGCGGTAGCGATTGCGCGCGGGCTTGGCATCAAGGTAGAGAAAAGCTGGGGCCTGGGCCGCGTGGTCACGGAGATCTTTGAAGAGACCGCCGAAGCGCACCTGATTCAGCCGACCTTTATCACCGAGTACCCGGCGGAAGTCTCTCCGCTGGCGCGCCGTAATGATGAGAATCCGGAAATCACCGATCGCTTTGAGTTCTTCATCGGCGGCCGTGAAATCGGCAACGGCTTCTCGGAGCTGAACGATGCGGAAGATCAGGCGGATCGTTTCCAGCAGCAGGTGAATGCCAAAGATGCCGGTGACGACGAAGCGATGTTCTACGACGAAGATTACGTCACCGCACTGGAGCACGGCCTGCCGCCGACCGCCGGTCTTGGTATCGGTATCGACCGTCTGGTGATGCTATTCACCAACAGCCACACCATCCGCGACGTTATCCTGTTCCCGGCGCTACGTCCGAGCGGCAAATAATCGCCTGCGCAGGCGCTATATCTACAAGCTGGAGGCCGACTTTGTCGGCCTTTTTTATGCGTCACGATCTGAACAGCCCGGCAACCCGCGCTAAGCGCGCGGTGCCTCTGCCTGAAATTTGAGATGACAAGCGGGCACGCTCTGTGCAGGATGAATTTTTATTTTTCCAGGGAAACGCCATGAGTGCTAAATCGTCGTCGTTAGAGAGCCGTATCCGTCAGCACTGGGATCGGCTCTCCAGCCATGAGCAGCGGCTGGCTGATATCTTGCTGGCCGCGCCGGGTCAGCTGGCGATGAATACCGCCACCGAGTTGGCGCAGAGCGCTGGCGTCTCAAAAGCCACCACCACCCGTTTTTTCCGCCATATCGGCTATGAAAGTTACGATGAGGCGCGACGTCAGGCACGCGAGATGCAGAGCAGCGGATCGCCGCTCTATCTGCAGGCCGCTCCCTCAGCTTCGCCGCTTGATAGCGTCATGCAGCAGCATCTGGAAAGAGAAATCGCCAATCTGGTGAACAGCTATCGCGCCCTTGACGGTCAGCAGCTCACGGCAATGGTCACGGCGATTGCCGGTGCGCGCCGCGTGGTAGTAATGGGCTGGCGTCACAGCCAGACCATTGCCGCGCTGATCTACCGCGACCTGATCCATGTGCATAACGACGTCAGGCTGTTGCCGCGCGCCGGTGATTCGCTGGCGGAACATCTGGCGGCGCTCGGGCCGGAAGACATCGCTATCTGCATCGGCCTGCGGCGACGGATGCCGGCGCTGGAGATGGCGATGACCGCACTGCATGAGCTTGGCGTGCCAATGCTCTATCTCTCCGACGTGCTCTCCGGCAAACCGGCGAAACACGCCAGTTGGGTCATCCGCTGCCACACCGAAGGGAGCCTGATTTTTGACAGCACCGCCTCGCTGTCGGGTATCAGTAATCTGCTCTGTTCTCTGGTGGCGCGTCAGATGGGTAAAGCGGGCAACGATCATCTGGCGACGATTGAATCGGTGCACCAGTGGCTTGAGGAGCTGGAGTAACGCCCCGTTTTGGCGCATCTTGCCTGTTTTTTCTCCCCGTTTCAGTGCAGGCCAACTTAGTGGCTGAAAAGGATTAGGCCAGTCTGTGAAACAGGAGAAAAAATATTTTCAGTGTAAGAAACGTATGTTTCTTACTGATTCTGTAAGCAAAAAACGTTTCTGGTCTCTTCCTGCATGCGGTGAATTGCAAAGCT
Organism: Pantoea osteomyelitidis; assembly: GCF_044342975.1. Lineage (NCBI taxonomy): Bacteria > Pseudomonadati > Pseudomonadota > Gammaproteobacteria > Enterobacterales > Erwiniaceae > Pantoea > Pantoea osteomyelitidis. The sequence goes on from NZ_JBGFSN010000005.1 coordinate 363,680, forward strand.
GGCACAAAAGCTGCTCAGTCATATAAGACATTTCACCAACACCAGGGAAACACCATAATGAAAAAAACAGCACTGCTGATAGCCGCGTTACTGATGAGCGGCACCGTTGCTCAGGCTCAGGCCGATACGCTCTCTGATATCAAAAGCAGCGGCAAAATCACCGTCGGTATCGATCCAACCTTTCCGCCTTACGAGTACACCAACGATAAAGGGGAGATCGTGGGCTACAGCGTGGCCATCATGCAATCCTTCGCTAAAGATCTGGGCGTGAAACTGGAATTTCAGAAAACCGCTTTCAGCGGCATTCTGCCAGGCCTGATCTCCGGCTCGTTTAATGCCGAAGGTTCCTCCCTCAACGTGACTGCCGAACGCGCCAAAAAAGTGTTGTTTACCGTGCCTTACAGCAAAACGGTAAATGGCGTTCTGGTGCGTCAGGATGAAACGAAAAACTTCAGCGGCAAAACGCTGAGCGCGGAGGATCTTTCCGGGCTGCGCGGCGCAGTGAAGAGCACCAGTGTGCCAGAGCAAATACTGAAAGGCCTCAATGAAACCTTGAACAAAGAGGGTAAAAAGCCGATCACCATCGTCAGCGTCGATACCCTTGACCAGACCGTCAGCACCCTGATGACCAAACGCGCCGACTTTGTGGTTGACGACATCTCCGTGCTGGCGCCGGTAGTGAAGAAATATCCAACGAAAGTGGCGCAGGTCGGCGAAGTTGGGCCGTCGCAGTGGATGGCCTGGGCGACGCGCAAAGATGACGCCAGCCTGAACAAAGCGATTAGCGATCATATTCTGGCGATGCAGAAGCAGGGCGAACTCACCGAGCTGCAGAAACAGTACCTGGGCACCTCCTTCACCGTGCCCGCCGCCAACTTTATCCCGCAGGAGTAAGCCATGTGCCAGCCCATGTTGCGCGTCCCGGCAGGCCACGGAAAAACTTTCCGCGTGCGTAAAGGACAATTTATTACCGTAATTGACAGCGAAGGTCAGCAGGCCGCCGATTTTGTCGCGGTCAATGCGGACAACCTCGATGAAAAGCTTTCGCCGGTGCATACGCGTCAGCACCTGCGCTCGCTCTTTTTCAAGCCGGGCGACGCGCTCTGGTCAAGCGAAAACCGCCCGATGCTGCGCATTATCGAAGACAGCATCGGCATTCATGACGCCAACGTACCAGCCTGCGATCGTACACGTTTCAGCGTCGATTTCGGCGTGGAAGGGCACCGTAACTGCGTGGATAACCTGCTGGAAGGCATGCGGGAATATGGCGTGACTTACTTCAGCCTGCCGGAGCCGTTTAACCTGTTTCAGAACGGGCCGGTTACCGCCGATGGCCGCATGGAGGTGACCGATCCCAACAGCAAGGCGGGCGATCGCATCACTTTTGAAGCGCTGTGCGATCTGATTTGCGCTGTCTCCTCCTGCCCGCAGGACATTATTCCCGGCAACGGCCTGCAGGTCACGCCTGTCGACATTCGCATCAGTGATGCGCCAGAACACTCCGGAGTTTGAGATGTTGTTAATGAGAGAAGCATTCAGCGAGCCAACCACGCGCCCGCTGGCAGAGCCGGTGCGAGTTGAGGCGGGGCAGGCAGGATCGATTCGCGTGCTGCGCGGTCAGCTGCTGCGCATCACCGCGCTGGGCGACGGGGCGGTGGCCTCGCTGTTTGGTTTCAGCGTTGCCGATCCGGCAGTCTGGCTGTCGGTACACCATACGCGGGTATTCAGTAATAGCTACCTGCTCGGTTCCGGAATGCGCCTGGTCAACAACCGCCGCCGTCCCATGATGGTGCTGGGGAAAGACAGCGTAAAGCGCCACGACCTGCTGCTGCCCGGCTCCACCCGCGGCTGGCTGGCGGAGCGCGGTTATGAGGGCGAAGGCTGTATGGAAGCGGTGGCGGCAGAACTGACGCGCCTCAACCTGTCAGTGCCGAAACTGCCCGATCCGATCAACCTGTTTATGCATGTGGGCTTAACGCGCGAGGGCGATCTGGTGCCGGATACCAACCTCACCAAAGCGGGCGACAGCATTACCTGCCGCGTGGTGATGGATACGCATTTTATCGTCTCCGCCTGCTGCACCGGCATTGAAGGCAACGATAAACCCGCGCCGCTTGGCCTTTCCGTGGCGGAAAACCTCACGAATTTTACGGCGGAGTAAGCGGATGATGGGGCTGGATGAACAGGTGCAGGCCGCCTTGCCGGAGCTGTGGCACGGGCTGCTGATGACGCTGACGCTTACCCTGCTGGCTGCGCTGCTGAGCCTGCTCATGGGCCAGCTCGGCTGCTATCTACAGCTGCGCCGCAGCCGTCTGCTGCGCGGCCTGGGTCGCTTCTATGTCAGCGTGATGCGCGGGACGCCAGCCATCGTTCAGCTTTTTGTAGTCTTTTTTACTCTGCCGCGCCTCGGTCTCGGCGGTCAGCCGATGCTGGCTGCGGTGCTGGCGATTGGGCTGAACAGCGGCGCCTATGTGGCGGAGATTCTGCGCGTTAATCAGAGCCTGATTACGCGCGGCCAGCGCGAAGCAGCGCGCACGCTGGGCCTGAACCGCTGGCTCACCTGGTGGTACGTGGTCAATCCACAGGTGATGCGCGCCAGCCTGCCGATGCTGGTAAACGAATTCACCATTCTGCTGAAAACCACGCCGCTGGCGTCGGTGGTGGCGCTGACCGAGCTGACCTATGCCGGGCAGATTGTTATCGCCCGGACTTATGAAGCGACGCAGGTGCTGCTGCTGGTTGCGGCGGGCTATCTGCTGATTGCGCTGCCGCTGATTGGCGCGGCGCGCTATCTGGAAGCGAAAAGGAGAACGGCGTGATGGACTGGCAGGCTATCGTGGCCTCACTTCCCGCCCTGGGCGACGGCTTAGCCAACACCCTGCAACTCTGCGCCATCGCCGCGATCTGCGCATTGCTTTGGGGCACGCTGATGGCGGCGGCGCTGATGCGCGCGCCGCGCTTCTGGCAGCGGCTGCTCCAGCTTTACAGCGGCTTAACCCTGGCGCTGCCGCTGCTGGTGGTGATCTATCTGCTCTATTTTGTGCTGCCGGAATATGACATCACCTTCTCTTCGCCGATGGTCGGCATCCTGGCGCTGACCCTCTACTACGCGCCCTATATCGCCCAGGTGATTCGCGCCGCCATCGAAGCGCTGCCGAAAGGGCAGTGGGAAGCCTGCCGCGTGCTGGGGCTGAGCCGCAGCGAGCAGCTGCGCGACGTGGTGCTGCCGCAAACGCTGCCGCAGATGCTCTCGCCGTTAGTGGGTTTATTGATCGGCCTGATCAAAGATTCCGCGCTGCTCTCGGTGGTTTCGGTGCAGGAGTTTATGTACGCCGCCAAACAGGCAATTTCTGATACCTACGCGCCGCTGGAGATCTATCTCACGGTGGCGCTCTGTTACTGGGTTCTGAACAGTTTGATCGACTGGCTGGCCCGCCATATTGAACACCGCATGACGCGCTACCGTCGCGGTTTACAGCATTAACCAGGAGAAGAAAATGAGTGCTGATTTTCAGCAGCGGGAAACCATTATGATCCCGGCGCGCCACGGCAAAGCCGTGCGCCTGGCGAAAGGGGAAGCGGTGCAGGTGATTAACCTGCACGGCACTCAGGTCGTAGATTGTTGGGCTTATAGCGCTGACGACGTTAGCGAATATATGTGTATGGAGGCGACACGCGTCTGGAACCAGCGTCTGAATCCCAAAGTGGGCGACAGCTTTATCACCAGCCAGCGCCACCCGATTCTGACGCTGGTGGCCGATACTTCGCCCGGCGTCCATGACACTTTTATGGCCGCCTGCGACGCGCGTCGCTACGAACTGCTGGGCTGTACCGAGCCGCATCGCAACTGTCACGACAATCTGCATGAAGGGATGGCGGCGCTGGGAGTGGATCTGCCGCACGGTAATCTGGCATCGTTCAATATCTTTATGAATATTCAGGTACAGCCGGACGGCATTACCCTGAAAACGCTGCCGACCGTGACGCGTCCCGGCGACTACATTATTCTGCGTGCCGAGATGGATTGTTTCGTCGCTTTCTCCGCCTGCCCGCAGGATATCGTCAGCATTCAGGGGCAGGGCGATAATACGCCGCGCGATGCCGAACTGCGCATTCTCACCGGCGGCTTTCCGCAAATCACCCTGCAAGGTCCCTGGGTGCCGGAGTCAGTCGCCTGAGGCTGCTTTATCCGCGCAGCGGAAACGATCCCGCTGCGCATCACTCAGCTTTAATCCTGCTGTTTCGGCAAGGCGTAAGCCATAACGGCGTCGCCTGAACGGGTGCCTAACCCCCCGTGACCACCCGCCGCGATCACCACGTACTGACGACCATCGTCACCTACGTAGGTCATCGGCGTCGCCTGACCGCCCGCCGGCAATCGCGCTTTCCACAGCTCATGGCCGGTTTTCTCATCAAAGGCGCGCAGATAATCATCGGCAGTCGCGCCCATGAAAATCAGCCCGCTGGCGGTAATGATATTGCCGCCAATAGAGAACATGCCGGTAGGCAGCGGAACGTTATTGTGGGTACTGAAAATATTCATATCGCGTGTGGTGCCCACCGGGCGCTGCCAGACAATTTTCTTGCTGGCAAGATCGATCGCTACCAGCTTGCCCCATGGCGGCGCGTTACAGGGCGCGCCCAGCACCGACAGCCAGGGTTTCACCACGGCAGCGTAAGGCGTGCCATATTCAGGACCGACAGAAAAGCTTTTTGGCTTGGGATAAGGGCCTTTGCTGTCCCAGCCTTGCCACGGCTTCATTAATCCTTTTTTGATTGCCTCTGCGCTGCGCATCCCTTCCACGGTGAAAGGAATGTAGCTGGTATTGGCGATCAGCAGATGATGGGCAGGATCGATCGACGCGCCGTGCCAGTCCACCACGCCATCAAAGGCGGGATAGGCGATATTGGTATCGAGCGCGGGCGGCGTGTACTGACCCTGATAGCGATATTGGTGGAACTGCACGCGACACATCAGCTGATCAAAGGGCGTGGCGCCCCACATGTCGCGCTCGGTGAGATCGCGTGGCGCCAGCGTCGGCATTCCCTGTGAGTAAGGCTGGGTAGGGGAAAGGTGTTCGCCGGGCAGATGCACCGAAGTCGGCACCGTTTTTTCCGTTACCTGCGCCAGCGGTTGGCCGGTGCGGCGATCCAGCATAAACAGCTGGCCCATTTTGGTGGTCTGCACCAGCGCGGGCAGCGACGAACCGTCTGCCTGGGGCAGATCCACCAGCGAAGGCCCAATCGGCACGTCAAAATCCCAGACATCGTGATGCACCGTCTGGTAATGCCAGCGTTCTTCGCCGGTTTCAATATCGAGCGCCACGATCGAGCTTGAATAGCGATCGTCATAGGCCGGGCGTTGAGCGCCGTAATAATCGGGCGTGGCGTTGCCGAGCGGCAGATAGATCAGCCCGAGCCTGGCGTCGGCGGTATAGGAGCCCCAGGCGTTAGGCGTGCCGCGTGTCCAGGTTTCACCCGGCTGTAGCGGCGCCGTGGGGTTGGTTTTGCCGAGATCCCATGCCCAGGCGAGCTTGCCGCTGACCGGATCGTAGGCGCGCACCACGCCGGAAGGTTCGCCGCGCGTCTGGTTATCATAAACCCAGCCGCCCAGCACCAGCCGATCCTTCATCACCAGCGGTTGCGAGGTGATGAAATGAAAGCCCGCAGGCACCTTGCCCATATTATCGGTCAGGCTGACGATGCCTTTGTTACCAAAGTCGTTACAGAGCTGACCATTATCGGCATTCAGCGCAATCATGCGCGCATCGGCGGTAGTGGTAATGATGCGATGCGGACAGGCCTGAGACTGCGGCGCGTCATAGTAAGCCACGCCGCGGCAGGCGAGATATTCGTTGGCGGAGGTGTTGTTTTTCGGATCGTATTCCCAAATCTTCTTGCCGCTGGTCGCCTCCAGCGCAATCACATGGCGGTGCGGGGTACAGATATAGAGACGATTGCCCACTTTAGTCGGCGTCACCTCGAAGTTGTACTCACGTCCTTTTTCCGTCTCAAACTTTTTCGCCAGATCGCCGGTATGAAATTCCCAGGCGGGCTGTAGCTTGCTGACGTTTTGCGGCGTGATCTGGCTGGCGGGCGAGAAGCGATCGCCTTCCGGCGTGCGGCCATAGTAGCGCCAGTCGCGATCGTTATGATCCGGCGCGGGCGCGCTGGCGGCCGGAAACGGATTATCCTGCACGAAACGCTGTGCGGAGACGCGCCAACCGGTAACGAAAATGCCTGCCAGCACCAGCAGGTAAATCAGGCTGCTGGCGCTGGCGGTACGCCGCGCGCCGCGCGCGCCGCGCGCGCCGAACAGCGGGCGCGTGATCCACGGCAGGCAGCACCAAAGCCCCAGCAGGGCGAAGCCGAACAGTCGCGGCATCAGTTTCCAGCCGTCGAGGCCCACTTCCCACAGCGACCAGATCAACGTGACCACAAAGGCGAACAGATAGAGCCAGAAACCCGCAGGACGGCGCGCGATGATCAGCACGCCACTCAGGGTAAACAGAAGGCCCGCAGGCAGGTAGTAGGGAGATCCGCCGAGAGCCAGCAGCCAACCCCCGAAGATCAGAAAGAACAGGCCGGCCAGGGTCACGACCAGACCCGTGATGCCGGTAAACGAAAAGATGCGGCGCAACATAGTGCAATTCCCTGTATAAAACATCGTCAATGCAAAGAATTGTCAAGTATAGTCAGTTTGCCTGAGCGCAGCGGCGGGTCACAAATCTGGTAACAAACGGCAATGAAATCTGTGCAAAAGATGCCGGGATTATTGCCTGCGCCGCAACATACCCTTGCGAGTCGCGGGGTGTATGCCATGCGGCGGCTATGATTTAATACGCACTGTGACGCAGATCAAATTTTAATAAGCGTCCATTTCACCGTTCTGTGCAAGCAGAACGGCCCGCCTGCATTTTTATCGTATTGGGAGAGTGTGTTATGCCTGTTGCACTACTGGCACTGGCGCTGAGCGCGTTCGCTATCGGCACCACGGAATTTGTCATTATGGGATTGCTGCCAGAAGTGGCGGGCGATCTGCAGGTGTCGATTCCTTCCGCGGGCTGGCTGATCAGCGGTTATGCGCTGGGCGTGGCGATTGGCGCGCCGATCATGGCGCTGCTGACGGCAAAGCTGCCGCGTAAAAAAACCTTAATTCTGCTGATGATCATTTTTATTATCGGCAACGTTCTCTGCGCGCTGGCCTACAGCTACAACCTGCTGATGATGGCGCGCGTGGTGACTGCGCTCTGCCACGGCGCATTCTTTGGTATCGGCGCGGTGGTGGCGGCCAGCCTGGTGGCGCCAGGCCGTCAGGCGTCGGCGGTGGCACTGATGTTCACCGGCCTGACGCTGGCAAACGTGCTGGGCGTGCCGCTCGGCACCTGGTTCGGCCAGCTTTTCGGCTGGCGCGCCACCTTCTGGGGCGTGGCGATCATTGGCGTTCTTGCCTTTATCGCGCTGATCGTCAGTTTGCCGGTCAATAAAGAAGAGAAGCCGGTGCATCTGGCCAGCGAGGTAAGCGCACTGGCGAACGGCAAGCTCTGGCTGTCGCTGCTGATGACGGTATTTTTCGCCGCCGCAATGTTCGCGCTGTTCAGCTACATCGCGCCGCTGCTGTTGCAGGTCACCGGCATCAGCGATCGCGGCGTGAGCTGGACGTTGTTCCTGATTGGCGGCGGCCTGACGGTCGGCAACATTCTCGGCGGCAAGCTGGCGGACTGGAAAGTCTCCTTAAGTCTGATCCTGAGCTTTTCGCTGATTGCGCTGTTCTCGCTGCTGTTCAGCTGGACCAGCCATGCCCTGTGGCTGGCGGAAATCACGCTGTTCCTCTGGGCAATGGCGACCTTCGCGACCGTGCCGGGCCTGCAAATCAATGTGGTGCGCCACGGTAAAGAGGCGCCGAACCTGGTCTCCACCCTGAATATTTCTGCGTTCAACGTCGGCAACGCGCTGGGCGCCTGGATTGGCGGCGCGGTTATCGGTAACGGTTATGGCCTGACCTCGGTGCCGGTTGCGGCGGCGGTGCTGGCGGTTGTCGGCCTGCTTGTCTGCCTGATCACCTTCCGCAATTCCCGTGACCAGGCTGAGGCCGTGCGCGCCTAAGCCAGACGCGCCGCGATGCGCGGGTGGAACTGCGCGGCCTGCTGTTGAAGGTGGGCCACAAAAGCATCCACCAGCGCTGACGCGGGGCGGTGCTGCGGTCGCACCAGGCTGACGGTAAAAGGCACCGCCACGCTGAACCGGCGCATCACTACTCCGCTGTCGACGTAATCAAGCGCCGTCAGCGGGTTTACCACCGAAATTCCCACGCCCGCTTTCACCATCGCACACACCGAAGCCGCGCTGTGCGTCTCCATCACCAGCCGTCTTTCAACCTGCTGCTCATGAAACAGATTGTCCAGCAGCTGCCGGTAGCTGTCGCTGCGCGACAGGCTGACATAGTTCTGCCCATGAAAATCGTGCGGCGTCAGAAAATCGCGCTGGCTGAGGGGATGATTTTCCGGCAGCACGCAAACTTCATCGCAGGTCAGCAGCTCCAGCCGATCGGTTCCGGCAGGGACGTGGCGGGTTTCCGTGAGCCCTAAATCATAACGTTGTGCCGAGAGCCACTCTTCCAGCAGCGGCGATTCCTGCGGAATGATGTTCATGCTGACATCGGGATAGCGCAGCAGAAAAGGCTGGCAGAGCGGTGGCAGCAGCGACTGGGAAAAAACCGGCAGGCAGGCGACGGAAAGTTCCCCCTGACGGAACTGACGCAGCCCGTCGGCGGCATCGATAATACGATCGAGGCCATACCAGGAGCGCTGCACCTCTTCAAACAGGCGCAGCCCCTGTATCGTGGGTTGCAGGCGACCTCGCACCCGCTCAAACAACGCCATACCCAGCTGTTTTTCAAAACGCGCCAGCTCGCGGCTTACCGTGGGCTGCGAGGTATGCAGCAAAGCGGCGGCCTGCGTCAGGCTGCCGCTGGTCATCACCGCATGAAAAATCTCAATTTGTCGCCAGTTTATTTGTGCCATCTGTCACCTCCGCCTATATCATATTTGCATAGCTGGCGCTAAAACAGATATTTTTCAGCATGACCCGACTGTGGCTAAATAACGCTATCGCCACAGGAGAATTGCTATGCCACGCCCATTGAATAATCCCGATACCGCTCTGACCGAACAGAATCTGCTGCCGCTGGCGCGCCGCTACCACGGCCCGTTCTGGGCCTATGACGCCGCCATTATTCAGCAGCGCATCGCCCAGCTGCGCGCCTTTGACGTGGTGCGTTTTGCCCAGAAAGCCTGCTCCAACATTCATATTCTGCGGCTGATGCGTGCGGCAGGCGTAAAGGTGGATTCGGTGTCGCTGGGTGAGATTGAACGCGCGCTGGCCGCAGGCTATCAGGCGGGCGGCGAAGAGATCGTATTTACCGCCGACGTTTTCGACCAGCCGACGCTGGCGCGCGTGGTTGAACTTCAGGTGCCGGTCAATGCCGGTTCGGTGGATATGCTGCACCAGCTGGGCGCGGCCTCGCCGGGTCATGCGGTCTGGCTGCGCGTTAATCCGGGCTTCGGCCACGGCCACAGCCAGAAAACCAATACCGGCGGCGAAAACAGCAAGCACGGCATCTGGCACGACGATTTGCCGCTGGCGCTTGAGGCGATTCAGCAGTACGGCCTGAAGCTGGTTGGAATTCATATGCATATCGGTTCCGGCGTGGATTACGGCCATCTGCAACAGGTTTGCGACGCGATGGTGGATCAGGTGGTGCAGTTCGGCCAGGATCTTACGGCGATCTCTGCCGGTGGCGGTCTGTCGATTCCTTACCGTTATGGCGAGGAGGCGATCGATACCGAACACTATTTTGGCTTGTGGAACGCGGCGCGCGATCGTATCGCGGCGCATCTGGGCCACAGGGTGAAACTGGAGATCGAGCCGGGCCGTTTCCTGGTGGCAGAGGCGGGGGTGCTGGTTTCTCAGGTTCGCGCGGTGAAAGCGATGGGCAGCCGTTACTTTGTGCTGGTCGATGCGGGCTTCAGCGACCTGATGCGCCCGTCGATGTACGGCAGCTATCATCATATTTCCGTGATGGCGGGCGATGGCCGCACGCTGGATGAAACGCAAACCCTGGAAAGCGTGGTTGCCGGCCCGCTGTGCGAATCGGGCGATGTTTTCACCCAGCAGGAGGGCGGCAAGGTGGAGACGCGTGCGCTTCCGGCGGCGCAGGTGGGCGATTATCTGGTGTTCCACGATACCGGCGCTTACGGCGCGTCGATGTCCTCCAACTACAACAGCCGTCCGCTGATCCCGGAAGTGCTGTTTGAAAACGGCCAGCCGCGTGAGATTCGTCGCGCACAGACCATTCAGGAGCTGCTGGCGCTGGAGCTGGGCTGACCACGTTTTCAGGGAGAATAAGATGGAGATTGTGTCGCTGACAGCTGCGCCGCAGCACGCGGAGCAGCTGACCGACTGGCTGTGGCGTGCCTTTGGCTGCGACGGCAGCCGTGATTTTTTCGCCAGCATTATTCAGAGCAGCCTGTCGGGGGCGGAATTTCCCGTCACCTTCGTCGCGCTGGATCAGGGCAGGGCGATCGGCACGGTTGGCTTCTGGCGCTGCGATCTTATCAGCCGTCAGGATCTTTTTCCCTGGCTGGCGGCGCTCTATGTAGATGAATCTGCGCGCGGCACAGGACTCAGCGAAGCGTTGCAGAATCATGTGTTAGCCTGGGCGCACGCGCGCGGCTATTCCGAGCTGTGGCTCTGGTCCACTTTCGGCGGCTACTATGAGCGCTTCGGCTGGCAGTATCGCGGCGATGCGCTGGAGTATCCGGATAAGCCTGTGCGGCTGTATCAGCGGAAGCTGTAGCCGGGCGTGAATCAGGTCACAGGAAAAAGTCGAATATTAAAAAGCGCTAATTAGTTACGCAGGGGGCAATATGACATTAACAAAATTATGTCAGCAGGATGGCATGTTTATGTTGACCCTACCCGATGATATTGTGGCACAAGCAGGTTGGCGCGTCGGCATGAAGCTTGACGTGACGGCGATAGATGACGCCGTCAACATTAAGCCTGTCTGCCGCGTTCCACGAGGCAGAAAAACGGTAGCGCAATTGTTGGCTGGAATTGATCAGGAAGATATAAGTCGCCTTAGCCCGGCCCGCTCACCGAGTGACGACGCACCAGCGTCGGACTAAACATATTCGTCACTTCCGGCAACGGCAGATTGTTCGCCAGCGCCAGCGCCAGTTCCGCCGCCTGCTGCGCCATGGTCACGATGGGATAACGCACCGTGGTCAGACGCGGACGCACGTAGCGCGACACCAGCACATCATCAAAGCCGATCAGCGACATCTCTTCCGGCACGCGCAGGCCGTTGTCGCTTAATACCGCCAGCGCGCCGGCGGCCATAGAATCGTTATAGCAGGCGACGGCGGTAAAGTTCTTGCCGCGCCCCAACAGTTCGGTCATCGCCTGTTCACCGCCTACCTCATCCGGCTCGCCCCAGGCGACCAGCCGGTCATTGCAGGGCAGGCCGTGCTCTTTCAGCGCATCGTAATAGCCCTGCAAACGCTCCTCAGCGTCGGAAATGGTGTGGGTGGAACAGATAAAGGCGATTTGCTGATGGCCGAGCTGGATCAAATGGCGCGTCGCCAGCCATGAGCCGTAACGATCGTCCAGCGCAATGCAGCGCGTCTCAAACCCTTTCAGCAGCCGGTTAAGCAACACCATGCCCGGCATCTGCTTCATCAGCATCTCCAGCTCGGCGTCGGGAATTTTCTTGGCGTGCACCACCAGCGCCGCGCAGCGATGACGCATCAGCTGCTCAATCGCCTGCCGCTCTTTTTGCTCGTTATGGTAACCGTTACCAATCAGCAAAAAGTTGCCGGTCTGGCCTGCGACTTCATCGACCGCTTTTACCATGGCGCCAAAAAAAGGATCGGAAACGTCGCCAACCACCAGCCCTAAGGTTTCAGTGGACTGCTGCGCCAGCGCGCGCGCGTTGGCGTTGGGATGGTATTGCAGCTGCTCCATCGCACTGGCAACTGCCTGACGCGAATTTTCGCTGGCCTTGGGGGAGTTATTGATCACGCGCGACACCGTGGCAACGGAGACGCCCGCCAGTCTGGCAACATCCTTTATGGTAGCCATTCGCTTACCTGCTTCCGGGGAAAACGTTTACACATCCGCCCAGTGTTACGGAAAACAAACAGCACATCAAGCCAACAGAATGTCAGCGGCGTCGCAAAAGCAAGGAAAAATCAGCTGTTATCCCCAGGCGTGCGCCTGATGGCTTCCCCATGTTATGCTGCTATTCCCGTATTTACCTGCCTGCCGGACCCAAACAGAGATGATAAAAAAAGTGCCGCACCTGGCGCACTGGGGGGCCTTTACCGCCGTCACGGAAAACGATCGCCTGACGGGCTGTGAGCCCTTTTTTGCCGACGCCGATCCCTCGCCAATGCTCAACACCATTCCCGAGCTGGTTTACTCCGATAAACGTATCCGCCAGCCGATGGTGCGCCGCTCATGGCTGAAGTTGCGCGAAAAGAGCGATCGCACCCTGCGTGGACGGGAAGATTTTGTCGCCGTGGACTGGGAAACCGCGCTCGATCTGGTGGCGGAGGAGAACCGGCGCGTGCGCGATCGCTACGGCGCGTCGGGCATTTTCAATGGCTCCTACGGCTGGTCGTCGGCCGGTCGCGTTAACCATGCGCGCACATTGATCCGCCGCTTCTACAACCTCGGCGGCGGCGGCGTCGATCAGCTGGGTAACTACAGCTGGGGCGCCGCGCAGTTCTTTCTGCCTTACGTTATCGGCACCTATATGCCGCTTACCGGCCGGGTCACCGACTGGCCGGACGTGGTGGAACATGCGGAAATCTTTGTCGCCTTCGGCGGGCTGGCGCTGAAAAATGCCCAGGTCGCTTCCGGCGGCGCCGGGCAGCACAGCCTGAAACCGGCGCTGGAGCAGCTGGCGGCCAAAGGCACGCCGGTGATTAACATCAGCCCGATGCGCGACGACTGCCCTGAGTTCGTCAAGGCGGAGTGGATCCCGATCCGTCCCAATACCGACGTGGCGCTGATGCTGGCGCTCGGCTATGAGATTGAGCAGCGCGGCGCGATTGACGACGCCTTTCTTGCCAGCCACTGCGAGGGCTGGCCGCAGCTGCGCGCCTATCTGCGCGGCGAGCAGGATGGCGTGGCGAAAACCCCCGCCTGGGCCAGCGCCATTACCGGCATTCCCGCCGCGCGCATCGCAACGCTGGCGCAGCAGCTGATCGGCAAACGCAGCTTTATTACCTGCTCCTACTCGGTGCAGCGCGCCCATCGCGGCGAACAGCCTTACTGGATGATGATTGCGCTCTCCTCGATGCTCGGTCAGCCAGGCCTGCCGGGCGGCGGCTTCTCCTTTGGCCATGGCTCGATGAACAGCGTCGGCAATCCCCGCATCGACGGACCTGCGCCGATGATGTCTGCAGGGGTCAATCCCTCCGGACTGGCGATTCCGGTGGCGCGCATCAGCGACATGCTGCTCAATCCCGGCCAGCCCTACAGCTTCCAGGGGGAGACGTTACACTATCCCGATATTCAAATGGTGCACTGGGCAGGCGGCAATCCGTTTCACCATCATCAGCAGCTCAATCGCCTGGTGGAAGGATGGCAGAAGCCGCAAACCGTGGTGGTGCAGGATATCGTCTGGACCCCGGCGGCGCAGATGGCGGACATTGTCCTGCCAGCCACCACCACGCTCGAGCGCAACGACATCGGCGGTTCCTCGCGCGATCGCTTTGTGCTGGCGATGCATCAGGCGATCAGGCCGCAGCACCAGGCGCGCAACGATTTCGATATTTTTGCCGACCTGGCGGAGCGTCTCGGTTACCGCGACGCCTTTACTGAACAGCGCAACGAGCGCGAATGGATCGCACATCTCTATCAGCAGTGCGCTGTGGCGCATGCACGCAAAGGCATCGACTGGCCGGAATTCGAAGCGTTCTGGCAGCGTGGCTACGTGGAAGTGCCGGAAGGGGGCGAGCCTTACATCTTTATGGATGCGTTCCGCGCCGACCCGCAGGCCAATCCAATTCGCACCGCCAGCGGTAAAATCGAGCTGTTTAGCCAGACCATTGCTGACTATCAGCTTGAGGATATGGCGGGGCATCCTGAATGGCGTGAGCCGCAGGAGTGGCTGGGCGCGCCGCTCAGCGCGGAGTATCCGCTGCATATGATCTCCGTCCAGCCTGCCGATCGCCTGCACAGTCAGATGGACGCGACGGCCAGCGTACAGCGCAACAAAACCGCCGGACATGAAACGCTTTCGATGCATCCGCTGGACGCGGCGGCGCGCGGCATTGCAGACGGCGATGAGATTGAGGTCAGCAACGCGCGCGGCGTCATGCTGGCGGGCGTGCGGCTCACCGAGGGGCTGACGCCGGGCGTGGTGACCATCGCCACCGGCGCCTGGTTTGATCCCGGCTTTGGCAAAGTGTGGCAGCCATACGACAGGGCGGGCAACCCGAATGTGTTGACGCTGGATATCGGCACCTCTTCCCTGACGCAGGGGCCGAACGCCATGAGTTGCCTGGTGGAGATCAAAAAGCGCAGCGGTTGCAAAAATGCGTAAAGATCTCATGGCTGGTTACATTTTGCCGGTAACTGTTGCGTTTGTTTGATGGCAGCCCATCGTCCCGCCTTGCTACAGTCAAGGTCCCAGAGGTATTGATGGGTGAACATCAAAAAATTTCTTGATTACACCAACCTGCGCAGATGCGCAGGTTTTTTTTGTCCTGATTTTCTCCCTGCTTTTCAGCCGATATAAAAGGCGCAGGCACGCCGGATAACGAACTGATACACAGTTTTTCTGTTCCCGGAGCGACTGTTTCTTTATAACTTTCGCCAGGATAGTGCCTTTTAACTTTTTATAGCAGCGGAATGCCATGCCCCGGATAAAAAAACTACTGGGAAAAGACCAGATCAAAGCCCCTTTCAATCCATTTCGCTTTCGCCTGATCTGCCTCGGCGTGCTTGGCTGTTTAGCTTTGCTGTTGGCGTGGGTCGGCAATCTCCAGCTGATCAACCATCCGATGCTGGAGCACGAAGCGGATCAGCGCTCACTGCGCACCGTGACGCTGCCGACCAATCGCGGCACGCTGCTGGATCGTAACGGCGACGCGCTGGCGCTTAGCGTTCCGTCGCGCGACATCATTGCCGATCCGCAGCGCGTGCTGGAAGCGAATCCGGAATTCACCAGCGCCAAATGGGCCTATCTTGCGTCGGCGCTGAATGAACGTCCTGAACAGCTCGCGGCGCAGATTACCGCTAATCCGAAGAGGCGCTTCCTTTATCTGGGACGCAAAATTGAGCTGGGCATCGCGAAAGATATCGCCGAGCTGCACCTGAAAGGGATCAGCTCGGTTTATGACGACAGCCGTTTCTATCCCATGAGCGAGGCCGCCGCGCCCCTTATCGGCATCGTCGGTGCCGATAACATCGGCCTGAACGGGCTGGAGCGCGGCTTTGATAAAGTGCTGCAGGGCGAAGCGGGCAAAGAAGTTTATCGTCAGGACCGTGAGGGCAATATCATCGCCATGATCGATTATCAGCCGCCGAAGCAGCCGCCCACGGTGCAGCTGAGCATCGATAAGTTCGATCAGTACACGCTCTACAGCAAGCTGCGTGACGGGGTTTTGCTGAACAAAGCGGATTCCGGCGCGGCGGTGCTGGTGAAGATCGATACCGGTGAAATCCTCGGCATGGCCTCCTATCCCTCTTTCAACCCGAATAACTACGATGGCGCGACGCCCGCGCAGATGCGCAACGTGGCGATCAACGACAGCTTTGAGCCAGGTTCCACCGTGAAGCCGCTGGTGGTAATGGAAGGCCTGGAGCGCCATCTGGTGCGGCCAGATTCAGTGATCGATACCACGCCATACAGCGTGAACGGCCACCTGATTCGCGACGTCGGACACTGGCCGCGCCTGACGATGACCGGCATTTTGCAGAAGTCGAGCGACATCGGCGTTTCTCACATTGCGCTGGCGATGCCGGCGGAAGCGCTGGTGAATACTTACCACGCCTTCGGCCTTGGTAAGCCGACCGGCCTCGGCCTGACGGGCGAGAGCGTAGGCTACTTCCCGCTGCATCGCGAGCGCTGGGCGGACATTGAACGCGCCACCTTCTCCTTCGGCTACGGTCTGCGCGTCACGCCGCTGCAAATCGCCCGTGAGTACGCCACCCTGGGTTCGTTCGGCACCTATCGTCCGCTCTCGATAACCAAAGTCACCCCGCCGGTGCTGGGCAAGCAGGTGGCGAATCCGGAGACGGTGCAAACCGTGGTGCATATGCTGGAAAGCGACGTGCTGCCCGGCGGTACGGGGATTCGTGCGGCGGTGCCTGGCTACCGTCTGGCGACGAAAACCGGTACCGCAGAAAAAATGGGCAGCAGCGGCAAATATGATGGCGGCTACGTTAACTATACCGCTGGCGTGGCGCCCGCCAGCCATCCTGAGGTCGCGCTGGTGGTGATGATCAACCATCCCACGGCAGGCGATCACTTTGGTGGTTCGGTGGCAGCGCCGATTTTCGGCAATATCATGGGGCCGGTGCTGAAGCATATGAATATTGCGCCCGATGCGCTCTACAGCAAACCTGCCGATAAATCCTGAAAACGCAAACTGTAAACGAGGTGTGAAATAACACACCTCGTTTCACCTCGCTAAACTGCTCACACCTCTTATCAAACACTTAACGCTTTCACACGAACATCAAAATTACGCTTCCTGTATGTTACTCCCCAACGCACCGTTACCCCGCATTCCGTGACGGTTCGCCAGCCTCTTACTGTGTGGGTAGCGCAGCAAGAGGCGCCTGTTTCCCTTCAATAAATCACTGAAAACGCTATGCCAAAAATCAAAGACAGAACGCTGCGTGGAGCGGGCAGGTCGGCGGCATTTCAGATACGTATCCATCCGCAACTGCACGATCAGCTGCGGACGCTGACCGATAACGAAAATATCACGCTCTCCTGTTGGTTAAAGGAGCTGGCTCGCCGGGAACTGCGACGGCGCGGCATTGAACCCAAAGGCTGAAGCACAAAAGATTCAATGGTTTTGTTTCGAAAATATATTTTACGCAACCTTTACAGCTGCGTTTTTGTTCATTCTCTACAATGCCATCTTTGAGAATAATCACCCCCGTTACTTTCACCTACATTATTGAGAAAAACTATGCGTCTGAAACTCCTTTCTGTCAGCGTCGTGTTTTTGCTGGCAGCCTGCGATCAGGGAACCGTTGCTCCCGCCGCGTCTTCCAGTACGGAAGTCGGCGTGGTGACCCTGAAAAGCGAGCCCGTGACCTTACTGACCCAACTACCTGGCCGCACCAACGCGGTGAAAACCGCCGAAGTGCGGCCACAGGTAAGCGGCATTATTCAGAAGCGCCTGTTTACCGAGGGTGGGGAAGTCAAAGCGGGTCAGCCGCTCTATCAGATCGATCCCAGCACCTATCAGGCGACCTATGACAAAGCGCTGGCAACCTGGAAAAATGACGCCATGCTCAGCAAGCGTTATCAGCCGCTGGCCGCGGCTCATGCCATCAGCCAGCAGACTTACGATGATGCGGTAGCGGCCGAACGGGAGGCGAAAGCCGATCTCGAAACCGCCAAAGTTAATCTCGATTACACGCTGGTGAAGGCCCCCATCTCCGGCCATATCAGCCGTTCGCTGGTGACTGAAGGGGCGCTGGTTACCAGTGGCCAGACCGATTACCTCGCTACCATTCAGCAGCTCAATCCCATCTACGTTGACGTCAGTGAATCTTCCGCCGATCTGCTGCGCCTGCGCCGGGCGCTGGCGCAAGGCAAGCTGGAGAAAGTCGGCGATGACACCGCTGCGGTGAAGCTGACGCTGGAAGATGGCTCGGCATACCCACAGGAGGGCAAGCTCGCCTTCTCCGAAGTCAACGTCAATGAAGCTACCGGCACCGTGGTGCTGCGAGCGGTATTCCCGAATCCGCATAACGAACTGTTGCCTGGCATGTACGTGCACGCCAGCTTCCCGCAGGGGATCGAACAGCAGGGCATTCTGGTGCCGCAGGAAGCGGTTATGCATGACACCAAAGGTCAGCCTTACGTATTTGTGGTGAACAGCGACAGCAGCGTCGCGCAGCGCAGCGTTGCCACCGGCGAAATGGTGAACGGCGAATGGCTGATCGTCAGCGGCCTGAAAGCCGGCGAGCAGGTAGTGGTAAACGGCACACAGAATGTGCGCAGCGGCAGCAAAGTGAAAACGGTCGCCGCCAACGTTGATGACACGCCGGACGCCAGCAAAATCAGCCTCTCAATGACCGATCCCGCGGCACAATAAGGAGGCGCAATGTCTACGTTTTTTATTGAGCGTCCAATTTTTGCCTGGGTTGTGGCGATTATCGTGATGCTGGTAGGCGCTATCGCCACCCTGAACTTACCGGTCAACCAATATCCCAACATCTCTCCGCCTGCGGTCTCCATCTCGGTAACCTATCCCGGCGCCAGCGCGGAAACCACGCAGAATACTGTGGTGCAGGTTATTGAGCAGCAGCTGAATGGTCTTGACGGCCTGCGCTATCTGGAGTCGCAAAGCAACAGCGACGGCAGCGCGCAAATCATTGTGACCTTTAACCAGGGCACCGATCCCGATACCGCCCAGGTACAGGTGCAGGACCGCGTGTCGCTGGCGGAGGCGCAACTGCCGAGCGAGGTGACGGAGCAGGGGCTGCGTATTCGTAAATATCAGTCCAACTTTATGATGGTGGTGGGCCTGAGTTCAAAAGATGGCAAGCTGAGCAATGGCGATCTCGCCGACCTGCTGGTGTCGAAGCTGGAGGATCCCATCTCCCGTACCAAAGGCGTTGGCGATTTTATGGTGTTGGGCGCGGAGTATGCCATGCGCATCTGGCTCGACCCGGCCAAACTCGACAAATATAGCCTGATCCCCAGCGACGTCTCGAGCGCCATCAGCAATCAGAACGTGCAGGTTTCCTCCGGCTCTCTCGGCGGTATGCCGACGGTGCCCGGCGCCAAAACCAGCGCCACTATTCTCGGCAAATCACGTTTTACCACCGTGAAGCAGTTTGAAAACATTCTGCTGAAGGTCAATAGCGACGGCTCTCAGGTGCGCCTGAAAGATGTGGCAAACGTGGCGCTCGGCCCGGAAAGCTACACCATCGACTCCACCCTGAACGGTCAGCCTTCAGCCGGTATCGCGCTGCGTCTGGCGACCGGGGCGAACGAACTTGACACGGCCAAAGCGGTGCGCGCAACCATCGCCAACCTGCAGGATTCGCTGCCCGATAACGTCGAGGTGACCTATCCCTATGATACCTCGCCGGTGGTCAGCGCCTCTATCGAAGAAGTGGTAAAAACGCTGATCGAAGCAATTGTGCTGGTCTTCTTTGTGATGCTGATTTTTCTGCAGAACCTGCGCGCCACGTTGGTCACCACCATGGTGGTGCCGGTGGTGCTACTCGGCACCTTCGGCATCCTTGCCGCTTTTGGCTACAGCATTAACACCCTGACGATGTTTGGGATGGTGCTGGCGATCGGGCTACTGGTGGATGATGCCATTGTGGTGGTAGAGAACGTCGAGCGCGTGATGCATGACGAACAGCTTGAGCCTAAAGCCGCCACCATTAAATCGATGCAGCAGATACAGGGCGCGCTGTTTGGTATCGCATTGGTGCTGGCGGCGGTATTACTGCCGATGGCCTTTTTTGCCGGCTCTACCGGCGTTATCTATCGCCAGTTCTCAATCACTATCGTCTCGGCAATGGCGCTGTCGGTGCTGATGGCGCTGATCTTTACCCCGGCGCTCTGCTCTACTCTGCTGAAATCCGCCTCGGCTGAGCACAAAACCACCGGTCTTGCTGGCTGGTTCAACCGCTACTTTGATGCCGGTACGCTGCACTATACGCGCGGCGTGAGCAAAGTGATCTCGCGCCGTGGTCTGTTTATGGTGGTCTGGCTGGTGATTGTGGCGATAACAGGTTTTCTGTTCACCCGCGTGCCGACTTCCTTCCTGCCGGATGAAGATCAGGGACTGATGATGGTGCAGGTAACGCTGCCGACCAACGCCTCGTCCCAGCGCACCCAGCAGGTGCTCAACGATCTGAACAGTTGGATGCATAAAAATGAAGCCAGCGTCGTCAGCTCGGTTTTCGCCGCTAACGGCTTCAACTTCGCCGGGCGCGGGCAGAGCAGCGGCATGGCCTTTATCCGCCTCAATGACTGGAGCAAGCGTACCGCCTCAGGGCAGAGCGTGCAGGATCTGGCCGCGCGCACCATGGCCCATTTCGCCAGTTACAAAAATGCGAAGATCTTCGCTATGGTGCCGCCAGCGGTAATGGAACTGGGCAACGCCACCGGCTTCGACTTCTATCTGCAGGATACGCTTAACCGCGGCCATCAGGCGTTGATGAATGCCACCCGGCAATTTATCCAGCTGGCGAACCAGGACAAGCGTATGTCGGCGGTGCGCATGAACGGTATGGAAGATGAGCCGGAATATCAGCTGACCATTAATGACGAACGCGCCAGCGCGCTGGGTTTGAGCCTTGCCGACATCAACGACACCCTCTCCGTCGCCTGGGGTTCCAGCTACGTTAACCAGTTCATGTATAACGGCCGTGTGAAAAAAGTTTACCTGATGGGTAAAGCGGACTCGCGCGTCACGCCAGAAGATATGAACCGTTGGTACTTCCGCAACAGCAGCGGCACCATGGTGCCGTTCTCCGCCTTTGCCAGCGGCGAATGGGTGACAGGCTCGCCCCGCTACGAGCGCTTTAACGGCATTTCCGCCGAAGAGATCATGGGCTCGCCCGCCAGCGGCTACAGCAGCGGCGAAGCGATGCAGGCGGTGAACGAAGTTGCAGCCAAATTGCCGAAGGGTTTCCGCGTGCAGTGGCATGGCATCTCTTATGAGGAGCAGGCGTCGGGTTCCCAGACTACCCAGCTTTACGCCATCTCGGTTCTGGTGGTGTTTCTCTGCCTGGCGGCGCTGTATGAAAGCTGGTCGATCCCGTTCTCGGTACTGCTGGTCGTGCCGCTGGGGGTGCTGGGCACCATCGGCGCCGTACTGCTGCGCGGTTTGCAGAACGATGTTTTCTTCCAGGTCGGCCTGCTGACCACCGTGGGTCTGGCGGCAAAAAACGCCATCCTGATCGTCGAATTTGCCAAAGAGCTGCATGAGAAAGAGGGTAAAAGCCTGGTAGAGGCGGCGGTTGATGCGGCGCGCCTGCGTATTCGTCCCATCATCATGACATCGATGGCCTTCGTGCTCGGGGTTGTGCCGCTGACCATTTCGCACGGCGCAGGCGCGGGCAGTCAGCACTCCATCGGTACGGCGGTGGTAGGCGGTATGCTCACCGCCACCTTCCTCGCCATCTTTTTTGTTCCAATGTTTTATGTGGTTGTCGCGCAGCTCTTCTCGCGCAAGAAAAAACGTTCCTCTGAGGTAAGTCAGCATGTTCATTAACGCTTTTCCCCGGGCGCTGCTGCCGCTGGCCGCCGTCATTGGGCTCAGCGGCTGCACCTTGCAGCCCAACTATCAACGACCGGCAATGCCGGTCACGGCTCACTACGATCAGGCGACATCGCCGGGCAATGTGGCGGATCTGCCGTGGCAGAATTTTTTCACCGATGCCACGATGCGCAATCTGATTGATCTGGCGCTGAAAAATAACCGTGACCTGCGCGTGGCG
Organism: Pantoea osteomyelitidis; assembly: GCF_044342975.1. Lineage (NCBI taxonomy): Bacteria > Pseudomonadati > Pseudomonadota > Gammaproteobacteria > Enterobacterales > Erwiniaceae > Pantoea > Pantoea osteomyelitidis. The sequence goes on from NZ_JBGFSN010000005.1 coordinate 385,406, forward strand.
GCGCTGGACGTGGAGCAGGCGCGCGCGCAGGTGCAGATTGACCGCGCGGCGCTGCTGCCGTCAATCGACGCCACCGCCAGCCAGACATCAGAACACCTGCCCGCTAATCTCTACAACACGCAGAGCAGCGGCGCGGTTACCTATCATGAGCTTAACGCCGGACTGGGCGTGACCTCGTGGGAGCTTGACTTCTTTGGTCGCCTGCGCAGCCTGCGCGATGAGGCGCAGGAGAGTTATCTCTCTACGGCGGCAACGCAGCGCGCGACGCAGATTTCACTGATAGCCGAGGTTGCCTCCGCCTGGCTGACGCTCTGTTCGGATAACGATCTGCTGCATCTGGCGCAGCAAACCGTGCAGAGCCAGCAGACTTCGTACCGGCTGACCAAAATAAGCTATGATGGCGGCGTCAGCAGCGAGCAGGAGCTGGCCGAAGCGGAAACCACGGTGCGCAGCGCCGAGGCGGATGTGGCCAGCTATACCCGTCAGGTTCGACAGGATGTGAATGCGCTGCGCCTGCTGGCGGGCACCAGTTTGCCTGCTTCACTACTGGCTCACGCCACGCTGAACGCCAACTGGCAATTTCCGCAGACGCCAGCGGGACTGCCATCCGATCTGCTGACGCGACGTCCCGATATCATCGCTGCCGAGCACAGCCTGAAAGCCGCTAACGCCAATATTGGCGCAGCGCGCGCCGCCTTCTTTCCCAGCATCTCGCTGACGGCGTCAGGCGGATCGACAAGCAGCTCTCTGGGGCATCTGCTGGAAGGCGGCACCGCTGCCTGGTCGTTTGTGCCTTCGGTTAATCTGCCGATCTTTGACGGCGGGGTAAACGAGGCCAATCTGAACGTGGCTAAAATTGAAAAACGCATTGAGATCGCTAATTATGAAAAGGCGATTCAGACCGCCTTCAGAGAGGTGAGCGATGCGCTGGCAGGTCAGGATACTTATCAGGATCAGCTTGTTGCCTTGCAAAAAGAGGTAGCGGCTAACCAGCGCGACTACGATTATTCTGAATTGCGCTTTAACAAGGGTGTAGATAATTATCTCAATGTATTGGTGGCCCAACGTTCGCTTTACGCTGCGCAGCAGACGCTGATTGCCGCGCATCTGAGCCAGCTGAACCAGAAAATCACCCTGTATAAGGCCCTCGGCGGCGGCTGGAAATCCCGTTCTTCTTAACGTAAACCTTACGGTTTGCACATGGAAAAACGGTACGGCTGTAGTCGATAATACAAGCAGTAATGATTTAGCACCGAAATAATCCCCTGGCTTTGCAGGGGATTTTCCTTTTATCCCTTTACTGAAGAGTTCGATGATTATTAACGCCTCCCGACCGTCTCGCTCCCGCTGGCTCAAATGGCTTCTCCTGTTACTGATCCTGCTGATTATCGCCGCTGTGGCCTGGCGTCTGCTGCCGGGCGGCAAAGGCGCGGGAGGCGGTAGGCCGCCGGGTGGACGCGGCGGCCCAGGTATGATGATGGGCGGCGGCGCAACCCTGGTGCACAGTGGGGTGGCGACCACCGCTGACGTGCCGGTCTACCTGAATGCGCTCGGCACGGTGATCCCGAACGCCAGCGTCACGGTCACCAGCCGCGTCGACGGACAGCTGGAAAAAGTCTACTTCACCGAAGGGCAGAAGGTGGAAGCGGGCCAGCTGCTGGCGCAGATCGACCCTCGCAGCTATCAGGCGACGCTGGCGCAGTATCAGGGCGAGCTGAATGAGAACCAGGCGCTGCTGAAAAGCGCCGAGCTGACCCTGGCGCGCTATCGCAAGCTGGCGGCGCAGGATTCGCTGTCGCGTCAGGATCTCGATACCCAAATCGCGACTGTCGGACAGTATCGCGGCGCGGTGGCGGCAGACGAGGCGCAGATCGCCAGCGCCCGGCTGAATATCGAATACGCGCGTATTACCGCGCCGGTTAGCGGACGCGTCGGCCTGCGTCAGGTCGATCCCGGCAATATGGTACACACCAGCGACACCACCGGCCTGGTGACCCTCACTCAGATGCAGCCAGCCGCGGTCACCTTCAGCGTGCCGCAGAGCAATATCCCGACGCTGGTCAAAGCGTTGCATAACGGCCAGGCGCTGCCCGCTACCGCGTTCGACGAGGATAACAACAGCGTGCTGGCGCAGGGGGAGGTGAAGTTCATCAGCAACCAGATCGATACCTCTACCGGTACGGTGGAGCTGAAGGCGACCTTCCCGAACGAGAACGATGCGCTCTATGCCAATCAGTTCGTGAACCTGCGTCTGCAAACCGGCACGCTGTCACAGGCCACGGTGATCCCGACCCAGGCATTGCAACTCAGCAGCGACGGCAGCTTTGTGTTTATGATCAACAAAGACAACAGCGTGACGCGCAAAGCGGTGCAGGCGGGTCCGGCTCTGAACGATGATCAACAGGCGATCCTCAGCGGCGTACAGCCCGGCGACAGGCTGGTCACGGAGGGACTCGATCGTCTGACCAACGGCAGTAAAGTCACGCTTGCTGACGAAAATAGCGTGCAGACCGCCGCAAACGCAGAGGCAAAATGAACCCGTCACGTCTGTTTATCCTGCGTCCGGTCGCTACCATCCTGCTGATGGTTGGCATGTTGATTGCCGGTCTTTTCGCTTACCGTTTTCTCTCCACCTCGGCGCTGCCGCAGGTGGACTATCCCACCATTCAGGTGACTACCCTCTATCCGGGCGCCAGCCCTGACGTGATGGCCTCCTCGATAACCTCGCCGCTGGAGCGCCAGCTTGGCCAGATGGCGGGGCTGAGCCAGATGACCTCCAGCAGCTCCGGCGGCTCCTCAATTATCACGCTGAAGTTTGGGCTCGATCTCTCCCTCGACGTGGCGGAGCAGGAAGTGCAGGCGGCGATCAACGCCGCCAATAATCTGTTGCCGAACGATCTGCCCAATCCGCCCACCTATAAAAAGGTCAACCCGGCGGACAGTGCGGTGATCACCCTTGCCGCCAGCTCTGACACCCTGCCGCTCACCCAGGTGCAGGATCTGGTGAACACCCGCGTGGCGCTGAAGCTGTCGCAGATTTCCGGGGTAGGGATGGTGACGCTGGCGGGCGGGCATCAGCCCGCAATCCGCGTGCAGATGAACCCGCAGGCGCTGGCGGCGCACGGCCTGACGCTGGAGGATGTGAACACGCTGATCGGCAACAGCAACGTGAACGGCTCGAAAGGGGGCTTCGATGGCAAATACCATTCGGTCACCATCGATGCCAATGATCAGCTGCGCACCGCCGACGAGTATGGCAACCTGATCCTGACGTATCAGAACGGCGCGGCGCTGCGCCTGCGTGATATTGCCCATATTGAGCAGGGGCCGGAAAACAGCTATCAGTCCGCCTGGGCGAATAACAGCCCGGCGATTGTGATTGGCGTCCAGCGTCAGCCGGGCGCAAACGTGATTCAGGTGGTGGATAACATCAAGGCGCAGCTGCCCAGGCTACAGGCGGCGCTGCCGGACGGGGTGAAAATGACCATTCTCTCCGACCGCACCCAGACCATTCGCGCCTCCATCAGCGACGTCCAGTTCGAGCTGATGCTCTCTGTTGCGCTGGTAGTGATGGTCACCTTTCTGTTTTTACGCAACGTGGCGGCGACGCTGATCCCCAGCGTGGCGGTGCCGCTCTCGCTGATCGGCACCTTCGGCGTGATGTATCTGGCCGATTTCAGCCTGAACAATCTGTCGCTGATGGCGCTGACCATCGCCACCGGCTTCGTTATCGATGACGCCATTGTGGTGGTAGAGAACATCTCGCGGCGGCTGGAGCAGGGGGAAACGCCGATGGAAGCGGCGCTGAAAGGCTCGCAGCAGATTGGCTTTACCATTATTTCACTCACCTTCTCGCTGATTGCAGTGCTGATCCCACTGCTGTTTATGGGCGACGTGGTGGGCAGGCTGTTCCGTGAGTTCGCCATTACCCTGGCGGTGTCGATTCTGGTGTCGATGGTGGTTTCGTTGACGCTGACGCCGATGCTCTGCGCTTATCTTCTGAAGCATATCCCGCCGGAAAAGCAGTCGCGCTTTTCGCGTAAGGGCGGCGAGTTTTTCGATAAGCTGATTCGCGGCTACGACCGGCTGTTGACCATCGTGCTTAATCATCAGAAGCTGACGCTGCTGGTGGCGCTGGCGACCTTTGCTCTGACCGCGCTGCTCTATATCATGATTCCGAAAGGCTTTTTCCCGACCCAGGATACCGGGCTGATTCAGGGGGTGACTATCGCCTCGCAGGATGTCTCGTTTAACGAGATGGCGAAGCGGCAGCAGGCGCTGGCGAAAACTATCCTGCAAAACCCGGCGGTGGAAAGTCTCTCCTCGACCATCGGCATTGACGGCACCAACACCAGCCTTAACAGCGGTCGTATTCAGATCAACCTTAAGCCGTTCGATGAGCGCGACGATAAAGCGGATGTGGTGATTAAGCAATTGCAGCAGGCGGCGGCGCAGGTGGCAGGCATTCAGCTTTATATGCAGCCAGCGCAGGATCTTACCGTTAACGATCAGGTCACGCCGAGCCAGTATCAATTCACTCTCGACGATGCCGATAGCGAGGATCTGGCAAGCTGGACGCCGAAGCTCATCAGCGCGTTGCAGCAGCGCGCCGAATTCAATGGCGTGGTAAGCAACCTGCAGGATCAGGGACGCGTCGCCTGGGTGGAGCTGAACCGTGATAAAGCGGCGCGCTACGGCATTACCGCTTCCGACGTGGATACCGCGCTCTATAACGCTTTTGGCCAGCGCCTGGTCTCCACCATTTTTACCCAGTCGAACCAGTATCGCGTGGTGCTGGAGGTTGCGCCGAAGTATCAGCAGTCGCCAGCCTCTTTTGATGATGTGTATCTGCAACCTTCAACCAGCAGCAGCACTACCAGTACCAGTACCAGTACCAGTACCAGTACCAGTACCAGTAGCAGCAATAGTTCCACCACCAGCAGCGACAGCAGCGAAACCAGCAGCAACGGCATGGTGAAGCTGACCGCTATCGCCACTATTCATCAGCGCACCGGCTCCCTGATGCATATGCGCCTGAACCAGTTCCCGGCGGTGATGGTGTCATTTAACCTCAACCCCGGCTATTCGCTGGAGGATGGACAGAAGGCGATTGCCGAGGCGAGCGAGCAGCTTCAGCTTCCCTCCGCCATCACGCTGCGCTATCAGGGCGAAACGGCGGCATTCCAGAGCGCCACCGGCAATACGCTCTGGCTGATCCTCGCCGCGCTGCTCACCATGTATGTGGTGCTGGGCATTCTCTATGAAAGCTTTATCCATCCGGTAACCATCCTCTCGACGCTGCCCTCGGCGGCGGTAGGGGCGCTGCTGACGCTGATGCTGGCGGGCAGCGAGTTCAGCCTGATCGCGCTTATCGGGGTGATCCTGCTGATCGGCATCGTGAAGAAAAACGCGATTATGATGATCGACTTCGCCCTTGATGCGGAGAACAAGCAGCATATGAGCGCGCGCGAGGCGATCCATCAGGCCTGCCTGCTGCGCTTTCGCCCGATCCTGATGACCACCATGGCGGCGCTGCTCGGCGCGCTGCCGCTGATGCTCGCCTCCGGCTCCGGCGCCGAGCTGCGGCAGCCGCTGGGGCTGGCGATTGTCGGCGGCCTGATCGTCAGCCAGGCGCTGACGCTTTTCTCCACGCCGGTGATCTACCTCTGGTTTGACGGTCTGGCGCAACGCGGCAAAGGCTACATGCAGCGCAAACAGCAGCAGGCGCGGGGGCAGTAATGAATCTCACCCGGCTGTTTATTTTTCGTCCGGTGGCGACCCTGCTGCTGACGCTGGCGATCCTGCTGCTGGGCGCGCTCGGCTACCGGTTATTGCCGGTAGCGCCGCTGCCGCAGGTCGATTTCCCCACCATTATGGTGAGCGCCAGCCTCGCAGGCGCCAGCCCGGAAACCATGGCGGCCACGGTGGCGACGCCGCTGGAGCGCGCGTTAGGGCAAATCGCCGGTATCAGCGAGATGACCTCCAGCAGTTCCCAGGGCTCCAGCACCATTATTTTGCAGTTTGACCTCAACCGCGACATCAACGGCGCGGCGCGCGACGTGCAGGCGGCGATCAACGCCGCGCGCAGCCTGCTGCCGAGCAGCATGGAGTCGCTGCCCACCTACCGTAAAGCCAACCCCTCCGATGCGCCGATCGTGATGCTGGCGCTTACCTCGACCACGCGTACGCCGGGCGAGCTGTACGATCTGGCCGAGAGCAAGATCGAGCAGGCAATGGCGCAGGTACAGGGCGTCGGCTCCGTATCCTTGATGGGCAGCGCCTTGCCGGCGGTGCGCATCGATCTGCAACCGCTCAAGCTGACGCACTACGGTATCTCCCTCGACACGGTGCGCAGCGCCATCGCCAACAGCACCACCAACCTGCCGAAAGGAATGTTGCAGGGCAGCAGCCAGTCGTGGGTGGTGGACAGCAACGGCCAGCTTGACAAGGCGGCGCAGTATCGCAACCTGATTGTCAGCTATCAGGATGGCAAAGCGGTGCGCCTGCACGATGTCGCCACCGTGTACGACTCGGTGGAGGACAAATACAGCGTCGGCTACCTCAACGCCACCCCGGCGGTGATGGTTGGCGTAACGCGCCAGGCGGGTGCCAACATGTTGGAGACCATCGACGCCATCAAGGCGCAGCTGCCATCGCTTACAAAAGATTTGCCAGCGGATACGCAGTTGAAACTGGTGATCGACCGTTCGCCCACGGTGCGCGCTTCGCTCTACGATACCGAAGAGACGCTGCTGGTGGCGATACTGCTGGTGATCGCGGTGGTGTTTGTGTTTCTGCGTAACCTGCAGGCGGTGATCATTCCGGCGCTGGCGCTGCCGGTTTCGCTGATCGGCACCTGCGCGGTGATGTATCTGCTTGGCTACAGCCTCGACAACCTGTCGCTGATGGCGCTGATTATCGCCACCGGCTTCGTGGTGGATGACGCCATCGTGGTGCTGGAGAACATTACGCGCCATATCGAAGAGGGACTCAGTCCGCTGCGTGCAGCGCTGCGCGGGGCGCATGAGGTGAGCTTTACCGTGCTGTCGATGACCCTGTCGCTGGTGGCGGTGTTTATTCCGATTCTGCTAATGGGCAGCATTGTGGGTCGCCTGTTTCGTGAATTTGCCGTGACGCTGACGGTGTCGCTGGTGATCTCAATGTTTGTCTCCCTCAGCCTGACGCCGATGCTCTGTTCGCGTTTACTGAAGCCTAAGTCTGCGGTTCGCAAGCGTCCGCATCCGCTTTATCAGTTTATTGAGAACCAGCTCAACCGTCTGCTGGCTGCCTATGCCCGCGCGCTGAACTGGGTGATGCGCCATCAGAAGCTGACCATGCTCAGCCTGCTGCTTACGGTTCTGCTCAATCTGTTTCTCTATTCGGTGGTGCAGAAAGGCTTCTTCCCTAATCAGGATACCGGCCTGCTGATGGGCGCGCTGCGCGCCGATCAGAACATCTCCTTCCAGGCGATGAAGCCGAAGATGCTGGCCTTCACCAAAATCATCGAATCCGATCCGGCGGTAGACGCGGTGATGTCCTCGATGGGCAGCGGGATGTTTGGCTCGCGCAACAGCGCTAACTTCTTTGTGCATCTTAAGGATCTGGACCAGCGCGACGCCAGCGCCACCGAAGTGGCGAACCGGCTGAGCGCCAAAACGCGCCATATTGCCGGCGCACAGCTGTTTCTGATGGCGGCGCAGGATCTGCATATCGGCGGACGCAGCGCCAACGCCACGTATCAGTACAGTTTGCAGGCGGACGATCTCGATACGCTGCGCGAATGGACGCCAAAGGTGCAGCAGGCGCTGGCGGCGATCCCGCAGCTCAACAGCGTTGATTCCGATGCCCAGACCGGCGGTCAGGAAGTGGTGATCGATATCGATCGCGACCGTGCCACGCGCCTCGGCGTGGATGTGGCTATGCTGGATACCCTGCTGAATAACGCTTTCAGCCAGCGCCAGATCGCCACGCTCTATCACACGCTGAATCAGTACCATGTGGTGATGACGCTACAGGATAGCTACACGCGCGACCCGGAAATTTTGCAGCAGCTGTATGTTATCAACGATAGCGGCGACCGCGTGCCGCTCTCCGCCTTCGCCCGCTTTCAGGGCGGCAACGCGCCGCTGTCGGTGGCGCATCAGGGACAGTCGGCCACCAGTACCGTGGCCTTCAACCTGAACGACGGCGTCTCGCTGGCGCAGGCGCAGACGCTGATCAAACAGGCGATGGCGAAAATTGGCCTGCCGTCGACAATTCAGGCGGGCTTCCAGGGTACGGCGAAAGCTTTTTCTGACCTCACCGCGACCATGCCGTGGCTGATCATCGCCGCGCTGGCGGCGGTCTATATTGTGCTCGGCGTGCTCTATGAGAGCTATATCCATCCGCTCACCATTCTCTCGACCTTGCCCTCGGCGGGGGTGGGCGCGCTGTTGCTGTTGCTGCTGACGAATACTCAGCTCACGGTAATCGCGCTGATCGGCATTATTCTGCTGATCGGCATCGTAAAGAAAAACGCCATTATGATGATCGACTTCGCCCTGGACGCGGAGCGTCGCCTCGGCGTTTCGCCGCAGCAGGCGATTATCCAGGCGTGCCTGATGCGTTTTCGTCCCATCATGATGACCACGCTGGCCGCCTTTTTCGGCGCGCTGCCGCTGGCGCTGGGCAGCGGCGGCGATGCCGATCTGCGCAGCCCGCTCGGGCTGGCGATTGCTGGCGGGCTGGCGCTTAGCCAGCTGTTAACGCTGTTTACCACGCCGGTGGTTTATCTCTGGCTCGACCGACTGAGCCGCGCTTCGGGACGCCAGTGGCGTCGCTGGCGTTCTGCGGAATCCTGATTGATGAAAAAGTTGTTTGGTTTTACCCCAATAGTGATAGGGCTGCTGCTGAGCGGCTGCACTGTCGGACCCGACTATCAGCGTCCTGCCATGACGCTGCCCGCGCACTTCAAAGAGGCGAAAGGGTGGCAGCAGGCCACGCCGCAGGATGAAAAAAGCAAAGGCGAGTGGTGGGCGGTTTACCATGACGCCACGCTGGATGGACTGCTGCGCCAGGTAAGCATCTCCAACCAGAACGTCGCCAACTATGCGGCGCAGTATCGGCAGGCGCAGGCGCTCGCTTCGCAGTCGCGGGCGAATCTGTTTCCGTCGCTGGGCTATGACGCCAGCATCACACGCAGCGGCAGCCGCGCCAGCAGCAGCACCCTGAGCCAGCGCACCGACAGCAGCAGCCACAGCGCAGAGCTGAGCGCCAGTTGGGAGCTGGATCTCTGGGGAAAACTGCGCCGCACGCTGGAGGAGAATCGCGCCAGCGCCCAGGCCAGCGCTGCCGAGCTGGCGAATATCACCCTGAGCGCGCAAAAGGAGCTGGCGCAGGACTATTTTCAGCTGCGCATTATGGATGAGCAGATTGCGCTTTATCAGCAGAGCGTAGCGGCCTATCAGCGCTATCTCACGGTGATTGAGAATAAATACCAGGCGGGCAGCGAGTCGCGCGCCACCCTGGCGCAGGCGCAGATGCAACTGGAGAGCGCCCGCGCCTCCGCGCAGGATTATCAGTGGCAGCGCGCCCAAATGGAGCACGCCATTGCGCTGCTGGTGGGCAAAGCGCCGGCGGAGTTTGCGCTGTCGCCCGCAACGCTGAACGCCACGCTACCCGTGGTGCCGGGCGCGCTGCCGTCGCAGCTGCTACAGCGCCGTCCCGATATCGCTTACGCCGAACGCAACGTGGCGGCGGCTAACGCGGCGATTGGCGTGGCGATCGCCGGTTACTTCCCCGATCTGACCCTGAGCGCCAGCGGCGGCACCAGCGCCTCGGCGTTGCATAACCTTTTCGCCTTGCCGAATCGCGTCTGGTCGCTTGGGCCGGATTTGAGCGGCACGCTGCTCGACTTTGGCGCGACCTCGGCGCAGGTGGAACAGGCGCGCGCCGCTTATGACGCCAGCGCCGCCAGCTATCGCGAGACGGTGCTGGAAGCAATGCAGGAAGTGGAAGATAACCTGGTGGAGCTCAATACATTGCAGGGGGAGATCGCCTCGCAGCAGCGCGCCGCCGATGCCGCAGGAGAGTCGGCGCGGGTGACGCGTAATCAGTATGAAGCGGGAATGATCGATTATCTGGATGTCGCCACCACGGAAAACAGCAGCCTCAGCGCGCAGCAAAGTCTGTTGTCGTTGCAGAGCACGCAGTGGGTAAGCAGCGTCGCGCTGATCGCCGCGCTCGGCGGCGGCTGGCAGCAAGAGACGCTGCCGCAATAACCTTTCTCTGGCGCAGGTCGCTTTTGGTGGCCTGCGCACGCTGCTTGCTGAACGCCACGCCACACATTTCCGCTCCCGCTCTTGTCGAAAGCCTCGGGATCCTGCATCGTTATAGCCCTTTTTCACCATGCTAAGGAGCTGGCATGTTATTCAAATTCTTGCGTCTGTTGTGCCGCCTGTTGTGGCGCGTGGAACTTCGCGGCGACCTCTCGGGACTGCACAAAGAGAAAGTGCTGATTACTCCCAACCATATGTCGTTTCTGGACGGCGTTTTGCTGGCGCTGTTCCTGCCGATCAAACCGGTGTTTGCCGTCTACTCCAGCATTAGCGACCAGTGGTTTATGCGCCTGCTTGCGCCTTATATCGACTTTGTGCCGCTCGATCCCAATAAACCAATGTCGATCAAATACCTGGTGCGCACCATTAATGCCGGTCGTCCGGTAGTGATTTTCCCGGAGGGTCGTATTACCGTGACCGGCTCGCTGATGAAAATCTACAGCGGCGCGGGTTTCCTGGCGGCGAAATCTCAGGCCAACGTGGTGCCGCTGCGCATTGAAGGGGCGGAATATACGCCGTTTGGCCGTCTGACGGGCATTTTCAAGCGTCGTCTGTTTCCACGCATTACGCTGAGCGTGCTGCCTGCAACGCGCATTCCGATGCCGGAGGCCAAACGGGCGCGGGATCGCCGCATTCTGGCTGGTGAACACCTGCATCATGTGATGATGGAGGCGCGCATGGCGGTGCGTCCACGTGAAACCCTGTTTGAGGCGTTTCTCAATGCGCGCGCCCGCTACGGCTGGTTCAAACCCTGCATCGAAGATAGTAATTTCAAGCCCGACAGCTACAGCGGCCTGTTGAAAAAAGCGCTGGGCGTAGGGCGGATTCTGGAGCGCTACAGCGGGCAGGGCGAAGTTATCGGCCTGCTGCTGCCGAACGCCACCGTCTCGGCGGCGGCGATCCTGGGCGCTTCGCTGCGTGGCCGCGTGCCGGCGATGCTCAACTATACCGCCGGGGTCAACGGCGTGCGCGCCGCGCTGACCGCTTCACAGGTAAAAACAGTATTTACCTCGCGCCAGTTTCTGGATAAAGGCAAGCTCTGGCATCTGCCGGAAGCCTTAACGGAGGTGCAGTGGATCTACCTGGAGGATCTGCGCGATACCGTGACATTGCAGGATAAGCTCTGGATCTTCGCGCATCTGCTGATGCCGCGACGCGCGCAGGTGGCGCTACAGCCGGAGGAAGCGGCGATGGTGCTGTTTACCTCCGGCTCGGAGGGCAATCCGAAAGGGGTCGTCCACTCCCATAAAAGCCTGCTGGCAAACGTGGAGCAGATTCGCACCGTGGCGGACTTTACGCCGCGCGATCGCTTTATGGCGGCGCTGCCGCTGTTTCACGCCTTCGGCCTGACGGTCGGGCTGTTTACCCCGCTGATGACCGGCGCTCAGGTGTTTCTCTATCCCAGCCCGCTACATTACCGCATCGTGCCGGAGCTGGTTTACGACCGTAACTGTACGGTGCTGTTTGGCACCTCAACCTTCCTTGACCACTATGCGCGCTTCGCCAATCCTTACGATTTTGCCCGCCTGCGTTACGTGGTGGCCGGGGCGGAAAAGTTGCAGGAGAACACGCGGCAGCTCTATATGGATAAGTATGGCATCCGCATTCTGGAAGGTTATGGCGTGACCGAATGCGCGCCGGTGGTGGCGATTAACGTGCCGATGGCGGCGAAGGCGCATACCGTGGGGCGCATCCTGCCGGGGATGGATTCGCGCCTGATGGTCGTGCCAGGTATTGAACAGGGCGGCCGCCTGCAATTGCGCGGCCCCAATATCATGAATGGCTACCTGCGGGTGGAAAATCCCGGCGTGCTGGAGCCGCCCGCAGCCGACAACGGCGAGGGGGCGATGGAGCCGGGTTGGTATGACACCGGGGATATCGTCAGCTTTGATGAGGGCGGTTTTGTGCAGATTCAGGGGCGCGTGAAGCGCTTCGCGAAGATCGCCGGGGAGATGATCTCGCTGGAGAACGTTGAGCAGATTGCTCTTGCCGCATCGCCCGACAAGCAGCACGCCGCTTCGGTGAGACCGGATGGCAGTCGCGGCGAAGCGCTGGTGCTGTTTACTACCGACAGCGATCTGAACCGCGAACGGCTGCAACAGGCGGCGCGTGAGCGGGGCGTGCCGGAGCTGGCGCTGCCGCGCGATATCCGCGTGCTGAAGCAGCTACCGCTGCTGGGCAGCGGCAAACCCGATTTTGTCACCCTGAAAAAAATGGCTGAAGAGGAGCGCGCATGAGCGCCGTCCCGAACCCTGAGCTTTCCCTGGTTTCCCGCGGCATGCTGGCGGTGATTGTGGCGCAGTTTTTCTCGGCCTTCGGCGACAATGCGCTGCTGTTCGCCACCCTGGCGGTATTGAAAAATCAGCTTTACCCCGACTGGAGCCAGCCGGTGATGCAGATGCTGTTTGTCGCTACCTATATTCTGCTCGCTCCTTTTGTCGGCCAGATGGCGGATAGCTTTGCCAAAGGACGCGTGATGATGGTGGCGAATGCGCTGAAGCTGCTGGGGGCGCTGGCGATCTGCGTGGGGCTGAATCCGTTTCTCGGCTATACGCTGGTCGGTGTTGGCGCAGCGGCTTATTCACCCGCCAAATATGGCATCCTCGGCGAGATTACTCGCGGTGAAAAGCTGGTGAAGGCCAACGGCCTGATGGAAGGTTCCACCATCGCCGCGATTCTGCTCGGCTCGGTGGCGGGCGGTTTTCTCGCAGACTGGCATCTGCTGGCGGCGCTCGTCGCCTGCGCGCTGACCTATGCCCTCGCGGTTGCGGCCAACCTGTTTATCCCTAAACTACATGCGGCGCGACCGGGGCAGAGCTGGCATTTCGCCGCGATGCTGCGCAGTTTCCTTCATGCCTGCGCGCTGCTGTGGCGCAACGGTGAAACCCGCTTCTCGCTGCTGGGCACCAGCCTGTTCTGGGGAGCCGGGGTAACGCTGCGTTTTTTGCTGGTGCTGTGGGTGCCGGTCGCGCTGGGCATCAGCGATAACAAAACGCCCACCATGCTGAATGCGATGGTGGCGATAGGTATCGTGCTGGGCGCGGGCGCAGCGGCGAAGCTGGTGACGCTGGAGACGGTAAAACGTTGTATGCCTGCGGGCGTGCTGATTGGCGTGATGGTGGTGGTGTTCTCATTGCAGCACAGCCTGATGAATGCTTACCTGGTGCTGATTGTTATCGGCGCGCTGGGCGGCTTTTTTGTGGTGCCGCTGAATGCGCTGTTACAGGCGCGCGGCAAGCAGAGCGTGGGTGCCGGCAACGCCATTGCGGTGCAGAACCTGGGTGAAAATGGCGCGATGCTGATTATGCTCGGGCTTTATACTCTGGCAATCAGGGCGGGTGCGCCTGCCGTGGCGACCGGCGTTGGCTTTGGCGTGCTGTTTGCGGCGGCGATCGCGGTTTTATGGTGGAAAAGGCGGCCAGGCTGAGGAGAGTGGGCCTGGCGTGAATTTTCGTTGCCCGGTAAAAGAAGCGGCCTTCATCCGGACGACAGGATGCAGGCCGTTTTCTCTGAGCGAGTGGATATGCGGTCAGGCGCTGCCTCTACCAGCTTCCATAGGGGTAGATTTTGTCTTTGATGAAGTCTTTAGTGGTTTTTGTATATCCATATCCACGAGTGTGATTAGTCACTCCCTTGCAGAGATCCAGCTTATCCCCGGACAGGCTGGTGATTTTTTTCGGCTCCACCGGCAAATGATCTCTGCCCGCGCTGTTCTGTAGCCAGATCCTGACCTTGCCTTCCGGTGCCAGTCCGAACAGAAGCGTGTTATACCATGCTGTATTTCCGTAACTGTCTTTACCGGTCGGCGTCAGCATCTGTTTGCGGATACTTTCCGGAAAGGTGATACGCGTTTCGTAGGTTTTTTTGTCGATAATGGAATCCCAGCAGAACAGCATTACCACCGGCGGATGTCGGGCTTTATTGAAATAGGCGTGTCTTCTTACCCGATTATCCCACTTGTTAATGCTGTCGGGATTTCCCTGAACGCCATCCAGCGTACGGTATGTGTACACTACCTGTTTAGCATCAATCATGGCGACATAATTCACTGTAGCAGGCAGGGCTTTAGGCGTGAAAAAGGCAAAACCCCATTTCCCGTAAGGCATTGCGCCGGTTTCCTCCGGCGTTGAGGGTTCGCCAGCCCGGCATCCGGTCAGCGCCAGGGCAAAGAGAAGAGAGAGTAATGCTGTTGGTTTCATACTTTTTTTCCGTCCATGTTGTATGTGGTGCGCTTCCAGTACTCATCGGGGCGATTGACGAAGCCGGTGACCTCTGAGAGCGAAGCCCCGCCGCGATTTACGCCCGCCGCGTCCATTAAGACTGCATTCCAGTTTGCCGAACAGTGGATGTGCTCCTTAACTATCCCAGTGCCGCTCAACGTCATAAGGAGCAGCTACCGGGAAAATCAGCTCATGCTCTACCAACTGCCGTAGGGGTAGGTTTTGTCTTTGATGAAGTTTTTTATATCCGGATCATATCCATCTGGAATGCTGTAGGAAAAATCGATTTTGTTGGGAACCTCTTTACAGACATCCAGTTTATCCCCGGACAGGCTGGTGATTTTTTTCGGCTCCACCGGCAAATTTTCGCCTCCACCGCTGTTCTGTAGCCAGATCCTGACCTTGCCTTCCGGCGCCAGTCCGAACAGAAGGGTGTTATACCAGGCTGTTTTCCCGAGATGGTCTTTTCCGGTCGGTGTCAGCATCTGTTTGCGAATGCTGTCCGGAAAGGTGATGCGCGTTTCATAGGTTTTTTTATCGATAATGGAATCCCAGCAGAACAGCATCACCATTGGCGGATGGCGGGCTTTGTTGAAATAAGGGAATCTCATCAGCTTGTCATCCCATTTTCCTACGCTGTAAGGATTTTCATGAACGCCGTCCAGCGTACGGTATGTGTACACTACCTGTTTAGCATCAATCATGGCGACATAATTCACCGTCGCAGGCAGGGCTTTGGGAGTAAAAAAGGCGAAGCCCCATTTTCCGTAAGGCATTGCGCCGGTTTCCTCCGGCGTTGAGGGTTCGCCAGCCCGGCATCCGGTCAGCGCCAGGGCAAAGAGAAGAGAGAGTAATGCTGTTGGTTTCATACTTTTTTTCCGTCCATGTTGTATGTGGTGCGCTTCCAGTACTCATCGGGGCGATTGACGAAGCCGGTGACGTCTGCGAGCCAAGCCCCGCGACGATTCACGCCCGCCGCGTCCATTAAGATTGCATTCCAGTTTGCCGAACAGTGAATATATTCCTTTGCTGTTCCGGTGCCGCTCAACGCCATAAGGAGCGGCTACCGGGAAAATCAGCTCATGCTCTACCAGCTGCCGTAGGGGTAGGTTTTGTCTTTGATGAAGTTTTTTATATCCGGATCATATCCATCTGGAATGCTGTAGGAAAAATCGATTTTGTTAGGAACCTCTTTACAGACATCCAGCTTATCCCCGGACAGGCTGGTGATTTTTTTCGGCTCCACCGGCAAATGATCTCTGCCCGCGCTGTTCTGTAGCCAGATCCTGACCTTGCCTTCCGGTGCCAGCCCGAACAGAAGCGTGTTATACCATGCTGTATTTCCGTAACTGTCTTTACCGGTCGGCGTCAGCATCTGTTTGCGGATACTTTCCGGAAAGGTGATACGCGTTTCGTAGGTTTTTTTGTCGATAATGGAATCCCAGCAGAACAGCATTACCACCGGCGGATGTCGGGCTTTATTGAAATAGGCGTGTCTTCTTACCCGATTATCCCACTTGTTAATGCTGTCGGGATTTCCCTGAACGCCATCCAGCGTACGGTATGTGTACACTACCTTTTTAGCATCAATAATGGCGACATAATTCACTGTAGCAGGCAGGGCTTTAGGCGTGAAAAAGGCGAAACCCCATTTCCCGTAAGGCATTGCGCCGGTTTCCTCCGGCGTTGAGGGTTCGCCAGCCCGGCATCCGGTCAGCGCCAGGGCAAAGAGAAGAGAAAATAGTGCTGTTGGTTTCATACTTTTTTTCCGTCCATGTTGTATGTGGTGCGCTTCCAGTACTCATCGGGGCGATTGACGAAGCCGGTGACCTCTGCGAGCGAAGCCCCGCCGCGATTTACGCCCGCCGCGTCCATTAAGACTGCATTCCAGTTTGCCGAACAGTGAATATATTCCTTCGCTATCTTATTCATCTCATCCTGAGTAAATATGTGCAGGGAACGACCCGAACGCACCGCTTTTCCCATTGCGATCGCTTTTTCACAAAGAGGAGCAAGTTCATCAGGAAGGTGTAATTCTTTGTTAGTCTCGCGAAGGGGATCAAACATCACGCCCGCTTCCTGTGCGGCGTCCAGCATCGTCCGCAGCGCCACTTTCGACCAGTCATTTTTCACTATCCTGTTGCGCAGCGTCAGCGCTGCATAGCTGCGCTTCTGAAATCTGCCATACCTGTCCTGAGGCAGCCGATCGTCATACCAGGTTTCCGTCGCGATTTCATGACTGCGCAGCAGCGGCGCAATGGCGGGAGAGGCAGCCAGAAGTTCACGCTGTTTGATGGCGTTTTGATAAGCGAAGGTTTTTTCACCGGGATGGCTGAGCAATACCGTATTGGTTTCCGGGCGACTCAGAAACAGGTTCTCTCTCACCGCCGGCAGATAGCCGCCGCCGATATCGGAATGCACGCCGGGCAACGCCAGCTCCGGCCAGGCCGGGCGCACGCTGTTCAGGGCGAAGTTAAAGCGGCACTCATGCTGCGCCGTGATATGAAACACCTTTTCCGCCACGCCGGGACGCAGCGCAAGTTTCACCTCGCCAGTATCAGCGCTGTGCGGGTTCAGGCCGTTCATCGGTGTCCCGATGGCGGCCACGCTGTCAAATATACCGATAAAGCGGATTTTCCCGGCCGGCGCGCCGTTATACTCAGTGCCTTCCATTCCCTGACGGATGGCGTTGATGATGGCAGCATCTTCGGAATGAATACGGTTAGCAAAATGGCGGGAAGCCGCCGCGCCGCGACTGAAGCCGAAAATATCAAACTGGAGGGACTTAATCGTCAAAGATGCATCAGCCAGCTTGAATTTTATATCTGTGATCGCGTTACGTATACTCTGCGACAATTGGGTGATAGCGTTATCGGTTTTCGCAATGACACCAGTATCTGCGATTCCCAATCCCTGCCCAATCAGGTTGTCCGGTTTTCCGGCCTCCGTACCGATACCCTCCACGTAAATTGCTTTCTGGAAAAAGCCGGTTTTCGGAGGGATGTCAGCTTTATACAATGTTTTCATCCAGTGCACATTCGTATAATACCCAATATAACTGGTTGCCCCGGTACCTGAAACGCCCATATTTTCACGCGCGCATTGCGCCAGAATACCTTCTGCCTCGGGATCGCTCAGGTCATAATGCTGCGCCGTATAGGCTTTCAGCATATTTTCTGTATTCACCGCGTTATTACCGGTTCCGTCAAAGAAAATTCCCAGGGTCAGCGTGATTTCCCGCGCATTCTTTCTCACGGACTGCGCATGCTGCACCGGTTCTGCTATTAAGGGTTTTTTAAAGAATGGGGTTGTTTCGTTTCTTTTCGGACAAAGCCGATGCCACGCCCAGGTTTGAGAAGGAATCAGCTGAGCATTGCACGGGCAATTTACATAGCTGTAAAGCGTGCTGGCGACGCAGCGTCCTGCTATTTTCTCTCCGCAAAAGCCGCCAACAATGAAGTAGTTGCCCGGATATTTCCCGCATGACGCTGCGCTGCCCGTTATCGCAACAGGGCTTCGGGCCATGGTTTTTCCCGGATGTCCTTCCAGTACAATGCCGCCGCAGGAGGTTCTGTCGCCCCTGACGATCCAGTATCCTTTTTTCATCGTTATTTTCCTTAACAACTATACGACTAAAAATTAAAAATAAAATTTGCGGTAAGGTTATTATCTGTTGCGTTTAATTTTTTTCGTAAAAATAAAGTGTTAAGCAGGATATATCCGAGAGGGAATTGGCGTGCGGCGTCCCTGTTTTTCATACTAATTCCTTTTAGTAGAGCGATTAATTAACGTGTAAAAATCAGGTTGGTATTTGTTTAATTCAGTGTTTCATTAGCCTGATTAGTTTTTGGGGAAAAAGAGGATTTATTTTATGGCAGGAGAGGAATTAACCGCAAGGTGATTTTCGCAGGTGGAAAAGGCTGGTTTTTTATTGCGTGCCGCTTCCTGTCTGGAAAACGGCACGGTTTATTACAACAAATAAACTTACGGCGCTGGATAGGTATAGCGGCGATGAATCGCTTCCAGCTCTTCCAGAATATCGGCGTTTAACGTCAGGTTAAAACTCTCAATATTCACCTTCAGCTGTTCCAGCGTGGTCGCGCCCAGCAGGGTGCTGGCAACGAACGGCTGCTGACGCACATAGGCCAGCGCCATCTGGGACGGATCCATGCCATGTTTTTGCGCCAACGCCACATACTCGGCGATCGCTTTTTCCGACTGCTCGCCGCTGTAGCGGGTAAAGCGGCTGAACAGAGTATTGCGCGCGCCTGCAGGCTTCGCGCCGTGCAAATATTTGCCGCTCAGGGTGCCGAACGCCAGGCTGGAATAGGCCAGCAGCTCCACGCCTTCGTGCTGACTGATCTCTGCCAGACCCACTTCAAAGCTGCGGTTCAGCAGGCTATAGGGATTCTGAATGGTCACGATGCGCGGCAGCTCATGCTTTTCCGCCATCTGCAGATAACGCATTACGCCCCAGGCAGTTTCGTTTGAGACGCCGATATAGCGGATCTTCCCGGCGCGCACCTGCTCGGTCAGCGCTTCCAGCGTTTCCAGCAAGGTAACTGGCGCCGTGGTTTCGCTGTATTGATAGCCCAGCTTGCCAAAATAGTTGGTCTGTCGCTGCGGCCAGTGCAGCTGATAAAGATCGAGATAATCGGTGTTGAGACGCTTCAGGCTGGCTTCCAGCGCCTCACGAATATTCTTACGGTCCAGCGCCTGGTTTGGACGAATTGAGGCATCGCTGCCGCGCGACGGACCGGCGACTTTGCTCGCCAGCACGATTTTGTCACGGCTGCCGCGCTTCTTCAGCCAGCTGCCGATATATTTTTCGGTCAAACCCTGGGTTTCCGGGCGCGGCGGCACCGGATACATTTCCGCGGTATCGATCAGGTTGATACCGCAACTGACAGCCAGATCCAGTTGTGCATGCGCGTCGGCTTCGCTGTTTTGCTCACCAAACGTCATGGTTCCCAGTCCCAGCTGACTTACTTCCAGCGTGCTGTGGGGGATACGGTGATAGTGCATTGCCGGCTTCCTTTGTCTTTATGGAATGGAATGTTGTGTCCCTTGGGACTATAGCGCGCGGAATGCCGGAGAAGGAAGGGGGGAAAGTTCGGGAAATCGCCTGCCTGAAAGGAAAAACAGAGCAGGCGACGACATTTGGCACTTAACGCTCAATCATGGTCGAGACTTCATCGCCATTGATCTGCATTTCATGGCCGGAGCGGTCAGTATATTGTACCAGACCGGTCTCCTGATCGATGGTGGGCTTGCCTTCCGTCATGATCATACGACCATCCTTTGTCGCCATCACATAATCACTGCTGCATCCGCTCAACAACAAACCTACCGCCAGTAATGTTACGCCAGCCAACCCTCTCATCCTGCTTTCTCCCCGATTACACTCGTCACAGCCACAAAGTGTAGTAATAGATCTTTTTACCGTTGAGATTAATCGCAGGATTCCGAAAATCCAGGGCGAGCATTCCTCGCCCTTGACTTTATCAGGCTTTGCTTTTCTTGCTGCGCATCAGGTTCAGGCTTTCAACCGCCATCGAGAAGAACATAGCGAAGTAGATGTAGCCTTTTGGAACGTGCACGTTGAAACTTTCCAGAATCAGAGTGAAACCCACCAGAATCAGGAACGCCAGCGCCAGCATTTTCACCGACGGATGGCGATCGACAAACTCGCCAATCGCGCGTGCGGCAAACATCATCACCAGCACCGCAATCACCACCGCCGCCATCATAATAAACAGATGATCGGAAAGGCCGACCGCGGTAATCACCGAATCCAGGCTGAAAATAATATCCAGCAGCATGATTTGCACGATAGCGCCGAAAAACGAGTGAACGTTGGTTTTATGTTCTTCTTCACCGCCTTCGATAGATTCATGTATCTCCATGCTCGACTTCCAGAGCAGGAACAGCCCGCCGCCCAGCAGGATCAAATCACGCGCGGAGAAAGGATGATCCAACAGCGAGAAGAGCGGATGGGTGAGCCTTACTACCCAGGCGATACAGGCCAGCAGGACCAGACGCATAATCATTGCGGCCATCAGACCCAGGCGACGCGCGCTGTTTTGTTGATTTTTTGGTAGTTTTGCCACTACCAGCGAAAGGAAAATAATATTATCGATACCCAGAACGATTTCCAGAATGGTTAACGTTCCCAGCGCTAACCAGGCATTGGGATCAGCAATCCAGTCAAACATGCGTAAGTTCAATCCTAAACAGAAAGTAAACGAAGATTATACGCATCCCGCCAGCCTGACTTACAGTAAAAAATGTCGCGCCAGCAGCGGCGCGGTAAAGCTTTTTTTCAGATAAAAACCGCGCGGCAGCGTCATGATTGGCCGACCGTCGGCGCCGATCCCTTCCGTCAGCGCTTTGCTGTTCGCTGCTTTGGGACGAATTTGTAGATAAGCGCCGTGACGGGCGCTGATTCGCTCGACCTGGCCTAAAACAATCATATCCATGAGTTCTTCCCAGTCCTGGCGCAGCATCTGATCTTCCTCCGCATCCGGACTCCACAGCAGCGGCGCGCCCACGCGGCGGGCGCTGAGCGGAATGGCGCGATCGCCCTCAACCGGGATCCACAGCACGCGCGCCAGCTTATGGCGTACGTGGCTGGTCTGCCAGGTGACGCCGCTATTGCCGGTCAGCGGGGCGACGCAGACAAAGGTGGTTTCCAGCGGGCGACCGGCGCTGTCAACCGGGATCGTCTTCAGCTCAATGCCGAGATGAGCGAAATCCTGCTCTGCTTTACTGCCAGCGCTCGCGCCCAGGTGCAGTTCCAGCAGCATCCCGACCCAGCCCTTGTCCCGTTTCAGGTTTGCAGGCATCGGCAGGCCGATCTTCGCTGCCAGCGCCTCCAGCGTGAGGCCAGCCAGCGTCTGGGCTCGTTGCAACAGGGCCGCTTCATTTTCCGGCGGCGCAGGCAGAAGGGGAATCTCACGCATAAAGCATCCTGTATCGGTTAAAAAGTGAGCGGTGAGGATGGTGACACAGGCTCTGTAATCAGATGCTGTGCGTAAGCAGAATAATAACATGATAAATCGTGGTTTTTTACGCTGAATCGGATTGGGTCTCCGCAACCAGCGGCGGGTTATCCCGGTTTGTTATCGACAATGAACAGGATCTCAGTGGTAGTTATCCACAGAAAGATGGGATAACCAACAGGTAAAGTCACTACTGGTTCGATTTACAGGCTTGACTTCGTATTTTTTGTGCTAAATTTTTGCTTCCGTGCGTAACCTTAGCGCATATTCTGTGGATAAAAACAACGGCGTTCGATCTTTAGCCAATAGTCCGATCGCGACCGCAATATGGGAAACTTATCAGAACTTTCTAGGCAATTTTTTTTGTTTATCTTTTTGTTTTTAATGTTTTATTTTTATATGCCCTTTTGCTTTTATCGGATTTGTCTTGATTGTTTATTCAGGCCATTCCCGCGTTCTTCACAAAGCTATCCACAGAAAAAGTGAATAAAATTGATCTTATTCCACCGTTTCTGTTTATAACTTTGCTTAACACTGTGAGTTATCCAGGTTTTATTCCAGCTAAACCGCTCTAACCAGTGGTTTACCGCCTGTGAGGAGTGTGAAACAATCAGGCTATTCAAATTTAGCTTTGAGGTAGTCCGGTGATCGATGATGATGGCTACCGCCCGAATGTTGGTATCGTAATCTGTAACAGGCAGGGACAAGTTTTATGGGCCAGGCGCTTCGGACAGCACTCCTGGCAGTTTCCTCAGGGAGGCATCAATCCCGGTGAAACCCCCGAACAGGCGATGTATCGCGAACTGTTCGAAGAAGTTGGGTTGCACCGTAAAGATGTTCGTATTCTTGCTTCTACCCGTAACTGGTTACGTTACAAGTTGCCAAAACGTTTGGTGCGTTGGGACACAAAGCCGGTATGTATCGGCCAGAAACAAAAGTGGTTTCTTCTGCAGTTGATGTGCAGTGACGCGGATATTAATGTGCAACACAGCAGCACGCCGGAGTTTGATGGCTGGCGCTGGGTCAGCTTCTGGTATCCGGTGCGTCAGGTTGTCTCCTTTAAGCGCGACGTTTACCGGCGCGTAATGAAGGAATTCGCTGGCGTGGTGATGTCTGTGCAGGAGAGTGCGGTGCAGCGGAATACGCCTGCCAATCGACGTAAAAGAGGATAGGCCACGCTTCTTATGCTCACTCAGTTGCGCGAAATAGTAGAAAAAGTGGCGAGTGCGCCGCGTCTGACTGAAGCACTCGACATCCTGGTAAATGAAATCTGCCTGGCGATGGATACGGAAGTGTGCTCGGTTTATCTTGCCGACCACGACCGTCGCTGCTACTACCTGATGGCGACGCGCGGCCTGAAAAAACCGCGCGGACGCACTGTTACGCTGGCCTTTGACGAAGGGATCGTCGGGCTGGTGGGACGCCTCGCAGAACCTATCAACCTTGCCGACGCGCAAAGCCATCCCAGCTTCAAATTTGTTCCCGCCGTGAAAGAGGAGCGCTACCGCTCCTTTCTTGGCGTGCCGATCATCAGTCGTCGTCAGCTGCTGGGCGTGCTGGTGGTTCAGCAGCGCGAACATCGTCAGTTTGATGAGAGCGAAGAGTCGTTCCTCGTCACGCTGGCAACCCAAATGGCGACGCTGCTGTCGCAGTCGCAAATGGGACAGCTGTTTGGTCAGTTTCGTCAGACGCGCGTTCGCGCCATTGCCGCCTCGCCTGGCGTGGCGGTGGCGCCCGGCTGGGTCGATACCACGCAGCCGGTGCTGGAACAGGTTTCCGCCGCCTCCACCCTGGATGCGCAGCGGGAGCGTGAGCGCCTGACGCTGGCAATGAGCGAGGCGGCCAACGAATTCCGCCGCTTCAGCAAGCGCTTTTCTGCCAGCGTGCAGAAAGAGAGCGCCGCCATTTTCGACCTTTACTCCCACCTGCTTTCCGATGCGCGCCTGAAAAACGATCTCTTCGCCGAGATTGACAACGGGGCGGTCGCCGAATGGGCGGTTAAAACGGTGATTGAAAAATTTGCCGCCCAGTTTGCCAGCCTGCAGGACAGCTATCTGCGTGAACGTGCCGGCGATCTGCGCGTGCTCGGCCAGCGTCTGCTGTTTCACCTTGACGACTCGCTGTCAGGCCCCAATGCCTGGCCGGAACGTTTTGTGCTGGTCGCTGACGAACTCACCGCCACCACCCTGGCCGAGCTGCCGCATGAGCGGCTGGCGGGCGTGGTGGTGCGCGACGGCGCCGCCAACTCCCATGCGGCGATCCTGACGCGGGCGATGGGCATACCCACCGTCATGGGGGCGGATATCCTGCCCGAGCAGCTTAACAAGCGGCTGCTGATTGTGGATGGTTATCGCGGCGAACTGCTTATCGACCCGGAACCGGTGCTGATTCAGGAATATCAGCGGTTGATCAGCGAAGAGCACGCGCTGAGCAAAATGGCGGAAGGGGGCGTGGAGCAGCCCGGCGAGCTGAAAAGCGGCGAGCGCATCCAGGTGATGCTTAACGCCGGTCTCAGCGCCGAACATGAGCAGGCGCTCGATAGCTGGGTGGATGGCGTGGGCCTCTACCGCACCGAAATTCCCTTTATGCTGCAAAACGTCTTTCCCTCGGAAGAGGAGCAGGTGGCGCAGTATCAGGGAATGCTGCAGCTGTTTCATAACAAGCCCGTCACCCTGCGCACGCTGGATGTCGGCGCGGATAAACAGCTGCCCTATATGCCGATCAGCGAGGAAAATCCCTGCCTGGGCTGGCGCGGCATCCGCCTGACGCTTGATCAGCCGGAGATTTTTCTGGTGCAGGTGCGCGCCATGCTGCGCGCCAACGCTGCATCGGGCAATCTCAGCATCCTGCTGCCGATGATCAGCAGCATTGATGAAATTGATGATGCGCGCCAGTTAATCGATCGCGCCGGACGCGAAGTAGAAGAGATGCTGGGTTATCCCATCCCGAAACCGCGTATCGGCATCATGATCGAAGTGCCCTCAATGCTGTTTATGATCCCACACCTGGCGTCGCGCATCGATTTCGTCTCGGTGGGCACCAACGACCTGACGCAGTATCTGCTGGCGGTGGATCGCAACAACACGCGCGTCGCCAATCTCTACGACCCGCTGCATCCCGCCATGCTGCGCGCGCTGCGCGCCATCGCTCAGGAAGCCCGCCAGGCCAATCTGGAGCTCTGCCTTTGTGGTGAAATGGCCGGCGATCCGATGTGCGTGGCGCTGCTGGTTGGCCTGGGTTACCGCCATCTCAGCATGAACGGCAAAAATGTCCCGCGCGTAAAATATCTGCTGCGCCACCTCGATCACGAGGAGACGCAACATTTAAGCGAACAGGGATTACAGGCGCGAACCGCTTCCGAGGTGCGTCATCTGGTCTCCGCTTTTATGGAGCGTCGCGGGCTGGGCGGCCTGATTCGTGGTGGCCGTTAGCGGATAACGTCGTTTACATTTCCGCGTCCCGCCTGAAAAACGGCTGTGCTATGATGCG
Source organism: Pantoea osteomyelitidis (assembly GCF_044342975.1). NCBI lineage: Bacteria > Pseudomonadati > Pseudomonadota > Gammaproteobacteria > Enterobacterales > Erwiniaceae > Pantoea > Pantoea osteomyelitidis. The sequence goes on from NZ_JBGFSN010000005.1 coordinate 410,432, forward strand.
CAGCCATAATTGCTCAGGGTTGCTGAGCGTGCGTTGCCGCCGCCCACTTTTTCAGGGCAGAAAAATGAATGGTGAAAGATGACTAACGGCTATATCGCTTTTCCGGAATTTGATCCGGTAATTTTTTCCATCGGACCGGTTTCGCTCCACTGGTACGGACTGATGTATCTGGTGGGCTTTGTGTTCGCCATGTGGCTGGCGGTACGCCGCGCCAATAAGCCCGGCAGCGGCTGGAAAAAGGAAGAGGTGGAAAACCTGCTTTATGCGGGATTCCTCGGCGTTTTTCTCGGCGGCCGTATCGGCTACGTGCTGTTCTACAATCTGCCGCTGTTCCTGGATAATCCTCTCTATCTGTTCAAAGTCTGGGATGGCGGCATGTCATTCCACGGCGGCCTGATGGGCGTGATTATCGTGATGCTGCTGTTTGCCCGTCGTACCAAACGCACCTTTTTTCAGGTCTCTGATTTTATCGCGCCGTTGATCCCGTTCGGGCTGGGCGCAGGACGTCTGGGCAACTTCATTAACGGCGAACTTTGGGGGCGCGTGGCGCCGGACCTGCCTTGGGCAATGCTGTTCCCCGGCTCGCGCAGCGAGGATGTAGCGCTGGCGGCGACGCACCCGCAGTGGCAGGGCCTGCTGAATACCTATGGTGTGCTGCCGCGTCATCCGTCGCAGCTCTATGAACTGCTGCTGGAAGGGGTGGTGCTGTTTATCATTCTTAATCTTTTTATCCGCAAGCCGCGCCCGATGGGCAGCGTCTCCGGCCTGTTCCTGATCGGCTACGGCGCGTTTCGCATCATCATCGAATTTTTCCGCCAGCCGGATGCGCAGCTTGGCCTGTTTGATGGCGTAATCAGCATGGGACAGATTTTGTCGGTGCCGATGATTCTGGCGGGCGTAGTTATGATGATCTGGGCGTATCGTCGTCGCCCGCAGCAACAATTTCGTGAGGAAAAATGAAACAGTATCTGGACCTGATGCAGAAAGTGCTGACTGAGGGCACGCAAAAAAATGACCGTACCGGCACCGGCACGCTGTCGATTTTTGGCCACCAGATGCGTTTTAACCTGCAGGACGGTTTTCCCCTGGTGACCACTAAAAAATGTCATCTGCGCTCTATCATTCATGAGCTGCTCTGGTTCCTGAAAGGCGATACCAATATTGATTACCTGAAGGAAAACAAGGTAAGCATCTGGGATGAGTGGGCTGACGAGAACGGGGATTTAGGCCCGGTTTACGGTAAGCAATGGCGCAGTTGGGGCACGGCCAGCGGGCAGGAGATCGATCAGATTAGCCGCGTGCTGGAACAGCTGAAAGCGGATCCCGATTCGCGCCGTATCATCGTCTCCTCCTGGAACGTGGGCGAGCTGGATCAGATGGCGCTGGCACCCTGCCATGCGTTTTTCCAGTTTTACGTGGCTGACGGCAAACTCTCCTGCCAGCTCTACCAGCGTTCATGCGATGTGTTCCTGGGACTGCCGTTTAACATCGCCAGCTATGCGCTGCTGGTGCATATGGTGGCGCAGCAGTGCGATCTCGAGGTGGGTGACTTTGTCTGGACCGGTGGCGATACCCATCTTTACAGCAATCATCTTGAGCAGACGCGCCTGCAACTAACACGCGAGCCGCGACCGCTGCCGAAGCTGGTAATCAAGCGCAAACCTGACTCGCTGTTCGACTATCGCTTCGAAGATTTTGAAATCGAAGGGTACGATCCTCATCCGGCTATCAAGGCGCCGGTCGCTATCTGATCCACAGCCTGAAAGGCTTCTGACCCCGGCGCGTGCAAACGGCCGGGGTTTTTTATTGCTCAAAATTTTTTGGAAGCGACATCACGCTGCGCTGGAACAGAGTGCGGAGTAGAGAAAATCTGCCGGAAAGCCGCTTCCACAAAGAGAGGTTGCCGCTTGCTGCATGGCGAGCCTGGCGGCAAAGTCGCGGCATGAAAAAGGTATTGTCACAGGGTTTTACCCTGGCTGAGTTATTGATCGTCTTGCTAATCGTGGGCGTATTGAGCATCGGCGCGCTACAGGGCTGGCAGCGCTGGCAACAGCGCCAGCAGTTGCGTGAAACCGCGCTTCAGCTACAAAGCTTTTTGCTGCGGCTGCGCGCCCATGCCAACTGGCATAACCGCGATTATCCGCTGTGGCATATGCCAGGCGAACGCTGGTGCCTGGGTAGCGGCGATAAGTCGACGCAGGACTGTGAGACAACGCGTCTGATGTTGCTGGCACCCCATCCGGGCGTGAAAATTTATGCGATTAACGGCGAGCCAGGATTTTATGGACGGCGCAATGTTGCCAGAGCGGGCAGTATCGAATTTGGCAACGGCGCCGGGCGCTGGCGTGTGATCATCTCCGCCCGCGCCCGCATCCGTTTATGCCAGACCAGCATGGAGGGCTGCGAATGAAAAACAGGGGATTTAGCCTGCCGGAAGTGCTGGTGGCAATGGCGATCGGCGGCGTACTGATGATAAGCGTTGGCCGCTTTTTACCGCTGTTGCAGAGGGAAAGCCTGGCGCTGCAACAGCGGGCGCAGTTACAGCAGGAATTACAGCAAATCATGATGACGCTGGAAAAAGCAGTGCGGCGAGCAGGCTACTGTAAGGGGCAATGCAGCGGAAACGCACTGACCATTGCCGCACAGGGGCAATGCGTGCTGGTAAAATGGGATGAAAACAGCAATGGAAAATGGGAGGGGGCTTCGCACTACGAAAGCGAAGCCTATGGCTACCGGCTACGTCAGCAGCAGATCGAAATGCAGCGCGGCGTGGAAAGCTGCGACGGCAACGGTTGGGAAAAGCTTTCCGATCCCGCTTTTCTGCATATTGAAAATTTTCACATCTTGCGGGAAGGCGCGTTGGTTAAAATGCAGCTGAGTGGGCGGGCCGGACAGCAGCAAACCACACTTGAAAGCTGGGTAGAGAGCGAAAATCTGTGAAGCAAGACGGCAACAGCGCGCTCGGCATGGTGATTATGGTACTGCTGATGGGCAGCGCCACGCTGTACGCCAGCCGACAGCAGCTGGCGCAGAACATGGGGCTGCTGGCGGATGAGCGACAACACATGCTGGATTACTACCAGGCGCAGTCGGCGCTGCGCTGGGGCGCCACCCTGAGCTGGCCGCCAGGCGATAAATGGCAGTGCCAGCTGGAGAAAACTTTTGGCTGGCGAAGCTGTTTGCGGCGTGACGAACAGGGAGGCGCGCTGCTGCGTGGAGAAGGAGAGGGACGTGAACTGGCGTTATGGCACTGGGCAGAAGATCAGGGTAACCGGCTGCATCTGCTGCCGCATGGCTGGATCGATTTTTGTCCGCTTGCAGCGGAGCAGTGTCAGCTATAGCGGCAAACAGCAGGGGTTCAGCCTGCCGGAAACGCTGTTTGCTATTTTGCTGCTGGCGATGAGCGTCAGCGCGCTGCTCAACTACCATCGCGCGCTCACGCTCGGCTTCAGCCAGCAGTGGCAGCAGCGGGAGGCCTGGCGGGCGGCGGCGCAGCGTCTCAGCGGACGGGAAATCCCTGGCTGGCAAAGCCATCTTAGCCGACGTGGCGGGCCAGGCGGATGCGAGCTGGAGACGGCTGAGGTGACCGGACCTCACCAGCGTCGCGCCGCGCTGAGTATTCTGCGCTGTAAGTAACAGAAGAAATTAGCCGCGAAGGGATCAACAGACTTGCAAGCCTGTGGATAAGCGGTAGAGTGACCGGGCTGCACTGTCCCTTCGTTTTACCACAGGAGTCCCCATGTTCAGGGTGTACCATTCCAATCAGCTCGACCTGCTAAAAACCCTGGCGGCGACCATTATCGATCTCGATCCCTTAACCGATCCGTTCGCGTCTGAAGTGATGATGGTACAGAGTCCGGGCATGGCGCAGTGGTTGCAAATGGAGCTGGCGCAGAGTTTTGGCATTGCCGCCAATATTCACTTTCCGTTACCCGCCGCTTTTATCTGGGATATGTACAAATGCGTATTACCCGGCATCCCGGAAGAGAGCGCGTTTACCAAAGCCAGCATGAGCTGGAAGTTGATGAACCGACTGCCCATGCTGCTGGAGCGCGAAGAGTTTGTTTCGCTCCGACACTACCTGAGCGATGATGGTGATAAACGTAAGCTGTTTCAGCTCAGCTCACGCGTCGCCGATCTTTTCGATAACTATCTGGTTTACCGCGCCGACTGGCTGAATCGCTGGGAGCAGCGAGAAAAGATCGAAAATCTCGGAGAGGCGCAGCAGTGGCAGGCAGCGCTGTGGCGCGATCTGGTGAGCTATACCGCCGAGCTGGGGCAGCCCGCCTGGCATCGCGGCAATCTCAATACCCGCTTTATTCAGGCGCTGGAAAGCGCCAGCAGCCCCCCGGCCAACCTGCCGAAACGGGTATTTATCTGCGGCATATCGGCGTTGCCGCCGGTTTATCTGCAGGCGCTGCAGGCGTTGGGCAGGCATATCGATATCCACCTGCTGTTTACCAATCCCTGCCGTGATTACTGGGGCGATATTCAGGATTATGCTTTTCTGGCGAAGCTGCAAAGCCGTCGGCGCAGACTGCACGACTCAACGCAGGAGCGCGCGCTGTTCAGCGATCCCGATCACGCCGCCGGTCTGTTCAATGATGCCGGCGAACAGCAGTTAACCAATCCGCTGCTTGCCTCCTGGGGCAAACTCGGGCGCGACAACCTTTTCCTGCTCAGTCAGATGGATGCGTCTGACAACGACGTCGACGCCTTTGTTGACGTCGATCCCGACAATCTGCTGCAAACCATGCAGTGTGATCTGCTGAATCTGCAGGATAACGCCGTTATCGGTCTGAGCCAGGCGGAGCTGACAAACAGCGGCAGAAAGCGTCGTCTCGATCCCGACGATCGTTCGATCTCGCTTCAGGTCTGCCACAGCGCGCAACGCGAGGTAGAAGTGTTGCAGGATCATCTGCTGGCGATGATGGAGGCAGATCCTGAGCTCAGGCCGCGCGACATTATCGTCATGGTGGCGGATATCGACGCCTATTCGCCCTTTATTCAGGCGGTATTCGCTAACGCGCCGCGTGAACGCTATCTGCCGTTTGCCATCTCCGACCGGCGCGCCAGTCAGGCGCACCCGGCTATTACCGCTTTCCTGAGTCTGCTCGGCTTGCCGGACAGCCGCTTCGCCTCAGAAGAGGTGCTGGCGCTGCTTGAAGTCCCGGCGCTGGCAAAACGCTTTTCGATTGATGAAGAGGGCTTGCGCCTGTTGCGCCGCTGGGTGATGGAGTCAGGCGTACGCTGGGGTTTGGATGACGCCAGCGTGGAAGAACTGGCGCTACCGGTGACCGGCCAGCACACCTGGCGTTTTGGTTTGCAGCGTATGCTGCTGGGCTACGCCCTGGAGAGCCATAACGGCGACTGGCAGGGCATTTTGCCTTATGACGAATCGAGTGGACTCATCGGCGAGCTGGCGGGACATCTGGCGGAACTGCTGATGCAGCTGGATCAATGGCGGCAAAAACTGGCCGCGCCGCGCACCCTGGAGGCGTGGCAGCCGCTCTGTCGGGACATGATGAGCCAGTTTTTCAGCGGCGATGCCGATACCGAAGCCGCGCTGTTGTTGATTGAAGAGCAGTGGAAACAGATTATCGAGCATGGCCGCGAGGCGCGTTATGAGGAAGCGATTCCGGTCACGCTGCTGCGTGACGACCTGCGCGGACAGCTCGATCAGCAGCGCATCAGTCAGCGTTTCCTTGCCGGTCAGATTAATTTCTGTACATTAATGCCGATGCGCTCTATCCCTTTTAAGGTTGTTTGCCTGCTGGGAATGAATGATGGCGTTTATCCGCGCACCCTGCCGCCGCTGGGTTTTGATCTGATACAGCAGCAGCCGCGCAGAGGGGACCGCAGCCGACGGGATGATGACCGCTATCTGTTTCTGGAGGCGCTGGTCTCCGCTCAACTGCAGCTTTATATCAGCTATATCGGCCGCGATATCCAGGACAATACGGAACGCTATCCCTCGGTATTGGTCACAGAGCTGATGGATTATATCGCGCAGAGCTTCTGCCTGCCGGGCGACGAAAAGCTTGAGGTTGATGAGAGCGCCCGGCGGGTGCTGGCGCATATGCATCATCTCCACAGCCGGATGCCCTTTGCGCCAGAAAACTTCCACCCTGAAGCGCACTGCCGGAGCTTTGCCAGCGAATGGCTGCCGGCCGCGCTGGGCGCCGGCGAGCCGCAGCAGGATTTTGTTCAGCGGCTGCCAGCCCTGCCGCTGGAGGAGCTGACGCTGGAGCAGCTGCTGCGCTTCTGGCGTCATCCGGTGCGCGCCTGGTTTTCACAGCGTCTGGGGGTCAGCTTTCTGCTGGAAGAGAGCGAGCTGCCGGACAGCGAACCCTTTGCGCTGGAGAGCCTGGATCGTTACCAGATCAACACGCAGTTGCTGAATGCGCTGGTAACCGGAGAGGATACGGAAAAACTCTATGCCCACCATCGTGCTGCCGGAAATTTACCTTATGGCGCTTTCGGCGAGCTTTTCTGGCAGGCGCAAACCGAAGAGATGCAGGAAGTGGCGCAGGAAGTTATCGCGCAGCGCAGCGAGGGCGAAAGCCGGGAGATCCATCTGCAATCTGGCGACCTGTTGTTGACCGGTTGGCTGGCACAGGTGCAAGCTGATGGACTGTTACGCTGGCGTCCTGGCGTACTCAACATGAACGACGGACTGCTGCTGTGGCTGGAACATCTGGTTTATTGCGCGCTTGGCGGCAGCGGAAGCAGCCGCATGTACGGTCGCAAACAGAGCTGCTGGCGCTTTGCCGCGTTGCCGCAGGCCGAGGCGCTGGCGACGCTCACTCGCTTTGTGGAGGGCTACCGCGAAGGGCTGTGCCAGCCGCTGATGCTGCTGAATAAAAGCGGCGGCGCCTGGCTGGAGGCGAGCTTTGACGCCAAAAGCGGCGAGCTGCAGCTGGACGACGCCACGCAGCAGAAAGCACGCAATCGCCTGCTACAGGCGTGGCAGGGCGGTTATCAGGTAGAAGGCGAGGGTAACGATCCTTACCTGGCACGTTTGTGTCGCGTGCTTGATGAGAGGCGCATGCAGGAAATTATTGCCGCGGCGCAGACATGGTATCTCCCCATGCTGCAGGCGCATAAAAATGATGAATAGCACTCAAAAAGTGGGCGGCGGGCGGCGGCATCGCGCTTGATCGCTGACAACAGATGATGTGGTGTTTTGTGGTACTTTCGGTTGCGGTTGCACAGCATCGCAGCTTCAAGGGTAATGTAAGGGGTTTAAATGCGGATACACGCGCGCTGGGTAGCCACTATCCTGCTGAGTTTTATCACAGTCACCACCGTGGCGCGGGCAGAGGGCGGATGGCAGCCTGTTAATGAAACCATTCGTAAGAGTGATCACGATCCACGCGACTATCAGGCCATCAGGCTGGAAAACGGTATGACAGTATTGCTGGTGTCAGACAAAGCAGCCCAGAAATCGCTCGCTGCGCTTACCCTGCCAATTGGGTCGCTGGACGATCCTGACCAACAGCTTGGCCTTGCGCACTATCTGGAACATATGGTGCTGATGGGATCGAAGCGCTATCCGCAGCCCGATAATCTGGCGGAGTTTCTGAAAAAACATGGCGGCAGTCACAACGCCAGCACCGCCTCTTATCGCACCGCGTTCTACCTGGAGGTGGAAAACGCGGCGCTGGAACCGGCAGTGGATCGCCTGGCGGACGCCGTGGCGGAGCCGCTGCTCGATCCGGTCAATGCCGATCGCGAACGTCACGCTGTGAATGCTGAACTGACCATGGCGCGTTCCCGCGACGGACTGCGTATGGCGCAGGTAGGCGCTGAAACTCTGAATCCGGCCCATCCAGCCTCGCGCTTTTCCGGCGGCAACCTTGAAACCCTGCGCGACAAACCCAACAGCAAGCTGCATCAGGCGCTGGTTGATTTTTATCATGCGCACTACTCCGCTAACCTGATGAAGGCGGTGATCTACAGCAATAAACCGCTGGCGGAGATGGCCGCTATTGCCGCCCGAACCTTTGGACGCGTGGCAAACCATAACGCCACGGTGCCAGTGATCGATGTACCGGCCGTGACCGATGCGCAGAAAGGGATCATTATCCATTATGTTCCGGCCCAGCCGCGCAAACAGCTGAGGCTGGAGTTTCGCATCGATAACAACAGCGACAAGTTTCGCAGCAAAACCGACACGCTGATCAGCTATCTGCTGGGCAACCGCAGCAAAAATACCTTAGCCGACTGGCTGCAAAATCAGGGGCTGGCGGACGGCGTCAATGCCGGCGCCGATCCGATGAACGATCGCAACGGCGGCATTTTCTCTGTTTCCGTTTCGTTAACCGATAAAGGTCTGGCGCAACGTGACGAAGTGGTGGCCGCTGTTTTCAGCTACATCGCCATGATGCGCGACAAGGGGATCGACAAAGCTTACTTTGATGAAGTTTCCCATGTATTGGGGCTCGACTTCCGCTATCCCTCGCTGACGCGCGATATGGATTACATTGAGTGGCTGGCGGACACCATGCTGCGCGTGCCGGTTGAGCATACGCTGGATGCGCCTTATCTGGCGGATCGCTACGATCCAACGGCGATTCAGGCGCGTCTGGCGGCAATGACGCCGCAGAATGCCCGCATCTGGTACATCAGCCCGCAGGAGCCGCATAACAAACAGGCTTATTTTGTGAATGCGCCCTATGAGGTAGATAAAATCAGCGCGGCGCAGTTCAGCGACTGGCAGCAGCGCGCCAATGCTATCAGGCTCGCTATGCCGACGCTTAACCCCTACATTCCCGACGACTTTTCCCTGATTCCGTCCGATGGCAAAACCTATACCCATCCGGTGAAGCTGGAAAATGATTACGGGATGCGCATCTTTTGGATGCCAAGTCAGTTTTACGCCAGCGAACCGAAAGCGAACATTACGCTGGCGCTGCGTAACAAAAGCGCGATTAGCGATGCGCGTCAGCAGGTGCTGTTCGGCCTGAACGACTATCTCTCCAGCCTGGCGCTGGATGAGTTGAATTCTCAGGCCTCGGTGGGCGGCATCAGTTTCTCTTCCAGCGAAGATGACGGGCTGATGTTTAACGCCAGCGGCTTTACTCAGCGCCTGCCCGCGCTGCTGAAAAAGCTGGTGGAGGGCTACGCCACCTTTACGCCAGATGCGCAACAGCTGGAACAGGCGAAATCCTGGTATCTGGAAAAGCTGGCCGCAGCGGAAAAAGGCAAGGCGTTTGAGCAGGCGATCCAGCCGATTCAGATGTTGTCGCAGCTGCCCTATACCCAGCGCGAAGAGCGACGCAAGCTGGTAAGCGCCATTACCCTGCAGGAAGTAGTGACCTATCGCGACAATCTGTTGAAAAGCGCGACGCCGGAAATGATGGTGGTGGGCAACCTCTCCGCGCAGAGCGTGGTGCAGTTGGGCGGCGAGCTGAAGCAGCAGCTGCAAAGCGACGGTACTCATTACTGGCACAGCGACTATGTCGCCATTGAAAAACCGCTCAAAGCTAACCTGGAAAAAGGAGGCAGCAGCACCGACTCCGCGTTGGCGGCGATTTACGTGCCGCTGGGCTACAGCGAGTTTCAGAGCATGGCGCACAGTTCCATGCTCAGCCAGATCGTTCAGCCCTGGTTTTACAACCAGCTGCGTACGCAGGAGCAGTTGGGCTATGCGGTGTTTGCCTTCCAGATGCCGGTTGGCCGCCAGTGGGGAATAGGTTTCCTGTTGCAGAGCAACAGCAAGCAGCCCGCTTATCTGCTGCAGCGTTATCAGGCGTTTTATCCGGTGGCGGAAAAGCGCCTGCGTGAGATGAAAACCGACGAGTTTAACCAGTATCAACAGGCGATGATTAATGAACTGAAACAGCGTCCACAGACGCTGGATGAGGAAGCGAGTCGCTACAGCCGCGATTTTGATCGACAGAACTACGTTTTCGATACACGTCAAAAGGTGATTGCGCAGATCCAACAGCTGACGCCCGCCAGCGTGGCGGATTTCTTCCGCAAAGCGGTGATAGAGCATCAGGGCATGGCGATGACTTCGCAAATTGCCGGCGACGCTGCTGACAAGCCGGGCTATGCCAGCCAGCCAGGCTGGAAAACCTGGCAGGAAGTCGCGCTGCTTCAACGCTCCCTGCCGGTGAAGAGCGAAACGCAATGAGTCACCCGATACCTGAGCGGCTAAACCCGCTCACGTTGCCCTTACAGGGAGAACGGCTGATTGAGGCATCGGCCGGTACCGGTAAAACCTTTACTATTGGCCTGCTTTACCTGCGTTTGCTGCTGGGATTGGGCGGCGATCGGGCATACAGTCGCCCGTTGTCGGTGGAAGAGATTCTGGTGGTGACCTTTACCGAGGCCGCCACGGCTGAGCTGCGCGGTCGTATCCGTGAAAATATTCATGAGCTGCGGCTGGCCTGCGTACGCGGCAAGAGCGGCGACGCCATGCTTAATCTGCTGCTGGAGCAGATCGCCAGCCCGGCGGATGCCGCTTCGCTGTTGCTGGCCGCCGAACGGCAGATGGACGAAGCGGCCATCTTCACCATCCACGGCTTCTGTCAGCGCATGCTCAATCTCAACGCTTTTGAATCTGGCATGCTATTTGAACAGCAGCTGATTGAAGATGAACAGTTGCTGCTGAAACAGGCCGCCGCCGATTTCTGGCGACGCCACTGCTATCCGCTGACGCTGGATGTGGCGCGCGTTATCGTCGCGGAGTGGAGCGGGCCGGAACAGCTGCTTGCGACGCTGCTGCCCTGGCTACAGGGTGAGACGCCGGGGCTGAAGCTGCCGCCGGATGAAGCGGAGACGCTACAGTCCCGACATGAGCGTAACCTTGCCCGCATCGCTGAGATGAAAAACCGCTGGCGCGCGGTAGCGAATGAGGTTGAGGGGATGATCGCCAGCTCGGGCGTCGACAAGCGCAGCTACAGCAGCAAATACCTGCCGCTCTGGGTCAGTAAAGTCAGCGAATGGGCGCAGAGCGAAACCCGGGATTATGAATGCCCGAAAGAGCTGGAGCGCTTTACGCAGCGCGTGCTGGATGAGAAAACCAAAAAAGGCGAGGCGCCGCGTCACGCGCTGTTCAGCGCCGTAGAAAATTTTCTTGCTGAGGCGCTCTCGGTCCGTGATGTGGTGATTGCCCGCGCTCTGGTGGATGTGCGTCAGACGGTGCGTAAAGAGAAACGTCTGCGCGCGCTGCTCGGCTTTGACGACCTGTTAAGTCGGCTGGATGAGGCGTTACAGCAGCCCGGCGGCGAACTGCTGGCCAGCACCATTCGCAGCCGTTTTCCCGTGGCGCTGATCGATGAGTTTCAGGATACCGATCCGCTGCAATACCGCATTTTCCGCACCCTTTACGGCAGTCAGCCGGAACATGCGCTGTTGCTGATCGGCGATCCCAAGCAGGCGATCTACGCTTTTCGCGGCGCGGACATCTTCACCTATATTCGCGCGCGTAATGAAGTGAGCGCACACTACACGCTTGATACCAACTGGCGCTCCTCTCCGGCGATGGTGAAAAGCGTTAACCAGCTTTTTTCCCGCCTCGACTCGCCGTTTCTGTTTGCCGAAATTCCATTTTTGCCGGTTAATCCCGCGCCGCCAAATCAGGCGCTGCGCCTGGATTTTCATCAGGTGCCACAGTCCGCGCTGCGTTTTTGGCTGCAGCCGGGCGAAGGCGTGAGCGTAAGCGATTACCAACAATATATGGCGCAGCAGTGCGCGGCCGATATCAGCCGCTGGCTGCAGGCGGGCCAGCAGGGCAAGGCGCTGCTGGGTAAAGGTGAGGATCTGCGTCCGGTCGCGGCCTCGGACATTACCGTGCTGGTGCGCAGCCGCAACGAGGCGGGCATTATCCGCGATGCCCTGAATGCGCTCTCTATTCCGTCGGTCTATCTGTCGAATCGCGACAGCGTGTACACCACGCCAGAAGCGCGTGAGCTGCTCTGGCTGCTGCGGGCGGTGCTGGCGCCGGAGCAGGAGCGCCTGCTGCGCAGCGCGCTGGCCACCTCGATTTTCGGCATTGATGCCGCTGCGCTGGACGCCATGGGGCAGGATGCGCGCGCGTGGGATACGCTGGTGGAGACCTTTGCCGGCTGGCAGCGGCTCTGGCACCAACGCGGCGTGCTGCCGATGCTGCGCGATATGATGATGAAGCGGCAGCTGGCGGAGAACCTGCTCGCATCGGAAAACGGCGAGCGACGGCTGACTGACCTGATGCACCTGGGTGAGCTGCTGCAGGAAGCTTCGGCGCAGCTCGACAGTCCGCACGCGCTGGTGCGCTTCCTCGCTCAGCAAATTGCGCGCCCCAACAGCCAGGCGGCAAACCAGCAGCTACGCCTGGAGAGCGATCGCCATCTGGTGCAGATCGTCACCATCCATAAATCGAAAGGCTTACAGTATCCGCTGGTCTGGCTGCCTTTTGCCGCCGGTTTCCGCGAGGCCACCACCGCGCTTTATCACGATCGCGAAAGCTTTGCGGCGGTGCTTGATTTACATGGCGATGAGCAGAGCCTGGCGTTGGCGGAGCAAGAGCGGCTGGCGGAAGATTTGCGTCTGCTCTATGTGGCGCTGACCCGTTCGGTTTATCACTGCAGCGTGGGCGTAGCGCCGCTGATTAAGGGCACGCGCAAAAAAGAGGGCGACAGCGATCTGCATAAAAGCGCCCTCGGTTTTCTGCTGCAACGCGGGGAACCTGCCAGCGCCGCACGTCTGGCGGAGCAGTTGCGCGAACTGGCGGTTGATGGCATAGAGCTGATAAGTGAGTCCTTACCTGAAGCCGCAAGCTGGCAGGATGCGACGCCCGTCGATGAGAATCTGGAAAGTCGTTGCGTGTCGCGCAACCTCACTGACGACTGGCGCGTCACCAGCTACTCCGGGCTGCAGCAGCATGGCGGCAGTAAATTGTTGGATGTCATGCCAGGCTTCGATATTGATGCCGCTGGCGAGCACGATCATGAGCTGGAAACGGCGCTGACGCCGCATCATTTCCCGCGCGGCGCCGCACCCGGCACCTTCCTGCACAATCTGTTCGAATCGTTCGATTTTACCCGACCGCCTGAGGCCGCCTGGCTGGAGGCGCAGCTGTTGCAGAGCGGCTATGGCGCAGAGTGGCTGCCGGTACTGGATAGCTGGATTGCGCGTGTTATCCAGACACCACTGAATGAGCAGGGGATCCGGCTGGAGGAACTGACCAGCCAGCATCGGCTGGTGGAGATGGAATTTTATCTACCCATTAACGCACGCCTGAGCGCACCGACGCTGGACGCACTGCTGCGCCAGCACGACCAACTTTCCGCGCGCGCGCCAGCCCTCGACTTTCAACAGGTACAGGGGATGCTGAAAGGCTTTATCGATCTGGTATTCCGCTGGCAAGGTAAATACTATCTGTTGGATTACAAGTCCAACTGGCTCGGGGAGAGTCATGAGGCTTACACGCCGCAGGCGATGGAGCAGGCGATGATTGACCATCGCTACGATTTGCAATATCAGCTTTACAGCCTGGCGCTGCACCGTTATCTCGGACACCGGCTGGCTGATTATGATTATGAACGCCACTTCGGCGGCGTGTTCTATCTTTTCCTGCGCGGGATGGATGGCAGCTCACCGGCGAACGGTGTTTTCACCACGCGGCCATCCGCCACCTTTATCAACCAGCTGGATCAGCTTTTTCGCGGAACCGGGGAGTTTTCATGATGGAGTTCAACGCGTTACTGATGCAGGCGGTGGAGAAGCGTCTGCTGCGCCCGCTGGATATTCAGTTTGCCCGACTGCTGGCGGATGAGAGCCAACCGGCGCGGCTGCTGGCTGCGGCCTGCGTCAGTGCCGAAGCGGGGGAAGGGCATGTTTGTCTGCCGCTGGAGCATCTTACTGTTGATGGCCTGTTCGCCGGACGACATCCGGCGCTGGCCGCGGCGTTATGGCAGGCGGCGGGCGCGCCGCAGGATTGGCAAACGCACCTGCAACAGTGGAACGCGGTAAGCGACGGCAAACTGGCTACGCCGCTGGTGCTGTGCAATCAGCGTCTTTATCTGCATCGTCTCTGGCACAGCGAAGGGCGGGTCGCGCAATTTTTTGCCGCGCAGGAGAGCGCGCACGCCTTTGACATTAACGCCGTGCGTTCGGTGCTCGACACCCTGTTTGGCGAACAGCCGGAAGACTGGCAGAAAATCGCCGCGGCGGTGGCGATGACACGCAAAACCACGGTGATCTCCGGCGGGCCGGGCACCGGCAAAACCACTACCGTCGCTAAACTGCTGGCGGCGATGATCCGCCTGAGCCAGGGCGCGCTGCGCATTCAGCTCGCTGCGCCTACCGGCAAAGCCGCTGCGCGTCTCACCGAGTCGCTGGGCAAAGCATTGCAGGCGCTGCCGGTAAATGAGGAAGAACGTCGGCGTTTTCCTGCCGAAGCCACCACGTTGCACCGCCTGCTGGGCGCGCAGCACGATACCCAGCGTCTGCGCTATCATGCCGCGAACCGGCTGCATCTTGATGTGCTGGTGGTGGACGAAGCCTCGATGGTGGATTTGCCGATGATGGCTAACCTGATCGCCGCACTGCCGCCTCATGCGCGCGTCATTTTTCTGGGCGATCACGAACAGCTTGCCTCGGTGGAAGCTGGCGCGGTGCTGGGCGATATCTGCCGCTGCGCCGAAACCGGCTATAGCGCGCTGCGCGCCTCTCAGCTGGTGGATTTAACCGGTTGTCCGCTGGATGGCCTGGACGACGCGCTGGCGCCGCCGGTGCGCGACAGTATCTGCCTGCTACGCAAAAGCTATCGCTTCGATGCCAAATCGGGCATTGGTCAGCTGGCGAAAGCGGTCAACCTCGGCGATATGCAGAGTGTGGAAAAGGTCTTTGCCGCGCCTTATGAGGATATCCGTCGTCAGCCGTTACATAATGGCGAAGCTTATCAGGCGATGTTGGAGGAGATAGCGGAGGGCTACCGGGATTTCATCGGCCTGGTGCGTCGCCAGGCGAAGCCCGCAGAGATTATTGCCGCTTTCAGCGGCTTTCAGCTGCTCTGTGCGCTGCGCGAAGGGCCGTTTGGCGTGCACGGGCTTAACCAGCGCATTGAACAGTTGCTGGTGCAGCAGCGCCAGATCCGGCGTCCGCCGGGCGGCAGCCGTTGGTATGTAGGACGTCCGG
This sequence comes from Pantoea osteomyelitidis, assembly GCF_044342975.1. Classification (NCBI taxonomy): domain Bacteria; kingdom Pseudomonadati; phylum Pseudomonadota; class Gammaproteobacteria; order Enterobacterales; family Erwiniaceae; genus Pantoea; species Pantoea osteomyelitidis. The sequence goes on from NZ_JBGFSN010000005.1 coordinate 425,561, forward strand.
TAATGATTGCCCGCAACGACAGCGCGCTTGGCCTGTTCAATGGCGATATTGGCATTACGCTGCTGGATGACGAAGGGGCGATGAGGGTTTACTTCCCGCTGCCTGACGGGAGCATCAAGCCGGTGCAGCCAAGCCGCCTGCCGCCACATGACACCGCCTGGGCGATGACGGTGCATAAATCGCAGGGTTCGGAGTTCGACCATACCGCGCTAGTGATGCCGGGGCAGTTTGTGCCGGTTCTGACGCGTGAGCTGGTTTACACGGCGATTACGCGCGCACGCAAACGCCTGACGCTCTACAGCGATGACGAGGTGTTTCGCCGGGCGGTGGAATTACGCACCCGTCGACGCAGCGGTCTGGTTGACCGGCTGGTAATGGCATAACGCACATGGCGGGAAAATTTTCGCCCTGATGTTTGCTGGCTACGCCAGATCGGCCATCAGCACCTTGGAACGGCGCTGATAGTTGTACATCTTCTTTTTGCTCTCCGGCAGCGACTCGATATCCACCGGCGTAAAGCCGCGCTCCTGGAACCAGTGAATGCTGCGCGTCGTCAGCACAAACAGCTTTTTCAGTCCCATCTGACGTGCCTGCAACGCCACGCGATCCAGCAGCAATTCGCCACGGGAGGAGCTGCGGTAGTCGGGATGCACCGCCACGCACGCCATCTCGCCAATCTGCTCATCCGGGAACGGGTAGAGCGCCGCGCAGGCGATGGTGAGATTATCGCGTTGGATAATGGTGAATTTATCGATCTCCATCTCCAGCTGCTCGCGCGAGCGGCGTACCAGAATACCTTGCTGCTCCAGCGGACGAATCAGCTCCAGAATGCCGCCAATATCGTTGATGGTCGCGCGCCGGATCTGCTCGGCGGATTCCATCACGATCTGCGTACCTATGCCGTCACGAGAGAAAAGCTCCTGCAACAGCGCGCCATCTTCCTGATAGCTGATGAGATGGCTGCGACGCACGCCGCTGCGGCAGGCTTTGACCGCGCCGCGCAGGAAGCGCACCGTGCCGGAAAGAAAATCGCCTTCGCTCTCCATTTCTTCAATACGCGCCTGCGCATCGTTGGGAAAAAGTTCAGAAAGAATGTTGCCTTCGCGGTTGGTCACGCCCTGCTCGGAGCAGAAGCCGATCATCTTTTCCGCCTTTAGTTTGATGGCGAGCTGCGTGGCGACTTCTTCAGAGGTCAGGTTAAAACTCTCGCCGGTGACCGATACCGCCACCGGGCCGAGCAGCACAATGGCATCGTTATCCAACTGACGATGGATCGCCTCTTCATCGATACGGCGAATGCGCCCGCTGTGACAGTAATCGACGCCGTCATCAACGCCCAGCGGCTGCGAAATAATAAAGTTGCCGCTGACCACGTTGATATGCGCGCCCTGCAACGGCGTGTTATTCAGGCTCATTGAGAGGCGCGCCGTAATATCAAGCTGTAGGCGACCCGCTGCCTGCTTCACCAGCTCCAGCGCCTGCGCATCGGTGACGCGCGTATGCTTGTGATAAATCGGCTCCAGCTGATGCTCTGCCAGGTTGGCATCAATCTGCGGCCGCGCGCCATACACCACTACCAGACGAATGCCGAGACTGTGCAGTAAGCCGATATCATTCACGATGCTGGAGAAGTTCTCATGCTCAATGGCTTCGCCGCCAAGCATGATGACAAAGGTTTTGCCCCGGTGGGCATTGATATAGGGAACGGTATGGCGAAAACCCTGAACCAGTTCGGTACTGCGCTCCTTCACGGCAAACCCTCAGTGAATGATTATTCGAAATTTATGTATTTTTATGCTTTTATTCGCGCTTTTGCAAGCGTCAATCCTGACGTAAATTTACGATTTTTAAGATGATAAAGCGGCTAACAGCCTGCATTATCTGGCTTTTCCGGGATGACAGAAATCCATGGAATGCGTAAAGTTTCCGTCACCTTTTTTTCATCTGGCGTTTTTTTAGACATAACACAGCAGTTGGAGCGGCATGTCCGAAGCAAACTCTTTTTTATCACGACGACGATTATTACAGGGCGCAGGCACCTTATGGTTACTGAGCGTAAGCCGGGTGGGGCTTGCAGCCAGCAGCCACATCGTGGCGGTGCGTATCTGGCCTTCTTCCACCTATTCACGCGTTACGCTGGAGTCCAGTGCGCCGCTCAAATATAAGCAGTTCGCGCTCAGCCATCCCGAGCGGGTGGTGATTGATATCGAAAATCTGCATCTGAATCATGTGCTGAAAGGGGTCGGCAATCTGGTGCGTGATGACGATCCTTATATCAAAAATGCGCGCGTCGGCCAGTTTGATGCCAACACCGTGCGCGTGGTGCTTGAACTGAAGCGCAACGTCTCGCCACGCACCTTCACCCTGGCGCCGGTCGCCGGTATTAAAAACCGTCTGGTGATCGATCTCTATCCCAGCCAGGACCACACGAAAGACGATCCGCTGCTGGCGCTGTTGAAAGATTACAATCAGGGCGAGCTGGAGCGATCGCAGCCCGAGCAGGCGCCGCTGCCGGGCAAAGCCGGACGCGATCGTCCGATTATCATCATGATCGATCCCGGCCATGGCGGTGAAGATCCGGGAGCGCATGGCAAGTTCAACACGCGCGAAAAAGATATCGTGTTAAAAATTGGGCGACGTCTGAAGGCGCTGATTGAGAAAGAGCCGAATATGAAGGCGTATATGACGCGTAACGAGGATGTGTTTATTCCGCTGCGGGTGAGAGTGGCGAAGGCACGCAAGCAGCGCGCCGATCTTTTCGTTTCCATCCATGCCGATGCCTTTACCAGCCGGGCGGCGCGCGGTTCCTCCGTGTTTGCCCTGTCAACCAAAGGGGCGACCTCGGCGGCGGCGCGCTTTCTTGCCCGCACGCAGAACGAAGCGGATCTGATTGGCGGCGTCAGCATGAGCGGCGATCCTTACCTCGACCATACCATGTTCGATATGGTGCAGCGTCAGACGATTCACGACAGTCTGAAGTTTGGCAAAGAGGTACTGAGCCATATGGGCAAGATTAACCATCTGCACAAGCGTAGCGTGGATCAGGCGGGATTCGCGGTGCTGAAGGCGCCTGATATTCCGTCGATTCTGGTGGAAACGGCGTTTATCAGTAACGTGGCGGAAGAGCGTAAGTTGCGCACCGCGCGCTATCAGCAGCAGGTGGCGGAAGCGATTTTTAGCGGGATTAAGGCCTATTTTGCCAGGGGGGCGGTGTTGGCGCATCGCTGAAGAGCGCGGCAGGGAGGCCGCGTGTTTTTGCCGGGGCGCAAAAACAAAAAAACACCCGAAGGTGTTTAATATTGGTTGCGGGGGCCGGATTTGAACCGACGACCTTCGGGTTATGAGCCCGACGAGCTACCAGGCTGCTCCACCCCGCGTCCGTCTTGTCACTCTGCGTGACGCTTCACATTGTCTCTCCCTGAGGAGAATTGGTTGCGGGGGCCGGATTTGAACCGACGACCTTCGGGTTATGAGCCCGACGAGCTACCAGGCTGCTCCACCCCGCGTCCGTCTTGTCACTCTGCGTGACATTTCACATTGTTTCTCCCTGAGGAGATTGGTTGCGGGGGCCGGATTTGAACCGACGACCTTCGGGTTATGAGCCCGACGAGCTACCAGGCTGCTCCACCCCGCGTCCGTGGAAGCGCACTATACTCTCCGTGTGTTTTGATGCAACCCTTTTTGAAATAAAATCGCAATTTATCTGTTGCTTGGCGGGTTATTTCGCTGTCTGACTATTTATTGCACAGATGTGGCCGGAGTCAGGCTGGATGGATTTTATTCTCTCTGTGCCTTTGCTATCTTCGCTCTGCGAACACTGATTAAAAAGAGAAGGTAATGAAAGGATCCTGGGCGAAGTATGCACTTACTGGCGCGTTTCTGGCGCTGCTTGCGGGCTGTACCTCAAAACCGACTGACCGCGGTCAACAATATAAAGATGGCAAACTGGAACAGCCGCTGGCGCTGGTGAATCAACCCAATGCCAAAGGGCGTCCGGTAAACGGCGCAGACTTTGGCAACCAGGTGCGCCAGATCCAGTCTGCCTCCTCCGGGCTGTTTAGCCGCTACAACGGCACCTTCAGCGCGGTAGAGAACTGGCTGATGTCGGGCGGCGATACGCGTCAGCTGCGCCAGTTTGGCCTCAACGCCTGGCAGATGGAAGGCACCGACAACTACGGCAATGTACAGTTCACCGGCTACTATACGCCGGTGGTGGAAGCGCGCTATACACGTCAGGGCGAGTTCCAGTACCCGATTTACCGTATGCCGCCGCGTAAACGCGGGCAGAAACTGCCGAGCCGTTCGGCAATTTACAGCGGCGCGCTGGATGAGCGTTACGTGGTGGCCTGGAGCAATTCGTTAATCGATAACTTTATGATGGATGTGCAGGGCAGCGGCTATGTCGACTATGGCGACGGGCGTCCGCTGACCTTCTTCGGCTACGGCGGCAAAAACGGCTGGAGCTATCACAGCATCGGTAAAGAGCTGATCGATCGCGGCGAAGTGAAGCGTGAAGATATGTCGATGCAGGCGATTCGCCAGTGGGCGGCCGAGCACTCGCCGCAAGAGGTGCGTGCGCTGCTGGAGACCAACCAATCTTTCGTCTTCTTTAAGCCAGAGGATTTTGCGCCGGTGCGCGGCGCCAGCGCCGTACCGCTGGTGGCGAAAGCCTCGGTGGCTTCCGACCGCTCGCTGATCCCGCCCGGCACCGTGCTGCTGGCGGAAGTGCCGCAATTGAACGAGAAGGGCAAGTTTGACGGCCGATATGAGATGCGCCTGATGGTGGCGTTGGACGTGGGCGGCGCGATTAAAGGTCAGCACTTCGATATCTATCAGGGCATCGGCCCGGATGCCGCCCATTTAGCAGGATTCTATAATCACTATGGTCGCGTCTGGGTACTGAAAGCGGCGCCGGGCACGGGACAGCCGCTGTTCAGCAATCCGCAAAGCGGTAATAATGAGCTGCTGAGTTCCAACTGATCTTCTTCTGCGGGCCATCAGCCCGCACGGCTTTATAAGGTTTACTATGACTGTGGTAACTGACGCCTGGCGGCAGCGCTTTGGCGGCACGGCGCGCCTCTACGGGCAGGACGCGCTGCAACGTTTTGCAGAGGCCCATTTCTGCGTTATTGGTATTGGCGGCGTCGGCTCCTGGGCGGCGGAAGCGCTGGCGCGCACCGGCATCGGCACCATTACGCTGATCGATATGGACGATGTCTGTATTACCAATACCAACCGGCAGATCCACGCGCTGCGCGACAACGTCGGCAAAGCGAAAACCGAGGTGATGGCGGATCGCATCCGTGAGATTAACCCGGAGTGTAAGGTGATCTGCGTGGATGATTTTATCACGCCGGATAACACCGCTGAGCTGCTGGCGGCGAAGTTCGACTATGTGATCGATGCGATTGACAGCGTGCGGCCTAAAGCGGCGCTGATCGCCTGGTGCCGACGCAACAAGATCCCGCTGATCACTACCGGCGGGGCAGGCGGCCAGATCGATCCCACGCAGATCCAGGTAACGGATCTGGCAAAAACTATTCAGGATCCACTGGCGGCCAAACTGCGTGAACGTCTGAAACAGCAGTTCGGCGTGGTGAAAAACAGCAAGGGCAAGCTGGGCATCGACTGCGTTTTCTCTACCGAAGCGTTGGTCTATCCGCAGCCGGACGGCAGCGTCTGCGCGTCACGCAGCACGGCGGAAGGGCCGAAGCGTATGGATTGCGCCTCCGGATTCGGCGCCGCCACTATGGTGACCGCCACCTTCGGCTTTGTGGCGGTCTCGCACGCATTGAAAAAGTTCCTCGCCAAAGCGGTGCGCCAGCAGGCGTAACGCACTTAGCGCAGGGCGTCGCTGGCGGCGCGCTGTACCGCATCGGCCAGCGCCTGCAGCCCGCTGCTGCGTGAGGCGCTGAGCTGGGCGCGTAATCCCAGATCGTCAAAAATTTGCAGCGGATCCCCCGTCAGCAACGCCTGCGGTGTTTTACCCTCTACCGCCGCCAGCAGCACTGCCAGCAGGCCGCGCACAATGCGGCCTTCGCTGTCGCCGTAAAAGTGCAGCGTGCCGTTTGGCAAACGCTGGCTGCTTAGCCAGACGCGATTCTCACAGCCGCTCAGCTCAATTTCCGGCGTTTTTAACGTTTCCGGCAGCACAGGCAGCTGGCGGCTGAGCTGAATCAGCTGGCGATAACGATCTTCCCACTGATGAAAGCTGGCGAATTTTTCTTTAAGGCTTGCTTCGGTGATCAGATCCCCAAAGGGATGGGGTGCTAATGGAGTTGTACTCATGGCAATCACTCTGTCAGTAAGCGGATAGCGCTCTGCATGGCGCGCACCAGCGCGTCCACGTCCTGCAAATTATTATAGGGTGCGAACGAGACGCGCAGCGTGCCGCTGACGCCCAGCGCCGCCATCAGCGGCTGCGCGCAGTGCTGACCGGCGCGCAGGGCGATGCCATGCTCGGCCAGCAGCGTGACGATGTCGCTGTGGTGAATTCCTGCGATATCAAACGACAGCAGGCTGGATGCGCCACAGCGAAAGCTGCGGAACCCCTCCAGCTCCGCCAGCTGCTCTTCGGCGAGGCTGGCCAGCTGCTGGCTCCAGCGCTCCGCCTTCTGCCGATCGTGTTGGCCCAGCCAGGTCAGCGCCGCGCTAAGCCCTACCACGCCCGCCACGTTTGGCGTACCGGCTTCAAAACGCCAGGGCACCGGCTGCGGCGTAAAGCCGTTGAAATCCACCTGTGTCAGCATCTTGCCTCCGCCTTGCCAGGGTGCCATCGCTTCCAGCAGTTCCGCTTTGCCATACAGCACCCCAATACCCATCGGGCCGTAAAGCTTATGGCCGGAAAAGGCGTAAAAATCGATATCGGCTGCCTGCACGTCAGGCGGGCAGTGCACCACGCCCTGCGCGCCATCCACCATCACTTTAGCGCCCACGTCGTGCGCCAGGCGGATGGCAGTAGCGAGATCGGGCATGCCGCCGGTGACGTTGGACATCTGGCCAATCGCCAGCAGGCGTGTCCGGCTGTTCAGCAGCGCGGGCAGTTGCGCGATATCCGGCAAACGATCGGCGCCAATCGGCCATTTCACCACTTTGGCTCCTTTCGTCTGCGCCACCATCAGCCAGGGAACCAGATTGGCGTGGTGCTCAGCTTCACTGACCACAATCTCATCTCCCGCCTGCAGACGCGGCGCCAGCCAGCTGTTCGCCACCAGATTAATCGCTTCGGTGGTGCCGCGCGTCCAGACGATCTGCCGGTCGTCGGCAGCATTGAGCCAGCGCGCAACCTGGACGCGCGCCTGCTCATAGCGTTCGGTTAACTGACGTGCGGCGGCAAACTGGCTGCGGTGAACGGTTCCGGCGCTCAGGCTATAGAACTGTTCACTGGCCTCAATAACGGCCTGCGGCTTCAGGGCGGTGGCGGCGCTATCGAGATAGACGCCGGCATCGGCAAGGGCAGGAAACTGCTGACGAAAGGCGGAAGGATTGAATGCACTCATGCTCGGCTCGCGGTTATAAAAAATCAGGACCATGCTGAAAGCGGGCTGGTCGCCTGGCAAAGCTGAAAAAGCGCGTTATGCTAATTATTGCAAGGTTTGAACCGCTCCCCGCAAAGCTACGCGACTGATACCAGTCGATTTTTCTTCCCAGCTGCCTCTGGTCAGCGTAACGCGGGTGGTTTAATGCAACTTAATCTGCAAGGAGATAGAAGATGAAAAAACTCGCCGCAGTGCTGGCCGTTTGTACCATGGCCTTTACCTTAGCTGCCTGTTCAAGCAACTATGTAATGCATACCAACGACGGCCGCACCATTGTTGCCGATGGCAAGCCAACGGTAGACGATGATACCGGTATGATCAGCTATAAAGACGCCAATGGCAACCAGCAGCAGATCAACCGCTCTGACGTCAAAGAGATGGTAGAGATGGATCAGTAATTAGCTAAAAAAAAGCACCGCAATTGCGGTGCTATTTAAAAATCACTATGGACAGACAGGTATTTCTACAGGAAATAAAAATGAGATCTGAAAACGTCAGATCAAATGCAAACACAACATCACGACCACAAGCCAAAAGCGCTTCAGAAAACAGCGAAGTCTCGCTCAAATCCCAAATAACTTTTCGTTCCGGCTCTGGAAGTGCGGCAACTATAGGTATTTGCTGGAGCTTCCTCAACGGAAAATTTATAATGCATCGGATAAAAAAAACTAATACGTTAAGGCTTTATATAAGCTGACGTATTTTTACCACTGTCCGGATCACGGGAACCATGTCAAAGCGCCTTCCTCCTCTCAACGCCCTGCGGGTTTTTGATGCCGCTGCGCGCCATTTAAGCTTCACCAAAGCCGCTGAAGAGCTGTTTGTTACCCAGGCAGCTGTGAGCCATCAAATTAAATCTCTGGAAGATTTTCTGGGGTTAAAGCTGTTTCGGCGGAGGAATCGTTCGCTTTTGCTCACCGAAGAGGGTCAAAGCTACTATCTCGATATCAAGGAAATTTTCTCCGCGCTGAACGAAGCCACGCGCAAACTTCAGGCGCGCAGCGCCAAGGGCGCATTAACGGTGAGTCTGCTGCCCAGCTTTGCCATTCAGTGGCTGGTGCCACGGCTTTCCAGCTTTAATCTGGCTTATCCGGGAATCGATGTGCGTATCCAGGCGGTGGATCGCGACGAAGAGAAACTGGCGGACGATGTCGACGTGGCGATTTTTTACGGTCGCGGCAACTGGCCAGGTCTGCGCGTGGAAAAACTCTACGCTGAATATCTGCTGCCGGTTTGTTCGCCCGCGCTGCTTACCGGCGATCATCCGTTAAAAACCCCTGCCGATCTGGCGAAGTGCACGTTGCTGCATGATGCTTCCCGCCGTGACTGGCAATCCTATATCCGTCAGCTAGGCTTGCAGCACATTAACGTGCAGCAGGGACCGATTTTCAGCCACAGCGCGATGGTGCTCCAGGCGGCGATTCATGGTCAGGGCGTTGCGCTCGCCAACAATGTGATGGCACAAAGCGAGATTGAAGCGGGCCGTTTGGTCTGCCCGTTCAACGATGTGTTAGTGAGTAAAAATGCTTTTTATCTGGTTTGTCATGACAGCCAGGCAGAACTGGGTAAAATAGCCGCCTTCCGACAGTGGATCCTGGCGAAAGCCGCAAGCGAACAAGAAAAATTCCGCTTTCGTTACGATCAATAAGTTATTGATCTCTGCGCAGTGACGCGCAGATGCACTTTGAGGATTGTTTGATGTCCAGTCGTGCCATGTTTATCTTTGCAGCCATCAGCGGTTTTGTGCTGGTGGCTTTTGGCGCTTTCGGCGCTCACGTTTTGAGTAAGTCTCTGGGTCAGCCAGAAATGGCGTGGATTCATACCGGCCTGGAGTACCAGGCATACCATACGCTGGCGATTATCGGCCTCGGAGCAGCCATGCTGCGCCGGGCGAATATCTGGTTTTACTGGAGCAGCGCGTTTCTGGCCTTAGGCACCGTGCTGTTCAGCGGCAGTCTCTATTGCCTGGCGCTGTCGCACCTGAGTTTTTGGGTGTTTGTTACGCCGGTTGGCGGCTTTTGCTTCCTGATCGGTTGGTTTTTGATGTTGATTGGCGCGCTGCGTCTGAAACGAAAGGCAGATCGCCATGAATAAAGTGTTGTTGTATTGCCGCCCCGGTTTTGAAAAAGAGTGCGCAGCGGAAATCAGCGCCAAAGCCGCAGAGCAGGAAGTTTATGGCTTTGCGCGCGTCAAAGAGAACTCTGGCTATGTGCTGTTCGAATGCTATCAGCATGAGGAAGCGGATAAACTGGTGCGTCAGCTGCCGTTCAGTCAGTTGATTTTTGCCCGTCAGATGCTGGTAGTCGGCGAGCTGCTGCGCGATCTGCCGCCGGAAGATCGTATTTCGCCAATCGTGGGCATGTTGACCGGCGTTGTCGAGAAGGGCGGCGAGCTGCGCGTCGAGGTGCCCGATACCAACGAGGCGAAAGAGCTGACGAAATTTTGCCGTAAGTTTACCGTGCCGCTGCGCGCCAGCCTGCGCGACAGCCAGATTTTGCTCAACTATGAGAGCGCGAAACGCCCGGTGGTACATGTCTTCTTTATCGCGCCCGGCACCTGCTATGTGGGATACTCTTACGCCGATAATAATTCCCCCTTCTATATGGGCATTCCGCGCCTGAAATTCCCGGCCGATGCGCCCAGCCGTTCTACGTTAAAGCTGGAAGAGGCGTTCCATGTTTTCATTCCTGCCGATGAGTGGGATGAGCGTCTGGCGAGCGGGATGTATGCGGTCGATCTCGGCGCCTGCCCTGGCGGCTGGACTTATCAGCTGGTGAAGCGCAGCATGATGGTCTGCGCGGTGGACAATGGCCCGATGGCGCCCAGCCTGATGGATACCGGGCAGGTGATGCATTATCGCGAAGATGGCTTTCGCTTTCGCCCGCCGCGCAGCAACATCACCTGGCTGGTCTGCGACATGGTGGAAAAGCCGGTGCGCGTGGCGAATCTGATGACCGAATGGCTGGTTAACGGCTGGTGCCGCGAAGCGATTTTCAACCTCAAGCTGCCTATGAAAAAGCGCTACGAAGAGGTAACGCAGAATCTGGCGATGATTGACCAGAAGCTGAAAGAGCAGGGGATCAATGCGCAGATTCAGGCGCGTCAGCTCTATCACGATCGTGAAGAGGTCACGGTACATATTCGTCGCATCTGGAGCGCTCAGCCTGGCCGCCGCGACGAGCGCTGATTTTCAGGCTGAGCGCACCGCTCAGCCCTGATAGCGCAGGGTTTTCAGGTTGCCTTGCAACCTGAGATCTCGTTTCAGCGTAGAGACCTGGCGACAAATTTCCGCCATCTCCCGCTGCGCCAGCAGCTTTTCCCGCCACTTTTCCGGCACCGCCGGTAAATTTTGATAAATCCCGTCGAGCGAGCCAAACTGCAGCAGCAGTTCGCGGGCGCTTTTCGGCCCGATGCCTGTCACGCCCGGAATTTTGCTGCTGCTGATACCGCATAACCCCCAGTAATCGGGCAGCTGCTGCGGCGTCACGCCAAACTCTTTTTCAATAAAGGGCACATCCAGCCAGCGTTTCTGAAAGTAGTCGCGAATGCGAATCTCCGGCGCCAGCAGCTGACAATAGCCTTTGTCGGTGGAGACAATGGTGGCGTGATGGCCCGCTTGCGCCATTTTTACCGCCAGCGTCGCCGCCAGATCGTCCGCCTCATCGCTTTCCGCCACCCAGTCGCTGACGCCTGCCGCACGAAATGCGGCCTGGATCGCGGGGAGTTCGGCCTGAAGATCGTCCGGCATCGGCGGACGGCCCGCTTTGTAATCACTCAGCAGCTGATGTCGCCAACCTTCGTGACGGAGCGCGCTGTCAAAAACGGCGACCGCATGGGTCGGCTGCGTGTGACCCAGCAGTTGACGCAGGGCGGCAAGGCAACCTTCCTGACAGGGCGATCCCTGAACAGCATGAATACGGCGGATGAGATTTAACGCATCCACAATAAGAAGATGAAAAGCCATGGCAGAAAAGGGCAGCCAGCTGGCTGCCTCCTGAGTTATTTAATGATTTCGTAGCAGGGAATATAGGCGGTACCCGGCAGCTTCATGCGATGCTGGGCGACAAAGCCCTGCAGCAGTTCATCCATGCGGTGCATGATGTCCGCATCGCCATGCAGCTTATACGGCCCTTTTTCACGGATTTCACGGATACCCATCTCTTTCACGTTGCCCGCCACAATGCCGGAGAAGGCGCGGCGCAGATCCGCCGCCAGTTTTTCCGCTGGCTGATTAGTGTAGAGATTCAGGTTTGCCATGTTTTCATGCGTGGGCAGGAACGGCTGCTGCAAATCCTGCACGATGCGGATGGACCAGTTGAAGCTGTACGCATCGCCGGTTTCACGACGGTACTCTTTCACCTGCGGCATCGCCTGTCTCATCTGACGCGCCACTTCCGCCGCGTCATCAATGATGATGGTGTAATGCCTTCTCGCCTGCTCGCCGAGGGTGCTGACGATAAAATCATCCAGCACGCGGAAATAGTCCGCGCTCTCTTTCGGGCCGGTGAGTATCAGCGGCAGAACCTGATCCTCATTCTGCGGGTTCATCAGAATGCCGAGCAGATAGAGCAGCTCTTCCGCCGTGCCGACGCCGCCAGGGAAGATCACGATGCCGTGCGCGATGCGCACAAAGGCTTCGAGGCGCTTTTCAATATCCGGCATGATAATCAGCTCATTCACCAGCGGATTTGGCGGCTCGGCAGCGATAATCGAAGGCTCAGTGAGACCAATAAAGCGGCTGTCGCGGTAGCGCTGTTGGGCGTGGCCCACCGCAGCGCCTTTCATCGGCGCTTCCATTACGCCCGGCCCGCAGCCGGTGCAGATGTTCAGCTCACGCAGGCCCAGCTGCGTACCGACATTGCGACAATATTGATACTCCACGGCGTTAATCGAGTGGCCGCCCCAGCAGACCACGGTATTCGGGTATTCGCCAACATGCAGCGCGCGGGCGTTACGCAGAAGAGAAAAAACCTGGTTGGTGATCTGCGCGGAATCTTCCGGATCGGAATCCTGAAGGCGTCCCGCGCTGGAGAGCTGACCATTCACAAACAGGATATCGCGCAGCACTGCAAACAGGTTTGCCTGTAGCGAGCGGATAATACGTTCGTCAACAAACGCTTCTTCTGGTGGGTTGATCAGTTCAAGCTTGACGCCGCGCTCACGGCGCAACACGTTAATATCAAAATTTTCGAAGCGGGAAAGTAGTTCGTGGCTACTGTCGGTTTGACTACCGGAATTGAGCACGGCAAGAGAACAGTTACGAAACAGCTGGTAAAGGTCGCTGCTGGCCGTGCGTTTCAGCATATCGACTTCCAGCTGGGAAAGCAGATCCATCGAGCCCAAAGGGCTGATATGTGTAATCAAGTGAACTCCTTTACACCCGCCAGGGTGACTGATGACGCTGCGCTCAAAACATTCGGCGCGCAGCGACGGAAATCCCTGGTCGGCGGCCCGTGACGACCGCCGCCTTCATCAGAGTAGCCTTGTCGGCTGCGGTTACTCAAGTGAATCTGCACACGAGGCCATCAGCCTGCGAGAGATCTCGCAAATGCTTACTGGCGTACCAGACGTGAAAAGCCGGGAGAGAAAGGAACATTGCTGCGCCAGGGATTAATATCCAGGCCGCCGCGACGCGTATAGCGTGCGTAAACGGTCAATGCCTGCGGCTGGCAGAAGCGTTGAATATCATTAAAAATACGCTCCACGCACTGTTCGTGAAATTCGTTATGCTGGCGAAACGAAATCAGATAGCGCAGCAGAGCTTCGCGATCGATACGCGGACCACGATAACGAATCATCACCGATCCCCAGTCTGGCTGGTTTGTGATCAGACAGTTTGACTTCAGCAGATGGCTGACCAGCGTTTCTTCGATCGCTTCCGGCCCGGCTGCGTTCTCAAGATAGCTGGCGTTAAAGGCGTAGTCATCGATAGTGATATCCTGCTCATCAATGCAATGACCAGCGAACTGGCCGATGGGCTGCCCCTCAATTTCACTCAGGCGAAACAGGGCCACGCGCACCTCTCCCTGCGCGCAGGCGCTGAGATCGCGTTCCAGCGTCTGACGTACCTCGCCCCAGTCGGCAAATTTTGTCTGATTAAAGCTGTTAAGATAGAGCTTGAAGCTTTTCGACTCGATAAGATTCTGGCTGCGCGCGCAGAGGATAACTTCGCCCACGGCGACCTGCGGCACGCCTTTGCTGTTCAGCCAGGAGAGTTCATAGAGCGTCCAGATATCGGCGCCCTGAAACGGCAAGCTGTCAGGATAAAGCCCAAGCGGCTCGCGGTTCAGGCTGCGCGGCACCGCCTGTAACAGGCTACTGTCGTAATGGTCGTAATAGGCAGTGGGTTTGCCTAAGGTCAGGCCGCTCAGCGCCTGATGGCGGTCGTAAGAAGACATAACGGTTACCACAAAATTTAGCAAAGTGGGTAGTGTAACCCAACAGAAGTGAGAATATGAATGATGCAGCAGACAGCTGATGCGCTGCGTGACTTTACGTTGCGCTATTTAACACACTGGCAACAGACGCAGGGTCATCTTCCGGCCAGCGAAGATCTTTTTGGCGTGCCTTCACCCTGCATCAGCGAGACGCGCGGCGAACAGGTCCTCTGGCAACCGCAACCCTTCTCGTTACCCGCTTCACTGGATGCGGTAGAGCGGGCGCTGGAAATTCGCCTGCAACCTGATATTACGGCATTTTATACCAGTCAGTTCGCTGGCGATATGCGCGCGCAGTGCGGACAGCGCGAGCTGAACCTGCTTCAGGTATGGAGCGAGGCGGACTTTGTTCGCATGCAGGAAAATCTTATCGGTCATCTGGTGATGAAACGGCGTTTAAAAGAGACGCCGACGCTGTTTATTGCCACTACCGAGTCAGATACTGAAATTGTCTCGGTATGTAACCTTAGCGGTGAGGTTGTTATTGAACAGCCTGGCGTGAAAAAAAGAGAAGTTCTGTCCAGTGGAATTGAGACATTTCTTATAAGTTTACAACCGGTTAGTGGATGAGATGCAGATATTGACTTCTGTTGCTGTGAGAGATCTCTTACATGCTTTGTGAGAGATCGTCATTTCATTTTGCAGCCTTTCAGAATGCCCATATGTAAAAATATTGTGAATCATGGACTTAGGGGGGCTGACTTATTTTTAGTCATTAAAAAGGTTTTGTAACACTTTTTCGTATCTTGTTTCCTGAGGGAATTTTGTCAAAATAAGCATCGTTGGCAGGAAGCCACAGGATTGAGACGCTTTCAGAAGAGAGCGAGTCAGGATGACCAGGAACGTAACGGAGTTTACGGCACAGGGAAGGCTTTAGGAAGAAGCAGGACGCTCAGGATTGAGTAAGGGACACCTCCAGGACGGAGAAAGAGAGCTACACAGGATGTGTCGCGGGCCAGGATGCCAAAGGATGAACGTCATGACGACGCGCGAGAGGATTTCGCACAGGACTAGTTTTCATGGATGAGCAGGGAGCATCAGGGTAGCTGGATGGCTGCAAACGAACCGGGAGCACTGTTTTTACAGTGCTCCTTTTTTTATGGGAATTTTTTGTCCGCGTCGTGACAAGTGATATGCTTGCCGCCCGATTTTTACAGGCATTCGGAGGTGGCGTATGACGCCGGAACAATTGATTACCCAGCGGCTGCAACAGGTTGAACAGGTGATGCGTGAGCACCATCTCTGGCAGAGCGAATCACCTGCCGCCCACGCCTTCAACAGCACCGAACCTTTTTGTCTCGATACCCTGCAACCCCTTGAGTGGCTGCAATGGGTATTGATCCCGCGCATGCACGCGCTGATCGCCGCCCGCAATCCGTTACCTGAAAAGTTTGCGATTGCGCCCTATTTTGAGGTGGCGCTGGATCATACGACGCCGGGCCGCGTGCCGCTGCTGCTCAGCCTGAACAAGTTGGATGCGCAGTTTCTGGACGATGCCCGCTGATGCTGGAAATTATTTATCAGGACGAATGGCTGGTTGCCGTCAACAAGCCAGCGGGTTGGCTGGTACACCGCAGCTGGCTCGATCGCAAAGAAAAAGTGGTAGTGATGCAAACGGTGCGCGATCAGATCGGACAGCATGTGTTTACAGCGCACCGTCTCGATCGACCCACCTCCGGCGTACTGCTGATGGGGCTGTCAAGCGAGGTTGGGCGTTTGCTGTCGCAACAGTTTGAGCAGCATCAGATTCAGAAAACCTACCATGCGCTGCTGCGCGGCTGGCTGCAACAAAGCGGCACGCTCGATTATCCTCTGGTTGAAGAGCTGGATAAAATCGCCGATAAATTTGCCACTGAGGAGCGCAGCGCGCAGCCTGCGATGACCGATTATCGCGCCCTGGCCTGCACGGAAATGCCGGTGGCGATTGGTCGTTATCCCACCGCCCGCTACAGCCTGGTGGAACTCTCGCCGCGTACCGGCCGCAAGCACCAGCTGCGTCGTCATATGGCCCACCTGCGCCATCCGATTATTGGCGATACCACCCATGGCGATCTGCGACAAAATCGCGGCGCGGCTGAACATTTTGGCTGCCAGCGTCTGATGCTGCACGCCAGCGCGCTGACCCTGAACCATCCGGTTACCGGGGAGCCTTTAGTTATTCGCGCCGGGCTCGATGGCGTCTGGCAAAAAATGATGCAGCAGTTTGGCTGGCAGGAAATGATCCCTGATGTTCCCAGGGTTGAGTTTGCGCCTGAGGCGAGTCAGGATAGCATTTCAGAATAAGGAGAGCGCGAATGGCAAAAATCGGCATTTTTGTGGGTACGGTATACGGTAACGCCCTGTTGGTGGCTGAAGAGGCGGAGCCTGCATTACAGGCGCAGGGCCATGAGGTGAAGATCTTTGAAGATGCAACCCTGGCGCAGTGGCAAAATTACAGCAGCGATGTGGCGTTGGTGATCACCTCCACCACCGGGCAGGGAGATTTTCCGGACAGCATCGCTGGCCTGTTTCACGCTGTGAAAGATAAGCTGGGTCATCAGCCTGAGTTGCGCTACGGCGTGATTGCGCTGGGCGACAGCAGCTATGACACCTTCTGCGGCGCGGGAAAAACCTTTGATGCGTTGCTGCAGGAGCAGGGCGCGCAGCGCGTCGGCGACATCCTGCTGGTGGATGCTACGGAACACCCTGAGCCGGAAAGCGTTACCTCTCCCTGGGTTGAGGCGTGGGGAAAACTGCTCTGAATCCTGAATGCCCCTCCCAACAAACGGGAGAGGCAATAAAAACGTGCTTGATTTTCAGGTCACCGGCGCCGGATTAAATACCGCCAGCTGGTTGCGGATGCCCCAGCGATCGGACCAGGTCTGTTTGCGCCCGCTGGCAATATCCAGAATCAGTTCAAACAGTCGCCAGCCGACCTGCTCAATGGTCTCTTCGCCGGTAGCGATGGTGCCCGCGTTAATATCCATCAGGTCGTGCCAGCGCTCCGCCAGCGCATTACGCGTGGCCATTTTGATCACCGGAATCGCCGCCAGGCCGTAGGGCGTGCCGCGTCCGGTGGTGAACACCTGTAGCGTAATGCCCGACGCCATCTGCTGCGTGCCGCAGACAAAATCGCTGGCCGGGGTCGCTGCGTAAATCAGGCCGCGTTTGGTCGGGCGTTGACCTGGCGACAGGACTTCAACAATCGCGCTGCGCCCCGATTTGGCAATCGAACCCAGCGCCTTCTCCACAACATTGGCGAGTCCGCCTTTTTTATTGCCGGGGGAGGGATTGGCGCTGCGGTCAGTTTTGCCCTGATCAAGATAGTCGTCGTACCAGGCCATCTCCTCCAGCAGCCGTTTGCCCACCGCTTCGTCTGTGACGCGCGGCGTCAGCAGATGAATGGCGTCACGCACTTCGGTCACTTCAGAAAACATCACCGTTGCGCCGCAGCGCACCAGCAGGTCGGAAGCAAAGCCAACGGCGGGATTAGCGGTTACGCCGGAAAAGGCGTCGCTGCCGCCGCACTGCGTACCAACGATCAGCTCGGATGCCGGGCAATTTTCCCGCGTGCGCTGGTTAAGACGTTGCAGATGGCGCTCGGCAACCTGAAGAATCTCTTCCACCATCGCGGCAAATCCCACCAGCCGCTCATCCTGCAAACGCACAATATCTTCGTCGCCCAGCGAAATTGGCTGCACGTCCGGCGTGCCGGTAAGCAGGCGCTCTGGCTGGAGCTTTTCACAACCCAGGCTGATGATCATCACCTCGCCGCCAAAATTGGCGTTGAGTGCCAGGTTGTGGATGGTGCGAATCGGCACCACGGCTGCCGGAGCATTTATCGCCACGCCGCAGCCATAAAGGTGATTCAGCGCGACCACGCCATCAACGTTAGGGTATTTCGGCAGCAGATCGCGCTCGATGATCTGTACGACGTAATCGGTCACGCCCGCCACGCAGTGAACGCTGGTGGTAATGCCCAACAGGTTACGCGTGCCGACGCTGCCGTCCGCGTTGCGGTAGCCTTCAAAGGTATAGCCTTCCAGCGGCGGCAGAGCGGGGGGCACGTTATTCGCCAGCGGCAGGCTGTCGAGCGGCGGGGCTTCGGGCAGCGCGACCAGCGACTCGTCAATCCAGCTGCCGCGCGCAATGTCACGCAGCGCATAGCCGATCACTTCGCCGTAACGCACAATCTCCGCGCCGCGGGCGATCGCCTGCAGGGCGACTTTATGGCCCTGCGGCACATGTTCGGTGAGTTGCAGACCATCAGCAAAGGTGGTGTCGGCCGGTAATCCCAGGTTGTTAACCACGATAGCCACATTATCGGCCTCGTGAACTTTGATATAGAGCGGTTGCTCGGTAAGAGTTCGCTTCATCGCTCGCCTTCCAGTCAATCGCGCCGTACGCAGCGGCGCGCTGTAATAAAGTTATTTGTCTAACGATCATGGTTGCCAGAAATGAGTATAAAGAGCAGCCAGTGGCGAAGCATTGTGCAATTGACTGGCTTTAAGCTGCTTTATTCACCATTTTTGGTACGTTTTTCCAAAAGCAAGTGAAGGGACTCACAAAGCCTTGATGGCGTGTTCAATTATTGTTCAAAAAGGAAGTTTAAAAGTTTGTTCCGTGAGCCATAACGCAGCAATATGGGCGAATGCCATAAAAACAGCTTTATTACCGCTTAATCCTCAGGCGTTACGCCAATGCCTCGCCCCGGTTCCGTTCTTATACTGGCTATCGTTTACACAACGTTAGGTTATTTGTCACGACGCATCACTGGTTTGCCCATTACTAATCGCCGTGTTTAACCCAACATCATTCTGATACCCAACGCGATGTGTATGCAGTCAGAGTGAATGTAGCGCAGGCTATATCTCAGGAGTGCAACATGAATACAGTTAGCCAGACTGCGGAAAAGGTGCAAAAACGCACCAATGCCCGCTACTGGATTGTGGTGATGTTATTTATCGTCACCTCTTTCAACTACGGTGACCGCGCTACCATTTCGATTGCCGGTTCCGCCATGTCTAAGGATATCGGTCTGGATTCAGTCGGACTGGGCTATATCTTCTCGGCGTTCTCATGGGCTTATGTTATCGGCCAAATACCGGGCGGCTGGCTGCTCGACCGCTTCGGCTCAAAACGCGTTTACTTCTGGAGCATCTTCACCTGGTCGCTGTTTACCCTGCTGCAGGGCTTTGTGGGTATCTTCAGCGGTTTCGGCATTATCGCTTCGCTGTTCATGCTGCGTTTTATGGTCGGCCTGGCCGAAGCGCCATCCTTCCCTGGCAACAGCCGTATTGTTGCGGCCTGGTTCCCGGCGCAGGAACGCGGCACCGCAGTGGCGATTTTCAACTCCGCGCAATATTTCGCCACGGTTATCTTTGCGCCAATCATGGGCTGGCTGGTCGCTGAGGTGGGCTGGGCGCATGTGTTCTGGTTTATGGGCGGTCTCGGCATCATCCTCAGCTTTATCTGGCTGAAAGTGATTCACGATCCCAATGACCATCCAGGGGTGAATAAAGCCGAACTGGAGTACATGGAGCAGGGCGGTGCGCTGATCAATATGGATGCGAAAAAGTCCGAGCACAAAGTGAGCTGGAATGAAAAGTGGTTCCAGATTAAACAGCTGCTCTCCTCGCGCATGATGATAGGTATCTATCTCGGCCAGTACTGCATCAATGCGCTGACCTACTTCTTTATCACCTGGTTCCCGGTCTATCTGGTGCAGGCGCGCGGCATGTCGATCCTGAAAGCGGGGATGATAGCGTCGATTCCGGCAATCTGCGGTTTCCTTGGCGGCATACTGGGCGGTGTTATCTCCGACTACCTGATGCGTAAAACCGGCTCGCTCAATATCGCGCGCAAAACGCCTATCGTGCTTGGCATGCTGCTCTCCATCAGCATGGTGATGTGTAACTACAGCGACACTGAGTGGGTAGTGGTGTTCTTTATGGCGCTCGCCTTCTTCGGTAAAGGCATCGGCGCGCTGGGCTGGGCGGTAATGGCGGATACCGCGCCGAAAGAGATCAGCGGCCTGAGCGGCGGCCTGTTCAATATGTTCGGCAACTTATCTGGCATCGTGACGCCTATCGCTATCGGCTACATCATCGCCGCCAGCGGCTCGTTTGAAGGCGCACTGGTCTATGTCGGCATCCATGCCTTCGTCGCCGCGTTCAGTTTCCTGGTCATTGCGGGCGATATCAAACGTATCGAACTGAAACATCGGACATAAGGATAGAGTATGACTACGCAAAGCACGCCGGTTATCACCGATATGCAGGTGATTCCGGTCGCCGGATACGACAGCATGCTGCTGAACATCGGCGGCGCCCACAGCGCCTGCTTTACCCGCAATATCGTGGTGCTGACCGACAACGCCGGCCATACCGGCGTAGGCGAAGCGCCGGGCGGCGAAACCATCTACCGGACGCTGATGGAAGCGATTCCGCAGGTAAAAGGCCAGCAGGTGGCGCGTATGAACCGTCTGGTACAGCAGGTGCATAAGGGCAATCAGTCGGCGGATTTCGACACCTTCGGCAAAGGCGCCTGGACGTTTGAACTGCGCGTCAATGCGGTAGCCGCGCTGGAAGCGGCGCTGCTTGACCTGCTTGGCCAGGCGCTTGGCGTGCCGGTAGCGGAGCTGCTCGGGCCGGGCCAGCAGCGTGATGAGGTTACGGTGCTGGGCTATCTCTTCTATATCGGCGATCGACGCAAAACCGACCTGCCTTATCTGAGCGGCGAACAGGCGAGCCATGAATGGTATCACCTGCGCCATCAGCAGGCGCTGGACAGCGAGGCGGTGGTGAGGCTGGCGGAAGCGGCGCAGGACAAATATGGCTTTAAGGATTTCAAGCTCAAGGGCGGCGTGCTGCCCGGCGAGCAGGAGATTGAGACGGCTTCCGCCCTGAAAAAACGTTTTCCCGATGCGCGCATCACCGTGGACCCCAACGGCGCCTGGCTGCTGGATGAGGCGATCGGCCTGTGTAAAGGGATGCAGGATGTGCTGACCTATGCGGAAGATCCCTGCGGCGCTGAACAGGGCTACTCTGGCCGGGAAGTGATGGCGGAGTTTCGCCGCGCCACCGGCCTGCCGGTCGCCACTAACATGATCGCCACCAACTGGCGCGAAATGAATCATGCCGTGATGCTGAACGCGGTCGATATCCCGCTGGCAGATCCGCACTTCTGGACGATGAACGGCGCGGTGCGCGTTGCGCAGCTGTGCGACGACTGGGGCCTGACCTGGGGCTGCCACTCCAACAACCACTTCGATATTTCCCTGGCGATGTTTACCCATGTGGGCGCGGCAGCGCCGGGTAATCCCACGGCCATCGATACGCACTGGATTTGGCAGGAAGGCGACCAGCGCCTGACCAAAGAGCCGCTGCAGATCCGCAACGGCAAGATCGCCGTACCGGACAAGCCTGGCCTCGGCGTTGAGCTGGACTGGGATCGCCTGCGTCAGGCGCACGCGCTCTATCAATCGCTGCCCGCCGGCGCGCGTAACGACGCCACGGCGATGCAGTATCTGGTTCCCGGTTGGACTTTCGACCGCAAGCGCCCGGCGTTTGGCCGCGCAACAGCATAAAGGAGCAGAAGATGAGTACCACACCTAAAGTCACATCAATGCAGGTGATCCCGGTTGCGGGGTACGACAGCATGCTACTGAACCTGAGCGGGGCGCACGCGCCGTTCTTTACCCGCAATATCGTGATTATCAAGGATAACGCGGGCCATACCGGCGTGGGCGAAATTCCTGGCGGCGAGAAGATCCGGCAGACGCTGGAAGATGCCGCCGCGCTGGTGGTGCAGAAACCGATCGGCGAATACAAAAATATCCTGGGCCTGGTGCGCAGTACCTTTGCCGACCGCGATGCGGGCGGGCGCGGCGCGCAAACCTTCGATCTGCGCACCACCATCCATGTGGTGACCGGCATTGAAGCGGCGCTGCTGGACCTGCTGGGGCAGCATCTGGAAGTAAACGTCGCCAGCCTGCTGGGCGATGGTCAGCAGCGCGACCGCGTAGAAATGCTCGGCTACCTGTTTTATATCGGCGACCGCACCAAAACGGATCTGCCTTATCAAAGCCAGCCGGATGAGAAATGCGACTGGTATCGCCTGCGTCATGAAGAGGCGCTGACGCCGGACGCGGTGGTGCGCCTGGCGGAAGCGGCGTACGAGAAATATGGCTTCAACGATTTCAAACTCAAGGGCGGCGTGCTGCGCGGCGGCGAAGAGGCGGAAGCCGTCACCGCGCTGGCGCAGCGTTTCCCAGAGGCGCGCATTACTCTCGATCCCAACGGCGCCTGGTCGCTCAATGAAGCGATTCTGCTGGGCAAACAGCTAAAAAACGTGCTGGCCTATGCGGAAGATCCCTGCGGCGCCGAGCAGGGCTACTCTGGCCGGGAAGTGATGGCGGAATTCCGTCGCGCCACCGGCCTGCCTACCGCGACCAATATGATCGCCACCGACTGGCGTCAGATGGGCCATACCCTGTCGCTGCAGTCGGTGGATATCCCGCTGGCGGATCCGCATTTCTGGACCATGCAGGGTTCGGTGCGGGTCGCGCAGATGTGCCACGATTTTGGCCTGACCTGGGGCTCGCACTCTAACAACCACTTCGACGTCTCACTGGCGATGTTTACCCACGTGGCCGCCGCCGCGCCGGGCGCAATTACCGCCATCGACACCCACTGGATCTGGCAGGAGGGCAATCAGCGCCTGACCAAAGAGCCGCTGCAGATCAAAGGCGGCATGGTGCAGGTGCCGCAGAAACCGGGGCTGGGCGTTGAGCTGGATATGGATCAGGTGATGCAGGCGAATGCGCTGTATCAGAAACATGGGCTTGGCGCGCGCGACGATGCCCAGGCCATGCAGTTCCTCGTACCCGGTTGGACTTTCGATAACAAGCGTCCCTGCCTGGTACGCTAACTTCTTCGACGCCCGCTGCGGGCGTCGTTGTGACAGGAGTAAAAATCATGAGTAATGCATCCTGGCTTAACCCGTTTCGTCAGCGCCTGCTGGCCGGTGAGACGCTCATTGGCAGCTGGTGCGCGCTGGCTAACCCCATCACCACCGAAGTGCTGGGCCTGGCCGGTTTCGACTGGCTGGTGCTGGATGGCGAGCACGCCCCCAATGACATCACGACTTTTGTGCCGCAGCTGATGGCGCTGAAAGGCAGCCCGAGCGCGCCGGTAGTACGTCCGCCCTGCAACGAGCCGGTGATCATTAAGCGACTGCTGGATATCGGCTTTTACAACTTCCTGATCCCCTTTGTGGAAACGGAAGAGGAAGCGCGCCGCGCCGTGGCCTCCACGCGCTATCCGCCTGCCGGGATCCGCGGCGTTTCCGTCTCTCACCGCAGCAATATGTACGGCACGCTGCCCGACTATAACGCCACCGTAAATGACAACATCACGCTGCTGGTGCAGATCGAAACGCAGCAGGCGGTGGATAACATCGACGCGATTGCGGCGGTGGAAGGGGTTGACGGCATTTTTGTCGGACCGGGCGATCTGTCGGCGGCGATGGGCTATCTCGGGCAGCCGGCGCATCCGGAAGTACTGAAGGTGATTAAACATATATTTGAACGCGCGAAAGCGGCGGGGAAACCGAGCGGCATCCTGGCGCCGGTAGAGGCGGAT
The DNA here is from genome assembly GCF_044342975.1 of Pantoea osteomyelitidis. NCBI lineage: Bacteria > Pseudomonadati > Pseudomonadota > Gammaproteobacteria > Enterobacterales > Erwiniaceae > Pantoea > Pantoea osteomyelitidis. The sequence goes on from NZ_JBGFSN010000005.1 coordinate 449,159, forward strand.
GCGCGTCGCTATCTGGAGTGGGGCGCCGGTTTTGTTGCCATCGGCAGCGATTTAGGGGTTTTCCGCAACGCGACGCAGGCGCTGTGCGACCGTTTTAAGAAGTAACTGACTAAAGGGGAGTATGTCATGAAAATTGGATTTATCGGCCTCGGCATCATGGGCAAACCCATGAGTAAAAATCTGGTGAAAGCGGGCTATAGCCTGGTGGTGCGCGATCACAATCAGCAAAATGAAGCGGAACTCGCGGAGTTGGGCGCAACCGTGGCGAAAACGCCAAAAGAGGTGGCGGAACAGTGCGATGTGGTTATTACCATGGTGCCCAACTCTCCGCAGGTAAAAGAGGTTTGCCTGGGCGAAAACGGCATTATCGACGGCGCAAAACCGGGACTGGTGGTGATCGACATGAGTTCTATCGCGCCGCTGGCGAGCCGCGAAGTGCACGATGTGCTGACGGCAAAACAGGTGAAAATGCTGGATGCGCCGGTGAGCGGCGGCGAGCCGAAAGCGATTGAGGGCACCCTGTCGGTGATGGTCGGCGGCGACAAAGCGGTGTTTGACCAGTGCTACGACATCATGAAGGCGATGGCGGGTTCGGTAGTGCATACCGGCGACATCGGCGCGGGCAATGTCACCAAGCTGGCTAACCAGGTGATTGTGGCGCTGAATATTGCGGCGATGTCAGAGGCGCTGTCGCTGGCAACCAAAGCGGGCGTCAATCCCGATCTGGTCTATCAGGCGATTCGCGGCGGCCTGGCGGGCAGCACGGTGCTGGATGCCAAAGCGCCGATGGTGATGGATCGCAACTTCAAGCCGGGCTTCCGCATCGATCTGCATATCAAAGACCTGGCGAATGCATTGGATACCTCCCACGAGCTTGGCGCGCATCTGCCGCTGACCGCGGCGGTGATGGAGATGATGCAGGCGCTGAAGGCTGATGGCAAAGGCAACGCCGACCATAGCGCGCTGGCCTGCTATTATGAACAGTTAGCGAAGGTCGAGATTTCACGGTAGATCCTGCGTCCGGTATCGACCTTATGCCGGATAGCCTTTCTGCCACGTCAGGACTGGCTTCAGTCAATTATGCGCTCGGATTGCCTATGAAAATCGTTATCGCACCGGATTCATATAAAGAAAGTTTATCTGCTCTGGAAGTGGCCTCAGCGATTGAGGCGGGATTCCGCGACATCTTTCCCGATGCCTGTTATGTCAAACTGCCGGTCGCCGACGGCGGTGAAGGCACGGTAGAGGCGATGGTGGCGGCGACACAGGGAAGCCTCGTCAGACTGGCGGTAACGGGTCCGCTTGGCGCAGAGGTCGATGCTTTTTATGGCCTTTCCGGCGATGAACACACGGCGTTTATTGAAATGGCGGCGGCGAGCGGGCTGGAACTGGTACCGGCAGCACAGCGCGATCCGCTAATCACCACCTCGTACGGTACCGGCGAGCTGATTAGAAACGCCCTCGACAGGGGCGTGGAGCATTTTATTATCGGCATTGGAGGCAGCGCCACCAACGATGGCGGCGCCGGTATGATGCAGGCGCTTGGCGCGCGCCTGCTGGATAAGCAGGGCGAGCAGATCGGTTTTGGCGGCGGCGCGCTGCCCGATCTTGATCGCATCGACATCAGCAACCTTGACGATCGCATCGCACAGTGTCGCTTTGAAGTCGCCTGCGACGTCACCAATCCGCTGACCGGCGATCAAGGGGCTTCGGCGATATTTGGCCCGCAAAAAGGCGCGACGCCTGAGCTGGTACAGCAGCTTGATCGGGCGCTGGCGCACTATGCGGAGATTATTCACCGCGATCTGGATATCGACGTGTTGCATATTCCCGGCGGCGGCGCAGCAGGCGGTATGGGCGCGGCGCTGCACGCTTTTTGTCAGGCAGAGCTGCGGCGCGGCATTGAGATTGTCACCGAAGCGCTGGGTCTGGCAGAGCAGGTCAAAGACGCGACACTGGTGATCACCGGCGAAGGGCGCATCGACAGCCAGACCATCAATGGCAAGGTGCCGATTGGCGTGGCGAAGGTGGCGAAACGTTTTAACAAGCCGGTGATTGGCATCGCGGGCAGCCTGACGGCGGATGTCGGCGTAGTGCACCAGCATGGCGTGGATGCGGTATTCAGCGTGCTTTACAGCATTTGCTCGCTGGAAGAGGCGCTGGGCAACGCCGGGCAGAATGTGCGCATGACGGCGCGTAATATCGCCGCCAGCCTGAAGATCGGTCAATTAATGTGATCCGTCCCTCTCCCGATGGGAGAGGGAAATCATTCGTCCAGCAAGCCTCGCGCTTCCTTCGCCACATTGTCCATCTCATCAATCAGCTCCAGCAGCTCCGGCTCCAGCGCCGCGATATCACTCGCCTGGTGCAGATTTTTCTCCAACTGCTGGCAGAGTTGCTTCATGCGCGGCATCCCGCTGTAGCTGGCGCTGCCGTGCAGCTTATGGATGATTTCGCGCAGCGCGGCGGCATCGTTGGTCGCCATGCCTTTTTCCAGGGTTTCACGCACCTCGGGCATAAAATCGAGCAGCATCTGCAACAGGTCACGTGCCAGTTCCGGCTTGTTGGCGGCCTGGCGTAACGCCAGCGTCCAGTCGAGGGAGGGCGAGACGTGAGGCAATAGCGCTGGCGGCGCGGGCAAAGGGGCATAACGCGCCAGCAGCAGGCTCAGCTTGCTCTCATCGATGGGTTTGGCAAGGTAATCATTCATTCCGGCTTTGATAAGCTGCTCACGCTCGCCGTCGATGGCGTGGGCGGTGACCGCCACAATAGGCGTCCCGGCATGCAGCGGCAGGCTGCGGATAATTTCGCTGGCGCGAATGCCGTCGATTTCCGGCATCTGAATATCCATCAGAATCACGTCCAGTCGCTGCTGACGCGCCTGACGAATCGCCTGTTCCGCGCTGTCGCACAGTACGCTGTTCTCGACCTGCTCCTCCAGCAACGCGCCGATCAGCTTGAGGTTCGCCGGATTGTCATCCACCGCCATCACGGTCAGCGGTAAACGCGGACTGACGGGCAGTTCATCACGCTGGCGGGCATGCAGATCGAGCAGGAGCGGCATCAGGCGCGTCATCGAAACCGGCTTGGCGATGCAGGCGGCAACCCCGCATAACTTCAGCTCGTCGGCGTAGATCATCATCTGGCTCGGCAACGCCATAATCACCGAGTCGGCGCGCTCCAGCAGTGCAGGAATGCGGCCTTCGGCGAAGAGCGCCTGTCGGGTAACGTTGACCGGCATGCCCACCAGCAGAGTGTTGAAGCGCTCGTCGCCGAGCCCTTCCAGCGTGCTGCTGTAATGCACCTGCAACGGCGTGGCGCCCAGCATCTCCAGCACGGCTTTGGCCGCCGCCGGATGGCTCTCGACATAGGCGAGGCGCGACTGATTCAGCGCGTCCAGCACCCGCGGCATGCTGGGGGCGTTAGGGTTAAGATCGAGCTGAATATGCACCCGGAAGGTGGAGCCATGATTAAGGCGGCTGTGGAAAGCGATTTCGCCGCCCATCTCCCTGACCAACCGCTGGGTAATCACCAGGCCAAGGCCGGTGCCGCCGTGACGCCGGGAGATACTGGTATCCGCCTGACGAAACGCCTGGAACAGCTGCGTCTGCTGCTGTTCCGAGATGCCGATGCCGGTATCGTGCACCTGAATCTCCAGCTCGACGCAGGTATTATTTTGCCTGCGTCTCGCCACTTTCAGATCGATGGTGCCATGCTCGGTAAATTTAATGGCGTTACCCATCAGGTTGATCAGAATCTGCTGCAGGCGCAGCGGATCGCCAATCACATTATCCGGCACGGTTTTATCCACACTGACGGTAAGCTCCAGCGCTTTTTCATGCGCGGAAGGGGCCAGCAGCACCAGGGTTTCGTCCAGCGTGGCGCGCAGCGGGAAAGGAATCGACTCCAGCACCAGCCGGCCCGCCTCCAGCTTGGAGAAGTCGAGCACGTCATTGATAATACTCAGCAGATTGTTGGCCGAGCGCTCAATGGTCAGCATATAGTCGCGCTGGGTGGTGCCAAGTCCGGTTTTCAGCATCTGGCGGGTAAAGCCGATCACCCCGTTGAGCGGCGTGCGCAGCTCGTGAGACATGTTCGCCAGAAATTCCGATTTGATGCGCGCCGCTTCCTGCGCGCGCTTTTTCGCCAGATCCAGCTCAACGTTTTGAATCTCTAACTGCTCCAGCGTTTCCCGCAGATCGGAGGTCGCCTGGTCAATGTGGTGCTGCATCTCTTCGTGATAGGCGGTCAGCGACATCGCCATGGCGTTGATGCCATTTTTCAGCATGCTCAGCTCGCCCAGCATATAGCCCTCAACGCGGCTGTCGAGCTGGCCGCGGCGAATGCGGTCCACGGTCGCCACCATGTTGCGAATCGGGCCGGTGACATCACGCATCAGGCGATAGGCGAACAGCATGGCGATACAGAGACAAAAAAGCAGCAGCAGCGTGGCAACAAACACTTCTTTATATTGCTGCAAACGCACCGATTGCAGATCCAGCTCAATTGCCACATAGCCCAGCGGATTGCCGGTCGGCGTTTCATTTGGCGCGGCGCGCTCGGTAACGATTGGCGTACGCAGAATCATCAGGTTGCCGTTACGCTCAATCGAGACATTGTCCGTCAGGCTAGACGGATCTTCTTTTTGCAGCAGGCCGGGCGTCTGAAGATTATTGGAGGTGGTGTACAGACGGTTGTGGTTGTCGAAAACCGCAATGGCGCGGACAATATCGGAATGGCGACGATGCAGCAGGCTGACCAGATGATGAATCGCATCACGATGATTCCCGGTCATGCCATATTCGCTGGAGACCGCCAGCGGCTCGATAATATTGGCACCGGCATCGATCACCTGTCGCTGCAGTTCGTTGTAACGATGTACCACGAAAAAGGTGCTGAGCAGCAGACCAATCATCAGGGTTGGTGCCAGGATCAAAATCATCATTCGCGCCCGCAGGCTGTATTTCGTCATAATAGTCGCCTGGCTACTCCTGGCATTACGATCCCTGTGCATGACGGGAAAACTTCCGTTGCAGGCACACCGTGACAAGTTAAAAGAGAATTCACAACACTATGGCGCAATTTTACTCCGCAAAACAGCGCGTGACGACCCGACAGCGTATCACCGTCACCATTGAAGCGCTCGATCCCTTTGGTCAGGGCGTTGCGCGACATCAGGGCAAGACGCTGTTCGTGACGGGCGCATTGCCCGGCGAACAGGCAGAGGTGACGCTGCTGGAGGATAAACGTCAGTACGCGCGCGCCAAAGTCACGCGCCTGCTGAGTCAGAGTCCGGCGCGCGTCACGCCGCGCTGTGCTTATTTTGGCGTGTGCGGCGGCTGTCAGCAACAGCACGTTGATGAGGCGTTGCAGCAGAGCAGCAAAGCGCAGGCGCTGGCCCGTATGCTCAGCCGCGAGACGCAGCAGCCGGTCGTGGTGGAGGAGATCATTGCCGGCGCGCCCTGGGGCTATCGCCGTCGCGCCCGGCTGGGATTGCAGTGGCAGGCGAAAACGCAGCAGCTGCGCATGGGATTTCGCCAGGCGGCGAGCAACGATCTGGTGGATATTGCGCAGTGCCCCATTCTGGCGCCCGAACTTGAGGCGCTGCTGCTGCCGGTTAAAGCATGTCTGAACGAACTGAAGGCGGCAAAGCGGCTGGGACATCTTGAGCTGGTACTGGCGGATAACGGTCCGTTGATGGTGCTGCGCCATCTTGATGCGCTGCATGCGGACGATAGACAAAAACTGGAACGTTTTTCGCATAAACATCAGCTAATGCTGTTTCTGGCGGACGGCAGCGACAGGCTGACCGCGCTGGGTGGTGAAACGCCCTTTTACCAGTCCCACAACCTGAAGCTCACCTTCAGCCCGCAGGATTTCATTCAGGTGAATGATGCGGTGAACCAGCAGATGGTGGCGAAGACGATCGAATGGCTCGATTTGCAGCCGCAGGACCGCGTGCTTGATCTGTTTTGCGGTATGGGAAACTTCACACTTCCTGTAGGAAAATTTGTATTAAATGCGGTTGGTGTGGAGGGCGTTGCAGCATTAGTGAGGCAGGCAGAGTATAATGCTGGCTTGAATAATCTTAAAAATGTCGCCTTTTTTCAGCACAACCTGGAAGAGGACGTTTCGCGCCAGCCGTGGGCGGCGCAGGGATTTAACAAGGTGTTACTGGATCCGGCACGGGCCGGTGCGGCGGGGGTAATGTCGCACATCGTTAAACTTGCCCCGGAACGTGTGGTCTATGTTTCCTGTAACCCTACAACACTTGCCCGTGACAGTCAGACATTACTGTCAGCGGGATACCATTTGGAAAGGGTCGCGATGCTGGATATGTTTCCTCATACCAGTCATCTCGAATCCATGGTGCTGTTCAGCAAAACATAAGCCGCCGTTGAGTGGCTGTGGCAGGAGAGGATATGGTTGCGGTAAGAAGTGCGCATTTAAACACGGCCGGGGAGTTTGCTCTCGATCAATGGATCGAAAGCCTTGGCATCGCCAACCCGCAATCATGTGCCCGTCTCGCTGACACCTGGCGCTACTGTGAAGCTGAAACGCGCGATCATCCCGATCAGACGCTGCTGTTATGGCGCGGTATCGAGATGGTGGAGATCCTTTCCATGCTCAGCATGGATATCGACAGCCTGCGCGCCGCGCTGATTTTCCCGCTGGCCAACGCTGATGTGGTCAGCGAAGAGGAGCTGGAACAGACGGTTGGCAAAGGGATCGTCTCGCTGGTGCACGGTGTGCGCGACATGGACGCCATTCGCCAGCTGAAAGCAATTCATAACGATTCGATGGCCTCCGAGCAGGTCGATAATGTGCGTCGCATGCTGCTGGCGATGGTGGAAGATTTCCGCTGCGTGGTGATCAAGCTGGCGGAGCGCATCGCCCATCTGCGCGAGATGAAGGATGCGCCCGAAGATGAGCGCGTGCTGGCCGCCAAAGAGAGCACCAATATTTATGCGCCGCTGGCTAACCGGCTGGGTATCGGCCAGCTGAAGTGGGAGCTGGAAGATTACTGCTTCCGCTATCTGCATCCCGATGAGTACAAGCGCATCGCTAAACTGCTGCATGAGCGCCGCATCGATCGCGAGCAATATATCGAAAACTTTGTTTCCGGCCTGCGCAAAGAGATGACCACAGAAGGGGTGCGCGCGGAGGTCTATGGCCGTCCCAAGCACATCTACAGCATCTGGCGCAAAATGCAGAAGAAGTCGCTGGCGTTTGATGAGCTGTTTGACGTGCGTGCGGTGCGCATCGTCGCCGATCGCCTGCAGGATTGCTACGGCGCGCTGGGCATCGTGCACACGCTTTATCGCCATCTGCCTGATGAGTTCGATGACTATGTCGCCAACCCCAAACCCAATGGCTACCAGTCGATTCACACCGTGGTGCTTGGCCCGCAGGGAAAAACGGTAGAGATTCAGATCCGCACTCGCCAGATGCATGAAGATGCGGAGCTGGGCGTCGCCGCGCACTGGAAATATAAAGAGGGGCCGGGCAACAGCAACGCGCGCGGCGCGGCGGGGCATGAGGAGCGCATCGCCTGGCTGCGTAAGCTGATCGCCTGGCAGGAAGAGATGGCGGACTCCGGCGAAATGCTGGAAGAGGTGCGCAGTCAGGTGTTCGACGACCGCGTCTATGTGTTTACGCCCAAGGGCGACGTGGTGGATCTGCCAGCCGGCTCCACGCCGCTCGATTTCGCTTACCACATCCACAGCGATATCGGCCATCGCTGTATCGGCGCTAAAATCGGCGGCCGCATCGTGCCCTTTACCTACCAGTTGCAGATGGGCGATCAGGTTGAGGTGATCACGCAGAAGCAGCCGAACCCGAGCCGCGACTGGCTGAATCCCAACCTCGGCTACATCACCACCAGCCGCGGTCGGTCAAAAATTCACGCCTGGTTCCGCAAGCAGGATCGCGATAAAAACATCATCGCCGGGCGCCAGATCCTTGACAGTGAACTGAGCCATCTCGATATCAGCCTGAAAGAGGCGGAAAAAGTCCTGCTGCCGCGCTACAACGTCAGCTCGCTGGATGAACTGCTGGCGGCTATCGGCGGCGGCGATATTCGTCTGAATCAGATGATTAACTATCTGCAGTCGAAGCTGAATAAGCCGAGCGCGGAAGAAGAAGATCGCGAGGCGCTGCGCCAGCTGACGCAAAAATCCTACACCCCCGCCTCGGCACGCAAAGAGAGCGGCCGCGTGGTGGTGGAAGGGGTCGGCAACCTGATGCATCACATTGCGCGTTGCTGCCAGCCAATTCCGGGCGACGATATCGTCGGCTTTATCACCCAAGGGCGCGGCATCTCGATTCATCGCGCCGACTGCGACCAGCTGGCCGAACTCACTAATCATGCGCCGGAGCGTATTGTTGATGCGGTCTGGGGCGAAAGTTACTCCAGCGGCTACTCGCTGGTGGTACGCGTCACCGCTAACGATCGCAGCGGCCTGCTGCGCGACATCACCACCATTCTCGCCAACGAGAAGGTCAATGTGCTGGGCGTCTCCAGCCGGAGCGATACCAAAAAGCAGCTCGCCACCATCGATATGGATATCGAAATCTATAATCAGCAGGTGCTGGGACGTGTGCTGGCGCGGCTGAATCAGGTGCCGGATATTATCGACGCGAAACGGTTACATTGATTTCATCCAGTAACTCCGCCAGCCTGTGCGCTCAGGCTGGCTGCGCCTTTTCTATTTTTTAACGGAACTGCCTATGTCTTCCCTTGAACGCCTGCTTAACATCATGCAGACCCTGCGCGATCCGCAACACGGCTGCCCGTGGGATCGTGAACAGACCTTTGCCACCATCGCGCCTTATACCCTCGAAGAGACTTACGAAGTGCTGGATGCCATTCAGCGCGAAGATTTTGACGATCTGCGCGGCGAGCTGGGGGATCTGCTGTTTCAGGTGGTGTTTTATGCTCAGATGGCGAGCGAGCAGGATCGCTTCAACTTTGATGACATCTGTAACGCCATCAGCGATAAGCTGGAGCGCCGTCATCCGAATATTTTCGGCGAGGTGAAAGCGGAAAGCAGCCGCGAAGTGCTGCACAACTGGGAACAGATCAAACGCGCCGAGCGCGCCGATAAAGCACAACACTCCGCCCTTGACGATATTCCTAAAGCGCTGCCGGCATTGATGCGCGCCCATAAAATCCAGAAGCGCTGTAGCCATGTCGGTTTTGACTGGACCACTCTCGGCCCGGTGGTAGAGAAGGTGCACGAAGAGATTGATGAAGTGATGTTCGAGGCGCAGCAGGCAGTAATCGATCCGGCAAAACTGGAGGAGGAGATTGGCGATCTGCTGTTTGCTACCGTTAACCTTTCCCGTCATCTCGGCAGCAAGGCGGAAACCGCTCTGCAAAAGGCCAACGACAAATTTGAGCGCCGTTTCCGTCAGGTTGAAGCCATTATCGCCGCACAGGGCCTGGAGATGTCGCAGGCGACTCTGGAGCAGATGGAAGCCGCCTGGCAGCAGGTGAAGGCGCAGGAAAAGGCGTAACGGGATCGTTGTCAGCCAATTATTCCTGAACTGCGCATAGTTTCACCGTTTAAGCTTACTCGATTCAGCCAGACCGCGACTTTGTGACGCAGGTCAACATTTCCCTGAATGCAATCCGCTATGTTACCCGAGCAATGCGTTGGAGGATGGCGTTGATTCATCAATTGTCGCAGATAGTGGTTTCCGGTATACTGTTTTCCCGTCCTGGTTATTCCACCATCTTTAAACCTAAACTCTCAGGTTCAGCATGACAACGAACTATATTTTTGTGACCGGCGGGGTCGTATCCTCTCTGGGTAAAGGCATTGCCGCAGCCTCCCTCGCAGCCATTCTCGAAGCCCGTGGTCTTAACGTGACCATCATGAAGCTGGACCCGTATATCAACGTCGATCCCGGCACCATGAGCCCGACACAGCACGGCGAAGTGTTCGTTACTGATGATGGGGCCGAAACCGATCTGGATCTGGGTCACTACGAGCGCTTCATCCGTACCAAAATGTCGCGCCGCAACAACTTCACCACTGGCCGCATTTATTCCGAAGTGCTGCGCAAAGAGCGTCGCGGCGACTATCTCGGTGCCACCATCCAGGTGATCCCGCATATCACTAACGCCATCAAAGAACGTATCATCGAAGGTGGCGAAGGTCACGACGTCGTGCTGGTGGAAATCGGCGGCACCGTAGGGGATATCGAATCGCTGCCGTTCCTTGAAGCGATCCGTCAGATGGCGGTGGACGTGGGCCGTGAGCACACCATGTATATGCACCTGACGCTGGTTCCCTATATGGCGGCGGCAGGCGAGGTGAAAACCAAACCCACGCAGCATTCGGTGAAAGAGCTGCTGTCGATCGGTATCCAGCCTGACGTGCTTATCTGCCGTTCAGACCGCGCGGTGCCGTCCAACGAACGCGCTAAAATCGCGCTGTTCTGTAACGTGCCGGAAAAAGCGGTTATCTCGCTGAAAGATGTCGATTCCATTTATAAAATCCCCGGCCTGCTGAAATCGCAGGGGCTGGATGACTACATTTGCAAACGCTTCAACCTGAACGCGCCGGAAGCCAATCTGGCCGAGTGGGAGCAGGTGATTTATGAAGAAGCAAATCCGGGCGGCGAAGTTACCATCGGTATGGTGGGCAAATATGTTGAGCTGCCGGATGCCTATAAATCAGTGATTGAAGCGCTGAAGCACGGCGGCCTGAAAAATCGCGTTACCGTTAACATCAAGCTGATCGATTCGCAGGATGTGGAAACGCGCGGCGTCGAATTACTGAAAGATTTGGATGCGATTCTGATTCCGGGCGGCTTCGGCTATCGCGGCGTGGAAGGCAAGCTGATTACCGCTAAATACGCGCGCGAAAACAACGTGCCTTATCTCGGCATCTGTCTCGGCATGCAGGTTGCGCTGATGGAGTTCGCGCGCAACGTCGCCGGGATGGAAGGCGCCAACTCGACGGAATTTGTGCCAGACTGTAAATATCCGGTGGTGGCGCTGATTACCGAATGGCGTGACGAAGAAGGCAATGTGGAAGTGCGTAGCGAGCAGAGCGATCTGGGCGGCACTATGCGCCTCGGCAGCCAGCAGTGTCAGCTAACCGACAACAGCCTGGTGCGTCAGCTGTACGGTTCCGACACCATTGTTGAGCGCCATCGTCATCGCTATGAAGTGAACAACCTGCTGCTGAAGCAGATTGAAGCGGCAGGCCTGCGCGTGGCGGGGCGTTCCGGGGATGACCAACTGGTGGAAATTATCGAGATCCCGAACCATCCGTGGTTTGTGGCTTGCCAGTTCCACCCTGAGTTCACCTCAACCCCGCGCGACGGTCACCCGCTGTTCGCCGGTTTTGTTAAGGCGGCACACGAGTACCAGAAGCGTTTAGCGAAGTAAGTTTTCACGAGCAGCGCGCGAACTTTTCGCGCGTTGTTTGTCTTAGGATTGACTAACTTGTACTGAGGAAAAACTAATGTCCAAAATCGTTAAAGTCATCGGTCGCGAAATCATCGACTCCCGTGGTAACCCGACTGTTGAAGCAGAAGTGCATCTGGAAGGTGGTTTCGTTGGTCTGGCAGCGGCTCCATCAGGCGCTTCTACCGGTTCGCGTGAGGCTCTGGAACTGCGTGACGGCGACAAATCACGTTTCCTCGGCAAAGGCGTGACCAAAGCGGTTGCGGCAGTTAACGGTCCGATTGCTGATGCGGTTAAAGGCAAAGATGCCAAAGATCAGGCGAACATTGATAAGATCATGATCGACCTGGACGGTACTGAAAACAAATCCAACTTCGGTGCAAACGCCATTCTGGCCGTTTCTCTGGCAGCTGCGAAAGCCGCTGCGGCCTCTAAAGGTCAGCCGCTGTATGAGCACATCGCTGAACTGAACGGCACTCCGGGCAAATTCTCTATGCCGCTGCCGATGATGAACATCATTAACGGCGGCGAGCACGCCGACAACAACGTCGATATCCAGGAATTCATGATCCAGCCGGTAGGCGCTTCCAGCGTGAAAGAAGCGATCCGCATGGGTTCTGAAGTGTTCCATCACCTGGCGAAAGTGCTGAAAGGCAAAGGCATGAATACCGCTGTTGGCGACGAAGGCGGCTACGCGCCGAACCTGGGTTCCAACGCCGAAGCGCTGGCCGTGATCGCGGAAGCGGTAAAAGCAGCCGGTTACGAGCTGGGCAAAGATATCACCCTGGCGATGGACTGTGCGGCTTCTGAATTCTACAAAGACGGCAAATATGTGCTGGCTGGTGAAGGCGGCAAGGCGTTCACCTCTGAAGAGTTCACCCACTTCCTGGAAGATCTGACCAAACAGTATCCGATCGTCTCCATCGAAGATGGCCTGGACGAATCTGACTGGGAAGGCTTCGCTTACCAGACCAAAGTGCTGGGCGACAAAATCCAGCTGGTGGGTGATGACCTGTTCGTGACTAACACCAAAATCCTGAAAGAAGGTATCGAGAAAGGCATCGCTAACTCCATTCTGATCAAATTCAACCAGATCGGTTCTCTGACCGAAACTCTGGCGGCGATCAAAATGGCGAAAGACGCAGGCTACACCGCGGTGATCTCTCACCGCTCCGGTGAAACCGAAGACGCTACCATCGCTGACCTGGCAGTAGGTACCGCAGCGGGCCAGATCAAAACCGGTTCTATGAGCCGTTCTGACCGTGTAGCGAAATACAACCAGTTGATCCGTATTGAAGAAGCGCTGGGTTCAAAAGCGCCGTTCAACGGTCTGAAAGAAGTGAAAGGCCAGGCGTAATCGCCTGCGGGCGCGGCGACGGCTGCGCCTCTGTCTGACTGAAGCCTCGCCCTGGCGCGAGGCTTTTTCATTCCATGCTTTTTCCACCGCTGCCTGCCGCTTGCTGACAATGTTCATTTTGTCGCGCAGCAAATCTCTGCCATAATCAGCGCCCCGATTTATCCAGACGAGTAAAAAATGCACTACCCGATTAACGAAATGTTCCAGACGCTGCAGGGCGAAGGCTTTTATACCGGCGTTCCGGCCATCTTCATCCGTATGCAGGGATGTCCGGTGGGCTGTAGCTGGTGTGATACCAAACATACCTGGGAAAAGCTGGCGGATCGGGAGACTTCGCTGGGTGACATTCTGGTCAAAAATATTGAAAGCGATGCCTGGGGCAACGCCGATGCCGCGATGCTGATTGATACTATTGCCCGTCAGGGCTGGACGGCGCGCCATGTGGTGATTACCGGTGGGGAACCAGCCATTTACGATCTGCGACCGCTGACCAGCGCGCTGGAAGCGGCTGGGTTTGGCTGCCAGATTGAAACCAGCGGAACGCACAGCATTCACTGTTCTGATGCCACCTGGGTGACGGTTTCGCCTAAAGTAAATATGCGTGGCGGCTACGACGTGCTGCCGCAGGCGCTGGCGCGCGCCGATGAGATCAAACATCCGGTCGGGCGCGAACGCGACATCGAAGCGTTGGATGAACTGCTGGCAGGCATTGATGATGACAAGCAGCGGGTCATCGCACTACAGCCCATCAGCCGTAAAGAGGCGGCGACCAAGCTCTGCATCGAGACCTGTATCGCCCGCAACTGGCGTTTATCGATGCAGACGCACAAATACCTGAACATCGCCTGAGTCTGAATAAGCAGGGCGGCCCACAGCCGCCCTGAGCGATCGTCGGAAAACTTACTGCTTCGCTTTCCAGGCGTCGAATGCTTGTTTGATCTCCGTTTTGGCCGTCGCCGCATCCTGGAAACCGTTCAGCTCCACTTTCTTGCGTCCATCTGGCAGCTGCTTGTAAACGCGGAAAAACGCCTGCAGGCGCTCCTGCTCCATTTTCGGCAGATCGCTGATTGCCTGAACATCATCATAGGTAGGATCGATTTTGCTGGCCGGTACGGCGACAATCTTATCGTCCACCTCGCCGCCATCAATCATCTTCAGCACGCCAATCGGACGCAGCTTGATCAGCGTGCCCGGCTGCATCGGCGCGCGGGTATAAAAGATCACATCCAGCGGATCGTTATCGCCGCCCAGTGACTGGGTCAATGAGCCGTAGTTAGCCGGATAGGCTACCGGCATCGACTGAAAGCGGTCCGCAACGATAAAACCTGTTTTGGCGTCGGTCTCATATTTGATGATTCCGCCCGCCGGGATTTCAGTCACGGCATAAAACTCATCAGGGTTATTTTCCGGCTGTGGAAAATCGAGCACATTCTGTGCCTGAACGGCGGCAGAGGCAGAAATAAAAAGCGCAATCAGGGAAAGTTTTTTGACCAGATTCATTGTTGATTCTCTTGATCTTTAATGAAGGAGCCAACAACGTAAGTAGCAAAGATGACAGAATGATGACGGGATAAAAAAAACGGATCGAACAGGTCGATCCGTTTGGCTCAGCCGCGATAGACGCAGCCGGCGGTACAGGTCTCTTTGATCATTACCGCGCTCAGCTCGGGCAGGCGCGGTTTCATCTGGTCCCAAATCCACTTCGCCAGTACTTCGCTGGTAGGATTCTCCAGACCCGGGATCTCATTCAGGTAGAAGTGATCGAGACGATTGTAAATCGGCTTAAACGCCGCTTTCAGTTCGGCGAAATCCATTACCCAGCCGGTATGCGCATCCACTTCACCGGTAATTTCCAGACGCACCAAAAATGAATGGCCATGTAAGCGCCCGCATTTGTGCCCGTCAGGCACATGGGGCAAGTGGTGAGCCGCTTCGAACTGGAACTCTTTAAACAGCGTGGTAGACATAATATTTTCCGGTCTTAAAAACCCGCAAAGTCTACCTGAAAAGCGGAATTTACGCACCCGTCACGGGCTAAAAGTCATTTTTCCCGCTTTGCCTGTAAGGTGATTACAGCATATGTTTGAATTGAAAGATTTTTCTTTACCACTTTTGCCGATTAACTTTACCCGTAAAACCGTTTAGTCGTTTTGGTTATTATTTATGTCGAAGCTTTATTTAATCGTTAATATACGGGCCGGTAACCTATCTGTTCTTCCGCCACTTTACGGTCCGGACTTTTGACACTGGAATTCTTAACGCGATGACGACTCAGGCTCCCCCAAGTTCTCTGCTCCCGCTGACGCCGGAGCAACTCGCGCGCTTGCAGGCGGCGACAACCGATTTCTCCACCACTCAACTGGCGTGGCTCTCCGGCTACTTCTGGGGGATGCTCAATCAGACGCCCGGCAGCATGGCGGCCAGCGCGCCGGCGCAGGCTGAAGCGCCCGCTATTACGCTGATCTCCGCTTCGCAAACCGGCAACGCCCGTCGCGTTGCGGAACAGCTGCGCGACGATCTGCTGGCGGCGAAGCTGAACGTGAATTTGGTGAATGCGGGTGACTATAAATTCAAGCAGATTGGCCAGGAGAAGCTGCTGGTGATCGTCACCTCGACGCAGGGAGAAGGGGATCCGCCGGAAGAAGCTGTCGCGTTGTATAAATTCCTGATGTCGAAAAAAGCGCCGAAGCTTGAGGGCACCGCCTTTGCCGTGTTTGGTCTTGGTGACACCTCTTACGAATTTTTCAGCAAGATGGGCAAGGATTTCGATAAACGCCTGGCTGAGCTGGGCGCCGAACGCCTGCTGGATCGCGTGGATGCCGATGTGGAATACGCTGCGCCAGCGGCGGCATGGCGCGAACAGATTACCGCGATTCTGAAACAGCGCGCGCCTGCTGCCACCCCGGCGCAGGCGGCGATGAGCGCGGCGGGTACGGTGAACGAAGTGTTCACCAGCCCCTATAGCAAAGAGGCGCCGCTTAGCGCCGCCCTGGCCGTTAACCAGAAAATTACCGGCCGCGACTCTGATAAAGATGTGCGTCATATCGAGATCGACCTCGGCGACTCCGGTCTGCGTTACCAGCCAGGCGATGCGCTTGGCGTCTGGTATGAGAACGATCCGGCGTTGGTGCAGGAGCTTACTGAGCTGTTGTGGCTGAACGGCAGCGAAGAAGTTGAGATCAACGGTCAGAGCCTGAGGATCGCTGACGCGCTGCAAAAACAGTTTGAACTTACCGTCAACACGCCGCAGATCGTAGAGCAATACGCCGCGCTGGCGCGTAACGAAACCCTGCTGGCGCTGGTGGCGGATAAAGCGCAGCTGCAACACTATGCGCAGACCATGCCGATTGTGGATATGGTGCGTCAGGCGCCGTGCGAACTGCGTGCCGAGCAGCTGACCGCCTTGC
The DNA here is from genome assembly GCF_044342975.1 of Pantoea osteomyelitidis. Lineage (NCBI taxonomy): Bacteria > Pseudomonadati > Pseudomonadota > Gammaproteobacteria > Enterobacterales > Erwiniaceae > Pantoea > Pantoea osteomyelitidis. The sequence goes on from NZ_JBGFSN010000005.1 coordinate 465,345, forward strand.
TGCGCCCGCTGACGCCGCGCCTTTATTCCATCGCCTCCTCGCAGGCGGAAACAGATACCGAAGTGCATATCACCGTCGGCGCGGTGCGTTACGAGATTGATGGCCGCGCCCGCGCGGGCGGCGCTTCCAGCTATCTGGCGGATCGTCTGGAAGAGGATGGCGAAATCCGCGTGTTCATCGAACACAACGATAACTTCCGTCTGCCTGCCGACCCGGACGCGCCGGTGATTATGATTGGTCCCGGCACCGGCATCGCGCCGTTCCGCGCCTTTATGCAGCAGCGCGACAACGACGGCGCAGGCGGCAAAAACTGGCTGTTCTTCGGCAATCCGCATTTTACCGAGGATTTTCTCTATCAGGTAGAGTGGCAGAAATATGTCAAGGATGGCCTGTTGACCAACATCGATCTCGCCTGGTCGCGCGATCAGGCAGAGAAAGTTTACGTACAGGATAAAATCCGCGCCAAAGGCGCGGAAGTGTGGCGCTGGATTCAGGAAGGCGCGCATATTTACGTCTGCGGCGACGCCAATCGTATGGCGAAAGACGTTGAACAGGCATTGCTGGATGTGGTGGTCGGGCACGGCGGAATGGATCGTGAAACGGCCGACGAATTTTTAAGTGAGCTGCGCATTGAGCGCCGTTATCAGCGAGACGTTTACTGATGAGTGAAAAACACCCTGGACCGCTGGTCGTTGAAGGCAAACTTTCTGACGCAGAGCGCCTGAAAAAAGAGAGCAACTATCTGCGCGGCACCATTCTGGAAGATCTCGATGAAGGTCTGACCGGCGGCTTTAACGGCGATAACTTTCTGCTGATCCGTTTCCATGGCATGTATCAGCAGGACGATCGCGATATTCGCGCCGAACGCGCTGAACAGAAGCTGGAACCGCGTCACGCGATGATGCTGCGCTGCCGTCTGCCGGGCGGCATCATTACGCCGCAGCAGTGGCTTCAGATCGATAAATTCGCCACCGACAAAACCATTTACGGCAGCATTCGGATCACTAACCGTCAGACCTTCCAGTTTCACGGCATTCTGAAGAAGAACGTCAAACCGGCGCATCAGATGCTGCACGAAGTGGGCCTTGACGCGCTGGCGACCGCCAACGATGTGAACCGTAATGTGCTCTGTACCTCTAACCCGGTGGAGTCTGAACTGCATCAGGAAGCATACGAGTGGGCGAAGAAGATCTCTGAGCATCTGCTGCCGCGCACCCGCGCCTACGCAGAAATCTGGTGGGATAAAGAGAAGGTAGCGACCACCGATGAGGAGCCAATCCTCGGTGAAACCTACCTGCCGCGTAAGTTCAAAACCACCGTGGTGATCCCGCCGCACAACGATGTGGATCTGCATGCCAACGATCTGAACTTTATCGCGGTCGCCGAGAACGGCAAGCTGGTGGGCTTCAACCTGCTGGTAGGCGGTGGTCTCTCTATTGAGCATGGCAACAAGGCGACCTATGCACGTACCGCCAGCGAAATCGGCTATCTGCCGCTGGATAAAACCCTCGACGTGGCTACGGCGGTAGTGACTACCCAGCGCGACTGGGGCAACCGTACCGACCGTAAAAACGCCAAGACCAAATATACCCTGGAGCGCGTGGGCGTCGAGACCTTCAAAGCGGAAGTGGAGAAGCGCGCAGGTATCGCCTTCGAGCCGATTCGTCCGTACGAATTCACCACCCGCGGCGATCGCTTTGGCTGGATCAAAGGCATCGACAACAAATGGCACCTGACGCTGTTTGTGGAAAACGGTCGTCTGCTCGATTATCCGGGGCGCCCATTGAAAACCGGTATGCTGGAGATCGCAAAGGTTCATCAGGGCGACTTCCGTCTCACCGCTAACCAGAACCTGATCGTGGCGGGGGTACCCGCGAGCGAAAAAGATCGTATCGAACTGATTGCCCGCCAGCACGGTTTAATGGAGAACGTCAGCGCGCAGCGTGAGAACTCCATGGCCTGCGTGGCGTTCCCGACCTGTCCGCTGGCGATGGCGGAAGCGGAGCGTTTCCTGCCCGCTTTCGTTACTAAAGTGGAAGAGATCATGCAGGGTCATGGGGTTGGCGAAGAGCACATAGTGCTACGCGTCACCGGTTGTCCCAACGGCTGCGGTCGTGCCATGCTGGCTGAAATCGGGTTAGTCGGGAAAGCGCCGGGTCGTTACAACCTGCATATCGGCGGTAACCGCATCGGCACGCGCATTCCGCGCATGTACCGTGAGAATATTAACGAAAGCGAGATTCTTGCCAGCATTGATGAGCTGGTGGGCCGCTGGGCGAAAGAGCGTGACCATGACGAAGGCTTTGGTGATTTCGTCATTCGCGCCGGCATCGTGAAACCGGTACTGGATCCGGCCCGCGATTTTTGGGAATAACGGAGGCAACATGTCTGTACTCGATCTCGCAACACTGAATGAATTACCGAAAGTTGAGCGCATTCTGGCAATTGCCGAAACCAATGCGCTGCTGGAAAAGCGCAGCGCCGAGGAGCGCGTCAGCTGGGCGCTGGACAATTTGCCGGGCGCCTTTGTGCTCTCTTCCAGCTTTGGCATTCAGGCGGCGGTGTCGCTGCATCTGGTGACGCGTTTGAGACCAGACATTCCGGTGATTCTGACCGATACCGGCTATCTGTTCCCGGAAACCTACCGTTTTATCGATGAGCTGACCGATAAGCTGGATTTGAATCTGCATGTTTTCCGTGCGGAAACCTCGCCAGCCTGGCAGGAAGCGCGTTACGGCAAGCTGTGGGAGCAGGGGGTTGAGGGCATCGAAAAGTACAACCAGATCAATAAGGTTGAGCCAATGAACCGCGCCCTGGAAACCCTTGGCGCGCACACCTGGTTCGCCGGGCTGCGTCGCGATCAGTCCGGCAGCCGCGCCAATCTGCCGGTGCTGGCCGTTCAGCGTGGCGTGTTTAAAATCCTGCCGATCATTGACTGGGATAACCGTCAGGTTTATCAGTACCTGAAGCAGCATAACCTGAAATATCACCCGCTCTGGGACGAAGGCTATCTATCGGTGGGCGATACCCACACCACCAAAAAATGGGAACCGGGCATGGCGGAAGAGGAGACGCGCTTCTTCGGCCTGAAACGCGAGTGCGGATTACACGAAGGCTAAGCGGTCTGCAACGAAGTGAAGAAGCCGGAAAGGGGCAATCACCCCTTTCCGGCTTTATTTTTGTGGATTCGTCAGCTCCGTCAGCAGCGGCAGCAAAATTTTCACGCTGTCATGCATGCGCTGCGTGATGCGGCCCGGCAGCCAGCGATCCAGATAGTTCAGGTTATCGCGATTGGTCTGGTGGCGAACCGTACCCTCGGGAAAATGCGTCGTGCGCGCGCGCTGGATGCCTCCTGCGCCGCTCAGCGGCCCGTTGCCGGCGGTAACATCCAGCAGGGGAAAGCCCGCTTTATCGAACGGATTGATGGGGTGATGATCTTTTTCCGTCAAACGATAGCTGGCGGCGGGAATGCCGAAGCGGCGCGCCAGCGCCAGCGCGCGCTGACTGGTTTGCTGACGTACCGATCCCGGCATATGCACGCCACTGTTGAAGCAGAGCCGATCGCCAACGATCAGGCTGTGCAGGTTAATCACCAACAGCGTGTTCTTCTTCTCTTTTTCACTCATACGCGCCAGATAATCTTCCATGCCGCGCTGCGAGGTTTCGCTGGCGCTGAGGGCGACAAAGCGTACGCCATAATGCAGCGGCATTGTGCTCAGATGGCGCGCCAGCTCCAGCATCACGCCGAGTCCTGAGGCATTATCATCCGCGCCCTGCAGGCGCAGGCCGCCCTGATCATGCTGCGCCTGAGCAGCGTTTTGCGGCGTCCAGGTATCCAGCGAGGCCAGAATCAAAATCTCCTGCGGCTGCGTACCGGCGCGTGCGGCGATCACCGAGGTGGCGGTAACTTTATGCCAGCGCTGCTCGCCGTGAGCATCACGCCAGGGTGCGCCAGTATTAAACTGTCGGGTATTGTTCTGAAAACCCAGGGCGCTGAACTGCTGTCGGAGATAGTCCGCCGCCATCATTTCTGCCGGACTGCCGCTCATCCGTCCGGGAAACCAGCTGGCGATATGGCGCAGCTGTTGTTCAGCAAACTGACCGGTTTCGGCTTCATCAGCCTGGGCCTGAAGGGTTAAACCGCAACTGAGCAGCGCAGCCAGCGCGGTCAGGCGGAGAGTGGCAAACATAACGCAATCCTTTCCTGTCGTCCTGTGACGTTTGGGGCGAAAAAATTTCATCGCCAGTATGAAACCGTGATGGCGATTGCACAATTCGAATTGTCCCGAAACGCCAGTAATATCATCTGCTAAGCACAATTTGTTCTTAGCATTTGCGGCGCGTTATTCCATTAGGTAACTACTCATTCCAATTCGTAATTTCATCTGCCTGAACCCGCAGTCGTATAGTCACGTTAAATCATTGTAACTACGATAAGGTTAACGTGGACTATCTGCCTCTCTTTGCCGATCTCAAAGGCCGACCGGTTCTGGTTGTCGGCGGTGGTGATGTGGCAGCGCGTAAAATCGAACTGCTGCGTCGGGCCGGCGCTCAGGTGCATATTGCCGCCCGCGCGCTCTGTCCTGAACTGCAGGCGCTGCAGGAAGAGCAGCAGGTTGAATGGCTGGCGACGGCGTTCGATGAGGCGCAGCTGGATCGCGTTTTTCTGGTGATTGCCGCAACCGACGACAATGCGCTGAACAGCCGGGTCTTTGAGGCCGCTAACGCGCGTCAGAAGCTGGTTAACGTTGTCGACGATCAGCCGAAATGCAGCTTTATCTTCCCCTCTATTGTTGACCGCTCGCCGCTGGTGGTGGCGATCTCCTCCAGCGGCACCGCGCCGGTACTGGCGCGTCTGCTGCGTGAGAAGCTGGAAGCGTTGCTGCCTGCCAACCTCGGGCAGATGGCGCAGGTTGCCGGTCAGTGGCGCGACAAAGTTAAACAGCGCTACAGCAAAATGTCTGATCGTCGTCGTTTCTGGGAGCGCGCCTTTAACGGCCTGTTTGCCAGCCAGATGGCGGCCGGAAACCTCAGCACCGCAAAGCAGACGCTCGATAATGAGCTGAACGGCGAAGAAAACAATCAGGGCGAAATTATTCTGGTCGGCGCCGGACCGGGCGACAGCGGCCTGCTGACCTTGCGCGGCCTGCAGGTTATGCAGCTGGCGGACGTGGTGCTTTACGATCACCTGGTCAGCGACGAGGTGCTGGAGCTGGTGCGGCGCGATGCCGATCGCATCTGTGTCGGCAAGCGTGCCGGTGCCCATTCGGTTTCGCAGGAAGAGACCAACCACTTGTTGGTGAAGCTGGCGCAGCAAGGCAAACGTGTGGTGCGCCTGAAGGGCGGCGATCCCTTTATTTTTGGTCGCGGCGGCGAAGAGCTGCAGGCTGCGCGCGCGGCGGGCATTCCATTTCAGGTGGTGCCGGGCGTAACGGCTGCGGCGGGCGCCACCGCTTACGCGGGCATCCCGTTAACCCACCGCGACTACGCGCAAAGCGTGCTGTTTATTACCGGACACTGCCGCGCCGACGGCGCAGATATCGACTGGCCTTCGCTGGCGCGCGCGCGTCAGACGCTGGCAATCTACATGGGCACGGTGAAGGCCGCGGAAATTAGCGCCGCGCTGATTCAGCACGGGCGCGCCCCGGATACGCCGGTGGCGGTGATTGGACGCGGCACGCGCCAGGATCAGCAGGTACTGACCGGCACCCTAGAACAACTCGACGCGCTGGCTCGCTCAGCGCCGACGCCAGCGCTGCTGGTAATTGGGGAAGTGGTGAATTTGCACGGGCAACTGGCCTGGTTTCAACATTCAGCGCAGCAGGGGGCTCGCGAGTCCGCTGTTGTCAATCTGGCTTGAGGGAAAATTATGGACCAAAAACGACTCACTCATCTGCGTCAACTGGAGGCGGAGAGTATTCATATCATCCGTGAAGTCGCGGCTGAGTTCAGCAATCCCGTGATGATGTACTCTATCGGCAAAGACTCTTCTGTGATGTTGCATTTGGCGCGCAAAGCCTTTTATCCGGGAACGCTGCCGTTTCCGCTGCTGCATGTTGATACCGGCTGGAAATTCCGCGAGATGTATGAGTTCCGCGACCGCACCGTGAAGGCGATGGGCGCAGAGCTGCTGGTGCACCGCAACCCGGAAGGCGTCGCGATGGGCATCAACCCCTTTGTACACGGCAGCGCCAAGCACACTGATATCATGAAAACTGAAGGGCTGAAGCAGGCGCTGAACAAGTATGGCTTTGATGCCGCCTTCGGCGGCGCGCGGCGCGACGAAGAGAAGTCGCGCGCCAAGGAGCGTATCTATTCATTCCGTGACCGCTTCCACCGCTGGGATCCGAAAAACCAGCGTCCGGAGCTGTGGCACAACTACAACGGCCAGATCAACAAAGGCGAAAGCATCCGTGTTTTCCCGCTGTCGAACTGGACCGAGCTGGATATCTGGCAGTACATCTTCCTGGAAAACATTGAGATTGTTCCGCTCTATCTCGCCGCGCCGCGTCCGGTACTGGAGCGCGACGGCATGCTGATGATGGTGGATGACGACCGTATCGATCTGCAGCCGGGCGAAGTGATCAAGCAGCGCATGGTGCGTTTTCGTACCCTGGGCTGCTGGCCGCTGACCGGCGCAGTGGAATCGGAAGCGCAGACGCTGCCGGAAATTATCGAAGAGATGTTGGTTTCCACCACCAGTGAGCGTCAGGGGCGCGTGATTGACCGCGATCAGTCCGGTTCGATGGAACTGAAAAAACGTCAGGGTTATTTCTAAGGAGACGCCAGATGAATATCGTTATTGCACAACAGATTGCCGATCAGGGTGGCGTTGAAGCCTGGCTGACGGCGCAACAGCATAAAAGTCTGCTGCGTTTCCTGACCTGCGGCAGCGTGGACGACGGCAAAAGTACGCTAATTGGTCGTTTATTGCACGATACGCGTCAGATTTATGAAGATCAGCTCTCTTCGCTGCACAATGACAGCAAACGTCACGGCACCCAGGGCGAGAAGCTCGACCTGGCGCTGTTGGTGGATGGCCTGCAGGCGGAGCGCGAGCAGGGCATCACCATCGATGTCGCCTATCGCTACTTCTCTACCGAGAAGCGCAAATTTATTATCGCCGATACCCCAGGGCACGAGCAGTATACGCGCAACATGGCGACCGGCGCTTCTACCTGCGATCTGGCGATTCTGCTGATCGACGCGCGTAAAGGCGTGCTGGATCAGACGCGTCGTCACAGCTTTATCTCCACGCTGCTGGGCATCAAGCACCTGGTAGTGGCGATTAACAAGATGGATCTGGTGGATTATAACCAGGACGTTTTTGAGCAGATCAAACAGGATTACCTCGACTTCGCCGCGCAGCTGCCGGAAGACCTGGATATCCGCTTTGTACCGATGTCGGCACTGGAAGGGGACAACGTCGCCACGCCGAGCCAGACCATGGGCTGGTACAGCGGCCCGACGCTGCTGGACGTGCTGGAAACCGTTGAGCTGAACCGCGTGGTCGATCATCAGCCGATGCGTTTCCCGGTGCAGTATGTGAACCGTCCGAATCTCGATTTCCGCGGCTATGCCGGTACGCTGGCGTCAGGCGTGGTAAAAGTGGGACAGCGGGTAAAAGTGCTGCCGTCCGGCGTGGAGTCAAGCGTGGCGCGCATCGTGACCTTCGACGGCGACCTGCAGGAAGCGGGCGCGGGCGAGGCGATTACCCTGGTGCTGAAAGATGAGATTGATATCAGCCGCGGCGACCTGCTGGTCGACGTAGAGGCTGAGCTGGCCGCCGTGCAGTCCGCCGCCGTCGACGTGGTGTGGATGGCTGAACAGCCGCTGCAGCCGGGTCAGAGCTACGACATCAAAATCGCTGGTAAGAAAGCGCGCGCGCGTATCGAAAAGATTGTGCATCAGGTTGAAATCAACACCCTGGCGAAGCGTGAAACCGAGAGCCTGCCGCTGAACGGTATCGGTCTGGTGGAACTCACCTTCGATGAGCCGATGGTGCTGGATAAATATAAGCAGAACCCGGTGACCGGCGGGATGATCTTTATCGATCGCCTGAGTAACGTTACTGTGGGCGCGGGCATGATCAACGAGCCGCAATCGCAGGCGGCCCGCAACGCCGGTCAGTTCAGCGACTTTGAGCTGGAGCTGAACGCGCTGATCCGTCGTCACTTCCCGCACTGGAACGCGCGCGATCTGCTGGGTGGTCAATAATGGCGCAGCACGACGAGAATGTCGTCTGGCATGCCCATGCTGTGACGCGCGAAGAGCGCGAACAGCAGCACGGGCACCAGGGCGTCGTGCTGTGGTTTACCGGGCTGTCCGGCTCCGGTAAATCCACCGTCGCCGGCGCGCTGGAGCAGGCGCTGCACCAGATCGGCGTCAGCACTTATCTGCTGGACGGCGACAACGTGCGGCATGGCCTGTGCCGCGATCTCGGCTTCAGCGATGACGATCGTAAAGAGAACATCCGACGCGTCGGCGAAGTGGCGAAGTTGATGGTAGATGCCGGGTTAGTGGTGCTTACCGCCTTTATTTCGCCGCACCGCGCCGAGCGGCAGATGGTGCGTGACCTGCTGGCGGATGGCCGCTTCATCGAGGTCTATGTGGATACGCCGCTCGCGATATGTGAAGCGCGGGATCCCAAAGGGCTGTACAAAAAAGCGCGTGCGGGCGAACTGCGCAACTTTACCGGCATCGACTCGGTTTATGAGGCGCCGGAGCAGCCTGAAATCCATCTCGATGGCGAACAATTGGTTACAAAACTGACCACCCAATTGTTAGATCTGCTGCGTGACCGCGATATCATCAAATCCTGAAAAGAGAGCGGCGAATCCTGCGTGATTCGCCGCATTCAGCGTCAACAGGATTTTTATGCAGAATGTTACCCCTATGCTGGCACGCAAAGATGAACGCACCCAGGATGAGCCTCGCTCAGCCCTGCCAGGTGGTGTAATTGGTTTCCTCTCCTACTGGTGCGCGCTGGCGATTCCCTTCCTGTTGTACGGCTCTAACACGCTGTTCTTCTTTCTCTATACCTGGCCTTTCTTTCTTGCGCTGCTGCCGGTGTCAGTGGTGCTGGGGATCGCGCTGAGCCTGGTATTGCGGGGTCATCTTTTTTGGACCGCGCTCGTTACCGCGATTGCCGTGGTATTCCTCTTCTGGCTGCTCTTCTCCTTTCTCTCCGGCTGGTAGCTGCGGGATGTACAAACGCATCTTCAGGTTACAAAACTTTACCTGCCATTCCTGACCTCAACCTTGCTATTTTTTATGCAGCTGATTCCGAAAGCGCGGCAATTTTGCCGCCGGAGTGGAGTCCGGGCCGAAGTTATGGGATGATTGGGCCGATTTTCAGGGGGCGGGAATGGGAAAACTGACGTTACTGCTACTCGTGCTGCTCGGCTGGCTTCAGTATTCATTATGGCTGGGTAAGAACGGTATTCATGATTACACGCGCGTCAGCGATGACGTGGTGGTACAACAGGCGACAAACGCCAAACTCAAAACGCGCAACGACCAGTTGTTCGCTGAAATCGACGATCTTAACGGCGGCTCTGAAGCCATCGAAGAGCGCGCACGCAATGAACTGGGTATGGTTAAGCCCGGTGAGACCTTCTATCGCCTGGTGCCGGACCAGAACAAACGTAACGCGCAACAAGCTGCGCAAAACCAACAACGATAAAACATGAACAAGCTGGCTTCCCCTGCGGATGTGATTGCCGTCGTGCCGGCTGCCGGTATCGGCAGCCGTATGCAGTCCACCTCTCCCAAGCAGTATCTGACTATTGGTCAGCACACGCTTCTTGAGCACAGCATTACGCGCCTGCTGGCCCACCCGGCAGTTAAACGGGTCATTGTTGCTCTCAGCCCCGACGATACTTACTTTCCGGCTCTGCCGCTGGCGCAGGATTCACGCGTTATTAGCGTGGTCGGCGGCGGAACACGCGCCGAATCGGTGCTGGCCGGGCTGAAAGCGGCGGAGGGCGCAGGCTGGGTGCTGGTGCATGATGCCGCGCGTCCCTGTCTTCATCCTGACGATCTCAACCGCCTGTTAGCCGTGCGCGCCACCAGCAAGGTGGGCGCGATTCTGGCGGCGCCGGTCTGCGACACCATGAAGCGCGGCGAGCCGGGCAAAACGCTGATCGCCCATACGGTAGAGCGCGAAGATCTCTGGCACGCGCTGACGCCGCAGTTTTTTCCCCATGCGCTGCTATTTGCCTGCCTGACACGGGCGCTCAACGAAGGTGCCACCATTACCGACGAAGCTTCGGCGCTGGAGTATTGCGGCTATCATCCCGAACTGGTTAACGGGCGCAGTGATAACATCAAAGTCACCAGGCCGGAAGATCTGGCGCTGGCGGCGTTCTATCTCACACAGATTCATTTAAAGGAGAGCGCATAATGCGTATCGGTCACGGTTTCGATGTTCATGCCTTTGGTGGGGAAGGGCCGTTAGTGATTGGTGGCGTGCGTATTCCTTTTGAAAAAGGATTTATCGCACATTCCGATGGCGACGTGGCGCTGCATGCCTTGACAGATGCCCTGCTGGGCGCGGCGGCAATGGGCGATATCGGCAAGCTGTTTCCCGATACCGATCCCGCGTTTAAAGGCGCAGACAGCCGCGGCCTGCTGCGTGAGGCCTGGCGCCGCATTCAGCAAAAGGGCTATCGCATCGGCAACGTGGACGTCACCCTTATTGCGCAGGCCCCAAAAATGCTGCCGCACGCTCCTCAAATGCGCATCAACATCGCTGAAGATCTCGGTTGTCATATGGATGATGTCAACGTAAAAGCGACCACCACGGAAAAGCTGGGCTTTACCGGCCGTGGTGAAGGAATCGCCTGTGAAGCGGTAGCGCTGATTGTAAAGGCAAGTAACTAATGCTGAAGCAGGATTTAACCTGGCTGCACAGCAAGCCGCGCGCCACGGGCGTTATCAAAGCGACGCCGGAAGATTTTTTAGTGATCGAAGATCTCGGTTACGCGCCCGATGGCGAAGGCGAACAGCTGCTGGTGCGCATTCGCAAAACCGGCTGCAATACGCGTTTCGTGGCGGAGGCACTGGCAAAATTTCTCGGCGTCCCGCAGCGTGACCTGAGCTTCGCCGGGATGAAAGATCGCCATGCGGTCACCGAGCAGACGCTCTGTTTTCGTCTGCCCGGCAAAGAGATGCCCGATCTGAGCGCCTTCAGCCTTGAGGGCTGTGAAATCCTTGAGGCTGTGCGCCATAAGCGCAAGCTGCGCACCGGCGCGCTGGCAGGCAATGCGTTTCGTCTGACTGTGCGTGAGATTAGCCTGCGCCAGGATGTGGAGCAGCGTCTGGAGAAAATTCGTGACGCAGGCGTGCCTAATTACTTCGGCGAGCAGCGTTTTGGCCGTGATGGGCATAACCTGACCATGGCGCAGCAGTGGGCGCGTGGCGAGATTCAGGTGCGCGATCGCAATAAGCGCAGCCTGATCCTCTCAGCGGCGCGCAGCGCCCTGTTTAACCAGGTCGCCAGCGGCCGACTGTTACAGCAAGGCAACCTGACCGACGTGCTGGCTGGAGATGCCTTGCAGCTTACCGGTCGCGGCAGCTGGTTTGTGGCGCAGCCAGAGGAGCTGGAGGTTCTGCAGCAGCGCGTGCTGGATAATGAGCTGCGCGTCACTGCGCCGCTGGCGGGCCGTGGCGAAGCGGGAACGCAGCTCGCGGCACTGGAGCTTGAACAGCAGAGCCTGGCAGCGGCGGCGGAATTGGTTACACTGCTTGAGCGGGAACGCGTTGATACGGCACGGCGCGCGATGCTGGTAATCCCACGGGATATGCGCTGGTACTGGCAGGATGACGCGACGCTGGAAATGACATTCTGGCTTCCGGCGGGCAGCTTCGCCACTAGCGTGGTACGGGAACTTCTCCAACAAGAAGGTAACGATGCGGATATTGCTGAGTAACGATGACGGCATTCATGCGCCCGGCATTCAGACGCTGGCCAGGGCGCTGCGTGAATTTGCTGAGGTGCAGGTTGTCGCGCCCGATCGTAACCGCAGCGGGGCATCTAATTCGCTGACGCTGGAAACGCCGCTGCGCACCTTTACCCACGATAATGGCGATATCGCTGTGCAAATGGGCACGCCCACGGACTGCGTCTACCTTGGGGTTAACGCGCTGATGCGCCCAAAGCCGGATATTGTGGTATCAGGCATTAACGCCGGGCCCAATCTGGGCGATGATGTGATCTATTCCGGCACCGTAGCGGCGGCGATGGAGGGAAGGCATCTCGGACTGCCGGCGCTGGCGGTATCGCTGGATGGACATCAGCACTATGATTCGGCGGCGGCGGTAACCTGCGCGATTTTGCGCGCGCTGGCGCGCGAACCGCTGCGCACCGGACGTATTCTGAATATCAACGTGCCCGATCTGCCGCTGGCGGAGATTAAAGGCATTCGCGTGACGCGCTGCGGCAGCCGCCATCCGGCCGATCAAGTGATCCCGCAGCAGGATCCGCGTGGCCACACCCTTTACTGGATTGGCCCGCCGGGTGAAAAGTTTGACGCCGGCCCGGATACCGATTTTGCCGCCGTAGACGAAGGTTATGTTTCGGTGACCGCGCTGCACGTCGATTTAACCGCGCATGGCGCGCAGGATGTGGTCGCTGACTGGTTAACTAAAGCAGAGGTCAATCTTGCATGGTGAACAGACGCATTGAAACGTTGCTGTCACAACTGCGTCAGCAGGGCATTGATGACGAGCGCCTGCTAAAGGCGATCGCCGACGTGCCGCGTGAGCGTTTCATCGATGAAGCGTTTGAACATAAAGCCTGGGACAACGTCGCGCTGCCGATCGGTTCCGGGCAGACCATCTCCCAGCCCTATATGGTGGCGCGAATGACGGCGCTGCTGGAACTGCAACCCGCTTCACGCGTGCTGGAAATCGGCACCGGTTCAGGTTACCAGACGGCGATCCTCGCGCATCTGGTTGACCATGTTTATTCTGTCGAGCGGATAAAAGGCCTGCAATGGCAGGCGAAACGCCGATTGAAACAGCTCGATCTGCATAACGTTTCTACGCGTCACGGCGACGGCTGGCAGGGATGGCCCGCACGCGGCCCCTTTGATGCCATTATCGTCACCGCCGCCCCGCCTGAAATTCCGATTGCACTGATGGCGCAACTCGATAACTACGGCATTATGGTGCTGCCGGTAGGAGAAGATCATCAGGTGCTGAAACGCATCCGACGCCAGGATGACGATTTTATCGAAGAGACGATTGAGCCGGTACGATTTGTGCCGCTGGTGCAGGGCGATCTCGCCTGAAGCAGGATTCCCATCGTATTTCTTCACAACTGTTCCATAGCCTGGCACTGTTGATATTGTTACTATCCTTTCTCTTAATCGTGAAAAACAAGCTTTGACGCGCTATGCAGCGTTTTACGCAGCCGTCTGCAGTAACTCAGAGACACACAGGATTGCCATTACGGGGGAGCAATGAGCACGGGAAGCACTCTATTTCAACTACGTCGTCTGGCGGCGCTTTCACTGGTAGGTTTTTGGCTGGCAGGATGTAGTTCCGGCGATAACACACAGGCACCGATAAGCAGCGTTGGAGATAACTCCGGAATGAGCAACGCTTCAGGCGGGGTGCCGTCTGCTCCCAGCCAGGGCGGAATGATTAGCGGCACGGTGCCCTCTGCGCCAGCAAGCGGTGGAATGGTTAGCGGCGGTAATAATGTTGTCACACAAAACGGGCGCATTGTGTACAACCGCAGTTATCAGAATATTCCGAAAGGTAGCTATAGCGGAGCGACCTATACGGTACGGCGCGGGGACACTTTATTCTACATTGCATGGATTACCGGCAATGACTTTCGCGACCTTGCCCAACGCAACAATATCCCCGCGCCGTACAGCTTGAGCGTGGGTCAGACTCTTCAGGTGGACAACGGATCAGGGCAGCCGATTACCGGTGGAAACGCCATCACGGCGGCTGATGCAACGCAGGGCGCCGTGCCGGTTACTCCCGGTTCGTCGCAAATTAAATCTACCCCTGTTGCACAGCAACCTGTTATTACGTATTCTGAAGATTCAGGAAATTCGACAGGTAGCAAATTATTACCGTCGAAAGGAGCAAATGTTGCAACGACAACAGCTCCGGTTGCCGCACCGCCCACGGTCAGTAGCACCACGAACAGCTCGACTCCTGTCGGCAGCTGGCGTTGGCCGACCGAGGGTAAGATTATCGATAACTTCTCTGCCGCTGAAGGTGGCAATAAAGGCATCGATATCTCCGGAACGCGCGGACAACCTGTGGTCGCCACCGCATCGGGAAGGGTGGTCTACGCAGGTAACGCACTTCGGGGTTACGGTAATTTAATTATCATCAAACATAATGATGACTACCTGAGCGCCTACGCCCACAACGATACGATGCTGGTCCGGGAACAACAGGAAGTGAAGGCGGGGCAAAAAATAGCTACCATGGGTAGCACCGGAACCAGTTCAGTTAGATTGCATTTTGAAATTCGTTACAAGGGGAAATCCGTAAACCCGTTGCGTTATTTACCGCAGCGATAAACCGGCAGAACCCTGGTGTTCTGCCTTGGGATCACGGGTAGGAGCCGCTTATGAGCCAGAATACGCTGAAAGTTAACGAGTTACACGAAGACGCGGAATTCGACGAGAACGGAGCTGAGGTTTTTGATGAGAAGGCTCTTGTTGAAAACGAACCTGGTGATAACGACGTAGCGGAAGAAGAGTTGTTGTCACAGGGTGCGACGCAGCGCGTGTTGGATGCGACGCAACTCTATCTCGGAGAGATTGGCTATTCGCCATTGTTAACGGCAGAGGAAGAAGTGTTCTTCGCTCGCCGTGCTCTGCGAGGCGACATCCCTTCTCGTCGCCGCATGATTGAAAGTAACTTAAGACTGGTGGTAAAGATTGCCCGTCGTTACAGCAATCGTGGTCTTGCTCTGCTGGACCTGATTGAAGAAGGTAACCTGGGCTTGATTCGTGCCGTTGAAAAGTTTGACCCGGAGCGCGGGTTCCGTTTTTCAACGTACGCCACCTGGTGGATTCGTCAGACCATTGAACGGGCAATCATGAACCAAACCCGTACCATTCGTCTGCCTATCCACATTGTTAAAGAGCTGAACGTTTATCTGCGTACTGCGCGTGAACTTTCACACAAGCTCGATCATGAGCCGAGTGCTGAAGAGATCGCTGAGCAGTTGGATAAGCCAGTTGAAGATGTCAGCCGTATGCTGCGCCTCAACGAACGCATTACCTCAGTGGATACGCCGTTAGGCGGTGATTCCGAAAAAGCGCTGCTGGATATTTTGGCCGATGAGAAAGATAACGGTCCGGAAGATACCACGCAGGATGACGATATGAAGCAAAGCATCGTCAAATGGTTGTTCGAACTGAACGCCAAGCAGCGCGAAGTGCTGGCACGTCGTTTCGGCCTGTTAGGCTATGAAGCGGCAACGCTTGAAGATGTGGGCCGTGAAATCGGTTTGACTCGCGAGCGTGTACGTCAGATTCAGGTTGAAGGTTTGCGTCGTCTGCGTGAAATCCTGCAGGCACAAGGTCTGAATATTGAAGCGCTGTTTCGTGAATAATCGTTAAGCGGGCAGGAATCCAACAAAAAGGTGGCCAGTGGCCACCTTTTTTATTGGGCATCTGACAAGCTTTTAACCCGCCTTATACCAGCGATTTCAGACGATAAATCCATTCCAGCGCCTGGCGTGGCGACAGAGTGTCAGGGTCAAGCGCTTCCAGCGCTTCCACAGCAGGAGAGCTCTCTTCAACCAGCAACGGCAGCTGCGAGCCGTCAACGGTAGAAGCCGCACTGCTGCCTGAAAGCGCCTCCAGTTCCCTCAGCTTTTGCCGCGCCCGCTTGATAACCTCTTTTGGCACGCCGGCCAGCGCC
Organism: Pantoea osteomyelitidis; assembly: GCF_044342975.1. Taxonomy (NCBI): domain Bacteria; kingdom Pseudomonadati; phylum Pseudomonadota; class Gammaproteobacteria; order Enterobacterales; family Erwiniaceae; genus Pantoea; species Pantoea osteomyelitidis. The sequence goes on from NZ_JBGFSN010000005.1 coordinate 481,251, forward strand.
GCCACGGCAAGGCCATAGCTTTTACTGGCGGCACCTTCCTGCACGCTGTGCATAAACGCAATGGTATCGCCATGCTCTACCGCGTCGAGATGCACGTTTACCACTCCTTCCATTTTCTCCGGCAGGGTGGTCAGCTCAAAGTAGTGGGTGGCGAACAGCGTCATCGCTTTGATGCGGTTAGCCAGACTTTCGGCACAGGCCCATGCCAGAGAAAGCCCATCATAGGTTGAAGTGCCGCGACCAATTTCATCCATCAGCACCAGACTGTGTTCCGTAGCGTTATGAAGGATATTGGCGGTTTCTGTCATCTCCACCATAAAAGTTGAACGACCAGACGCAAGATCGTCAGCGGCGCCGACGCGGGTAAAAATACGATCCAGCGGGCCAATGAGGGTTTCTTCCGCCGGGACGAAGCTGCCGATCCACGCCATCAGGGCGATCAGCGCCGCCTGACGCATATAGGTGCTTTTACCGCCCATATTCGGGCCGGTAATGATCAGCATTCGGCGCTGAGGCGCGAGTGAGAGCGGATTCGCAATGAACGGCTCCTTAAGCACCTGCTCCACCACAGGATGACGGCCGCCGGTGATTTTGATCCCCGGTTTATCCTGCAATACCGGTCGGCAATAGTTCAGCGTCCAGGCGCGTTCCGCCAGATTACTTAACACATCCAGCTCTGCCAGAGCGGAGGCGCTGAGCTGCAATGCTTCCAGATGCGGCAGCAGCTGATCGAACAGATCGTCGTAAAGACTCTTCTCCAGCGCCAGCGCTTTGCCTTTCGACGTCAGCACCTTATCTTCGTACTCTTTTAGTTCCGGGATAATATAGCGCTCGGCATTTTTCAGCGTTTGCCGTCTGACGTAATGAATGGGCACCTGATGACTTTGACCACGGCTGACCTGGATGTAGTAGCCATGTATAGCGTTAAAGCCCACTTTCAACGTATCCAGGCCAAGCTTTTCGCGTTCGCGTATCTCAAGCTTGTCGAGATAATCGGTAGCACCGTCCGCCAGCGCTCGCCACTCATCCAGTTCTGCATGATAACCGGGAGCAATGACGCCGCCGTCACGCACCAGTACCGGCGGCGAGTCGATGATTGCCCGCTCCAGCAGCTCGCGCAGCTCGCTGAACTCGCCCATCTGCTCGCGTAACTGCCGCAGCTGCGGAGATTGGACGTCAGCCAGCTGCTCATTCAACGCTGGCAACTGCTGGAAGGCGTAGCGCATGCGGGCTAAATCACGCGGTCGGGCTGTACGCAACGCCAGGCGCGCCAGGATACGTTCCAAATCGCCTACCTGTCGCAGCACCGGCTGCAGGATTTCGCACAGATCCTGCAGTTCCGCAATCGACTCCTGGCGACGATTAATCGTTTCTATATCGCGTAGCGGCATATGCAGCCAGCGCTTCAGCATACGGCTACCCATCGGCGTTACGGTTTTATCCAGTACAGACGCCAGAGTATTGTCGCTGCCGCCAGCCAGATTCTGGGTAATCTCCAGGTTGCGCCGCGTGGCGGCGTCCATAATCACGCCATCCTGCTGACGTTCCATGCAGAGCGAGCGAATATGGGGCAGGGAGGTACGCTGGGTATCTTTTGCATACTGCAATAAACAGCCGGCGGCACGCAGCGCGAGATGCGCCTGCTCTACACCGAAGCCATTCAGATCGCGCGTGCCAAACTGCAAATTAAGCTGTTGACGCGCAGTATCAATTTCAAACTCCCACAGCGGGCGACGACGTAAGCCACGACGGTTTTCAATCAGCGCCGTGGCCTGAAAATCTTCCGGGTAGAGCAGCTCAGCCGGATTGGTGCGTTGCAGCTCCGCCGCCATGGTTTCCTGATCGCCCGGCTCGCTGAGGCGAAAACGCCCGGAGCTGATATCCAGCGTGGCGTATCCATATCCGCGCTGGCTTTGGAAAATCGCCGCCAGCAAATTATCCTGACGTTCCTGCAGCAGCGCTTCGTCGCTAATAGTGCCGGGCGTGACAATGCGTACCACTTTGCGCTCGACCGGACCTTTGCTCAAGGCGGGATCGCCAATTTGCTCGCAAATCGCGACGGATTCCCCCAGCTGCACCAGTTTTGCCAGATAGCCTTCCACGGCATGATAGGGCACGCCAGCCATCGGAATCGGTTCGCCTGCTGAAGCGCCGCGTTTGGTCAGGGAAATATCCAGCAGCTGAGAGGCGCGTTTAGCGTCGTCATAGAACAGCTCATAAAAATCCCCCATGCGGTAGAACAGCAGGATGTCGGGATGCTCCGCTTTCAGACGCAGATACTGCTGCATCATCGGCGTATGGGCGCTGAAGTCCATTTGCTCTGATCCTTTCATCTCGATTTCACTCAACGTTGACTCTTCCTGTTAACCCGATAGTGCCGGGGTTGCCGTTAATTATTTTTTCTTACTCACGCTTCTTGCATGTGGCATTCGTCGCGAAAGGGCGATGTTACCACTATTGCCGCGCGGGCTTCACCCGCCTGCATGCGACTTCCTGCTTTTATTGGCGCCGAACATAGCAAAGGTGGATGCGAGAGAAAACGGTTTTTGCGCAGCAAAGTTGAAAGTGTCGAGCCGCTTCGCAAAGTTAAAATGCAAACGGCGTAAAGCGTCCGGACTGACGTTTTTTTAACATTTTCACCTGTATGTCGCTGCGCTGAACGATTACCATTACGGCACTTGGTTTAACCTGGCTTATGGATATCTGATGCGTTTTAAGGTCGCCCTCGTTTCATTAATTACGCTGCTCGCTGCCTGCAGCAGCAAACCAGAAACCCCAAAACAAGCGGCAACCCTTCCCGCACCCAAAGGGGGGTTTTTACTGGAGTCTGCCCATAACGTACAGCCGATGTTCGGCGACTTCGCCGGAAATCAGGCCGCAGAAGATTTCATCGATCAAATGGTGACGAAACACGGTTTTGATCGGCAGCAGCTGCATGCTGTTATCGGTCAGGCTAAGCGGCTCGATTATGTTTTGCGTCTGATGGATCGCCAGGCACCCAGCTATACGCCTCCTACCGGACCCAACGGCGCATGGATTCGTTACCGCAAGCAATTTATTACCCCTGACAATGTGCAAAACGGCGTGGCTTTCTGGAATCAGTATCAGGATGCGTTAATGCGCGCGCAGCAGGTTTACGGCGTGCCGCCGGAAATTATTGTCGGCATTATCGGTGTGGAAACCCGCTGGGGCAGGGTAATGGGCAAAACGCGCATTCTGGATGCGCTGTCTACCCTCTCGTTTAACTACCCACGTCGCGCGGCCTACTTTAGCAGCGAGCTGGAAACGTTTTTGCTGATGGCGCGTAATGAGCAGGACGATCCGCTGGATCTGCGCGGATCTTTTGCTGGTGCAATGGGCTACGGCCAGTTCATGCCGTCGTCATATCAGGAATATGCCGTTGATTTCAATGGCGATGGTCATATTAATCTCTGGGATCCGGTCGATGCCATTGGTAGCGTGGCGCACTATTTCCAGGCGCACGGCTGGCAGCCCGGTCAGAGCGTGGCGGTGCCCGCCAGCGGGCAGGCGCCTTATTTAGAGAACGGATTTAAAACGCGTTACGCCGTTAACTCGCTGACCGCAGCGGGCTTGTCGCCGCAGGGATCGCTGGATGGCAACAACGAAGCTAGCCTGCTGCGCCTTGATTTGGGCAGCAGCTATCAATACTGGTACGGGCTGCCTAACTTTTACACCATCACGCGCTATAACCACAGCACGCACTATGCGATGGCGGTCTGGCAGCTGGGCGAGGCGGTGAGCAAGGCGCGTCAGGACTCGCTGCTTTAACGCTACCCTTATTAACTGTAAGGAGATAAGATGACGCCCGCTTATGGCGTTATCTTGTCTTTTAGCTGCCGATTAAGGAGTTTTTATGCAGCCTTTACCCGCCTGTCCTCTGTGTCATTCTGAATATACCTGGCAGGATGGCGACAATCTTAACTGCCCCGAATGCGGTCATATCTGGTCGCAAACGGAGGCGCAGTCAGACGATGCGCTGGTCGTACGCGACGCCAACAGCAATTTGCTGGCCGATGGCGACAACGTCACGGTTATCAAAGATCTGAAGGTAAAGGGCAGCTCTTTCACGCTGAAGATCGGCACCAAAGTTAAAGGGATCCGTCTGGTTGAAGGGGATCACAACATCGATTGTAAGATCGATGGATTTGGACCCATGAAGCTGAAGTCTGAATTTGTGAAAAAAAGCTGATAGCGGCGGGCCAGCGGCGCTGCAATGTCTCCGGCCCGGCAAGAGATCAGGCAAATAGCCGATCGATAATTTCACACTGCTCTGCCGTCAGCGCGCCGCCGTAGTTGCGTGACGCGCTGGACATGGAATCGAAACGACGCGAGACCGCGGTTTTAATCGTGGTAACAAAATCATCACCGATGCTGTAGATCGCCATCAGCTGGCCGATGCGTTGCTGTACGCTTGCAAGCTCGGCCAGATCGCCGGCACGCCAGGCCTGCATCGCTGCGGCAAACAGCTCGGGCACAATGTTGTTCAGCCCTGATATCACGCCTGCGCCGCCTGCCAGCAGGTTTGGCAGCAGATACTCGTCATAACCTGACAGCACGGCGAAATTGCTGCGTACTTTCTTTGTCTCCTCAATCAACGCGCGGTTGTGAGAAAGGCAGTCCACGGTATCCTTGATGCCGATAAAATTGGGCAGCTCCGCCGCAAGCTCGGCAATCAGCGTTGGCGTCAAATCGCAGCCGGTACGTGCCGGGAAGTTGTAGGCGAACCATTTTCCGCCAAGCTGTTTATCCAGCGCTTTGAAGTAGCTCATCAGCTGTTTCTGCGTTTGCCCATAGTAATAGGGCGGCAGCACCATTACCGCATCGAAACCGCTTTTCCAGGCCTGTTCCGCCAGCTGTAGCATATCTGGCACGCAGGTGCTTGAGACGTTCGCTACCATACTCAGTGTTGATAACGAACGCGCTTCCTTGATCAACAACATACGTTCTTGCTGCGTAAGCGAGGCAAATTCGCCAATGCTGCCCATTAACAGCAGCGTATCGATGCCGGAACGGTTCAGACGCGCAAAATGGCGACCCAGCGCCTCGATATCAGGCGCATTATGATTGTCGAAAGGCGTTACCGATGGACACCATACGCCGGAAAAAGCAGGTTGAGCGTGCATGACGGGCTCCTGTTAGTGAAAAATGAAACGTTGTTTTAACTTAACCAGAGGATGCGCGTACTGCTATAGCGGATAGTGTGAAAGTTGTCTGATATCGCATTTTTAATCATCTGCTTTCCCGCAGCGCAAGTAGAGTGTTTATAAACGCGACGCAGTGAAGGGGAAAACGATGCAAGAGTGGAATCCAGCGTTATACCGGCAGTTCGAAACGGAAAGAACGCGTCCCGCACGGGAATTGCTGGCACGCATACCGACGCAAGACGTTAGCCAGGCAACAGATTTAGGCTGCGGGCCGGGTAACAGCACGGAACTATTATTGCGCGCATGGCCTGAAGCCATTATCACCGGGCTGGATAGCTCGGAAGCGATGTTAGCTGAGGCGCGCAACCGTCTGCCGCAGTGCCGGTTCATTCAGGGCGATTTCCGCGACTGGCAGGCTGAATTGCCGCAGCAGGTTATCTATGCGAATGCGTCGCTGCAATGGGTGAGCGATCATGAAACACTCCTGCCACGGCTGATTAACCAGCTTGCTGAGGGCGGTTCGCTGGCAATTCAGATGCCCGATAATCTGGACGAGCCTTCTCATCGGTTGATGCGTGAGGTCGCTGCGCGCGATCCCTGGCGCGACGCTATCGCCTCCGGCGCGGACGATCGTAAAAAACTGCTGAGCGCTGGCTGCTATTATGATCTCCTGAGCCGGTCGGGTTGTGAAGTCGATATCTGGCGCACCACCTATTATCACCGCATGAATGATGTACAGGCGATTAGCCGCTGGCTGCGCGCAACCGGCTTACGGCCTTTTTTATCCGCTCTGGATGAACAGGCGCAGGAAGGTTTTCTGGCGGCATATCAGGAGGCGCTGAGCGACGCTTATCCTCGTCAGGCAGACGGAGAGATTTTGCTGGCTTTTCCCCGACTTTTTATCGTGGCGATGAAAAGGGCCTGAAGGCGGCGGAATCCTGTTCGCAAGAATGACTTAACCCGGCGGGGGAAGGGTTGAAAAGGTTAACTTAACCCCCCATTACCTGCTAACGTTAAGCCCCGGAAACCCAGGAGAACGGGCATGACCGATAATGAATTACTGCAGCTCAGCCTGATGATCGGCGAGCGGCTGAAAGCATTGCGCGCGACGGTAACCGCCGCGGAATCTTGCACCGGCGGCTGGATAGCTAAAGTTTTTACTGACATTAGCGGCAGCTCCGCCTGGTTTGAACGCGGCTTTGTTACCTATAGTAATGAGGCTAAACAAGAGATGATCGGCGTGCAATCCGCGACGCTTGATCGGTTCGGCGCGGTGAGTGAACAAACGGTGCTCGAGATGGCAAAAGGTGCCTGTTTTGCCGCCCGCGCGGATTACGCTATCGCCGTAAGCGGCATCGCCGGACCTGACGGCGGCACGGCGGAAAAACCGGTGGGAACCGTATGGTTCGGTTTTGCCGCTCCGCATGGAAAAAGCCAGGCTTTTCAACAGCATTTCACTGGCGATCGCGAGGCGGTCCGACGGCAGTCGGTGGCCTGGGCGCTGCGTACGTTACATGATGAATTTTTGATAAATAGAGCTTGATACTGTATGGCTATACAGTATAATTAGCGGCAACAGAACGCGAGCAGGCATTCGATATGCGTGCTTACCCGGCATGATTAGGAGTTGAAATGGCAATTGACGAAAACAAACAGAAGGCTTTAGCGGCTGCGCTTGGCCAGATTGAAAAACAATTTGGCAAAGGCTCCATCATGCGTCTGGGTGAGGATCGCTCGATGGATGTGGAGACTATCTCCACCGGTTCGCTGTCGCTGGACATCGCGTTGGGCGCGGGTGGTCTGCCGATGGGCCGTATGGTTGAAATTTACGGTCCGGAGTCTTCCGGTAAAACCACGCTGACGCTGCAGGTGATTGCATCGGCACAGCGTAAAGGCAAAACTTGTGCCTTTATCGATGCTGAGCATGCGCTCGATCCGGTTTACGCCAAGAAGCTGGGCGTGGATATCGATAACCTGCTCTGTTCACAGCCTGATACTGGCGAGCAGGCGCTGGAGATCTGTGATGCGCTGGCGCGTTCCGGTGCTGTCGATGTAATTATCGTCGACTCCGTTGCGGCGCTGACGCCGAAAGCGGAGATCGAAGGCGAAATCGGCGACTCACACATGGGTCTGGCGGCGCGTATGATGAGCCAGGCGATGCGTAAGCTGGCCGGTAACCTGAAGCAGTCCAATACTCTGCTGATCTTCATCAACCAGATCCGTATGAAAATTGGCGTGATGTTCGGTAACCCGGAAACCACCACCGGTGGTAACGCGCTGAAGTTCTACGCTTCCGTCCGTCTCGATATTCGCCGTATTGGCGCCATCAAAGAAGGCGACAACGTGGTGGGCAGCGAAACCCGCGTGAAGGTAGTGAAAAACAAAATCGCCGCGCCGTTTAAGCAGGCTGAGTTCCAAATCATGTATGGCGAAGGCATCAACGTCTTCGGTGAATTGGTGGATCTGGGCGTGAAGCATAAGCTGATTGAAAAAGCAGGCGCCTGGTACAGCTACAACGGCGATAAAATCGGTCAGGGTAAAGCGAATGCCAGCAACCACCTGAAAGAGAATCCGGCTATTGCCAACGAGATTGAGCAGAAGCTGCGTGACATGCTGCTCAACGCAACCGGTGAAACCGGCGCTGGGGAAACCTCTGCTGATGATTATGAAAAAGCAGAGAGCGAAACCAACGAAGACTTCTGATACAACAACGGGAGTGGAGGAATCCACTCCCGTTTTCTTTTCTCCCGCGCCAGCCTTTCACTCTCTCTTCTCTCCAGCCATAATTCCTCCTCAGCATTAAGAAGGTAATCACTATGTCGGAACAGCCTGAAGCGCCTCAGATCATCTCCTTTTCTCGCCTGCTTGATCGCGCGATGCGCATTTTGACGCAGCGCGATCACAGTCGTGAAGAGTTGAAGCGCAAGCTGCAGCAGTCAGCCCAGCGCGCAGCCTGGATGCAGCAAAAAAAGCCGGAGATTATCACCGACGAACAGATGGAGAAGGTGCTGAACTGGTGTCAGGAGAATGGCTGGCTGAATGACGATCGCTTTACCGAACGCTTTATCCAGAGCCGCAGCCGTAGAGGCTACGGACCCCAGCGTATTCGTATGGAACTGACGCAAAAAGGAATTGGCCGCGAAGAGGTTGACCTGGCGCTGGAGGCGACGGAGATAGACTGGACAGCCTGCGCAGCCGATCTCGCCGAGCGCAAGTTTGGTTTACCCTTACCCACAGAGTGGAAAGAAAAAGCGAAAGTGCAGCGCTATTTGCAGTCGAAAGGCTTTATGATGGAGGACATTCAGGCCGTTTTCAGAAATTTTAACGACTGAATTGCGATGGGATTTTACTTCCCACTGAAGAAAATTTATCTTATCCCCACTTTTTGTTCCTCTGTTGCTGGCTGGCCGCGCGGATGCTGGTCGGCAGGCGAGACGGAACGTTCGTTAGCGTGATTCCAGGATATATATGAGCAAGAGCACTGCTGAGATCCGTCAAGCGTTTCTCGACTTTTTTCATAGCAAGGGACATCAGGTTGTAGCCAGCAGCTCCCTCGTACCGAATAACGATCCGACGTTGCTGTTTACCAACGCCGGGATGAACCAGTTCAAAGATGTTTTCCTTGGGCAGGACAAGCGCAACTACCATCGCGCGACTACCTCACAGCGCTGCGTACGCGCTGGCGGCAAACACAACGATCTGGAAAATGTCGGCTATACCGCACGTCACCACACCTTTTTTGAAATGTTGGGCAACTTCAGCTTCGGCGACTATTTCAAAAAAGAAGCGATCGCCTTCGCCTGGGAACTGCTGACGAGCGAGCAGTGGTTCAAACTGCCGAAAGAGCGTCTGTGGGTCACCATCTACGAGACCGATGACGAAGCCTTTGACATCTGGGCGAACGAGATTGGCGTACCGCATGAGCGCATTATTCGCATTGGCGATAATAAAGGCAGCGCGTACGCATCAGATAACTTCTGGCAGATGGGCGATACCGGCCCCTGTGGTCCCTGCAGTGAAATTTTCTACGATCATGGCGACCATATTTTTGGTGGTCCTCCAGGCAGCCCGGATGAAGATGGCGATCGCTATATCGAAATCTGGAACATCGTATTCATGCAGTTTAATCGCCAGGCGGATGGCACTATGCTGCCGTTACCGAAGCCGTCTGTGGATACCGGCATGGGGCTGGAGCGTATCTCTGCCGTGCTGCAGCATGTTAACTCCAACTACGAGATCGACCTCTTCCGTAAGCTGATTGAAGCTGTCGCCGCAGTAACCGGCGCCGACGACCTCAGCAATAAATCACTGCGCGTGATTGCGGACCATATTCGCTCCTGCGCCTTCCTGATTGCTGACGGCGTAACCCCCTCGAATGAAAACCGCGGCTACGTGCTGCGCCGCATCATTCGTCGCGCGGTACGTCACGGCAATATGCTGGGCGCGAAAGAAGCCTTTTTCTATAAATTAGTGGCGCCGCTGATCGAAGTGATGGGCGACGCAGGCGAAGATCTGAAACGTCAGCAGACGCAGGTTGAGCATATCCTGAAAAGCGAAGAAGAGCAGTTTGCGAAAACGCTGGAGCGTGGTTTGGCGCTGCTGGATGAAGAGCTGGCGAAACTGCAGGGCGATACGCTGGATGGCGAAACCGTATTCCGCCTGTACGATACCTTTGGTTTTCCGGTCGATTTGACCGCCGACGTCTGCCGCGAACGTAACCTGAAAATCGATGAGGTGGGTTTTGACGCGGCGATGGAGCAGCAGCGCCAGCGCGCGCGCGAAGCGAGCGGTTTCGGTGCGGACTACAACAATGTGATTCGCATTGATTCTGCCTCCGCGTTCAAAGGCTACGACCATCTCAACCTGACTTCGACGGTAAAGGCGATCTTCATTGATGGTCACGCAGTAAATGAGCTAGCTGCTGGTCAGGAAGCCGTTGTAGTGCTGGACGAAACGCCTTTCTACGGCGAATCGGGCGGTCAGGTTGGCGATACCGGCCTGCTGGCAGGGAAAAATGCTGAATTTGCCGTACGGGATACACAAAAATATGGTCAGGCGATTGGTCATATCGGTAAGCTGAATAGCGGACATCTGCGCGTGGGTGAACGTCTGGATGCACAGGTAGATGAGGCGCGTCGCGCACGCATCCGTCTCAACCACTCGGCAACCCACTTGCTGCACGCGGCGTTACGTCAGGTATTGGGTGAGCATGTGGCGCAGAAAGGGTCACTGGTTAACGATAAATACCTGCGTTTCGACTTCTCGCATACTGAAGCAATGAAGCCTCAGGAAATTCGTCAGGTTGAAGATATTGTCAATGCGCAGATTCGGCGCAACCTGGCCGTTGAAACCAACGTGATGGATCTCGATGCGGCAAAAGCCAAAGGCGCAATGGCGCTGTTTGGTGAGAAATACGATCAGCGCGTGCGCGTGCTGACCATGGGCGATTTTTCCACAGAGCTGTGCGGAGGCACCCATGCCGCCCGTACCGGTGATATCGGCCTGTTCCGTATTCAGTCTGAATCGGGCACGGCAGCAGGTATTCGCCGTATCGAAGCGGTAACGGGCGAGGGCGCGCTGGCGCAGATGCATGCACAGAGCGCGCAGCTGCATGAAGTTGCGCAGCTGGTAAAAGCCAACAGCAGCAACCTGAACGAAAAAGTGCGCGGACTGGTAGATCATCTCCGCGCGCTGGAGAAAGAGTTGCAGCAGATGCGCGATCAGCAGGCCGCGCAGGAGAGCGCATCGCTGAGCAGCAAAGCTATCGATTTGCAGGGCGTGAAGCTGCTGGTTAATGAACTCAGCAATGTGGAACCCAAGATGCTGCGTACCATGGTTGACGATCTGAAAAACCAGCTCGGCTCAGCGGTGATTGTGCTGGCTACCGTGGCGGAAGGGAAAGTATCGCTGATTGCCGGTGTGACAAAAGATCTGACCGATCGCGTCAAAGCGGGTGAGTTAGTGGGCGAACTAGCCCAACAGGTCGGTGGTAAAGGAGGGGGCCGTCCTGATATGGCGCAGGCAGGCGGAACCGACGCGCAGGCGTTAGCTGGCGCGCTCTCGGGCGTAGAGGCTTGGGTTAGCGCCAAACTGAAATAGAACAAAGCGTCGTGAAAAGCGCCAGGGTATTGAGCCCCGGCGCTTTTTAATACGATGACTATCAGGTAATGACAAAGTCAGGCTGAGGTAGTGTATTTCGGCTAAACTAACTATCAGCAGAATGTATTGGCGCGATGAAGCACATTGGTGTATTTGTCATAGTCAACGTTTTAGCGTTATATGATGGATAATGCCGGGAGCCCAAACAGGCCCGACTCTTTTAATCTTTCAAGGAGCAAAGAATGCTTATTCTAACTCGTCGAGTTGGTGAAACCCTCATGATTGGCGATGAGGTGACTGTAACGGTGCTGGGAGTTAAAGGTAACCAGGTTCGCATTGGTGTTAACGCGCCTAAAGAAGTTTCGGTGCATCGCGAAGAGATCTATCAGCGCATTCAGGCCGAAAAAACTCAGCAAACGAGTTACTAACGGATCCAGCGTCTCGCTTGCTGGCGAGGCGCTACCGCTTTACTCCCACCTTTTCTTACTTTTTCTCTTCTCACTCTTTTTTCCCTTTTTGCTAAATTCAGCAGACTTTCTCTGTTGATTATTCACTCTTTTTGCCTTCAAAATATGCGGATTGCCTGTGATTTGTGCAATCGAATCATTGGCGGGAAAAATTGTTTGACTTATAAGTCGGGGAAAGTAATATGTGCGCCACGCAGTGCCGATGAGCGGAAACAAAGTTCAGAAGCACGGTTCGCAAGAACGCGTAAGGTGAGGTGGCCGAGAGGCTGAAGGCGCTCCCCTGCTAAGGGAGTATGCGGTCAAAAGCTGCATCCGGGGTTCGAATCCCCGCCTCACCGCCATTTACCGATGCATCCGTAGCTCAGCTGGATAGAGTACTCGGCTACGAACCGAGCGGTCGGAGGTTCGAATCCTCCCGGATGCACCATCGGTAAATAAGAAAATAAGAGTGAACGAGTCGTTCCTTTCATGGTGAGTTGTCAGCACCCTGCGTTGTACAAGAATTACCTATGCATCCGTAGCTCAGCTGGATAGAGTACTCGGCTACGAACCGAGCGGTCGGAGGTTCGAATCCTCCCGGATGCACCATTCTTCGTATTATTCCCAGGTTGATTTCATTCGGTCCATACAAAACGATTTTTTAATGCATCCGTAGCTCAGCTGGATAGAGTACTCGGCTACGAACCGAGCGGTCGGAGGTTCGAATCCTCCCGGATGCACCATTCTCTTTTATACTTCAGCAGCATCCCCAATCTTCAAAACGATTTCTCAATGCATCCGTAGCTCAGCTGGATAGAGTACTCGGCTACGAACCGAGCGGTCGGAGGTTCGAATCCTCCCGGATGCACCATCGCTTATCTTCCTGTTTTTTCTTCTGCCGTTAACAGCAAAAAACTATATTGTTTCCCGACAGTTAACTCCGGCATTTCACTCTCGCCTTTTTCTGAAAACAAAAAATGCTAATGCTTTCAAAGCATTTGCTGTTCATCACTACCGGCGACAACCTGTGCGCATTACGCTAAAGTAAAGGCTCATTTATTGAATGTCCGGAGTGACGATGTACGATCAATACGACGCCCTGATTTTCGATATGGACGGCACCATTCTGGATACTGAGCCGACACATCGAAAAGCCTGGCATCAGGTGCTGGCGCGTTATGGAATGACGCTGGATGAAGCGCGGATCATTGAATTCAACGGCGCGCCGACCTGGCGACTGGCGCAATTTATTATTGAGCAGAACCAGGCCACTCACGATCCCCATCTTCTGGCCGCTGAAAAGACGGCTGCCGTAAAAGCGATGCTGCTGGAAAATGTTCATCCTTTGCCGCTCATGGAAGTGGTGAAGGCGTATCACGGTCGCCGTCCGATGGCGGTAGGAACCGGAAGCGAACACAGCATGGCCGATGCCTTACTGACCCAATTGGGCGTACGCCACCTTTTTACTGCCATTGTAGGCGCGGATGACGTTACGCGTCATAAACCTGAGCCGGATACCTTTTTGCGCTGCGCGCAGTTGATGGGCGTGGCACCGGAACGTTGTGTGGTGTTTGAGGATGCTGATTTTGGCCTGCAGGCAGCGAAAGCGGCTGGCATGGATGTGGTAGACGTGCGTTTACTGTGAATGAAGTTTTAACTTACGGCTCCTTGTTTGGCAGCAGTTTTCTCAGTGCGACGCTCCTTCCGGGAAGCTCTGAGGCGCTGCTGATTGCTTTCCTGATAGTCCATAAGGCATCAGTTTACGGGTTGTTATTGGCCGCATCGCTGGGGAACACGCTGGGCGGTCTGACCAATATTATTCTTGGTCGCTTGTTGCCGCTGAAACGGCAAGGGCGATGGCATGACACAGCAATGACGTGGTTGCACCGATTGGGACCAGCAGCGCTTTTATTCAGCTGGCTGCCTGTAATTGGCGATCTGCTCTGCGTAATGGCAGGCTGGTTGCGCTTTTCCTGGCTTCCGGCGTTGCTGTTTCTCGCTGTCGGTAAAACACTGCGTTACATCGTTATCGCGACCGCCACATTACAGGGCATGCAATGGTGGCATTGATTCGCACAGATTCGAGGCTACGGTTAACATTATGCTGAACAAAAATAAAATATTTTCACAGCGGGAGGTTAATGTGATCCCGGACGTATCAAAGGCGCTTTCCTGGCTGGAAGCGCATCCCGACGCGCTTAAAGGCATCTGCCGTGGTATTGAGCGCGAAACGCTGCGTGTAAAACCAGATGGACATCTGGCGACCAGCGGTCATCCTGAGTCTTTAGGCTCGGCGCTAAAGCACGACTGGATTACCACCGATTTCGCTGAAACGCTGCTGGAGTTCATTACGCCGGTGGATCAGGATATCGATCATCTGCTCACCTTCCTGCGCGATATTCATCGTCACGTTGCGCGCGAGTTGGGCGACGAGCGCATGTGGCCGTTCAGTATGCCGTGCATTATTGACGATGCTGACGCTATCCAGCTGGCGCAGTATGGCAGCTCTAATATCGGCCGCATGAAAACGCTTTACCGCGAAGGGCTGAAAAATCGCTACGGCGCGCTGATGCAGACCATCTCCGGCGTGCATTACAACTTCTCGCTGCCGCTTTCGTTCTGGCAGGAGTGGGCCGACGTGAAAGACAAAGAGAGCGGCAAAGAGACCATCTCCGCTGGCTATCTGCGTTTGATCCGTAACTACTACCGCTTCGGCTGGGTTATTCCTTATCTTTTTGGCGCCTCGCCAGCCATCAGCTCCAGCTTCCTGCAGGGACGCGAGAGTAAGTTGCCATTTGAAAGCAATGGTAAGGATATGTTGTGGCTGCCCTATGCCACTTCGCTGCGTCTGAGCGATCTTGGCTACACCAATAAATCGCAAAGCGGCCTGGGCATTACCTTCAATTCACTCGATGAATATGTCAGGGCCCTGAAAAGCGCCATCAAAACGCCGTCCGAAGAGTATGCGGCGATGGGCACCAAAGATGCGCAGGGCAACTGGTTGCAGCTCAACACCAATGTACTGCAAATTGAAAACGAGCTTTATGCGCCGATTCGTCCGAAACGCGTGACGCGTTCAGGCGAAGCGCCGTCAGACGCGCTGCTGCGTGGCGGCATCGAATATATTGAGGTGCGCTCGCTGGACATTAACCCGTTCTCCGCCACCGGCGTCGATGCTGACCAGGTGCGTTTCCTCGATCTTTTCCTGATCTGGTGCACGCTGGCGGATGCGCCGGAAATGAGTGCAGAAGAGCTGCTTTGCAGCCGCAAAAACTGGAACCGCGTGGTGCTGGAAGGGCGTAAACCGGAGCAGGTGATTGCGGTGGGCTGCGAAGAAGCGCAGCACTCGCTGGTTGAGGTAGGTAAAACCCTGTTCGCCGATCTGCGTCGCGTCGCCGAAGTGCTCGACAGCAACCAAGGCAGCACGCAATATCAACAAGTATGCGATCAACTGGTGGCATCGTTCGACGATCCTGAGCTAACCTATTCAGCGCGCATTCTGCAGGCAATGAAGGATAACGGCTTAGCCGGTACCGGTATTGCTCTGGCGGAACAGTATCGTCATATGTTATCGGAAGAGCCGCTTGAAGTAGTGACTGAAGATGACTTTGCCCGTCAGGCACGTGAATCACTGGCCGCGCAAAAAACATTGGAAGAGAGCGATACGCTGGAATTTGAAGCCTATCTGGCCAGCCGGGAAGGGTAGAAAAGAAAAAGGCCACGTCACTGTGGCCAAATTAACATCTCTGTTGTCAGGGATGATGATAACAAATGCGCGTCTTTCATATATTCAGACGCTGGGCGAACAGAAAAGTTTCATCGTTTATAAAAAATTTATCAAATAGAGGTGACAAAATGCCATTGTTGGATAGCTTTACCGTTGATCATACACGCATGGCCGCGCCTGCTGTACGCGTCGCGAAAACCATGAACACTCCTCATGGCGATACCATCACCGTTTTTGATCTGCGTTTTTGCGCGCCTAACAAAGAAGTGATGCCTGAGCGTGGGATCCACACGCTGGAACATCTGTTTGCCGGATTCATGCGCAATCACCTGAACGGTAAAGGCGTTGAAATCATTGATATTTCTCCGATGGGCTGCCGTACCGGCTTCTATATGAGTCTGATCGGCACGCCGGACGAGCAAACTGTTGCCACCGCGTGGAAAGCGGCGATGGGTGACGTGCTGAAAGTCAACGATCAGCGTCAAATCCCGGAGCTGAACGAATATCAGTGCGGTACTTATGAGATGCATTCTCTCGACGAAGCGCAGGATATTGCGCGTCACATCCTTTCTCATGACGTGCGTGTCAACCACAACGATGAGCTGGCGCTGCCGAAAGAGAAACTGCAGGAACTGCATATCTAGTCTGTCAGGCAGATAAAAAAGGCGACCAACGGGTCGCCTTTTTTCTGCAGCCAGCATCAGGAACCTATCGACGTTTTTAACGGCGTTAGCGGGGTGATTTTCACCTGTTTCACCATGTTGTCCTGCACGTCGAGAATATCTACGTCATAGTTGCCGACCTGCACACGCGTGTTCACTTCCGGGATCTCCTGCAGCGCTTCCTGCAACATGCCGTTAATGGTGCGGGCTTCCTCTTCCGGCAGCGTCCAGTTGAACGCCTTGTTGATTTCCCGCACATTGGCGCTGCCTTCGATCAGTACCGAGCCATCATTCTGCGGCAGCACTTCTTCCGCCAACGAGGGCGACATCGACGTGGTAAAGTCGCCGACAATCTCTTCAAGAATGTCTTCAATCGTCACCAGCCCTTTAATATCCCCATACTCATCCACTACCAGCCCCACTTTCTTTTTGTTGCGCTGAAATTTCACCAGCTGAACGTTGAGCGGCGTGCCTTCAGGCACATAGTAGATTTCGTCGGCAGCACGCAGCAGCGTCTCTTTGTTGAACTCTTTTTTCTCCGTCATCATGCGCCAGGCTTCGCGTACCCGCAGCATAGCGACGGCATCGTCCAGCGAATCGCGAAACAGCACAATGCGGCCATGTGGCGAATGGCTGAGCTGACGCATCACTGATTTCCAGTCATCGTTGATGTTGATGCCGACAATCTCATTGCGCGGCACCATGATGTCGTCAACGTTAACTTTTTCCAGATCCAGCACGGAGAGCAGCATATCCTGATGACGGCGCGACATCAGGCTGCGCGATTCGTAGACGATAGTCCGCAGCTCTTCTTTACTCAGCGCAGCGCTGGCGGAGCCATCGGTTTTGATGCCGACCATACGCATCAGAATGCGGGTGATGGTGTTAAGCAGCCAGACCAGCGGCAGCATCACGTACTGTAATGGTCCCAGCAACAGGCTGCTGGGATAAGCCACTTTTTCCGGGTAGAGCGCGGCGATGGTTTTAGGCAGCACTTCTGAAAACACCAGCACCACGAAAGTCAGCACGCCGGTGGCGATGGCCACCCCGGCATCGCCATAAAGACGCATACCCACAATGGTCGCCAGCGAGGAGGCGAGAATATTGACCAGGTTATTTCCGATCAGCACCAGGCTAATCAGGCGATCCGGGCGTCGTAACAGCTTTTCTACCCGACGCGCGCTGCGATGGCCGCTTTTAGCCTGATGACGCAGTTTGTAGCGGTTGAGGGTCATCATGCCGGTTTCGGAGCCAGAAAAGTAGGCGGAAACCAGCACCATAATAACCAGCGTAATAATCAGTGTGGTGGTTGAAACATGTTCCAACGCAGAACTTCCTTTTTAGTGAGAGGATGAAGTAAGCAGGTGCTGAAGAATGCGGCTGCCAAAATAGGCCATTGTCAGCAGCAATGCGCCGCTGCAGTTGAACCACACCACGCGGCGACCGCGCCAGCCCTCATGATAATGTCCCCAAAGTAAAACGATATAGACAAACCAGGCGGTAATAGAGAGCACTGCCTTATCGAGATTCTCGGCGCTGAACAGGTTGTGCATGTAGAACAGGCCGGTACAGAGCACCAGCGTCAGCAGCACAACGCCCACCTGGGTAATGTGAAACATCTTGCGTTCGATGCTCAGCAGCGGCGGCATATCCTGGGTAAAGACCAGCCTTTTATGCTTCAGCTGATAGTCAATCCATGCCAGCTGCAACGCATAGAGCGCGGCGATAATCAGCGTGGCGTAGGCGAACAGCGAAAGGCCGATATGAATCATCATGCCCGGCGTGGTTTCCAGGTGGGTAATAAAGGCGTTCGGCACGAAGGTGGCAAAAGCCAGATTGATTAACGCAAAGCTGTAAACAATCGGCAACAGCAGCCAGCCGCGATTGCGCGACGCCACAATGGTCATGATGGCACAAATCAGCAGGCTTACCAGCGAGCCGATATTCAGCAGGCTAAGGTTTTGCCCGCTATCGGCGGCGAAGATACGCTGCTGCAACGCGATGGCATGCGATACCAGCGCCACGAAGGCGGAAAGCACCGCCATTCGTCGCCAGCCGCTGTTACGTTTCAACAGGCTGGGAATGATCAATGCAAGGCTCAGGGAATAGGCGAACAGTGCCACTAGCGCAAAAACGGACATAAATCGTGTCAGGTATCGGTCAGATAAGGAAAAAGCAGTATAGCGCCAGCGCGGTTTTGCTCCAAACGATCTGATGGGCAATTGCAGAGATCGTCAGCGCTTCGTGTTATAATCCGCCGCATTGTGTCGCCCAGGCGGCCTCTCTATTTTTCTGAGTGAGAGACAATGTTTGATAATTTAACCGATCGTTTGTCGCAAACCCTGCGCAATATCAGCGGCCGCGGAAGGCTGACCGAAGAAAACATCAAGGAAACGCTGCGCGAAGTTCGTATGGCGTTGCTGGAGGCGGACGTTGCGCTGCCGGTGGTGCGCGAGTTTATCAACCGTGTGAAAGAGCGCGCGGTTGGTCATGATGTTAACAAAAGCCTGACCCCTGGTCAGGAATTCATCAAAATCGTCCGCAACGAACTGGTTGAGGCGATGGGCGCAGAAAACAATGCCCTGAACCTGGCCGCGCAGCCGCCCGCCGTAGTGCTGATGGCAGGCCTGCAGGGCGCCGGTAAAACCACCAGCGTCGGCAAACTGGGTAAGTTCCTGCGTGAAAAGCACAAGAAAAAGGTGCTGGTGGTTTCAGCTGACGTTTATCGCCCGGCGGCGATCAAACAGCTGGAAACTCTGGCGCAGCAGGTCGGCGTTGACTTTTGTCCTTCCGACCTGAGCCAGAAGCCGGTCGACATCGTGAAAAACGCGCTGAAAGAGGCAAAGCTGCAATTCTACGATGTGCTGCTGGTGGATACCGCTGGTCGTCTGCACATTGACGAAGCGATGATGGACGAAATCAAACAGGTTCATGCCGCGATCGATCCGGTTGAAACGCTGTTTGTGGTCGATGCCATGACCGGCCAGGATGCCGCCAATACCGCGAAAGCCTTTAACGAAGCCTTGCCGCTGACCGGCGTGATCCTTACCAAGGTCGACGGCGACGCGCGTGGCGGTGCGGCGCTCTCGATTCGTCATATCACCGGCAAGCCGATCAAGTTCATGGGCGTCGGCGAGAAAACCGAGGCGCTGGAGCCGTTCTATCCCGATCGTATCGCCTCCCGTATTCTCGGCATGGGCGATGTGCTGTCGCTGATCGAAGATATCGAGAGCAAGGTTGACCGCGAACAGGCGGAAAAGCTGGCGAAGAAACTCAAAACCGGCGACGGCTTTGATCTCAACGATTTCCTCGAGCAGCTGAAGCAGATGCGCAACATGGGCGGCATGGCCAGTCTGATGGGCAAGCTGCCCGGCATGGGCCAGTTGCCGGATAACGTGAAATCGCAGATGGATGACAAGGTGCTGGTGCGTATGGAGGCGATCATTAATTCCATGACGCGTAAAGAGCGCGAGAAGCCGGAGATCATCAAGGGCTCCCGCAAGCGCCGCATCGCTACCGGCTCCGGCATGCAGGTGCAGGACGTTAACCGCCTGTTAAAGCAGTTCGACGACATGCAGCGCATGATGAAGAAGATGAAGAAGGGCGGGATGGCGAAAATGATGCGCAATATGAAAGGCATGATGCCGCCAGGATTCCCGGGGCGTTAAGCACTTATACAATAAAAGCCGGAAAGGTTACGCTATCAGGTTGCTTTTTGCGCCAAAATGAGTAAAATTTTCGGGCTTTTTATATGGCACCCGGACCCCGTTCCTCGATGGGGGCCGGGTGTTTTATTAACTGAAGAGGATGTTATGGTAACAATTCGTTTGGCACGTCACGGCGCGAAAAAGCGTCCGTTCTATCAAGTTGTCGTTACTGACAGCCGCAATGCACGTAATGGTCGCTTCATCGAGCGCGTAGGCTTCTTCAACCCGATCGCTTCTGGTCAGGCTGAACATCTGCGTCTGGATCTGGACCGTATCGAGCACTGGGTTGGCCAGGGCGCAACGCTTTCTGATCGCGTTAACGCGCTGATCAAAGAAGCGAAAAAAGCAGCTTAATCTGTCACGGTGGTGAGCATGAGCAGACAACTTGCCGCACAGCCTCCCGCGCAGCCTGTGGTACTGGGCAAAATGGGGGCCGCTTACGGCATTCGGGGCTGGCTCAAAGTGTTTTCCTCCACCGAAGACGCCGATAGTATCTTTGACTATCAGCCCTGGTTCATCCAGCTTGCCGGCAAATGGCAGCAGGTCGAACTGGAAGGCTGGAAGCACCACAATCAGGACCTGATCATCAAAGTCAAAGGCATTGACGATCGGGATGCGGCGGCACAGTTAACCAATTGCGAAATCCTGGTTGACTCGACGCAGCTGCCTGCGCTGCAGGATGGCGATTACTACTGGAAAGACCTGATTGGTTGCAACGTAGTAAACGTCGACGGCTACGAGATGGGAAAAGTCATCGACATGATGGAAACCGGATCGAACGACGTGATGGTCGTTAAGGCAAACCTGAAGGATGCATTCGGTGTGAAGGAGCGGTTAATTCCGTTTCTTGATGAACAGGTTATCAAGAAAGTCGATCTCAATACTGGCTCGATTGAAGTAGATTGGGATCCTGGTTTTTGATCTCCGGACAAAACGGTAACGAAACGGCGAACGCGATGTGGATTGGTGTCATCAGCCTTTTTCCAGAGATGTTTCGCGCTATTACCGACTACGGGGTAACCGGCCGGGCAGTAAAAAACGGCCTGCTCAACATTCAAAGCTGGAGTCCTCGCGACTTCACGCATGACCGACACCGTACCGTAGACGATCGTCCTTACGGCGGCGGACCGGGAATGTTGATGATGGTGCAACCCCTGCGGGACGCCATCCACGCAGCGAAAGCGGCGGCAGGAGAGGGTGCTAAGGTGATTTATCTTTCACCTCAGGGGCGCAAACTCGACCAACAGGGCGTTTGCGAACTGGCGACCAATCAGAAGCTTATTCTGGTATGCGGTCGTTACGAAGGGATCGATGAGCGCGTGATCAAAACCGAAATTGACGAAGAGTGGTCAATCGGTGATTACGTGCTTAGCGGTGGGGAACTGCCTGCAATGACGCTGATTGACTCCGTCGCCCGGTTTATTCCTGGCGTACTGGGCAAACAGGCGTCAGCCGAAGAGGACTCGTTCTCGGATGGCCTGCTGGATTGCCCGCACTATACCCGCCCTGAAGTGTTAGAAGGCATGGAGGTCCCGGCAGTGTTGCTGTCAGGAAACCATGCAGATATTCGCCGCTGGCGCCTGAAACAGTCGCTGGGCCGTACCTGGCTGAGAAGACCTGAACTTCTGGAAAACCTGGCTCTGACTGAAGAGCAAGCAAGGTTGCTGAGTGAGTTCAAACGTGAACATCAGCAGCAACAAAACGATGATGCGGAAGAGTAATCTTCCCTAAATATCAGTTTACCCAGGATAAGAGATTTAATTATGAGCAACATTATCAAGCAAATCGAACAAGAGCAGATGAAGCAGGACGTACCTTCCTTCCGCCCTGGCGACAGCGTAGAAGTGAAAGTATGGGTCGTTGAAGGTTCTAAAAAACGTCTGCAGGCATTCGAGGGCGTGGTTATCGCTATTCGTAACCGCGGTCTGCACTCTGCATTCACTGTTCGCAAAATTTCTAACGGCGAAGGTGTTGAGCGTGTCTTCCAGACTCACTCACCGGTAATCGACAGCATTACCGTTAAACGTCGTGGTGCCGTGCGTAAAGCCAAACTGTACTACCTGCGTGAGCGTACTGGTAAGTCTGCTCGTATTAAAGAGCGTCTTAACTAAGAGCTCGCGTAAGCGACATCTTAAAGTTAATAGCAAACAAGGGGTTGGCGTGATGCCAACCCCTTTTTTTATGACGATGACCACAAACTGGCTGCAGCGGCTCAGCGTTTATCACCATGATGGCGATGAATATGGTAGATCGCCGTATTGACCGGGCCGCTTTCAAGAATGATCAGCCCGTAGCGACAGTCAATAAATTGCGCGCCGCAGCGTTCAGCAACGGCACGGCTGGCGCAGTTCTCTTCCGCCGCCAGAATCTCTATCAGCTCAACACCGGGACGTTGAAAGCCCAGGGCAACAAGCTGAGCGACCGCCTGCGTGGCGACACCCTGTCGTTGCGCATCGCTCCGTACCCAGTAGCCAATTGCGCTAAACTCGGCGCGGTTGCGAGCGAAGCGGATACCTGCGCCGCCCAGTAAACGCTGTTGCTGATCCACAATCGCGAACTCTTCCGCCAGGCCCGCTTTTCGCTGCATCTGGGTAAAGTGGATCCAGCTCTCAGCTTCCTCTTCACGATAACTTTCATGTGCCCACGTCATCCAGGGAAGCAACGTATCCAGCGAGGCATTTACGGCCTGGGTAAATGCCGGAATGTCGGCAGACGTGAACGCGCGCAGTTGGATTACAGGTTTTTCTCCGGCCATTTTTATTCCAGATTAAAGCGATAACAGAAAGTTAGCGTAACAAGAGCCGCGGTTTTGATGGAATCATGATATGTGTAAATAATATTTTACATATAGAATATCTAATTATAGCAGTATAGATAAATAACTTATTGAATTTTATAGTTTTAAATAAATATTATCAAGCGAGCTTATTCTTATGGTAATAAAAGTGTACAGCTACGGATTGCAACCTTTACGATGTGTGATAGAGTGATGCCCATCCTTACTGAGGATCAGACGAACGCCTAACGAGTGAAAAGGATCGTAACCATGCAGAAAGACGCGCTGAACAACGTGCATATCGCCGACGAACAGATTTTAATCACGCCGGAGGAGCTGAAAGCTAAATTTCCGCTCACCGCGCAGCAGGAAGCGCAAATCGCCGCTTCCCGCCAGACAATTTCTGACATCATCGCAGGGCGCGATCCGCGTCTGCTGGTGGTCTGCGGCCCTTGTTCGATTCACGATCCGGAAGCCGCTCTTGATTATGCGCGTCGTCTGAAGATCCTCTCTGAGCAGTTGCAGGATCAGCTCTATATCGTTATGCGCGTCTATTTTGAAAAACCCCGTACTACCGTAGGTTGGAAAGGGCTGATCAACGATCCCTACATGGATAACTCGTTTGATATGGAAGCAGGCTTACACATCGCACGTCAGCTGCTGGTTAACCTGGTGGAAATGGGATTGCCGCTCGCCACCGAAGCGCTCGATCCCAACAGCCCGCAATACCTGGGCGACCTTTTCAGCTGGTCCGCTATCGGCGCGCGTACCACCGAATCGCAAACCCATCGCGAAATGGCGTCTGGTCTCTCTATGCCGGTCGGCTTTAAAAACGGCACCGACGGCAGCCTCGGCACCGCCATTAACGCCATGCGCGCCGCCGCCATGCCGCACCGTTTTGTTGGAATTAACCAGGCTGGGCAGGTCTGTCTGCTGCAAACCCAGGGCAACCCCGACGGACATGTGATTCTGCGCGGCGGCAAAGCGCCAAACTACGGGCCGGAAGATGTCGCCAGGTGTGAAAAAGAGATGCTGAAAGCGGGACTGCGCCCGGCCTTGATGATAGATTGCAGTCATGGTAATTCTGATAAAGACTTTCGCCGTCAGCCCGGCGTAGCCGAATCGGCTGTCGCCCAGATCAAAGATGGAAACCGCTCCATTATCGGCCTGATGCTGGAAAGCCATATCCATGAAGGCAACCAGTCTTCTGAACAGCCGCGCAGCGAAATGAAATATGGCGTTTCCGTTACCGATGCCTGCATTAACTGGGAATCCACGGAAACGCTGCTGCGCGAGATCCATCAGGATCTGCAGGGAGTGCTGTCGGCGCGTCTGTCACACGAGGTGTAATAAGCAATGGTTGCTGAACTGACCGCGCTACGCGATCAAATTGATGAAGTTGATAAGGCTCTGCTCGATCTGCTGGCGAAGCGGCTTGAGCTGGTCGCCGAAGTAGGGGAAGTTAAAAGCCGTTACGGTCTGCCGATTTATGTGCCGGAACGTGAGGCGTCGATGCTGGCGTCACGGCGTAAAGAGGCGGAAGCGCTGGGCGTGCCGCCCGATTTAATTGAAGACGTACTGCGTCGCGTCATGCGCGAATCCTATTCCAGCGAAAACGACAAAGGTTTCAAAACGCTCTGTCCGACACTGCGACCGGTGGTAATCGTCGGCGGCAATGGTCAGATGGGACGTCTGTTTGAAAAAATGCTTACCCTTTCCGGTTATCAGGTCAAAATTCTCGATAAAAATGACTGGGATCGCGCGAAATCACTGTTAAGCGACGCCGGTATGGTAATCATCAGCGTACCGATTCATTTGACCGAACAGGTGATCGCGCAGCTGCCGCAACTGCCGGAAGATTGCATTCTGGTCGATCTGGCTTCGGTGAAAAACCGTCCGCTGCAGGCGATGCTTGCTGCCCACGCCGGGCCGGTGCTGGGATTGCATCCGATGTTTGGTCCCGACAGCGGCAGCCTGGCGAAACAGGTGGTTGTCTGGTGTGATGGCCGTCAGCCGGAAGCCTATCAATGGTTTCTGGAGCAGATTCAGGTGTGGGGCGCGCGCTTACATCGCATCAGCGCGGTTGAGCACGACCAGAACATGGCGTTTATTCAGGCGCTGCGTCACTTCGCAACTTTCGCCTACGGCCTGCATCTGGCGGAAGAGAACGTCAATCTCGATCAACTGCTGTCGCTCTCATCACCAATTTATCGCCTTGAGCTGGCGATGGTGGGGCGCCTGTTTGCGCAGGATCCACAGCTTTACGCGGACATTATTATGTCTTCTGAAAGCAATCTGGCGCTGATTAAACGTTACTATCAGCGTTTTGGCGAGGCGATTAAACTGCTGGAGCAGGGCGATAAGCAGGCGTTTATCGACAGCTTCCGCCGCGTCGAGCACTGGTTTGGCGATTACGCCAAACGCTTTTTGCTGGAAAGCCGCAGCCTGCTGCGATCGGCGAACGACAGTCGCCCCTGAGCAGAGAAGGCGTCACTGAGGATGCTGGCACACACAAACCACGGATAACCCGCGCAGACAAGTTATCAAAATCTTAAAGGCATCCCTGAGGATGCCTTTCTTTTTCAGCGGGGCTCGACTGGCACCACATTTTCGCCCGGATAGCAGCCAAGCACCTTGAGTGAGCGCGTCAGCTTACCCAGCTCCTGCAGCGCCTGCTGCATACTCTCCGAGCGCAGATTGCCCTGCACGTCAATGTAGAACATTTCTTCCCAGGGATTACCGTTAATCGGTCGCGACTCCAGCTTACTCATAATCAGATTATGCTGGCGCAAAACCAGCAGCGCTTCTACCAGCGCGCCGGCCTGCTGCCCGGTCGCCATAATTAGTGTGGTTTTCGCCGGCACCTGTTCAGAAACATCAACCGGCTTACGCGCAAGGATAATGAAGCGCGTGATATTCTGCTGCTGATTGGCGAGATTGCGCTCCAGTACCTGCAGCTGGTAAAGCTCTCCGCCCGCTTCACTGCCCAGCGCCGCCGCTTTTGGCGAGTTAAGCGCGGCGACTTTTTCCATTGCTGCGGCCGTGCTTTCGGTATATTCGATTTTCCAGTGCGGATAACGGTTAATGAACTGACTGCACTGCTGGAAGGGTTGAGGATGGCTGTAGACCGTTTCAATCTGCTGCAGGTCGGTGTTTCCGGCTACCAGCACGCAGTGTTCAATAGGAATGGTCATTTCCCCGATGATAGACAAGCTGGTCTGCGGCAGCAGATCGTAAACCTCATTAATCGAGCCGGAGCTGGTATTCTCGATAGGCAGCACCGCATAATCCGCCTGTCCTGACTCTACCTGATGAATAATATCCTGAAATTTCAGACAGCCGCTTTCGACCATATTATCGAAGTGGCGAGCCGCATATTTGCGCGCGGCCAGATGGGAGTAAGATCCTTTCGGTCCAAGAAACGCGATACGTGCTGCCTCTGCATGGGTATGGTTAAGGTTTTTTTGCAGCAGGGCCTGCTGAGTCAGCACTGAATCTTCGATAACCAACTGGAAAAGACGGGTAATGTAGTGCGCGTCAAGCTGATGTTTCTGGCCGAGAGAGATCAGATGTTCCAGCAATGCGCGCTCACGCTCAACGTCACGAATCGGGCGGTGCGTGGCCATTTTCGCCTGGGCTACTTCAATCGCCAGCGAACGCCGCTCGGCTAACAGCGTCAGTAACTTTTCATCGACAGCGCTGATTTTGTCACGCAGCGCCAGTAACGGATTATCGGGATTCATAAGGCTCACCTGTAAGCTGTCCAATAAAAAAGCCTCCCGGTTGGGAGGCTTTGTTGTTCGTCTTCGCATTTCTTTTCACATGACGAATTGCCTCCCGTTCAGGGGAAGGTAAAAAAGAATGCGAAGAAAAACGGCAGTTGTTTCATGATGATTTCCAGAGATAAAGTGACCTGAGAGTAACCGTACTGATTTAACCCTGTCAATAAAAAACGCGCCCGCAGGCGCGTTGTTTCAGGATCCTTTACTTAATCCGCCGGGATGAAATCTTTCACGCCTGCGGTCGCGCGACGCGCCTCCCCTTTATGCTGCACCTTATTCAGCTGGCGTTCCAGCTTAGAAATAAGTTCGTTAATCGCGGCGTACATATCTTCATGTTTTGCGCTGGCCACGAGCGTGCCGTTAGGAGTGTTAATGGTGGCGTCGGCCACAAATTCTTTTGGCTCTTTTGAAAGCACTATGTGCGGGTTTATCAGATCGGTTTGCCATTTTTCCAGCTTGGTAAGACGCTCCTGGACATGATTGCGGATAGCCGCAGTGATTTCCATTTGTTTGCTGGTAATGTTCAGAATCATTATTCATACCTCTCTGTCATTTCCGTCTTGGTAGAGCCAGCATACCGTGCAGAGAGCTAATTTGTGTGATCTGCGTCACGAAAAAACGTCACTTTTTGTCAATGTTGGTGATTTGTGCAAAACCGACAAAAAGTATCGTAAAAAACTTGAAGTAGCCCGACGGCAGGTACATGATTGATAAGTTAACCCCGCCGTAAAAAAACGCTATTGCCTGATTTTCAGGCAAAAAAATGGCAGCCCGCTGGCTGCCAGATTCGTCAATCTTACTTACGACGCCGCATTGTTCGCCGCAATAATTTTCGCCACTTTATCCGCTTCGCCATTTAGCTGTAACTGACGATACGCATTTTCCATCAGCGGCAGAGCAGTGCGCGTGGCCTGTGTATCCGGGAAATCACGCATCATGCCTTCCACACGGTTAACAACAGCGACATAGGCCCCGCGCTTGGTATAGAATTGCGCCACGGAAAGTTCATACTTCGCCAGACGATCCTTGAGATAGACCAGACGCTTCTGCGCATCGGCAGCGTATTGGCTGTTGGGGTAACCGCGCAGCAGCTGAGAAAAATCCCGGAAAGCGTCGCGGGCATGGGTCGGATCGCGATCGGAACGGTCAATGCCAAAGAAGCCCTGCAGTGCAGAATCATCCAGCGCCATATCCGTCAGACCTTTCATATAGATGACATAGTCGATGTTCGGATGAGTGGGATTGAGACGCATGAAACGTGCAATCGCCGCCTGAGCCAATGGCAGATCGGCATTTTTGTAGTACGCGTAGATCAAATCCAGCTGTACCTGCTGGGCGTAAGGGCCGAACGGGTAGCGGTTATCCAGCGCTTCCAGTTGCTTAATCGCGGCTTTAAAGTTACCGTCCTGCAGCTTTTGCTGAGCGTTAGCATAAATTTCAGAAGGCGGGCTGTCCGGCACTGTATCCTGTGAGCCGGAACAACCCAGCAAGGCCAGGCTCAGAGTGGCGACAGCCACCAGATGTTTCATACGCGTCATGACGAAATGATTATCCTCAAAATGTTATGGCGGAAGCTGTCCGTATAGCTCCCGGTAATGACCAGGTACGATAGCACATTATATTAAACGGCATCGCCGTGAAAACCCAACGTTAACGAAGAAGCTGTCTATGGCACAACAAGTTCAACTCACCGCAACGGTATCCGAATCACAACTCGGGCAACGCTTAGATCAAATTTTGGCGGAATTGTTCCCTGATTATTCACGTTCCCGCATAAAAGAGTGGATCCTCGCGCGTCGCGTCACCGTCAACGGTACGGTTATCGACAAGCCGAAAGAGAAAATGCTCGGCGGTGAGCATGTGGCGATTAACGCCGAAATTGAAGAAGAACAACGCTGGGAAGCGCAAAATATCGCTCTGGATATCGTATATGAAGATGACGATATTCTGGTTATCAACAAGCCGCGCGACCTGGTCGTTCATCCGGGAGCAGGCAATCCGGATGGTACGGTGCTGAACGCGTTGCTTTACCACTACCCGGCGATTGCTGACGTGCCGCGTGCCGGTATCGTACACCGCCTTGATAAAGATACCACCGGTTTAATGGTGGTGGCGAAAACCGTCCCGGCGCAAACCTATCTGGTAGAGATGCTTCAGCTGCGCGAAATTACCCGTGAATATGAGGCGGTTGCGATCGGCACCATGACGGCGGGTGGCACGGTAGAGGAACCCATTTCGCGCCACTCCACCAAGCGAACCCATATGGCGGTGCATCCGATGGGTAAACCTGCGGTCACTCACTATCGCATCATGGAACATTTCCGCGCGCATACGCGTCTGCGTCTGCGTCTGGAAACGGGCCGCACGCACCAGATTCGCGTTCATATGTCGCATATTAACCATCCGCTGGTGGGCGATCCGCTATATGGCGGCCGTCCGCGTCCGCCGAAAGGGGCTTCCGACGACTTTATCGCCACGCTGCGCGGCTTCGATCGCCAGGCGCTGCACGCGACAATGCTGCGTCTCTATCATCCGATTACCGGTATCGAGATGGAATGGCATGCGCCGCTGCCGCAGGATATGGTTGATTTGATCGACGCGTTGAAAGCCGATACGCATACCTTCCGCGATCAGCTGGACTGGATGTGAGTGCCTTAATCATTCCTCAATGGCCCGCGCCAGCTAACGTGCGCGCCTGTTCAACTACCCGAACAGGCGGCGTCAGCCCGGCGCCGTGGTCATCGTTAAATCTTGGCGGACACGTTGGCGACCAGCCCGCCGCCGTTGCAGCTAACCGCCAGCGTTTAGTCGAGCTGGCGCAGCTTCCCGCTATGCCGCACTGGCTGGAACAGGTGCACGGCACCGAAGTGGCGAGGCTAAGCGCGGCGCGGCAGACCCCGCTGCGTGCCGACAGCGCTGTGACGCGGGAACCCGGCGTGGTATGCGCAGTAATGACGGCCGACTGTCTGCCGGTGCTGTTCTGTTCCGCGGACGGCAGCGAAGTTGCTGCTGCACATGCCGGATGGCGCGGCCTGTGCGCCGGGGTGCTGGAAAAGACTCTGGCGCAATTTCACTGTGAGCCGCAGGAGATTTATGCCTGGCTTGGCCCGGCAATCGGGCCTGCGGCATTTGAAGTGGGCGGAGAAGTCCGCGACGCTTTTCTGACGCAGGATCCACAGGCAGAACAGGCTTTTCGCCCGGCAGGCAATAAATATTATGCGGATATCTGGCTGCTGGCGCGTCAGCGTATGCTGGCGGCAGGCATCCGTTCTGTCAGCGCTGAGGCGCGCTGCACCTTCAGTGAAAGCAACGATTTTTTCTCTTTCCGACGCGATGGCACTACCGGCCGTATGGCAACTTTGATCTGGCTGATATAACCTTACGCCTCAGGACGATCCAGGTAGCGTATTTTTCGCTCACTTTGACAGGTCATTAACCTTGAAAATTTGAGGGATGACCTCATTTAATCTCCAGTAGCACCTTGACCTGTCATGGGAGGAATCATGCGTCTGGATCGTCTTACTAATAAATTCCAACTCGCCCTTGCTGACGCCCAGTCACTTGCGCTGGGGCAAGACAATCAATTCATCGAACCTTTGCATCTGATGAGCGCGCTGCTCAACCAGGAGGGGGGATCGGTCCGTCCACTGTTATCTTCTGCCGGTATTGATGTAGCTGCATTACGCAGCGGCATCGAGCAGGCAATCAATCGACTGCCGCAGGTGGAAGGCGCCGGAGGCGATGTACAGCCGTCGTCCGATCTGGTGCGCGCGCTTAACCTGTGCGACAAGCTGGCGCAAAAGCGCGGCGACAACTTTATATCATCTGAACTCTTTGTTCTGGCGGCCCTCGATTCACGTGGCTCGCTGGCGGATCTGTTGAAATCCGCTGGCGCGACCAATGAAAAACTCACCAAGGCCATCGAGCAAATGCGTGGAGGAGAAAACGTGAGCGATCAGGGAGCTGAAGATCAGCGCCAGGCATTAAAAAAATACACCATCGATCTTACCGAACGCGCCGAGCAGGGCAAACTCGATCCGGTAATTGGGCGTGATGAAGAGATTCGCCGCACTATTCAGGTGTTGCAACGCCGTACCAAAAATAACCCGGTGCTGATTGGCGAACCGGGCGTCGGCAAAACCGCGATTGTTGAAGGCCTGGCGCAGCGTATTATCAATGGTGAAGTACCGGAAGGACTGAAAGGTCGCCGCGTGCTGGCGCTGGATATGGGCGCGCTGGTGGCTGGCGCGAAATATCGCGGCGAGTTTGAGGAGCGTCTGAAAGGGGTGCTTAACGACTTGTCGAAGCAGGAGGGCAACGTCATCCTGTTTATTGATGAGCTGCATACCATGGTCGGCGCCGGTAAAGCGGATGGCGCGATGGATGCCGGCAATATGCTGAAACCTGCGCTGGCGCGCGGCGAACTGCATTGCGTAGGTGCAACCACTCTGGACGAATATCGTCAGTATATTGAGAAAGATGCCGCGCTGGAGCGTCGCTTCCAGAAAGTGTTCGTGGCTGAGCCGAGCGTGGAAGATACCATCGCCATTTTGCGCGGGTTGAAAGAGCGTTATGAGCTGCATCATCACGTTCAGATTACCGACCCGGCTATCGTCGCTGCCGCTACGTTGTCGCATCGCTACATCGCCGATCGCCAGCTGCCCGATAAGGCGATCGACCTGATAGATGAGGCGGCCTCCAGCATCCGTCTGCAGATTGACTCTAAACCGGAGCCGCTGGATCGCCTTGAGCGCCGAATCATTCAGCTAAAACTGGAGCAGCAGGCGCTGAAGAAAGAGTCTGACGAGGCCAGTATCAAACGGCTGGAGATGCTGGAAAGCGAACTTGACCAGAAAGAACGTGAATACGCCGAGCTGGAAGAGGAATGGAAGGCGGAGAAAGCCTCTCTTTCCGGCACGCAAAATATCAAGGCGGAGCTGGAGCAGGCGCGTCTTTCTCTGGAACAGGCGCGACGTGTAGGCGACCTGGGGCAGATGTCTGAGCTGCAGTACGGAAAAATTCCGGCGCTGGAGAAACAGCTGGCTGCAGCCACGCAGTCAGAAGGCAAAACCATGAAGCTGCTGCGCAACCGCGTTACCGACGTAGAGATCGCCGATGTACTGGCGCGCTGGACCGGCATTCCTGTGGCCCGCATGATGGAAGGCGAGCGTGACAAGCTGCTGCGTATGGAACAGGAGCTGCATAGCCGTGTAATTGGTCAGAATGAAGCCGTTGAAGCGGTATCCAATGCGATTCGCCGCAGCCGCGCCGGCCTTTCCGATCCGAATCGTCCTATTGGTTCGTTCCTGTTCCTTGGTCCGACCGGCGTAGGTAAAACTGAGCTCTGTAAAGCATTAGCTAAT
The DNA here is from genome assembly GCF_044342975.1 of Pantoea osteomyelitidis. NCBI lineage: Bacteria > Pseudomonadati > Pseudomonadota > Gammaproteobacteria > Enterobacterales > Erwiniaceae > Pantoea > Pantoea osteomyelitidis. The sequence continues at coordinate 512,978 of NZ_JBGFSN010000005.1, forward strand.
TTCCTGTTCGACAGCGATGACGCAATGGTTCGTATTGATATGTCGGAGTTTATGGAAAAACATTCAGTCTCTCGTCTGGTGGGTGCACCACCCGGATATGTGGGATATGAAGAGGGCGGCTATTTGACAGAAGCTGTGCGTCGTCGACCCTATTCAGTCATTCTGCTGGATGAGGTTGAAAAAGCGCATCCTGACGTCTTTAACATTCTGCTGCAGGTGCTGGACGATGGCCGTTTAACGGATGGGCAGGGACGTACGGTCGATTTTCGCAACACCGTCGTGATCATGACCTCGAACCTGGGTTCAGACATGATTCAGGAGCGTTTCGGCGAGCTGGATTATGCCGATATGAAAGATTTAGTGATGACAGTTGTCAGCCACCATTTCCGCCCTGAGTTTATTAACCGTATTGATGAAGTCGTCGTGTTCCATCCGCTGGGAGAAAAACATATTGCTTCTATTGCGCAGATTCAGCTGCAGCGACTTTATAAACGTCTGGAAGAACGAGGATATGCGCTGCACATTTCAGACGAGGCGTTAAAAGTCTTGGGCGAGAATGGTTACGATCCGGTATACGGCGCGCGACCATTGAAACGCGCCATTCAGCAGCAGATCGAAAACCCGCTGGCGCAGCAGATCCTTTCTGGAGCATTGGTGCCTGGTAAAACCATCAATATGGATGTGAAGGATGGAGCAATTGTGGCTGATCAGTAATATTCATTGCTTTGAACGGGCCTTCGGGCCCGTTTTCTTTGCTGCTTCACACGATTTTGATGGTTATTGCAGCGGGTTGCCTGTAAAATGAGCGGTTGTGCAAAAACTTTAAAATAGCGCTTGTCAGGGAAAACGAACTCCCTATAATGCGCCTCCATCGACACGGAACAACGGCTTCACAGCCACCGGGTTGAGAGGTTCAGGAAACGCTGAACCGCCGGAGGAAATCGCTGAAAAAAGTGGTTGACTCCGAAGGAGAGTAGCGTAATATACGCCACCTCGCGACAGACGGTTAACCCGCTGGTCGCACCGCTCTTTAACAATTTATCAGACAATC
>NZ_JBGFSN010000006.1:0-142030 GCF_044342975.1 Pantoea osteomyelitidis
ACCATCGGGTGCTCATTGAACCGGCATGCGGCGTGTCTCTCTCACTCTTGTACGAGCACAAAATCAGGTTTAACCCTGCTAATAATGTACTGGTAATTATTTGCGGCGGGGCATCGGTCACGCTGGAAGGGATAAAATGACGTGGCAGCAGCCGCGTTGAATGAACGTGATGAACGCTGGATGCACTGGTTCAGAGCTGAAGCTGATAAAGGCGATACTCCTCAGGCTCGCATTTTGAATATGTTTACTGTGCTCAGGGGCTGGTTTGAGTCAGAAGGCTTTCGTGGCTGTGCATTTATAAATACAGCCGGAGAAGTGGGTGATCCTACCGACCCTGTTCGCCAGATAGCAAAGCTGCATAAACAAAAATTGCTGGATTACACGCTCGAACTCACTGACCAATTAAACATTGAGCAACCTGCCGCTCTGGCCAAACAGCTGCTGATTCTGGTAGAGGGCGCTATCACCTTGTCCTATGTGATGGGTGATAGCAGCGCCGCAGACAGTGCAAGGGAAGTTGCGAAACTTTTGCTGGAACAGGCCTCTTCTTAAGGCCTGAGTATCAAAAAAATGTTTCTACTGATCTATCCGAATTTACAGGGGGCTTTACCATGTCTGATACACAAACTCGTCCGCCACTTCCTCCTTTCACGCGCGAATCGGCGATTGAGAAAGTTCGGCTCGCTGAAGATGGCTGGAACAGCCGCGATGCCGAAAAAGTAGCGCTGGCGTACTCACTGGATACCAAATGGCGTAACCGCGTCGAGTTTGCAAATAATCGTGAAGAAGCCAAAGAATTCCTCACCCGTAAGTGGAAAAAAGAACTTGAGTATCGTCTCATTAAAGAGTTATGGGCGTTTGGCGACAACCGCATCGCTGTCCGGTACGCTTATGAATGGCATGATGACTCAGGTAACTGGTTTCGTTCTTACGGGAATGAAAACTGGGAATTTGAAGCAGATGGCCTGATGCATCGTCGCTTCGCCTGTATTAATGACATGCCTATAAAGGAAAGTGAACGCAAGTTCCACTGGCCTTTGGGGCGTCGTCCGGACGACCATCCGGGTCTGTCGGAGCTGGGTCTGTAAATTTGTCAGTTACCTCGCCAAAAGCCCACGGCCACTCTCTTAGCCGGGGGCTTTTTCATTTATCGACTGATCTTTCAAAGAATACCGGCGTGGTGAACAGCCAATGAGTCGTCGAAACGCTGTACTGAATGCAGCTTCTGATTCATAGCCTAGTGACAGCGCGATTTTGGAGACAGATTCAGTGCCACTGGTGAGCCGGTGACATGCAATCATCATCCTCCATCGTGTCAGATATTCGATTGGCGACGATCCGGATAGGCTTTTGAACCTGAGTGCGAACTTTGATCGAGACATCCCGGCCTTTTGCGCAAGTTCCGGCAAGGTCCATCGGCTGCCCGGACTCGCATGAATTGCGCCAATGGCAGCCGCGATCCTTTCATCTCTGAGTGCAAACAGCCAGCCGACCCCGCTTCCCACGCCGTGAGCAAGATAAAGTCGCAGCGCCTGGACCAGCATCAGATGAGCGAGATGCTGCACTACGAGCCTGGCACCCGGCTGCGTTCCGAACAGCTCTTGTCGCATACGCTCAAGGGCCCATCGCAGACCTGTCTTGTCGTCCTCGTCGCGGAGCCGAATGATGGCAGGCATTGACCCGAGTAGGATATCGACATGTTTGCCGGCGAATCCGAAATGGCCGCCGAGCATTGTTGTTTCTCCGCCGCCGTTCACTGTCGCGATACCGCCGTTCCACTCTTCTTCGGGTAGGGAGGCAATGCCGATCGGCTCGAAGGCGAGGTCCTGAGCAATCAGGAACCGACGTCCGTTCGGTAACAGAACGCAATCACCCGCCTCAAGCCTTATCGGATCTTGCCCGCTATCGACGGCGAGCCAGGCGCTGCCCGATACGAGCGCAAAATACTTGAGGCCAGAATGCTTCTCGAACTGAAGCGCCCATTTCTCCCCGAAGTCAAATCCACCCGCGATGTAGGTTTTCGGCGTTAATAGCGAGAGAACATCGGATAAAGGATCAGCAACCACGGGGACAATCTCGAAAGTAATAGGGATATTCAAACATAGTTTGTTTCGAGTTTCATGGTTATCCTTTTTCGAAGCAAATGCACCGACTACTCACCGTCAAAGGATATTTTCATGATCAAAGTCATCATCGGCTTCAAGCGCCGACAAGGTATGGGCATTCAGGAATTCAGGGACTATCGTCGTGACATTCATGCCCCAATACTCTTTGCCATTCCCGAAGCGAAGAATATCCGCCGCTTCGTGATTTCATACCCTGCGGATTATTCGACCCCTGAGGAACCACGGTTCGACGCCATAGTGGAGGCATGGTTCGACAACAGTGACGATATGAACAAACTCTTCCTGTCGGACAACTTTGCAACCAAGGTAGATCCGGACCACGTGAACTTCATCGATTTGACTTCCGTGGTCCGGCTCGTGACCGAAGAACTCATCGTCGTTGACTACCCGCGCTATCAGCGGGAATGCTCTTCATAAATACCATGACTTTTTAGCGTCACCGATTTTAACTCGGCGAGAGAAAGTCCTAACCCGGTTGCTGGCTTTTTCCTCTTATCCTGCCACAGTACTGTGCTCCTGAAGCCGACGTGACAGAACATTCAATACCCTGTCACCTGAGCATTTTACTGAATGAAATCAGGAGTCATCTATGAGCCGTTTACATACCATCACCGAAAGCGAAGCCACCGGTAAAACCGCACAGCTGTTCGGTGCTATTAAAGGCAGTATGGGTAAGGTCCCGAACGCCTATCTGACCATTGGCACGCAGTCACCGGAAATCCTGGGCCAGATGCTGCAACTGAACGCAACGCTGCACAAAGGAAGCCTGAGCGCGCGCGCGCTGGAAGCCATCAATCTCGCGGTAAGCGAAGAGTCTGGCTGTGATTACTGCCTCGCCGCCCATACATTAATGGCCAAAAAGGCCGGTTACACTGACGATCAGACGCGAGAGTTACGCGAAGCTCGCTTCACGGCTGATGCGCGCATTGATGCTCTGGTGCAGTTCGTTCAGTACCTGGTTTCATCCCGCGGTACCGTAGCGGCGGAGCGCGTTCAGACTTTCCGTCAGGCCGGATTCAGCGACCAGCAGGTAGTGGAAACCCTCGGTGCCGTCAGCGCCATCCTGTTTACCAATATGGTGAACCGCGTAAATGATACTGTCGTTGACTTCCCAAAAGTGAGCTGATGTTTGCAGGACGTCAGTGGTGCAGGAGAGAGCCATAACATGCTGCTCCTGCTCACTGTTACCCCCTCTGGACCCGTTACGTTTATGGACAGAAAACGCTGCTCCCTATTTCAGCGAGTAGAGATATCCTGCAACGGCCCCGTGCGTTAAGCGTCGGGGCCGGAGGTGAAATCCTTTAGTGCGTGGGTGCGGGCGCTGCATTAATTTTAATGCGTAACAGGGCATAAGGCTTCTGGCGCAAATCTTTACCACCATGGAAACCGGGCTGGCGGTTCAGCTGGTTTGTGGTGAAGTACAGATAACCATCCGGCCCGACCGACAGGGTATCCGGCCACAGGATTTCCGGACCGTGCGCAATGGTTGTCCACTCCCCGCCTGCCGGCAGTTTACGGATAGCGTTACGCTCATAGTCGCCGGCATAAACGGTACCCTTCGCATCACTTTCCAGACCGTCTGACGCCCCTTTTTCACCTAAATCCTTCACAGACGCAGAGAGCTGAGCCTCCTTGATGGCCGGATCGCGAAGCAGCGCCGTGGAAACTGAATAGAGGTGACGACCCGACAGTGGACTGTAGTAGAGCGTCTTACCGTCCGGAGAGATAGCAATACCGTCAGAGGCCACGCTGAAGGGCGCGGTCGTTCCGTCTGCGTGACGCTGCAACAGCGTTTCGCCTTCCACGACAGGTGAAAAACCGGCCTCAGGCGAGGTTGTGCGGTCGCCTTCCAGACGGCGAAGCGCTTTCCCCGTGTCCAGATCGATGACGATAATCGCGCCAGTACCGGACAGTGAGGAGTCGGTCACGTACGCCACGCCAGCTTTACCGATGCGAAAATCGAAACGCATATCGTTGACGTAGGTGGCAGGCCTGATCACCTCCGCCGGAAAAACAAGGGTTTTTTCGACCTGATTGGTTTTCAGGTTAACCGCGACAAGCTTTGCGCCGCCCGCTACGGGTTTTGAGAATCCGGGCGCGGCGGTGTCCAGTATCCAGATCCTGCCCTGGCCGTCGGCCACTACGCTCTGCACGCTCAGCAGATGAGTGCGGGGAGCAGAATTGTCAGCGGTATTTATCCCGACGTCCGGGTAAGGCACCAGCCGGTTACCTTTTACTTCGGCCACGGTAAACGGAACATCGTCACCCCAGCGCGGGAAATTCACAAAAATGCGGCCCGTTTCGGTGACGGTGACGCCGGTCGGCATTGCGCCGCTAAACGTGGCGACCACTTCGGGTTTACCGATCGCGCGGTCCTGAGCAAGCTGGCTGAGGGCAGGCATCGCGTGGGCTTGCGCAGCCAGGACATTCAGGCTGCCGCTGCCTGCCGCCAGAGCCACAGACAGCGCGAAAGCCGTTTTCATCATGCGTGTTTTCATCAGAATATCTTCCTGAGATATTGAATGGACCGGTCAGTCTGTTACCTGACCGGCAGCGAAATCAGAAACCTTCCAGCACGATTTTTCCGCGCGCCCGGCCGCTTTCGATAAAGGCGTGCGCCCGGCGAAGATTGTCCGCGCTGATTTTTCCGTAATGCTCGCCTTTCGTGGTGCGCAGGGTGCCGTCCTCGATCAGGCGGCGTACGCTCTCCAGAATCTCGTTCTGGCGGATCATGTCCGGGGTCTGGAACAGTGAGCGAGTGAACATCAGCTCCCAGTGCAGCGAAACGGCTTTGCGCTTCAGCGGAAGCGCATCCAGCGAATCCGGGTCGTCAATCAACGCCAGACGGCCCTGCGGCGCCAGCGCTTCCACAATCTGCTGATAGTGCTTACCGGTGTGCGTCAGGCTCGCGACGTAACGCACTGAAGAGAGGCCGATTTCGCGCAGACCTTCCAGCAGCGGGCGGGAGTGGTCGATGACGTCATGCGCGCCGAGCTCACGCACCCATTCCGCCGTCTCCGGGCGGGAGGCGGTGCCAATGACGCGAAGTCCGGTAAGCTTGCTGGCCAGTTGAGTCAGTACCGAACCCACGCCCCCGCCAGCGCCGATGATGAGGATCGCATCGCCATGCCCTTCCCTGACATCCAGGCGGTCAAACAGCAGCTCCCAGGCGGTAAGTGAGGTGAGCGGCAGCGCGGCCGCGTCGGCGTCACTCAGTGAAGCCGGTTTGTGGGCCGCGATACGCTCATCAACAAGGCCATATTCTGCATAGGAGCCGGGACGGATAATGGATCCGGCGTAATACACCTCATCCCCGGGTCTGAACAACGTGACGTCTTCACCGATCGCTTCAACAATGCCCACCGCGTCCCAGCCGAGAATGCGCGGCTGCGTGACGGGTGAATTGGCGCGCACCTTGGTGTCTACCGGATTGACTGAAATCGCCCTGATCTTTACCAGCAGGTCGTGGCCGCCCGGCTGAGGTTTCGGCAGTTCGGTCTCAAAGAGAGAACGGGGGTCGGTAATGGGTAATCCGTGCTGGGTATAAACAATCGCTTTCATGGTGTGTTTCCCTTTCATTAAGCAGTGGTGTGGCAGCCGGGGTACCGGTGCGTTACGTGAAGAGTACGGGAGTCACTGGCGCAGAAAAACGGGGTGCCGACATCAGCACTTTCACTCGCGGAGTGAAAATCCGCACAGCGGCGTCCGGGCGGAAGGAGGACGAAAGCGGGCCAGCAGGCCCGGCGGGGTTTTACAGAAGGGTGTAGGCAGAAGCGTCGGTGACACGGGCTTCCGGATTTGATATGGCGTTGTGCAGAAGACCGGTAACACGTCCTCCCTGCACCAGCGCTGGCAGGTCATGGCTGGGGAGCATAAACCGCACGCCGGACAGCGCTTTCTTGATCGCCGTTTTTTCTTCCAGCGTGGACATCGCCCGGTTACCGGTAATGGTCGGTTCGCCGGGGTTCAGGCTGTCGAGGAAGGGATCGATGAGGCTGCCCTGCAGGTTATACACCACGTCCCCGCAGATGTTTGCCAGCCCCTCAGCGGTTTCCACCAGAACGCAAATTGAACCTGGCGTATGCCCGCCGCTCAAACGCACCGTCACTCCCGGGATCACTTCTTCTTCAAAGCTGCCGTCCACGTCAAACAGGCGCAGCGCGCCCTGCGTATACAGCCTGTCGAGCAGGTGTCGCGTATCCTCAAGGGCATACATGGCCGGTCCCATAATGCCGGACGCGGCAAAAGAGAGTTCACGGCGGGAAAGGCTGATCGTGGTGGTCATTGGGAAAAGATAGTCCCCGCCGACATGGTCAACGTGCGCGTGGGTATGAATGACGTAGCGGATATCCGCAGGCGTCAGGCCATGCTGTGCGAGGTTCCACTCCAGCGTCATTTCGCGCGTCTGCTCCGCTGCAAAGCCAAACTGGCTGTAATAATCGGTTGAACGTGAGCCGGAATCGACGAGCACAGGGTATTCGCCGCCGGTAATCAAAAAAGAGAGCGTCGGAATGGTGGTTTTGATCCCTGCATCCTGAAATAAAACCAGCCCCGACTTGTCCAGCGTGATATTGCCAAGGTTCAGGGGGTAGATTTTTAAGGTCATCGTATTCTCCAGATTTTGAGTAAAAGTTTTCCACAGCGCCGAACCGGGATTCCGCGCTCCGGGGGTTAAAAAATCAGGTTTCAGGCGTCGCTTACAGGAAACGAATGCCGGGATCGCCGCTGATACAGGCCCTGAATGATCAGCACCAGACAGACAGCAGTGAGGATGAATGCGCCGCTGTAAATGGCGAAAGAGAGGTTCAGGCTCGTGGCCGTTTTACCCAGCGCGATAGCCAGCCCGCCGGTAAACAGGTAGGCAAAGACAAACAGCATGGACATGGCGTTTCCCCTCTCTTCGCGCCGGGCCTCCTGCGCGATCAACGCCAGTCCGCCAAACGTCATAAAGGCGTATCCGGCTCCCGAGATGAGCGAAGCCCCTATGAAATACGCAAGGCTGTGTACTGACACGGACACGCACAGGCTTGCCATGCCCAGCATGGAAAGCGCGGAACCCGTCATGATCGCCCGCCGGGCTTCTACTTTTCTGGCGAAGCCACCGGTGATGCCGAGCGCCACCGGGAACAGTGCCAGCGCCAGACTGTTTACCCACGCGCTCGGTGAGCCAATCAGGCTGCGGGCGACCTGCGCACCGAGGGAAGAGATCAGCACGCCGTGCGTATAGGCACCCATCACCGCCAGCGCGGCATAGATAAAGCTGCGGCGCAGGTAGGGCGGAACGTGGGGGCGCGCCATCAGGCGCCGGGTCGGAAGGTCATGCCGGTCGCCCGGAATAAACAGACACAGCAGGATAAGCAGAAGCAGCAGCGTGAACAGGACGTAAAAGCTCAGGCGCGTAGGCGCGGGAGCCCAAGTGACAAGCGCCCCCGCCAGCAGCAGCGCACCGGCGAAGCCCACTGACTGCGCACCGAGGGTAACGGATGCAGAGCGGCCAGCGCCCCCCTGACCGGCATAGTCCACCAGGGCTGCGGCGGAAGGACCGGCCGACAGTCCTACCCCTATCCCCATCAACACCCGGCCCGCCATCAAGGTATACACCTCTCCGGCAACGGCAAACATCAGCACACCGGCGGCGGAGCTGACCAGCCCGGCCAGCATAATGCGCTTTCGCCCCAGTCTGTCGGACAGACCGGCCGACAGCAGCATTGTCAGCACCACACTCAGCGGATAGATACCGAAAATGACCGCCAGCACCGTCATCGACAGCTGCCACTGTGTGGCATAAAGCGGATAGATCATCGCGGGGGCCGCGCTGGTCCAGAGCGTATGCGCCACAACTGCGGCACTGATCCAGAAAGCAAACCGGGTTGACGTCATAGAAGAGATCATCAGGTATCCTTAGTTTTAAACTGTTCGTTTTAAAACTAGCTGCACTCCCCCTCAGATTGCAAGCCATTTTGAATCGATCGGTTTTTTATTTTTCGCAGTCTGGCTTTTTTCACGCTTAAGATGCATATTAAAACGATTGGTTTAAAATGGAGGCGGCTGATGGCCAGACCTAAAAAGATAAGCAACGAAGATGTTTTGAACCGCGTGATCCCGGTATTCTGGAAAAGCGGGCTGGCAGGAGCCAGCCTCGGGCAGCTTGAGCAAGCCACGGACATTAACCGTTCAAGCCTGTACGCGACCTTCTGCAGTAAAGAACAGCTGTTTGTGAGCGCGCTCGAATACTATGTCAATAGCGCACCGGCGCAGTTTCTGCTGCAAAAACAACCGCATGGCTGGGAAAATATTGAGGCCTTCCTGCTTGCTGCGCCCTTCAACAATCCTGCCTTTAACGGCTGCTTTGTGGTCAACTCTTCCCGTGAGATGGGGGAACTGCCCGCCGAAGCGCTGGTAATTGTGCGCAACTTTCGCGATGCTGTGGTTGAGCAGATACGGCTGAACATCCCGGCGGAGGATGCCGGAGAGGACAGCGGCGTGGTGGCAGAGATTATCTGGTCAACCCTGGCTGAAGCCTGCCTTGAGGCAAACGATGCCCTCGACAGAACGGCCTGGCAGCAGCGTGTCACCCGCCTGCTGCGTTTTCTTAAGTCTTGCCGTTAACAATTAAACGCCCTCTCTGCACGGTACTGACAACCTTTTGCACTTGGGAGCCTGCATGATACGTCTTGAAGATGTTACCTTGTTCGTCCGTTCTGCCGCGCTGGGCAGTTTTTCCAGCGCGGCCCGTGAAGCAGATATTCTCCCCGGCCAGGTCAGCGCCGCGGTCAACCGCCTTGAGCGGGATCTCAATAAGCGGCTGTTTGCCCGCTCAACCCGCAGCCTTCGTCTCACCGCAGAAGGCGAAGCCTGGCTGCCCTATGCCCAGGAGATGTTGAATATTCTGCAGGCGGGCACCGAACGGCTTCAGGGTGGAGAGGATGAAATACAGGGTGAGCTGAAAATTGCCGTCCCGTCTGATATCGGTCGCAACGTTTTATTGCCGGTGATCACCGCGTTCTGCGAGAAGCATCCAAAGATATCGCTGCGCATTTTTATGTCCGATAACGTCAGCGACGTTTTCCGCGATCCGGTGGACGTGGCCATCCGCTACGGCGTACTGGAAAACAGCAGCTATGTTGCCTTGCCGCTGGCCGAGGATAACCGGCGCGTGCTGGTCGCCTCTCCGGCCTATCTGAAAAAATATGGCGCCCCCCGACAGCTCGACGACCTGGTTCTGCATCATTGTCTGCTTTATACGCTGAACGGCCACGTGTATGACAAATGGTCCTTTCCGGAAAACGGCGTCAGACGTCAGCTGACGGTGAACAGCCGAATGCTGTGTGATGATGCCGACCTGGCGCGACGCTGGGCCGTAGCGGGTACGGGAATCGCCTACAAGTCATGGATAGATGTGAGCGCGGATGTGCTGGCAGGACGGCTTGAGGTCCTGCTGCCGGAACAGCCCGGCGAAGGGGTTCCGCTCAATCTTATCTGTCCGCACCGTAAACAGTTCTCTCCCGCGATCCGCGAACTGCATGCGCTGCTGCGTGAGCATCTGAAAGCCGTGACGGCGCTTATGCGCACGCACCCTGCTTTTGTATCGGGCGCTCAGGCCGCGCTGCCCGCGAACCAGAGCGCATAAAAATGGCCATTTAAGTGAAATGGCTTTCTACCCGGAGGCGTCAGTTATTTTGCAGAATAGCCGTCATGCGGACCTGATTACCGGCATAGCTGCCGGTAATCTTATTATCAGCACCTGCCTGCTTTGCTTTTAGCGCGCATTTTGATTCAGCTTCATCCAGCGTTGAGTCGGTTGCGGAGATGCCCTTGGGCGAAACTGCTGAGTCAAAACCGCACAGAGAGAGAATAATCAGTGCAGTTTTATCATTATTGATTTTTACTCTTCATTATGCGGCTTTTTAGATAAAAAATTCTGTTTTAAGGCCGCCGATTAATTACGCTACGTTGTATAAATAAGATATTCTTCTCCGAATAGAGAATCAGAAAGGTGCGGGGCGCGTTAAGACTTTCATTCACTGAGAAAAGGTAGCATGAAATGCCCTTTCCCCCTTCTCCTTCAGGATTAAAAACACCCCCGGAAACACATAATCACAGGACAGATCTGCAGACGGATTATAAAAAGAAGGCCATCTTTTCGAATGGCCTTTCTTACGCGATATTATTTAATCAGTTTAGCGGTCATATGTACCTGATTACCAACATAGCTTTCAGTGATTTTATACTGAGCGCCTGCTTTATGAGCCTGTCGGGCAATTTGTAATTCCGCTTCATCCAGCGTGGAACCGGTTGCAGTGATACTTTGTGCGAAACTGCCGAATGAAACAGCAGACAGTACGGCAATCATCAGAGCGGATTTAACAGTTTTCATTTTGAGGACCCTTATACAGTTTGTGAGATATTAAGTTTCATATTCAGGGCGGCGTTTTAATTTGCTGCCTTGTGTGGAATGAATAATAGGGGACTGCGTTCAGGTGAAACAGATCGGGTCGCAGCAAAGACTTTCACTCGAAGTGTGAAGATGGTGATGAAGAGTTAAAATGCCTGTTATTTTAATGACCATTATACCGGAGAGCGAAAGCGGGTTATTGTCTGTGCTCGCCCTGCTTACAGCCAGACCGGCAACAGAGATGTATATCACGCCGGATTATTAAAGGAGACGATGATGCACCGGGTAGGCTTACTGATTTCCGATCATTTTCAGGTTCTGGGATTATCCACGCTGAGTATCTTTGAGTTTGCCAATCAGGTGAACGGCGAACCTTTCTATGACTGCACAGTGTATTCAGAACGCGGTGGCTCTGTGAAATCCTCTTACGGCTTCGGCGTTGACAGCCATCCGATCAGTACGGATATGGAAATAGACACCTGGCTGGTCGCGGGCGTACTGACGCCGCTGGAGCTGCCGGCCTCACCGGGTATTGTAGATTTTCTTCAGACGCATGCTCCGCGCGCGCGTCGGGTCGCGGGGATCTGTACCGGCGCGTTCGTACTGGGCCAGGCCGGGCTTTTATCTCATCGGCGCGCCACCACCCACTGGGTGCACGCACAGAGCCTGAAATCCCTGCATCCCACCACAAGGGTCGAAGAAGACCGCATCTTTATCATTGACGATCACGTCTGGACTTCGGCAGGACTCACCGCTGGCCTCGATATGGCGCTGGGCATGGTTGAGAAAGACCTGGGCGCTGAGGTTGCGCGAACCGTGGCGCATTTGCTGGTGATGCACCACCGCCGATCCGGCGGACAGACGCAGCATTCAGAAATGCTGATGCTTTCCCCACGCAGCGATCGCCTGCAGTCCGCCCTGGAATATGCACGCAATAATCTGAGTAAACCGCTGACCATTGAAGACATTGCGGATGCCGTGCACGTGAGCGCCCGGCAGCTGAGTCGTCTTTTTCGTTCCGAAACGGGCAAGTCCCCGGCTAAAGCCATTGAGAGCCTGCGGCTGGAAAATGCCCGATTGCTCATTGAGCAGAGCAGGCTATCGATGGAAGCGATCGCGCGTGAGTCAGGGTTCCGCGACCGCCGACACATGCGCGAAGTTTTCCTCCGCGGTTACGGCATCCCGCCTCAGTCGCTGCGTACCGGTAAAGCCTGACCGTACTTTTCAAAACCTGATCCCCGCTCTTATTTCATGACGACCGGCATTCCGGTCATCATGATGTCCCAAATCACGACCTTTCTCGTCAGCCGCGCCGACGCATGAGTGCGTACTATGAATTCACCAACCCGATAACTGACAAGGTGAACATCATGACGCAGCAGACTCACACCGACCGCGGCACCGCCGTCGTCACCGGCGCCTCAACGGGCATGGGCGCACTGTATGCCGGTCGCCTGGCACGTATGGGCTATGACCTCATCATCGTGGCGCGTAATCACAACCGTCTGAACCAGCTGGCTGAGCATATCACCACCGACAGCGGTCGCAGCGTGGAAGTGGTCGCAGCGGACCTGGCCGATGCCGCACAGCTGCATGCGCTGGAAGATAAGCTGCGTCTGGATGCGAGCATCACGCTACTGGTCAACAACGCGGGTATCGGAACCCATACCCCGCTGCTGCAGAGCGACACTGAACAAATGACGGCCCTGATTAACCTCAACATTACCGCCCTGACCCGCCTGACCTACGCGGTGGTGCCAGGTATGGTCGCCCGGAGACGCGGCGCCATCATCAACATCGCCTCCATCGTCAGCATTGCCCCGGAGCTGCTCAACGGCGTTTATGGCGGAAGCAAGGCTTACGTACTGGCGTTCAGTCAGTCTCTCCACCACGAGCTTGCCGGTAAAGGCATTCAGGTGCAGGCCGTACTGCCCGGCGCCACCGCAACGCCGTTCTGGGACAACGGCGGCCTGCCGGTTGACCAGCTCGATCCGAACATCGTGATGAGCGCGCAGGACATGGTGGAAGCCGCCCTCACCGGATTCGCACGCGGCGAACTCATCACCATTCCATCCCTGCAAGACGAGACGCTCTGGACGCGTTATGAACAGGCGCGTCAGGCCATGATCCCGCATCTTGGCAGCGACGCACCGGCAGAGCGCTATCACCCCGTATCCGTGCACTGATTCAACATTTATTCAACCTTAAAACCTATTCTATGAAGGAGTAAGTCCATGAAACTGAACAATAACACTATCTTCATCACCGGCGGCACCTCTGGCATTGGCCGCGCAATGGCAGAAAAATTCCATCAGCTGGGTAATCAGGTAATTATTTCCGGACGGCGCGAGGCGCTGCTGAAAGAAGTCACCGCCGCCAGTCCGGGCATGGATTATGTGGTGCTGGATGTGACGCGTGCCGACAGTATTCAGGCCGCCGCACAGAGTGTGCTGGCACGCTATCCTGCACTGAACGTGGTTATCAATAACGCCGGCATCATGCCGTTTGACAACGCCGCAGGCGAGCTGGATGACGCCCAGGCAGTTACGCTCTTAGACACCAACATTCTGGGCCCGGTGCGCGTCAGTGCGGCGTTTATCGAGCACCTGAAGCAGCAAAAGGATGCGGTGCTGATCAACAACAGTTCGGTGCTGGCCTTCCTGCCAATGGCGACCAATGCGCTGTACTCGGCCACGAAGGCCGCCATCCACTCCTATACGTTGTCACAGCGATTCCTGCTGCGTAACACCGGCGTACAGGTTATCGAAATTTCCCCGCCGTGGGTTGATACCGACCTGATTTACAAGAGTGGTGACCCGCGCGCCATGCCGCTGGACGCATTCATCAGCGAGACGTTTGAAAAGCTGGGTACGGATACTATTGAAGCCATCGTTGATCGTGTGTTGCCTGTACGCGATAACCCGGGCGCAGACGAGCATACGCTGGTGAACCAGTTCAACCAGTCCGTGGCGGATAATCCGATTCCCGTTCAGTAAAACCACAGGGGCATCCAGCCCCTGTTTTTTATCCTGGAGATGAAAAATGAATACTGTCATTACGTCTTCCCAGCGCCGCGCCCTGCGCGCGCTGAGCATCGCTTACTTTGTTCAGGCCACCGGTGCGCTGTCTGTCGCTGGCAGCCTGCCCGCTATTTCTGCTGCCTGGCAGCTGACCGATGCGCAGAGCGCACGTTTGCTAAGCATTTTTGGTCTCACCTTTGCGCTGGCCGCCCCGCTGATTCAGGTTCTGTTTGGCCATCTTCGCCGTCGTCAGCTCGTACTGACAGGCATAGGGCTTTTTGGTCTTGGCGCATTCGCTTTTGCGCTCTCCCCCTCCTACAGTGCGTTAGTTGTCTCTCGCCTGCTCATGGGCGTGGGCGCGGGTTTCATCGGCCCGGTGTTGGTTGCGCTCGGTGCGGAACTGGTTGATGAACAGCAGCGCGGCCCGGCTATCGGCATGGTGCTCCTCGGCGTATCTATGGCGAGCCTGGCCGGTATTCCACTTGCCGCATGGGTTGCTGGCCTGTGGGGTGCGAAAACGCTGTTTGCGCTGGTTGGGGTGATAAGCCTGCTGAGCGGCCTGAACGTATTGCTGACGGTCCCTGATGAAAGCGCAGGAACGCGCATCCGGCTCTCCGAGATGGCGGGCGTGCTGTCAGAGAGTAAATATCTGACGGCATTTCTGGTGGTGTTTTTCATCACCTCCGGGGTCTACAGCTTTTATTCGTTTATCGCCCCATTCATTCGCGATACTTACGCTGGTGGTCCGCATGCTGTCTCTGCGACGCTGGCGGTGCTGGGCGTTGCCGGGGTGCTGGGAAATCTCTGGGTTACCCGCGCGGCGGTTCGTTTCACGTCTGAAAAGCTGCTGATGACCGGCATGACGCTGCTAATTGTGGATACAGCCATGATTGCCCTGCTGCCGAAAACGCTTGCCGTACTGTTGGCAGCGCTCATCTTCTGGGCCTTTGCCACAGACCTGCTCTGGCCAAGTCAGCAGCGCAGGATCGTAGAGCTGGCATCTGCCCGGCATCGCGGTATTGCGCTGGCGCTGACCAGTGCCTTTATGTTTGGCGGGATAGGCTTTGGCTCTGCGATGGCATCCTGGGTTTATCCGGTGGCGGGGTTTTACGGGCTTGCCGGTATGTCTGTGGCCTTTATTCTGCTGGCACTGGTCAGCCTGCAACTGTCAGAGAAGTTCAGAAGGCCCGTGAGGATCGTTGAAACCTGTCACAGTGATGCCTGAACAATAAATCCACAGGCGCGCCTCCCGGATCGGTTACCCGCGCAAAGGATGATGGCTTTGCGCAGGGGATCGAACATAAAGAATCCGCTTACAGGCCAGCCGTTGCTCTGAGCCCTTTTATATTGAGGATTTTCGAGCCGTACAGCGTATCGACATACGGCCGCCCAAGGTGTGGATCCAGTCTTAGAAAGATGACGCCTGCTGTTTATTTTTGTATGGTAACTGACGATTTTAAAAACGTCCGCGAGTAAGCATGGGTAGTATTCAGAGAAGGTTAAGAATCGCAGCAGGACAGTTTGCTCCGGTTCGCGGCTGCATTGAAGAGAATATGCGCTATCACGAACTACTGGTTACGTCTGCAGCGTCGGCAGGCGTTAACCTCATCATTTTTCCGGAACTCTCTTTAACGGGTTATGAACCAGAGATGGCTGAAGGATTGGCTCTCGCTGACGAGACCTGCCTCTGGCCACTTCAAACGTTGTCTGACAGGCACGATATGACAATCATTGCAGGTGCGCCTCTGTGGGTAAAAGGTAGGAAGCCGGCCATTGGCGCATGTGTAATTTCTTCAAAGCGCCACATTTCCTTTTACCGAAAAATGTATCTTCATCCGGGAGAGTCTGACTATTTTTCCGCCGGTGAAGCAGAGTGTGTTCTTACGGCACATACGTTTAATCTCGGCGTGGCTATATGCGCAGATGCAGGACAGCCGATCCATGCAGAACGAACGGTGCATCTGGGGGCTGAAATTTACCTTAATTCAGTTTTAAGTGCAGGTGGTTATGATAAAGATGCCGGCCTGCTAAAAAGCTACGCCAAACTTTATGCGATGCCCACGCTGATGGCTAATTACTGTGGCCCGTCAGGCGGTTGGAAACCTGTCGGAAAAAGCGCCGCATGGAATGCGAAGGGTGAACTTATCGCTCAGGCTCCAGAGGATTGCGCTGCCCTGGTTATAATGGACCTACAGGAAGGTGAGTGCGCAGGGGAAGTAATCTGCCTGAATAAATAATGAGGAAGCTCATACTTTTTCTTTTCACGGCTCGTCAGAGATTACCTGTTATTTAAGAATGAACTGTTTTTTCTCTGTCAGATAATCCCATCTCCTTTGATTTCATATCATGAAGGATTAATGTCCGCTCATCGCTCTTAGCGGACCGTGCATCCACGTAAGGCGGCTTTGCGCCATGAGCAAGCGTTCGAACGGGAAGCAAGTAGTCTGGTACTGTTCAGAAATACACTATCTCAATGAACTGCTGAGTCTTTTGTCTGGCAGAAAGCCCGTTTTCTTTATTGCATCGCGCGGTCGCGTTATCAGATTGTTAACCCCGTCACTAAAATAATCCTTAATTAATCCATCCTGCTGCCGATGAACATCCATAGACCCTGTTTTTTGTATGTATTAACAGGAGTGTGATTCAATTAAGGATAATAAAATGAACATCTCGCAACGCCTGCTGCTCGCCTTCTCCATGCTGTTCGGTGCCATCATTCTGCAGGCCATTCTGGCAATTACTCTTCTCTCAGGCTTCCAGGATCGTTTTGAGTTTGTGCAGGATAATGCTATCCCCTCGATTAAAGATCTCAGCGAACTGGTCGATCAGAGCAACCAGCTGGCGCTGCTCCTTTATAAGCACCAGACGCAGCTCAATGACCACGCGATGCCAGCCGTAGAGAACAGCCTGCAAAAACAGCTGGCGCTATTGAAATCGCATACCGACGACTACATGAAAAATGAAATTTCAGGGGATGAAGACAGGCGCCTGACTGAAGTCGCCTATGCCAGTTTGCAGCGCGTGAACGAAACGCTTCCCGCTTTTCTTAGCGCATCGCGCAGCCACCAGAACGCTGTGAGCCTTGATTTGATTGAAGGACAGAATGGCATCGGTGCGGCAATTCGGCAGCTGATTACTGGCTATCAAAAGCAGCTTGAGTTAAACATCACCATCAGCAACGAACTGCGCGCCACCAACCGCAGCACTTTCCACAATGTGCTCTGGACCACTATTGCTGGTGTGATCGCGACCCTGGTCATCTTTGGCATCTTCGCTACTCTGACAATACTTCGTATCCGCCGCAGCCTGACAGATGTGGGTCAGGTAATGACGCACGCCAGCGAGAACCTCGATCTCACGCTGAGCGCTAACGATACGCGCCGTGACGAAGTGGGGAAGATGGCGCAGGCGTTTAATATCCTGATGCGCAGCGTGGCCACCGCGCTGGCTTCCGTACAGAACGCGTCGCAGTCAGTCAGCAGCGCATCGGTAGAGATTACTGCAGGCAATCTGGATCTTTCATCACGTACCGAAGAACAAGCCGCGACGCTGGAGCAGACCGCTGCCAGCATGACCGAGCTGGGCGAAACGGTACGTCAGACCGCTGATAATACCCGTCAGGCCAGTAAGCTGGCAGAAAATGCCAGCGCCCTTTCGGAGAAAAGCAGCGTCTCACTCGATACTATGCTCGCCACCATGGATAACATTCGCAGCAGCTCGCGCAAAGTCGCTGATATCGTCTCTCTGATTGAAGGCATCGCGTTTCAGACCAATATTCTGGCGCTCAATGCTGCGGTGGAAGCAGCACGCGCCGGTGAGCATGGCAAAGGCTTTGCGGTCGTGGCCGGTGAGGTGCGTAATCTGTCCCAGCGCTCAACCTCCGCTGCCCGTGAGATCAAGACACTGATTGATGAAGCGCACCGCCTGACTGAAGCAGGCGCAACCCAGGCCAGTGACGTCAGTCAGAATATGCAGGTAATGAATGAAGCGATCCATCAGGTCAGTGGGCTGATGAGTGAGATTGCCGCTGCCGCTGTCGAGCAGAGCCAGGGGATTACCCAGGTGCAGCAGGCAGTAAACCAAATGGATGAGGTCACACAACAGAACGCCGCGCTGGTGGAACAGGCTTCTGCTGCCTCCCAGTCCCTGCAGGAGCAGGCTGAGATGCTTAACCAGCTGGCAGGAAAATTCGTGCTGAGCAGGGATGAAGCACGCCGTGAGGTAACTCCGGTTGCTGTTACCGCTTCTGTTATTGCACCAACGTGCATGATGCTGGCTGCAGAGAGTGACTGGCAGAGTTTTTGAGTTTGAATGGTTCTGACTTAAGAGAAATAGGTCGGAACCGCGATCAGGGTTTTATAGGACAATGTCCGCTATATGCCAGAAGCGGTCCTTCACAATGTCTGCGCCATGCAGCCTGGCGAACGACTGCTTCGGATCAATTCTGGTCGTCAACACGTAGAGTGAGTGTCAGCTTGTGACTGCACAAGAGCGAGCATCGATCGGCAGACTGACAGTAAAGGTCGTCCCCCGTTCTTCAGCACTGTCAACAATGACACTCCCGCCGTGACTTTCTGCAACACGTTGAACAAAGGTAGTCCAGATTGCAGGACCCTGTGCCCACCGAACAACCTGTTTACTTACCTGCTGGCATGTCTGATTACATCGACATCTGCTGGGCGGACTTAAGGTGCTGCTCAACCACCGGCGTGTGCGCGTCGGCCAGGGCCTTCACATCCGGATCCTTGATCTTTTTGGCGTCACTCTGCAGCGTCGACAGCACCATTTTGTGGTCCTTGGTGCCGGCGTTTTCCATATACATCTTGTCAAACGCCCCGCCGCTCTGCTTTTCCAGTTTGGCAGCCATGGTTTTGTGCTTGGCGTCCGGCTCAGTCGGCAGCGCCACGCCTTTTTGCTGGGCGACCGCCTGTACTTTGGTCAAGGCAGCGCCGTGGTCTTCGACCATCTGCTGAGCGAATGCTTTCACCTGGCTGCTTTGGGCCTTGCTCAGCGCGATCTTGGCGGCGGCGATTTCATTGATATTGGCCTGCGCCATGTCCTTCAACGCTTTTTCATCGCCGGAGCTGAGGCTGGCGCTCGATGCGGTCTGGCCTGCGGCACTATTCTGCGCGGCGCTCGTCGGTGTCTGGGCTTGTACGCCGACAGTGCTGAACATAGCTGCTACTGCCGATACGACCAGTAATCCTTTTAAGGTTTTACTGTTTTGCATGTTGTTCTCCAGATCGTCATGGGTAAGGTTGGTGTCAGGTAATTAACCGTGCGCAGCCTCGTATGTAAATGACAACTGCAATGGTCAGTATAGTGGATCAACGATTCGAGACAGCAGCTTAAGTCTTACGTTATGGTCCTCAACGGAGGACGGCAGGAAATGACGGGAAGCAAAGAAGCGGAAATTGCACAGCGCGGAGTTCAAGGCGAAGGTCGGATTAGAGGCATCCCGCTCATGAACGGGCGCAACTGATGCGGTGGATACAAGAAGCCATGGGCACCGGCGTACATCTGCTCCCCGCCTGTCAAAGTCATCAAATGCTAGTCGACCCCATAATAAGTTTTTACTGAGCCCGTCAGCTTAGATTTTCTTCACCTACAGCCTTTAATCCGGCAAGAGAAAAAAGTTTAAAATGTTTGGTGAGCGCCTGAGTTTGCATTGTGTAGATTTCTTTCACCGGACCGGGCAGCCGGTTTCCCGTTACCATCAGCATCATGCAGGGTGCCACCACACTTAGCATGCAGGGAAGCAGCCGCGGATCATCTTCTGACAGACCGGCGACTTCGCCCACGATCCGTCTTACTGACTGAATCTTTCCTGCCCCTTCCGTATTAATAAAATCCCCGAGCTGCGCAGATGGCGATAACATTTCTCGTGCGAATACCCGGCCATGCCAGGCATCCGAATTACTGAGTTTTGCCAGAAATGTTTCCAGGAAAGCACCTAGCTTATCTTCGGCAGATAGCTCAGATGCCGCGAGCCGAGAAAGTTGCTCACCGTCCAGATAATGATGGTGAGCAAGCGTCAGAACGGCGAGATACAACCCGTCACGACCACCAAAGTGATAATTGATCGCGGCCAGGTCGACACCGGCTCTTTTGGCGATCTCTTTGTTAGTCGTCTGCGCAAATCCCTTTTCTGCGATCAGCTCCCCTGCTGCCTCAAGAATGCTTTCCCGAGTGATATCCCCATCGCTCCGGCGTGCTCTGCTCATCATTTACAACGTCCAGCTAAGTTAATTCGCTAAGAAGGGGTTTATTATTACACAATTAAAGTTTAAATTTGATTTAAACTAAGCACCTCAGGGAGCATCAGGGCACTTTTATGATGAATAAAAAAATCATCGCCGGAGCGGTTGTTGTGGCTCTTGTCATTGCCGGAGCGATTTTCTGGCTGGCTGGTCGTCATGACGGAGATAAAAGTCAGCTGACGCTGCATGGAAATGTCGACATTCGCCAGGTTTCCCTGGCATTTGAAGACAGCGGCCGTATCAGCACGCTCACTGTCGATGAAGGCGATCAGGTTCGTGTCGGACAGGTCATCGCGACACTGGACACCCGCGCGCTGAAAATTCAGGAGCAGCAGGCCAGGGCGCAGCTGGACGCCCAGAAGCAAACCGTACGTGAACAGCAGGCAGGCGCGCGTCCTGAAGAGCTGGCTCAATCCCGGGCGCAACTGGCGTCCGCCCAGGCGCAGTTACAAAAGGCGACCGAAGACCTCACGCGTATTCAACACATTTCTGCCAGCACAGCCGGTAAAGGCGTCAGCAAACAGGAGCTGGACACGGCCCGCAGCAATCTTCGTATTGCCGGAGCCAGCGTGAAAGAACGTCAGGCCAGCCTGACCCTGATGGAAAAAGGGGTGCGCTCAGAGCAACGTGAAGCCTCGGTTGCCCAGGTACGCGCTACCGAGGCACAGCTGGCGCTGATGCAATACCACCTCTCACAGGCAGAACTACGCTCTCCTGTTGATGCAGTAATCCGGGCTCGTCTTCAGGAACCTGGTGACATGACCGGCCCACAAAAATCTGTCTATACCCTGGCGCTAAATAAACCTAAATGGGTTCGTGTGTGGCTTAATGAAGGCGATTTGGGGCGTGTGAAATCGGGTATGGCTGCAAAGGTTTTCACTGATTCGTTCCCTGATAAACCGGTAACGGGCAAAGTCGGGTTTATCTCTTCGGTGGCGGAATTCACGCCGAAATCTGTCCAGACCGAAGATCTGCGAACCAATCTGGTATTTGAAGTCCGCATAGTCGTTGACGATCCGGATAACGTTCTGCGCATGGGGCAACCCGCCACGGTGACCATCAATACTCAGCCAGAGAATCAGCGCGATGCCGGCAACTGATAATCAGGATGTCGTCATTGCCCGTGACCTGGTGCGTCTGTTTCCGGGCATCACTAAAAATGCCCCTGAAACGCGCGCGCTCGATGGCCTGACGCTCACTATTCGCGCAGGTGAGCTAACGGCGCTGGTTGGTCCGGATGGCGCGGGAAAAACCACCTTTCAGCGGCTGATTGCCGGGCTCTATGAACCCAGCTCTGGCAGCCTGACCGTACTGGGTACCGATGTGATCGCCGATCCGCAGTCAGTGCAGAACCGCATCAGCTACATGCCGCAGCGTTTTGGGCTGTATGAAGATCTCAGCGTGCAGGAAAATCTTGATTTGTACGCGGATCTACATGGCGTTCCGCAACAGGCCAGACAGGAACGCTTCGAACGGCTGCTGTCGATAACCGATTTGGCCCGCTTTACGACACGTCCGGCCGGAAAACTCTCGGGTGGTATGAAGCAAAAGCTGGGGCTGGCCTGCACGCTGGTGCGTTCTCCTGATTTGCTGCTGCTTGATGAGCCGAGCGTCGGGGTTGATCCCCTCTCCCGTCGCGACCTGTGGGAAATTATCGAGCAGCTGGTTCAGGATGAAAAACTGAGCGTCATCATCAGCACCGCCTACATGGACGAGGCCGAACGCTGCGCGCAAATTTATGTGATGCATCAGGGCAGAATTCTCGCCGAAGGCAAACCGGACATGCTGCGTCAGAAGGCCGCTGGCAGAACCTGGCTGGCCGTTCCTCCGCAGGGCACGAAATCCCGGATTTTACAGGCTCATCTGCTTGAAAAGCGCGATGCGATCGCTGACGCCGTACCCAAAGGCGATGCCGTACGCTTTATCTGTCTCAATCCTGACGATAAAGCGACCCCGCATGAGGTGAATGCCACTCCCAGAGAGGCTGAGCTGGAAGATGGTTTCATGTTGCTGCTGCATCAGGCGCAGCAGCATGATTCTTCGACCCCTTCAGGGCCTGTTAAAGCGGAAATGGTCTCTGCACAAAACAGTCACAACGACGGGGACAAACCGATTATTGCCGTAAAAGACCTGGTGCGAACCTTTGGTGATTTCACGGCCGTCGCCAGCACCTCTTTTGACGTCAGACGCGGCGAAATTTTCGGTCTGTTAGGGCCAAATGGCGCAGGGAAAACAACAACCTTCCGTATGCTGTGTGGACTGTTGCCCGCTACCAGTGGACAACTGGAAGTAGCCGGAATGAACCTGCGCACGGCCCGGGCTAAAGCGCGCGCCCGTATTGGCTACGTATCGCAGAAATTTGCCCTTTACGGCAATCTCAGCGTACGTGACAACCTGACCTTCTTCGGCGGGGCATATGGTTTGTCCGGCGAAAAACTGAATCGTCAGATCGAGGCTTCGCTGAAGCAATTTGAACTGAGCCCGGATGCCATCAGCGGCGAACTGCCAGGGGGATTCAAACAGCGTTTATCCATGGCGGTGGCATTGCTGCATGAACCGGAAATCGTTTTTCTCGATGAGCCAACAAGCGGTATCGATCCGCTGGCACGCCGCCTGTTCTGGTACACCATTGGCGAGCTGGCGAATAAGGGCATCACCATTATCGTCACTACGCACTTTATGGAAGAAGCTGAATATTGCGACAGGATCGCCATTCAGGATGCGGGAAAATTGCTGGCGCTGGGGACACCAAAAGAAGTCCGTCAGCTCGCAGGGCTGGATCATACCGCAGACATGAATACCGCCTTCATTGCCATCGTTGAACATTCCCGGGCGCAGGCGGAGAAAAAGGAGCACAGCGATGAATGAGTCAACGTTTCTTCGGCGCCTGGTCTCGCTGACCCGTAAAGAAACCCGTCAGCTGGTGCGCGATAAAAGTAATCTTGCAGTTGGATTTCTTTTGCCCGTCGTGCTGATCCTGCTGTTTGGTTACGGCGTCTCATTCGACCTGAGCACAGCACGTGTCGCGGTGGTGCAGGAGCAGCATACTGCTCAGAGCCATCAGGTGATAACCGCACTGCAGGGCAGCCGTTATCTCTCTGTACTGGCGTATCCGGATTTTGCTGCGGCGCAGAGCGCTCTTCAGAAGGGTGAGACTGATGCCATTGTTCGCATCCCCCCGGACTATGCTGAAAGTGCGGCGTCAGGAAAGGGTAAAGTTCAGGTTCTCCTCAATGGCGCCGTCACCAGCGTCGCTTCTGCGGCGCAGAGCTACATCACCGGCGCATTGGGTACGCAGACGGCTATTGAATCTGACCGACAACACCTCGCATCAACAGCAGGTACGGTATCCATTGAGCAACGCATGTGGTTCAACGAAGCGGGTATCAGTACCTGGTTTATTGTGCCGGGGATCCTTGTGCTTATCCTGACGCTGATTGGCGCCTTTCTTACCGGATTGCTGATTGCCCGTGAACGCGAAAGGGGAACGCTGGAAGCCCTGTTTGTCACGCCTGTCCGGCCACTGGAACTGGTGCTGGCTAAGCTTGCGCCATATATGGTGATGGGTGCTGTCGATCTTGTTATTTGCCTGCTTGCCGCACATTACCTGTTTGCGATTCCGATCAGAGGCTCTCTCTTCGCCATTCTGACCTCTTCCATGCTCTATCTGCTGGTCGCACTGGGGATGGGGCTGACCATATCGGGCTTCGCGCCGAGCCAGTTTCTGGCGAGTCAGATTGCACTGATAGCGAGCTTTATGCCCGCCATGATGCTCTCCGGTTTTGTTTTTGATATTCGTAACTTACCGGTAGTGGTTCAGGTTGTCAGCCAGATTTTACCCGCCACGCATTTCATGTCGCTGACCAAAACGCTGTTCCTTGGCGGAGACGACTGGCCCATGTATTTCCGCCAGTGCCTCATCCTGCTGCTCTATGCGGTTGTCCTGGTTAACGCCTCACGGCTTTCCCTGCGCAAACGGCTGAGGTAGCGCATGATAACTGAACTCCGGCAGTGGCTGCGGCACATCAGCTTTCTGGTAATAAAGGAAATCCTGACCATCGTTAAAGAACCGGCTAATCGGGTGATCCTCATTACCCCCGTGCTGGTGCAGGCATTACTCTTCGGCTACGCGGCTACCTACGATGTTAACCATGTTGATTATGCCGTACTGGATCAAAGTCGTGGTCAGGCATCCACCCAAATCATCTCGCATCTGGACGGTACGGGCGTGTTCAACCGGACCGTCACGCTGACGTCGGCGTCACAGATTCAGCAGGTGGTGATGGACGGAAAAGCCCTGATGGTGCTGACGTTTCCGCCTGATTTTGAAAACAAGCTCAATCAGGGACAGACGTCGCCGTTGCAGGTGATCCTTGATGGCCGCAATTCTTCTACAGCAGGTGCGGCTGC
The DNA here is from genome assembly GCF_044342975.1 of Pantoea osteomyelitidis. Taxonomy (NCBI): domain Bacteria; kingdom Pseudomonadati; phylum Pseudomonadota; class Gammaproteobacteria; order Enterobacterales; family Erwiniaceae; genus Pantoea; species Pantoea osteomyelitidis. The sequence goes on from NZ_JBGFSN010000006.1 coordinate 24,212, forward strand.
GGGCTATATCAGCGCGGTGGTTAATGACTTTAACCAGCGCAGGACAGGCAATCTTTCACCGGTAAATGTTGAGGTCCGCGCCTGGTATAACCCCAATCTCGAATCCCGATGGGGACTGATGCCCACGCTGATTGCAGCGATCAGTATGTTGCAGACATTGCTGTTATCAGCTTTGTCGGTCGCCAGAGAGCGGGAGCAGGGAACCTTCGATCAGCTTCTTGTCACTCCGTTTACGCCCATGCAGCTGCTGATTGGCAAAGCCATCCCACCAGTATTAGTTGGACTGGTACAGTCGACGATAATCCTGCTGGTGATTTTGTTCTGGTTTCAGATCCCGATGAACGGGTCATTGCTGCTTCTCTATTTCGGGTTGTTCAGTTTCAACATTGCCGCTGTTGGCCTGGGACTGTCGATTTCAGCCGTTTCTGTGAATATGCAACAGGCCATGCTGTACACCTTCTTACTTATCATGCCGCTCATGTTGCTTTCCGGGTTGCTGACGCCAGTACAAACTATGCCAGCGGTCCTTGATACCCTGACATATGCCAATCCATTACGTTTTGCCATTGACCTTGTAAGGCGGGTCTATCTCGAAGGTGCCAGGTTTAGCGACGTCGCCTTTGATTTTATTCCCATGATAGTCATGGCGATCATTACGATGCCGCTGGCAGCATGGCTGTTTCGCAACCGACTTTACTGATGCAGGGATCCAGATGAATAACCGTTTTACACGTTTTAACCGTCGTGCTTTATCTGCGCTGGCGGTAATGGCTGCGCTGGCACTCATCAATGGTTGCTCTGTTGGCCCGGATTTTAAAAAACCAAAGGCAGATGCGCCGGCTGACTGGACATCCTGGCGCAGCGGCGATGCCGGATTGCACAGGCTGCCGGTTGGGAGCGTTGTTTCAGATAACCAGTGGTGGAAACGTTACAATGATCCTGTGCTTGATTCTCTGGTCGAAAAAGCTTTATCGGCCAGCCCCGATATTCGTTCCGCAACATTACGGTTCGCCAGCGCCCGCGCCCAGCAGCAGATAACCGCTTCGCAGCAAACGCCGACGGTGACCGCAACTGGCAGCGTTACCCGGACCCAACAAAGCGAGAACAGTCCCTCGACGCGCGCGTTAAAAGAAGTACTGCCGAACCCGGATGAACTCATAAACCTGATGTCGGCGCCGTCAAACTGGTATCAGGGCGGGCTGGATTTCTCATGGGAGATCGACCTGTGGGGACATGTTCGCCGCGCAACAGAAGCGTCTGCTGCTGATGTTGAATCCCAGCAGGCGATGCTGGAGATGGCGAGGCTGAGTATCGTCGGGGATGTGGTCAATAACTACTACAATCTGCGCGGCATTCAGCAGCAAATCATGCTCGCAAAACAGGATGAAAAAGCGCTGGATGAACGCCTCTCCCTGATTCAGGCACGGACAGAAGGCGGATCGCTGGATGAAACAAACCAGGAAAGACAACGCAGCGAACTGGCGGCCACCCGGGCGAACCTGATCGACCTTCAGGCGCAGGAAGGCGTGGCGATGAACCAGTTACTTTTGCTGTTGGACGAACACCCTGGGGCGTTACAACAACAGCTGAAATATCATGCTGACAGCCTGAAACCGAGCTATTTGCCACCGCTGCAAATGGGGATCCCGTCCGAGGTGGCGCTCAACCGGCCAGATATCAGGGCGGCAGAAGCGAAGCTGCATGCGGCAACGGCACGCATCGGCGTCGCCCAGGCTGAACTTTACCCGAGCATTACGCTGGGCGCGCAAATTGGTATGGATACGTACAGCGCAGATAATTTCACCGAGTGGAGCAGCCGTAGCTGGTCAGTGGGGCCGAGTCTGAATCTGCCGCTGTTTGACAGAGGCCGTCGTAAAGCCACGGTGGTATTGCGGGAAACCGATCAACAACAGGCAGCGGTCGATTATCACCAAACCGTCCTGAAAGCCTGGCAGGAAATTGATGATGCGCTGAGCCGTTATGCCGCGGCGCAGCAAAAACTCCGCGAACAGCAGGTACGTGCAGAGAGTGCGAAGCAGGCGCTGGCCTTGAGCCAGGCGCGTTACGATGGCGGACTGAGTGATTTTATTGACGTGCTGGATGCACAGCGCAGCAATATCCAGGCGAGGCAGGCACTGGCCATGAGTCAACGTGATGTCATGACGGGCTGGGCTGCAGTGAATCGTGCGGTGGGTAATTACCCCCGTTGATAAGCAACGGCGTCAGAGACCATCAGAATTGAAGTCACTCGCATTTTCGGCAGAGCTTTCTGCGACGTCCGCTCTGTGCCAGAAGCGGACATGTAAATCAACCGACGGTACAAGGAGTGAGGCGCGTCAAGGTTCGGGTTTCTGACGGAGCAAAAAAGCTCTGTCGCGCCCTAAGCGACGTTGATAGCGTCAACCCGGTCAGGATAGAACGCCAGGTAAGAGGCTATTTGTGCTGCTCCAGGAAACGGGTGTTCATAAGTCCATACGGCATTCACGCTACGTTCTTCACCCACTGGAATGCTGTATTAACGCGGCGAAATTCGGGCGTAATCGTGATCGGATGGTCCAGTCCAGGCAGTTTTATAGGTTTGTTCATACGTTACACATCCGCAAAATAATAGAAGAAGCGCAGCGGGTTATACACCTGCCGCGCAACGCATTAGACGTTAGCTTTAATCTCACTGAACCGACTATCCTCGGTCGAAGCAGACTACCACGCCTGCTCGCTACCGCCCCAAAGTAGACTTCTTCTATCGCGCGAAATCCACGGTTGGATTTCGCGCGACTTTAAAGTTAGATCACGCCTTGTTATCGAGCTCAGGGATACCGCTGCTACGGTCTGCATATGCAGCCTGGAAACTTGGACGCTGCTGCCAGCGCTGCCAGTATGCGTCCAGGAACTCGAAACGTTCGTCCAGCGGCGTAGCATTCACCGGGAACTTCGAGAACGCGATCGCGGTTGCCAGCGTGATGTCGGCGAAAGTAGGCTCGTCGCCCCCCAGCAGCCATTGGCGTCCGTCCGAAAGATGTTTGTTGACCAGTGCAGCATGGGCCAACGCTTCTTTGCGGCAGTGTTCGCCCCAAGCTTCGTTCTTCGTCAGTTCGAGTTTGAAGCCGAGACCGGTATGCAGAACGTGGAAAGCCGTGACGATTCGATACAGGATGTGAACCCAGATGCGGTTATCCCACATGTTGTCCAAGCCCTGTTCCAGCGGCGTCTCCCCCATGATCTTGCGGCCGGGGTAGGACTGGTCCAAATAACGGATGACAGCTGCAGTTTCGGAGATATAGCTACCGTCAGCGAGCTCGAGGGTCGGCGTCTCACCCCAGGCATTCATTTTCAAGTGACGCCATCCACGCTGTTCGCCAACCGGCGTCATGTCGTAAATAGTCTCCTGGAACTGATCAGCGATCCCCTTTTCATGCATGAACAGGCGCAGGCGCTGTGGGTTAGGAAAAGCCGAAGGCGAAGTGAAAACGTTCAGTTTGCTGGTCATTGTGTAGCTCCTAAAAGTATGTCGGGGTGTGGGCCAAAACCGTGCACTGCTTAAGTAGCGCGGCTTTGTCGCGTTGTTGCTGAAGCAGTAGACGTACTTTAATGCGTTGTTCTTGGTTGATAAACCATGTGATAATCAATTCATTTATTACAAATGGTAATCAATATGGCAGCGGGTAAACCACTTCAGCTTGGCAGCATTGAACAGTTCTGTAGAGCAGCGGAGACCGGCAGCTTCACCAGTGCGGCTGAGATTCTCGGTTTGACGCCGGCCGCAGTCAGTCGGTCGATCAGTCGGCTCGAGCAGCGCCTCGGAGTACGTCTTTTTTTGCGGACCACCCGCGCCGTCAAGCTTACAACTGAGGGCGAGCTCTATTGGAAAGAATGTCATCTAGCGCTTGAGCAAATCGCCGAGGCTGAGCGAGCGATCACGGGTTCACAAACCGTCCCTAGCGGACCGCTACGCATTAGCGTCAGTGCTGCTTACGGAACGTTTCGCCTTTTACCCTTAATGCCCAAGTTCACTGAGCTTTATCCGCAGATCGATATCGAGATTAGTATCTCGGACAAAATAATCGACTTTGTTGAAGAGGGCTTCGATCTGGCAATCAGGCTAGGCGTGCCGCAAGATTCGCGTCTTGTCGCCTTCAAGCTTGAGGACGCCTCGCTTGGGGTATTCGGAACTCCGACATACCTTGCAAAAAAAGGTGAACCATACCGTATTGATGACCTCAATCAACACGATTGCATCCAGTACATATCACCGAATACAGGGCGCCCGTTGCATTGGCTGTTCACCGATGAGTTAGGTACTTCAATCGAGAAACAGATAACGAGCCGGATGCGTGTACTTAATGATGCGTTAGGGGCTGTCGCTTGGGTTAACGCAGGCGGAGGCCTTTATCAAACCTATCGCTTTGCAGTGGGAGACGCTTTAAGGCGTGGAGACCTTGTAGAGGTCCTTCAAAAATACGGAGGCCGCTCTCGCCCGTTTTCGATTCTTTACCCCCAGAATCGTCATCTATCGGCGCGAGTACGCGCATTTGTAGAGTTCTTGCGCTCAGCAGTGAAATCCTAACTTATAGGATGCGATCCATATCGAAGTCGCAGCTTTTTAGCACGATCAGCTGTTCTCTCAGCGTCTGCTAGCGGCCCAGGCTATGTAAAAACGCAAAATCACAATGTTTTCAAGGGCCGCATTACCATTCCCTACCTCGCCGCTTTTCGCTCATAGCGGACTGCAGGCCAGCTGCAGAGTTTACCCTGGCCATTTGCCATCAGACCCAGCCAGAATCCTCCTGGCGCCGCTTCTGATGTTTGGCGGAGCTTATGGACTCTGCCGGTTAGTGCACCAGGATTGATGGCTCGGCCCTACCGGGGAACCAAAGAGGGCCATCAGGATATTACTGCTTTTGACCATCAAAGGAAGAAAACCGAAGGAGCAGCTGCCGCACAACAGCAGTCAGTGAAGAAAGCAGACCGTGAGACAGCGTTTCGGAAAGAGAAAGCGCGGGCGAAGGGGAATAACCGGTACGTCAGCCGGGGAACACCGTATCCCCGGGCGATCACATTTACGGGTGCAGTTAAAGTGTGAAATCGACGTGCTCGCCACCGGGCATATTGACACCGATAGTTAGCTGGCCGCCGAGCGCTTCAACATATCGTTTGAGCGTCGCGATTTTCAGATCCTCGCCGCGCCCTTCTATAGCCGCAACGGAGGGTTGTGCGATCCCCATAGCCTCTGCCTGCTGCTTCTGCGTTTTAGCCAGCGCCTCGCGAAGTTTATACAACTGAGAATCAAGCCGCATTTCTGCAACTTTATCATTCACCTGAGTCAGCTCCTCGGGTGTCAAATCAACCATCAGATCATCCAGCGTTTTCATTTTCCACTCCGTTTCAGTTGGTCCAGGTGTCGGTGATACTCGCTTTCAGCCGTTTTAATCATGGTCTTGTAGAAACGCTTTTCATCAGCGCCTTCTTTGTTACCCGCGCAAAGGATGATGGCTTTGCGCAGGGGATCGAACACAAAGAATCCTCTTACAGGTCGGCCGTTGCTCTGAACTCTGAGTTCTTTCATGTTGGGGATTTTCGAGCCGTACAGCGTATCGACATGCGGTCGCCCGAGGTGTGGACCTTCCTGCTTCAGAAGATTCAGTGCGGCAATAACGTCCAGCTGCATTGCCCTGTCCTGCTCTTTCAGCCATTCAGCGAACAAATCCGTGGTTTCAACAATCCACACAGGCCCACCTTTATAAATTACAATCTATATAGCATATATATTACAGTCTATATTTTCAACGCTGTTCTCTATCAGTTTGGGCAGGTGATGCCGGGCTTTACCGCTGGCGAGAGCTGTTACAGGTTCTGGACAGGCCGGAACCGCCTTGCTCACGGGATAAACGCTCCGGCGCTCGTGTTCCTGCATTACTGGGGCGGCTCGTCGCGCACCTGGCAGCATGTCATTGGGGGCCTTACACCTGCTTTTCGCACCGTCGCGGTCGATCAACGTGGTTGGGGCCAGTCGGGAAAGCATCCTGGCCACCGTCAGGCAGGTATTGGCAGCTGGCCTTCTTCGGCCGGACGATCTTGAAATGGTCGTGCAGGACAGTCTGCAAGGTGCTCCCGCTGCCAAAGCAGCATGGCCGCTGGCTGCTAGCCAGGAAGACATCAGCGCACAAGCGGCAATGATTTGCGTTCCGACTCTCGTCATTTCAGGCGAAAAAGATCGGGTAGATCCACCTGCGGTGTTACAGAAGGAACTGATGACGCGCATACCGCACGCCACTTTACACATTTTGCCGGGAATTGGTCATCTCTCGCCTCTGGAGGCATCGGGCGAAATTTCGGAGCTGATCAGGAGCTTTGCCAGCCGCTTGCTCACTGCCATGCACTAACTGATTGGGTACCAGGGGCGCTTTCTGTCGGATCTTATACAAGTGGAGCGCGTCCGAGCAGTTGAACTCACAGCCAAAAGCGGACATCCGGAAAGCCACAAACGTCCCCTCCGCTCACTCCATTTTGTCTATTTCATCCCCTATTTAGTACTAAAGTGCCTGTCGCCGGGTAGCACAGGCATTAAGGTAAACGACGCGCCACGATAAATCGCAGACAAGGCCGGAAAGCGAAGCTGGCTATTCTAATCACGTAACGGCAGCGTTGCGGGCTCGAAAAACTGATATGACCCATCACGTCGTGCTTTCGCCTGGTACATCGCCATATCAGCATTTTCAAATAACATTTTGGCCGATGCCGTCCCGGACTGTGCGAAACTGATGCCAATAGACGCCCCGATCCGTACTTCCATGCTATTGAAAGCAAATGGCTCTTTCAGGCTGTCAATGATACGCTGGGCGATTGCGGACGCTGCCTCACGATTGCTGCACTTCGCTGCTACCACAAACTCGTCTCCGCCCAGACGTGCCACCGAATCGCCCGGACGCATACAGCGTTGTAGCCGTTCGCTTACCTGCTGCAGCAAGGCATCCCCTACTGCGTGTCCCATCGAATCATTGACTGCCTTAAACCCATCCAAATCAATAAACAGGACAGTCGTGTATGCCAGATCTTCGCCCTGCGCAAGCATGCAGCCAACCTGGTCGTTGATCCAGGCCCGGTTAGGCAATCCGGTCAACGTGTCGCGGGTTGCCAGTTTCTCAAGCTTCCGGATCCTTTCCTTGTCACGGGTAATGTCGCGCGAAACCAGCACTGCACCGATGTTATTACCTGTGGAAGGATCGCCGACGCCGCAGGCCTTGGTACCAAGCGTAATGTAGTGGCCGTCGCGATGTAGCTTGCGTACCTCGATTACATCCGGCAGCACACCACCGTTGAAGATACATACCAGTGCATCAGCAGCGGATGCGCGGTCGTCGGGATGCAGGAAATCCACCACCAGTTGGCCTACCATCTCATCGGCTGACCAGCCTATCATTTCACTGTAAGAAGGCGAGATCGAAACGTACCTGCCGTTCGTGTCGCAATGCGCGATCAAGTCAGTGCTGTTTTCAATCAACAGACGGTATTCCGCCGCTGTACGCAGTGCATCCTCAAGTGCTTTGCGCTGCCCGGTTATATCAAGGATGAAGCCGTTGTACTGCAGGCAAGAAGCAGTGGATTGGCAATCCGGCAGACCTGAAACAATCACACGCCGCGTCGCCCCGTCCAGACAATGGATCGGAACTTCGATATGAAAAGGTTTCACAAATTCCAACGCCGCAGTAAGTTGCAGCGCGATCTTTGCATCATCATCTGCCTGTGCGAACCTCAACCATTCACTTAGCGTTACGCCTTTCAGTGCGGGCATCAGGCCAGTCGGGCTTTCCTGACTGGCAATGCAAGTGCCTTGAGCGTCCGTGGACCAAACAGCGGAAAAGGTAGGTTTGATCACAGTATTCATGGTGTTCGGCTCCGTTGTTTACTGACGATACTAAACAAGCTCAATACTAATCGTTACAGACCTCTTAATCACCGTAATTGCCGGCCCATCAACCTAACAGAGGCTTTGGTAAGCGGTTATCAATTATGCGAATGTCAGTTATGAGCAGTGGCTGATGCTTCAGCCTGTCCGGCAGCAGTTTCTGCGGTGCCATTTTGCCCGCAGAAATGTGCGGGTAATCATCTGTGACGAGATTCAAGGTCTGAAGTATTAGTCTGTGTTTATCGGCTGATTAGACCACAGTCTTTAATGAACCCTGCATTATACAACGGTTGTACAACCTGCAACTGTCGCGCTAATTCTGGGTTATGCGACGCATACGCCTGGTCAAATTTTCCAGACTTCGGTAAGGCACATAAGTCAGTCTCAAGTTCTGGATTACTTGAGACACGGTTTTCGTCACTGATATCAAGGATGATTTGCAGATAAGCCATCGTTTTCTCCCGCGCTCAGGGTCCGGGTAATGCATTTTGAGAGCTCACCGGACTGCTCATTTGTTGAGGGCGATGATCAGAAAGCCTGTCAGCTTCAACAAATCAGAGGATCTTGCGATGCAGAGAAGAAATTCTATGTCGTAATTTTACGGGGATGAAAGCATTACGTTCCCGAAGTGATTGCCGGAGTAGCATAATGCCTGAAGTGCTGATCACGAATTGCCTGAGACAACGTCCTGAAGAAGCCAGTCGTGAAAGACTTTTAATTCATGACGCATGGCGTTGTGCTGCGGGGTGATGTGGTAGTAGGACCATTTCAGCGCCCAGCCAGGGTCGGGATGCAACTGGACCAACTGTCCGGTTTCGAGGAGCTGCTTCACCTACCGTTGCAGTAAAAACAGGCGGTCGCCCTATACGCGATATTGTCCGTCAGCCGGGCTTTCTCAGGACCGTGTTCAGCGGCGCCGTAACCTACAGGGTTATGAACTTTCTGATGACAGCTGCGCCACTCTCAATGCACATGCACGGCATCTCTCAGCAGGTGTCAAATCTCGGGATTCAGTGGCATGTGATTGCCATGTATGGGCCGGGATTTTTTACCGGCAGACTGATTAGCCGCTTCGGTGCCATGCGGTTTGCGGCTGCTGGTTTGCTTATCACTGCAGGCTCCGTACTTGCAGACCTCAGCGGTACGGACGTCTTTCATTACTGGCTGTCGCTGATTTTACTTGGCCTCGGCTGGAATTTTGGATTCACCGGCGCATCGGCGAAAATCATCGACTATCACCGGCCCGAAGAAAAGATCCAGGTCCAGTCTCTGAACGATTTTGTCGTGTTTGGCGTGATTATCGCTGGTTCGTTTTCTTCGGAAGCACTACTCAATCACTATGGCTGGAATGCCGTGCTGTGGGGCTCGCTTGTTCCCCTTGGCGCCGCGTTTATTGGCATCTTAAGCGAGTTAAAGGCACAACAGGTTAAATGAACCTTTGAGGAGCACGCTATCGGTTATCTTTACGCTCTCCCGATCAGCATAAAAAACACTTACAGCCCCATTCCCAATGAGTGGGTTTTGGGCTTTCTTTTCTGTACAACTGGCCCTCTTCAACTCTCATCTGACATCCGCTTTTCGCTCTAAGCGGACGCCCGGATACTGCAACAGGGCGTAGGAAAGATTTCGCATGCGAAATATCGGTCCGGTTCAATCATGCTTTAACAGCATGGCTGAGCTTACAGTACTGGCATGCCCACCGGTTTTCGGTGCTTCCTTTGAGCAGTCCGCCTGCTTCACTTCTCACTGTGCTTATTGCTGACTTCTCATAACCTCTTTGCCTTTCTTTATTGTCTGTTTTGTGATCTGGATTGTAGTACAAAATCAAATTCTAGTACTACTATAAGCGCATCGTTATCCAGCATACAGTTTTATTTGTTATGCGATTTAGCGGCTGACGGCAGTAAAGTGTCAGGAACGCTTACTGACTACATGGAACATTATGAAAGACGAACTGAGCAAAACGGATCGCATTATTTTGGCTTTAGGTGAAGAAATTGTGTCGGGTAAGTACGTACCCGGCGCCTCTTTACCGGCTGAAGCCGAGCTGTGTGAACAGTTCAACACCTCACGCAATATTATCCGTGAAGTGTTTCGATCGCTGGTGGCGAAACGATTGATAGAAGTGAAGCGTTACCGCGGCGCCTTTGTCGCTCAGCGCAATCACTGGAACTTTCTCGACAGCGATGTGCTGCAGTGGTCGCTGAAGCATGATCAGGATCCGCGTCTGATTGCCGCCATGAATGAAGTGCGGAATTTAGTCGAGCCGCAAATTGCCCGCTGGGCGGCGGAGCGCGCCACCTCCAGTGATTTAGCCAGAATTGAGGCGGCGCTGAACGATATGGTGACACACCATCATGACCGCAAAGCCTTTAATCAGGCCGATATTCATTATCACGAAGCCGTGCTGGAGTCGGTACATAATCCGGTTTTACAGCAGCTCAGCGTGGCCATCAGCTCGCTTCAGCTGGCGATATTCGAGCGCACTTACATGCCTGACAGCAGCAACATGCCCAATACCTTGCATGAGCATAAAGCGTTGTTTAACGCTATCCGCCATCAGAATCCCGATGAAGCTGAAAAGGCGGCGCTGACGATGATTGCCAGTTCAACCCGAAGACTTAAGGACATTAATTGAACAGCTATATCGCTATCGACTGGGGATCTACCAACCTGCGCGCCTGGTATTATCGCGAAGGCATCTGTCAGCAGGAGCGCCGTTCCGAATCGGGTATTACACGCCTGAATGGCAGAACGCCGGCAGCGGTTTTTACCGCACTTACCGAAGGCTGGCCGGTCAGCGAGTTGCCTGTAGTAATGGCGGGAATGGTCGGCAGTAACGCTGGCTGGCTGAACGTGCCCTACCTGCCCTGCCCGGTCTCGCTGAGTGATATCGCCTCGAACCTGACCCGAGTGGAAAACCGCGGCTGGATAGTCCCGGGCCTGAGCATGAGTCACGACGATAATTTTAACGTGATGCGTGGCGAGGAAACGCAGTTGCTTGGTGCCGCTCAGCTTAGCCCGGCTGCCTGTTATGTGATGCCCGGCACGCATTGCAAATGGGTAAGGGAAGACCAACAGAAAATCGTGGGGTTCCGTACCGTGATGACCGGCGAACTGCACCATCTTCTGCTCAACCACTCGCTGATTGGTGCGGGCTTACCCCAACAGTTAGCGGACGCAGATGCGTTCCGTCAGGGACTGGAAACCGGCGCTAACGATCGCAGCATTCTGAGCCGGTTGTTTGAAGTGCGCGCGGCGCATGTGCTGGGCGCACGCCCGCGTGAGTCGGTCAGCGATTTTCTTTCTGGTTTGCTGATTGGTCATGAGGTTGCGCTGATGGCAGAGACTTTTATCCGCGGGGAGCGCGCCCCGTTAACCTTAATCGCTGGCAGCTCGCTGGCCGATCGCTATCAGCAGGCGATGACATTCAGCGGCCTGTCAGCTCAATTGCTGGACGGGGATTACGCCTTCCAGCACGGAATCAGGAGTATCGCTAATGAACTGGACCACTAACTTGCCGCTTATCGCTATTCTGCGCGGCATTCGTCCTGAGGAAGTCGAGGAGCATGTTGGCGCGCTGATTGAAGCGGGGTTCGATGCGATTGAAATCCCGCTCAACTCGCCTGAGTGGGCGCGCAGTATCGCCAGCATGCTAACGACTTTCGGGCATAAAGCACTGATTGGTGCCGGAACAGTGCTGGAGCCGGAACAGGTGGATCAGCTAGCTGCGATGAATAGCAAGCTGGTAGTAACGCCGAATACGGACGTCGCGGTGATCCAACGTGCCGTCGGGAAGGGTATGACGGTGGCCGCAGGTTGCGCCACAGCTTCCGAAGCTTTTGCCGCGTTGAAAGCCGGGGCGCAGGCGCTGAAAATTTTTCCTTCCTCCGCTTTTGGACCGGATTACATCAAAGCGCTGAAAGCCGTGTTGCCTGCGGACGTGCCGGTGTTCGCCGTCGGCGGCATTACGCCTGAAAATCTTCATGCGTTTCTGGCTGCGGGTTGCGTGGGCGCGGGACTGGGCAGCGATCTCTATCGCCCCGGCCAGCCGGTTTCACGTACCGCAGAGCAGGCACGCGCATTCGTTGCAGCCTATAAGGAAGCCGTACAATGAAAATTACCAAACTGACCACTTATCGTCTGCCTCCACGCTGGATGTTTCTGAAGATTGAAACCGATGAAGGTGTGACAGGCTGGGGAGAGCCAGTGATTGAAGGACGGGCGAAGAGCGTTGAAACGGCTGTTCATGAGCTTTCAGACTACCTCATCGGTCAGGATCCGGCACGTATTAATGATCTGTGGCAGGTGATGTATCGCGGCGGCTTTTACCGTGGCGGCCCAATTCTGATGAGCGCGATAGCCGGGATTGATCAGGCATTATGGGATATCAAAGGTAAAGTGCTTGGCGTCCCGGTCTGGCAGCTGCTCGGCGGTCTGGTTCGTGACAATATCAAAGCTTACAGCTGGGTTGGTGGCGATCGACCGGCAGAGGTGATTGCAGGGATGCATAAACTGCGCGAAATCGGCTTCGATACTTTTAAGCTCAACGGCTGCGAAGAGATGGGGATAATCGATAGCTCGCGTAAAGTCGATGCGGCGGTCAGTACCGTTGCCCAGATTCGTGAAGCTTTTGGTAATGAAATCGAGTTTGGTCTGGATTTCCACGGTCGCGTCAGTGCGCCGATGGCAAAAATCCTGATTAAAGAGCTGGAGCCTTACCGGCCGTTGTTTATTGAAGAACCGGTACTGGCGGAACAGGCGGAGTACTATCCCCGTCTTGCCGCACAGACGCATCTGCCAATCGCGGCTGGCGAACGCATGTATTCCCGTTTTGAATTTAAGCGCGTGCTGGAAGCGGGCGGTCTGGCCATCCTTCAGCCCGATCTTTCCCATGCGGGGGGGATTACCGAATGCGTTAAAATTGCTGCCATGGCGGAAGCGTATGACGTGGCGCTGGCACCGCACTGTCCACTGGGTCCAATTGCGCTTGCCTCCTGCCTGCACGTTGATTTTGTCTCGCGCAACGCGGTGTTTCAAGAGCAAAGCATGGGCATCCACTACAACCAGGGTGCAGAGCTGCTGGATTATGTAGTGAATAAAGAAGACTTCAATATCACAGGCGGGCACTTCGCTCCGCTAACTAAGCCTGGTCTTGGCGTAGAGATCAACGAACAGCTGGTGACTGAACGCAGTCAGAGCGCGTCAGACTGGCGCAATCCGCTGTGGCGGTTCCCGGACGGTACCGTCGCCGAGTGGTAAATCTCCTTATCCCCTGACGCTGCAGCGATGAAAGCCTGCTTCAGCAGCGGCGGCTTCGGAGATCATTAAAATAAAATACCTCTTACCCTACCCTGCGTACGCTGCGGGCAGTCTTTCTGCTGCCCAAATTCGGCAAAACGCTCAACGAGGTCAACATTATGAACACAGATCTGTACAGCTCTACCCTGAAGCAGCTGAACGCAAAAATTATTCCTTTTATCGTCATCTGCTATTTTGTCGCCAATCTGGATAAGACCAATATTTCTATTGCCGCGCTCCAGATGAATGCCGATCTGGGTCTCTCAGCAAGCATGTACGGCCTCGGCGTCGGCATGTTTTATATCTCATATATTTTGTTCGAGATCCCCAGTAATGTGATCATGACTCGAGTGGGCGCACGTCGCTGGATTGCCCGCATCATGATTACCTGGGGCATCGTCAGTACAGGTATGGCGTTTGTACACAGCGCTAACCAGCTTTATGTGATGCGCTTCTTGCTGGGAATGGCGGAAGCCGGCTTTGCTCCCGGTATTATCTACTATATATCCTGCTGGTTCCCGAAAAGTAACCGCGCCCGCGCAATGTCCTTCTTTTATATGGGATCGGTAGCAGCCTCTATTATTGGTCTTCCGGTTTCCGGCGCTATTCTGAATATGCACGGAATTGCTGATGTGGCGGGCTGGCGCTGGCTGTTCGCACTGGAAGGTATCCCCGCCGTCGCGTTAGGCTGTCTGGTGTTATGGCGCCTTCCCGATACGCCTGACCATGCGCCATGGCTCAGTCCAGAGCAAAAATCCTGGCTGCGCCAGCGCCTGCAGCAGGACAACGTCGGGGTAGAAATTGGTAAAAATCACTCGTGGCTGAGCGCGCTGAAAGATAAAACGGTACTACTGCTGAGTCTGGTCTGGTTCCTGCAGGCGTTTGGATCAATCGGTATTACCCTGTTTATGCCGCTCATCATCAAAAGCATGGCGGCTGAGCAGAGCAACTTTGTTATCAGCCTGCTTTCTGCCCTTCCGTTTGTGCTGGCCTGTCTGTTTATGTATCTGAACGGCCGTCATTCTGATCGAACTCATGAGCGTTCATGGCATATGGGGCTGCCTCTGATCTTTTCCGGGCTGGCGCTGGCTGTAGCTATTTATTCAGGCAATCTTGTTGTGTCTTACATCCTTCTGGTGCTCACTGTTGGCTTCAATTTTGCGCTGACTCCCATTTTCTGGGCGGTGACCACTGAAAAGCTGGCTGGCGTGGCTGCCGCCGCGTCTATTGCTTTCATCAATACCGTCGCCAATTTCGTCGGACTGGGTTTACCGCCGGTGCTCGGAAAAATCAAAGATATGACTAACAGCTATCACTATGGTCTGCTGATCGTCGCCGTGGCGCTGATTATTGGAGGAGTGACAGGCATTATCATCTCACGCCCCTCGCGTAATGCATCAAAACCCTTACCTCAGACTGAAACAGGTAACTGAAATGAAAATGAAAGTTCTGAAGCAGGCCGGTTTGCCTGCTCCTCTGATGGACGCACTACAGGCTCGTTATGAGGTGGTTGAATACAATACATTGCCTGAACGTGATTTTCGAAGCATGGCGGATGAATTTCAGTTGCTGTTGACTAACGGGGAAGCAGTTGTCACTGGTGAGCTGATCGCGTCATTGCCAAACCTCGCGTTGATCGCCGTGTTTGGTGTGGGTTATGACGGAGTGGATGTACAGGCAGCAAAAGCGCATCAGGTTATGGTGACCCACACGCCAGATGTACTGACCGAGGACGTGGCCGATCTGGCCATCGGACTCATGCTGGCCACCTGCCGTCAAATACCCGGCGCACAGGCTTTTATTCAGCAGGGGAAATGGATGCAGGAAAGCTACCCTTGGACAAAAAAAGTTTCCGGCGCGGCGCTGGGAATTGTCGGACTGGGTCGAATTGGCCTGGCTGTAGCAAAACGTGCACAGGCTTTTGATATGACGATCAGTTACTGTAACCGCTCGCCGGTTAAAGAGGTGGCGCACCGCTATCAGCCTGACCTGGTAGCGCTGGCAAAAGAGTGCGATTTTTTACTGGTTTGCGCGCCAGGCATTGCTGACAATCGTCATCTGATTAATCGCGAAGTCATGGACGCATTGGGTAGCGAGGGCATTTTGATCAATGTAGGCCGCGGTAGCCTGGTGGATGAACAGGCGCTGATCATGGCGCTGGATGCCGGAACCTTAGGTGGAGCGGGACTCGACGTATTTAGCGACGAACCGGAAGTACCTCCGGCGCTGTATGACCGGCCGAATGTCGTACTGACACCGCATATGGCCAGCGCGACCTGGACTACGCGTCAGGCGATGTCGCAACTGGTGTTGGATAACGTTGAGGCATTTTTCAACGGCGAACCGTTGTTGACACCGGTACCCGAATGCAATTAACTGCGTCACCTTTATGACAATGAAGCCTGAAGTGAGATAAGTTTGCAGGCAATGCAAGCACTCAGGAACAAAAACAGAACATGAAAGGATCCTTTCGGGAAGAGCTGAAAACGGGTAAATATTGCGACTGGCGGGAATGGTTACAGATACAGGATATGTATTACCGGGCATCAATGTTTCTACGATGCCCGGTAAATAAACCTGGAGGCTGCTGTTCAGGCAGTACTGTTTTAAGGTTACCGCCTGCTTTCTTACAGATAAGCTGATTTGAAAAGATTTCGCATGCGAAATATCAGGCCCGGTTCAGTAATGCTATCACAGCACTGCTGAGCCGGTAGTGCTGCTTTGCCCATCGGTTTTTAGCACTTTCCCTGAGCAGCACGCGTTCCCCTTCTTCACTTGATTCTCGGTAGTAGTAGATATCAATTACGCCCGCTTCCTTCAGGGAAGACGCAGCGGAGCGTATATTCGTACGGGTATAGCCGCTCGCTACCTCGAAATCATCAAGATCGATACCTTCAACATGATTGTCAAGATTGTCGGCCAGCGTGAACACTAGTTTGATAGCAAGTGACCTTCTTCCTGTTTTCGCAATATGAGTATCAAGTTCAATAAAGGTCATTCTGCTTCAGCCATTAATACGTTAATGGAACATGCGATAAGAAGCTTTTAAGCCTCACACCGGCAAAACTCTGTTTTATTTCAGTCCCAGCAGTTTAACTTTTTCAACCTCAACATAGAGCTTACCTTGGGAAGTTGAAACCCAGACCCAGCCGTATTCAGTGGGCGCCTCGTCCAGTAACAGCGTTCCCTCAAGCCCATCAACAGAAACAATCGCTGACAGCTGAATTTTATTTTTCTCCGGCAAAATTTCTGCGCTGTCAGAAAATTTCGCATGCGAAATATTTTCCTGAACAGATTTCTCACGCAGCTCTGTTTTTGGACGTTTAATGCGGGCGAGTTCTTTTTTGACGTGGGCGCGTGTAATGGTTTGCCCGTCATTGATTTTGCTGATCAGCTCATCTGCGCACTGAGAATCTGTCTCGTTGAGCTGAATGAGGTTATAAATGAGCTCCACGTCAGATAGCTTTTTACCTCTGACCAGCGAGCGGATTTTTTCAGGTGCCGCCCCGATACGCATATGCTTGCTGACAAAAGCGGTTGGCTTGCCCAGAGCTTTGGCAATTTCCTCACCACTCATGCCGTATTCACTCTTGAGCTGTTCAAACGCGACAGCAGTTGCAAGGGGTTTCAATCCTGACTGCTGCAGGTTTTCAATAAGCTGCCCCATGATGCGTTGACGCTCATCCCGTGGAGGAGTGCCCACATAGATATCGATAAACTCATCGCCGCGTCGTTTCATTGATCGGACACGTGTAGCGCCGAACCAGACCCGGTATCCTTTCCGGTCTCTTGGAAAGCAACGGGGCGGTGTAAGCGTGCCAAATTCAGAAAGCGAATCGACCATCCCTGACAGGATGTCTTCATCGAAATCCTCCTCGGGGCGAACCTGCTCGACCTCATAAATCTCGTCAGCCCGAACTCTGACTATCTGTCCGGAAGGTTCCATCGCAGGACGGCTAATCTCACTGCGCAGCCGGGATGCTTCCTCATTACCGGCAGGGGCCGGCGTATTGCGTACGGCTACGCTTGCAGCTACCTGGGGCATTGCCGAAGGAATGGCACTGCTTTTCTTTTGCTCCTGCAGCCTTTTTTGAAACTTACTCGCCATGCATGCCTTCCCCTGTCAGCTTGATAATTTTGTTTGTCAGTTCCTGATACTGCACCGCAGGTTTACTGGTCGGTGAGTACTCCCGGATAGTGAGTCCCAGTTCAATAGCCTCTTTCGCCTGATTTTTTACCCAGGATATCAAGCCGAGCACTTTATCTTCGCCGTAATTTTTTTCAGCAAGGATCTCATACAGCCTTCTCAGGTTCTCGGTTTCAACTGCTGTCAGGTAGCCATCAAGCAGGGGCTGCGTGTAACTTTGCACGCTGGCTTGGGTGATATAGGTACCCAAAAACTGTAAGCCGGGATTGTAGTTTTTCTTGATTCGCTGCATGTAGTTGAGCTGCTTGCCCACGCCAATTCGCGAACCTTTTTCCAGCAGGGTAGGGACCAACAGGTAATCGCCCACAACATGAGAAGCAATCAGCAGGTTGTTATAGTCAGGCGCGGAGTCGATAAGGATGTAATCATATTGGCTTCTTAAAGCATCAATGCGGTCTTTGAAATCGAAGACGCAATCCTGCGGACGGTAGTTGATTTCACCCAACTCGTTCGTAGAACCAAAGATATGGCGGCCATCCGGCAACGTTTCTGGTTTCACTTTCGTATCCGGGAAGAACAACTGAAATGCATGCGCTTCGCCCGGCGAAAAAGTGTTACCTAACGGCTCACCATCAATAGTGAGCGGCACACTTCCCGGGAAAATCCTTTCGGTTAAACCAGACGTGCTGTCAAAATCGATTATCAGAGTTTGATAACCCAGCTGCTGCATGTTGTATGAAATCTCATTGGTAGATTGCGTTTTCACCACGCCGCCTTTCTGGTTACCAATGATGATGACCTTTCCTGCCTTCTGACCGTCCATAAACAGACCCTTATTATTTCGCATGCGAAATCTCTATCGCGCATCTGTCCAACTGGTGTTATCGCTGCGCAACCTGAACTGATGACAGGAGTATGCCAGGTCATTGATAGAGAATCAATATTGATTCTCTACATAAGGCATAATTTCGCATGCGAAATTTATTCAGGCAGGAGTGGGATCAGATAGCCGGATGCCTTGATGTCGGCCAATGGCTGAACCGTCTTTATCAGCAGCATATTATCTGTCTGACGGAAGGGAATAACATAGTGACGGTGGCAGAACGTTTGAGCGAAGCAGGGGGGATAAGCCTATTATCGAGAAAGTGGGTGAGTGAAAGTAGGCTCTGCCTGATGCTTGTGGTTTGAATGTTAAAGAATATTTAACATATCTTGAAAAGAATGTAACGACACTAAGTCGCTTTTCCAGCTTTCTCACAAGTCATCAGCATTTCTGTTGCATGTTCTGATCTAGCCGGATAACTTTTCTAGCGCGTTTTTATATGTCGCTCAGGGAAAAGCGCATAGCGAAAGCTTTTTTTTTCAAGGAGTAAGTAGTGCTCGCCGCAGCCCAATGACCGAGCGTAGCGAGTAAATGGGCGAGGAAGCGCAACATCACTGATAACAACGTTTCTGCCTTACGCATTACTTTTAGTAATCGGGCAAAGGGTGTTTTATTTTATCCACTTATACACAGTGTATTTATTAAGATCCTTTTAAGATCTTTTATTCTTTTTAAGATCTTTTAGAGCCCCGCAAACCCTTGTCTCATCTGCTCTCAGAGCCATATGACATGGGTAACACATAAACAAGGTGTGGGGATCTCATCAAGTTCCGATGGGAGACAAGTCAAGTAGATATGGGAAATGCATCTACTTGCTATGGGAAATACATCAAGTTTCTCTGAAGGCTATCCACATGTGGATAACTTGGCCTCAATCGTTGATTTTTTTGATGAACCTGCCATTATGGGCGAATGCTTTTTTACCCACAGGTACAAAGGATGACTACTTCAGAATCAGGCACAGCGCTGAAGCCCTATAAGAAAAGGGCTAACATCAAACAGTCCAATGAATTGACTGAAGCAGCCTATTTCCTGCCGCTTCAGGCTAAGCGTGTTCTGTGGTTATGCCTTCTTCAAACCTATTTCAGTCAGGATTCTGAAGATCTTTCTGATGAGATGCTTCCCTTATTCAATGTCAGCGTGTCGGATTACGTAAAATATTTTAACGTTGCCACAGCGGTGGCCAGCCGTGATGTCAAATCGGGTATCAAAGCCTTAGGGGAATCTACAGTCACTTTTTATCCAAAAGATGGCGAATTTGAAGAGGTTACCCGCCCCTGGCTGTCTGAAGCGGGATTGAAGCGCGGGCGCGGTTCCTGGCAGATTGAATTTAACTACAAAGTGATGCCGTTTCTTGTAGGCCTGTCTTCACAGTTCACTACTTACTCTCTTTATGATTGTGGTCAGTTAAACAGCGTGCGGGTTATTCGACTGTATGAAAGCCTGTGTCAGTTCCGTAGTACAGGAACCTGGATTACGTCTCATGACTGGTTATGCGAGCGATTCATGTTGCCTAAAACGCAGCAAATCAACAAAGCAGAGATGAAACGTACTTTTCTCGAACCCGCCTTAAAGAAAATTAACGACAAAACGCCTCTCAGGGTGAGCTATAAAATTGAAGATGATGGCCGGATGATTTTTAGCGTCTTAGACAAGCCATTAGGCAAACCATGAAAGGTTGTATAACTTTCTGAATAAAATAGAGAATTATCCATTTTTAAATTAAAGAGGGGATTGTTTCTTTATCGATCTGCTCGATTATTCAATTCTCCGCTGTGCCCGTTTCTTGGGTGTCAACAACCTCTCTCAATTTGATGCATTTCCCATTTTTCTTGTCTTCCCGAAAAGTTGATGCATTTCCCATGCTTCCGGTAGCCCCGCAAAGTTGATGTGTTTCCCATACTCCCGGTAGCCCCGCAAAGTTGATGTGTTTCCCATGCTCCCGGTAGCCCCGCAAAGTTGATGCGTTTCCCATACTCCCGGTAACCCCTGAAAATTGATGCGTTTTCCATGCTCCCGGTAGCCCCGGAAAGTTGATGCGTTTCCCATACTCCCGGTAGCCCCGCAAAGTTGATGTGTTTCCCATGCTCCCGCAGGCCCGGAAAGTTAATGCGTTTCCCATATTCCCGGCAGGCTCGCCTAGTTGATGCGTTTCCCATACCCGGCAATCCCCGGGGTGTTGATGCATTTCCCACGCTCCCGGCAGGCCCGGAAAGTTGATGCGTTTCCCATGCTCCCGGCAGGCCCGGAAAGTTGATGCGTTTCCCATGCTCCCGGCAGGCCCGGAAAGTTGATGCGTTTCCCATGCTCCCGGCAGGCCCGGAAAGTTGATGTGTTTCCCAAGCTCCCGGCAGGCCCGGAAAGTTGATGCGTTTCCCATGCTCCCGGCAGGCCCGGAAAGTTGATGCGTTTCCCATGCTCCCGGCAGGCCCGGAAAGTTGATGTGTTTCCCATGCTCCTGGCAGCCCCGGAAAGTTGATGTGTTTCCCATGCTCCCGGCAGCCCCGGAAAGTTGATGCATTTCCCATACGGCCGACAGCCCTAAGAAGTTGATGCGTTTCCCACATTTTTACCGCACAGGTACTTGATGCGTTTCCCATACACCTTACCGGTAGCGGAAGTTAATGTGGTTTCCATATCTGTTTTTGCTGCTAAAGTTGATGCATTGCCCATATCTCCTGCAGGCTTGGAAAGTTGATGCATTGCCCATATCTCCTGCAGGCTTGGAAAGTTGATGTGTTTCCCATATCCCCTGTAGGCTTGGAAAGTTGATGTGTTTCCCATATCTCCTGTAGGCCCGGAAAGTTGATGCATTCCCCATAGTCTCAATAG
This sequence comes from Pantoea osteomyelitidis, assembly GCF_044342975.1. Taxonomy (NCBI): domain Bacteria; kingdom Pseudomonadati; phylum Pseudomonadota; class Gammaproteobacteria; order Enterobacterales; family Erwiniaceae; genus Pantoea; species Pantoea osteomyelitidis. The sequence continues at coordinate 45,278 of NZ_JBGFSN010000006.1, forward strand.
ATCCGAAAAGTTGATGCGTTTCCCATAATTCCTGATCGATCCGGGAAGTTGATGTGTTTCCCATGTTTCAGGCTACAGATAATGACCGGCTACACAAATCCGTTACGACTAACCTTTAAAGCCTCTCCTCGTTACTCGTCATCCAGCGCTCATGATCCGGTTCTATCCTTTTCCGGCTCCCGTCTGAAAAAGAAATAAGCGTAGGTAAAAAATATACATACCTCATGCACATGCAAGTGCATATATATGATCGCTGCATATACGTAACCTGTGCACATACATATACTTAGCCTATGTAAGAGACGCTGCGTTTACGTCTATTTTTCACTGCCCCGGCGGATCCAGGCACTGGAGGCATTTATGAGAACAGTTTCTATTTTTAAAAACGGTAAAAACCGCGCCATCCGTCTGCCTCGCGATCTGGATTTTCAAGGGGTGAGCGAGCTGGAAATCGTCCGGGAGGGAGACAGCCTCATCCTCCGTCCCGTCCGGACAACATGGGGCTCGTTTGCCGGGCTCGAAAAGGCCGACCCGGACTTTATGGCGGAGCGTGAGGACGTTGTCAGTGACGAGGGCGATTTGACCTGTGAATAAGATTTATATGCTGGACACCAACATCTGCTCGTTCATCATGCGCGAGCAGCCGGAGGCCGTGATCAGACGCCTGGAGCAGGCGGTGCTGCGCAACCACCGCATTGTGGTCTCGGCCATCACCGATGCCGAGATGCGCTTCGGGGCGATCGGTAAAAAAGCCTCACCGCGGCACGAGCAGCTGGTTGAGGCATTCTGCGCCCGCCTCGATGCCATTCTCCCGTGGGACCGGGCGGCAATTGACGCGACAACCGGGATAAAGGCCGCACTGGCCGCATCTGGCACGCCGATCGGGCCCAACGACACCGCTATTGCCGGGCACGCCATCGCCGCTGGCGCCGTGCTGGTGACGAATAACACCCGTGAGTTTGAGCGGGTGCCGGAGCTGACGCTGGAAGACTGGGTAAAATAAGTTACAGACGCACTGCCCGGTGTTCTGGCAGTTACGGCAGATTACTGAACAGCCTAAGTCCCCGCGTTTATAAAAATGTGTGCTGGCAGGATGTCCGATGAAGGCAACAGGTGCGCTGTGAGGAAAACGCTCTCTCCTGTTGTGGCCAATGCGGTTTCCCGGCTGACCGGGGAACGTGTCCGTTCAATGCCGCTTTCACGCCTCAAGTTTAGCTGAGTCAACGCAGGTTTCAGGGAATAAACATGAGTTAGTCTGCTCCTTCTTGCCGTCGTGTGTGTGGTGGGAGCAGCAGCAATATGAGCGCTGCGCACGCCGGTATCGGTATTTGAGACGTCCGCCGCCATAAAAGAGCCGGTTTCGGCCGATCTCATCAAACGTGGCGAATATGTTGTCCGACTGGGTGACTGCGTTGCCTGTCACAGTACGCCAGGCAGCGCGTCATTCAGCGGCGGCCTGGCGATGGCCACCGTTTCTATCCTGCCATGCTGTTTCCTTCTTATCAGAACCTGACAGATGAGGATATTCAAGCGCTCTATGCGTTTATGATGCTTACGCGGAACAATATAACCATTTAATTATGAAATGATTATCCTGGATTCTGGCTGCAACTGTCACAGCGCTGGATATCTTAGCGCATTAATAATGTGCGACAGTGCAGGCGCCATCTGACGGCGGCTGGCATAGTAAAGATGGTAGCCCGGGAACAAGGGCCACCAGGCGTCGAGCACCGGAATCAGTTGCCCGCTGTTGATGTGCGGCTGCGCCAAATCCAGCGGAATATAGGCAAACCCCAGCCCATCAAGCGCGCCTTGCAGCATTAATCCGGTGTTGTTAAATACCGCCTGGCCGGTAACGCGTACCGTCAGTGATTTGCCCTGGTTTTCAAAATCCCAGGCATAAAGTCCGCCGTGGGTGGGCAGGCGCAAATTAATGCAGCTGTGAGCGGTTAAATCGGCCGGGGTTTCAGGCAGGGTTTTACCCTCAAGATAGGCGGGCGCGCCCACTACCGCCATTTTGAAGTCGGGTCCGATACGGACCGCAATCATATCTTTATCCACAATATTGCCCACGCGAACGCCCGCATCAAATTGTTGCGCCACAATATCGGTCAGCCCGTAATCGACGCTCAGTTCGGCAATGATATCGGGATACTTTTTCAGCATTTGCTGCAAACGAGGCCAAATCGCTGAAGCGATCGCATGATCGTGCGCCGTAATGCGCACGGTTCCGGCAGGTTTATTGCTGAGCGAGCGCAGGGCGGCGAGTTCAGCATCCAGCTCGCTGAGCATGGGATCCAACGTGTGATAAAGACGCAGGCCCGCTTCGGTGAGCGCAACGCTGCGGTGGTGCGCATCAGCAACCTGATGCCTAATCGCGCTTCCAGCGCGGTTATAGCATGGCTCAGGCCTGAGCGCGATATGCCCAGTTGAGCGGCCGCGCGGGTAAAATTTTTTTCGCGCGCCACCGTTCGGAAGGCGCGCAGATCGTTAAGGTTTTCAAGGCTCATTGTTGAATCATACTCACATACGCATTCTTATTTACCTATCTTATCAACCAATCTCTCGGGATCTAGACTTTGAGATGAAATGATTACACTGCCGCTGTACTGGCATCCCATTCACTGATTCTGATGTCCGGAGCCTGTATGAAGAGATTTGCCGTTGTTGCTTTCTCCCTTGCGCTTTCTGTCTCAGCTATCTCTGCTAAGGAGCATTCTCCCATGATTACCGTATCGCAAAGTGGTGCAAAACCTTCCGTTAAAGGTCCGGCTGACTATTTTACCGGCACCGTACGTATCGACGCGCCGTTCCAGGGCACAGAGCCTGCCCGTGTGGGGGGTGCAACCGTTACCTTTGAGCCCTCAGCACGCACGGCCTGGCATACTCATCCGCTGGGTCAGACGCTGATTGTTACCGCCGGAGTGGGGCGAGTACAGGAGTGGGGCGGTCCGGTGCAGGAAATGCGTCCCGGCGACATCGTCTGGATCCCGGCAGGCGTTAAACACTGGCATGGCGCGGCGCCGGAAAACAGCATGTCTCATATTGCGATTGCTGAAGCCGAAGAAGGCAAAGCGGTGGACTGGTTGGAACACGTTACTGATGAGCAGTACGCATCTTCTGACAAATCATAAGGAACATCGGGATGAGCAAAGGCATTCATTCTGCATTGTTAGTCTGTACTGCACTGACCTCGATGGGCGGCTTTGCTGTTGAGTCATCCGATCCTTACCAGAAAAAGATTGAGACGCAGCGGCAAAAACAGACGCATCCGTTGACGCTTGCGCAAAAAAACATCGCTTTGATTGCGGCCTGGGCCGCAACGGGTGATATCAATCGGCTTAATGCTGCGCTACAGCAAGGTCTGGATGCCGGGCTAAGCATCAGTGACTGTCGGGAAGTTCTGGTGCAACTTTACGCCTATGCGGGATTCCCGCGCAGCCTGAATGCGCTGGGTGAACTGCTGAAAGTGGTCGATGCGCGCCGCACGCAGGGCAAACGGGATACTGCCGGTAAAGAACCGGGTCCGATGCCTTCGCCTGAAGAGATGCTTGCTGTCGGTACACGCAACCAGACGGCTCTGGTTGGCAGCCCGGTAAAAGGTGCGCTGTTTGAATTCGCGCCGGCGATTGACCAGTATCTGAAAGCGCATCTGTTTGGTGATATTTTCGTGCGCGATAATATTGGCTGGAAAAGCCGTGAACTGGCTACCGTGGGCGCGCTGGCGGCAATAAGTGGCGTGGAGTCGCAGCTGAAATCGCACCTGAATATCAGCATGAACGTCGGGTTAAGTCTGGCACAGCTTGCTGAACTCGGTCCGTATTTCAGAGAACAGGGCAACGAAGCAGCGGCACAGCGCCTTGATGCTGTGCTGGCTTCACTTACCCAATCTTAAAACGCATCAGCCGCGCCGGGCTCTGTCCCGGCGCGTTTCTGTTTATTGAAATCCGCCCGCATGTTGCTCTGAACCGGCGGATGCTCACCCCGCCTGTTCTCGCCATCAAGCGTGATCTCTCCAGCATGAATTGTTCCGGTTTCAGAAGCCTGGCTGACTATAGTGACGTTAACGTCGGCATATTTTCCTTGCCGTTCAATTCCTGTACATAATGTTTAAACAATGAGGGCCAGGCATGAAAGCGATTGGATTAATGACACCGGGTGGACCCGAAGTGCTGAATATTGTTGATCTGCCGCCAGTCAGCGCAGGTCCTGGTCAGGTCAGGGTTAAAGTTGTCGCCGTAGCGGTCAACCCAACCGATTTACTGCTCAGAAATGGCGCATTTTCAGCCGCGCAGGAAACGCAGTCGCGCCCGCTGGTGCCGGGAATGGACATCGCAGGCATTGTTGACGAAGTAGGCGCGAACGTGGAGACCAATATTCATGTGGGCGATCGCGTTATGGGCATTGTGGTTCCCGAAGGAAGTTATGGCGCTTACCGGCAACAAATCGTGCTGGATGCGCGCTCTGTTGCGCTGGCGCCTCAGAGTAAAACCCTGTATGAAGCCAGTACGATAGCGATGAACGGGCTTACCGCCATCATGTCGCTGGATCTACTGAACCTTCAGCCGGGACAGACGCTTGCTGTTACCGGGGCGGCAGGCATCTATGGCGGATACGTTATACAACTGGCAAAACACCGGGGTTTAACCGTTATTGCTGATGCGGCAGCGAAAGATGAGGAACGCGTCAGGCGCTATGGCGCGGATATTGTGGTGCCAAGAGGGGATGATGTCGCCAGTCACATTCGTCATTATTTTCCACAGGGTGTAGATGGCCTGGCCGATGGTGCCGTGCTCAATGAACGGGCCATTCCTGCGGTCAAGGATGGAGGGAGTTTTACGTCGGTCCGTTTATATGAAGGCAACGGCGCGCGCGACATTGCCTTCAGCAAAACCTTTGTCGGCGATTATTGCTATCATACCGACGCGCTTAATAGCTTAACGCAATATGTCGATCAGGGCATTTTAACCCCTGAGGTGGCCGCGTTGTTTAAACCGGAAGAGGCGGCGGAAGCACACCGGCTGCTGGAAAAAGGAGGCGTCCGGGGCCGCTTCGTTATCCGGTTTGACGAATAATCAGCGCATCCCTTAACCGGCGTTTTACCGCTGCTGATATCAAGGCGTGCTGGAAACAGCAGCGGAGTACGTTAAGAAGGTTGACGATCAGGATCAGAACTTGGACCAGGAAATGACAACGTGAATCGGGTCTCTCCCTGGTCCGAGCTTGTTACCTTAACACTGCCTTGATGTAACGCCATAATGGCCTGAACGATAGATAATCCGAGGCCGCTGGAACTGCCCCCTTCGCTGCGGGATGAGTCGGCCCGGTAGAAGCGGTCGAACAGTTTATCCAGCATTTCTGGCGGCACAGGATTGCCCTGACTGGTCACATGAATATCTATGCCTTTCGCCTGCGGCCGCGCGCTAATCGTAATGGTGCTGCCTTCGCGCCCGTAGCGTACCGCATTGGCGACTAAATTGCTGACAGCACGCTGGAACAGCATGGTATCAGCATACACAACGCCTTTAACTGCACACTCCAGAATCATTTGCCGCTCTTCGGCCAGACCTTCAAAATATTCCTGAACGCGGGTAATTTCAGCGGCAACATCAATCCTGGCGATGGTTAACACTGAGCGGGCATTGGACGCTCTGGCCAGGAACAGGATGTTTTCCACCAGCCGCGAAATACGTTCCAGCACTTCCATATTGTTCGCCAGTAAGGTTTCATACTCTTCCACCGAACGTGGCTGATACAGCGCCACCTGACAATGTCCCATCAGCGCACCCACCGGGGTACGGATTTCATGCGCCAGGTCAGCGGAGAATTGCGTCAGACGCTGATAGCCTTCGGCCAGCCTTTCCAGCATATCGTTGAAAGAGATAATAAGCTGCTGTAGTTCTCTGGGCGCATTCTCTGTACTGAGTCGGGTAGAAAGGCTGGCTGGATGGATTTTTGTTGCCTCCTGCGCCATCTTGCGCAGCGGTCTTAATCCCCGGCGGAGCACCAGATAGCCGAGCGTGGCAATCAGTAAATAAGCAAAAAGCACGGCGCCAATAATTTTCCAGCGGAACGTTTCCAGCAGACGAGACTCTTCGGTCATAAAATGCGCGCCGGTAATTTCTACCATTCTCCCATCCTTAATCTGCACGTCTGCACGAGCAAAACGCACCGGCGTTCCATCAGGCGCCATCAGATGATGTACTGTTTCCAGGGTCAGCGGCTGGCCGTCAGGCACAGGCGCCACTGGCGGCAATACCAATTGCGCAGGGTTGACGTTAATCAATGGCGGCTGGCCTGCCAGACGGAAGGTCAAAATATCTCGCTCATTACCGAGCATATTTTCAAACAGACCGGGGTTATGACTCAGTTGCGATAAAGGGAATTCATTCGCCAGCAGATGGCGGAAATACTGAACGCGTCCGCTGACCTGATAATCAGCACGACGCATCAGCTCTTTACCCATCGAATAATAGAGATAAAATCCGACGCTGCTGATAACCAGAGAGGCGATAAACGCAAACAGTAACGTCGCCCGCAACGTCAGGGAGATCGCCCCTTTTGACACGGGCTGGCGGGAGTTTTCCTTTCTCATATTAGTCATTGCGTACTTCACAAACGTAGCCAATGCCACGTACGGTATGGATCAGTTTCACCTCAAAGGCGCGATCCACTTTGGCACGCAGACGCTTAATCGCGACATCCACAACGTTAGTATCACTGTCAAAATTCATGTCCCAGACCTGCGACGCAATCATTGTGCGCGACAGTACTTCGCCTTCGCGGCGCATCAAGAGCTGTAACAACATAAATTCTTTGTTGGTCAATAAGATAGTCTGATCCTGACGGGTTACGCGGCGGCGCAGCGCATCCAGATTCAGATCGGCTATAGAATAGGTGTCCGGCTCCCGTGCCGTCGGGCGACGCAACAGAGTCCGGATACGCAGCACCAGCTCGGTAAAAGAAAAAGGTTTGATCAAATAGTCATCAGCGCCCAGCTCCAGTCCGTGAATACGATCCTGCACGTCGTCACGCGCTGTCAGGAACAGAACCGGCACATCGCTTTTTTTACGCAGCACTTCCATCACTTGCCAGCCATCAAGGCCGGGCAGCATGACATCGAGGATAATCGCGTCATAGCCTTCCTCCAGCGCTAAAAACAGGCCATCGGCGCCGTTGCGTGCCAAATCAACGCGGTAACCGGCTTCCGTCAGCCCTTTTTTCAGGTAGTTGCCAGTGCTGACATCATCTTCTATCACGAGTATCCGCATTCAGGCCCCCGACGCCGCACGATTACATGCAAAAAATAATTTGAGGAAAGTTTATCAGTTTCAACAACGCCCTTTGATGACATTTTTGTCATCAATTTGTCATCGACCAATGCCGGTAGATCGTTCACTCTGAGACAAGGCATCCATCACTGGAAACAGCAGTGATTCATATAAATTTTTGAACGACATCAAACAATGGAGGATTAATAATGAATACGCCGACACGCCTTGCAGGTTTATTACTCGGTTCTCTGCTGATGTGCAGTGGAGCGACATCGGCTCTCGCTGCTGATAACGTAATTAAACCCACACGTGGAACCATTGATTCAGTTAATGATACATCTCTGCATATCACGACCCGTCAGGGTGATAAGCTCGATGTTAAGCTGACCGACAAGACCCGCATCAACTCGGTCACTAAAGGCCAAATCAGCGACATTAAAACCGACAGCTTTATCGGTACTGCCGCCGTGCCGCAGGCGAACGGCACGCTGAAAGCGCTGGAAGTGCATGTATTTGCACCGAGCCTGCGCGGCTCAGGCGAAGGCTTTAATCCGTTTGAATCGGCTGATGGCAAAATCAACACGATGACCAACGGTACGGTGGGCAAACTGGTGAACAGCAACGGACGCACGTTAACCGTAAAATATCACGACGCTCAAAAAACCGTTGTCGTCCCGGATGACGTCCCGGTTGTCCTGCTGACGCCTGGCGATCGCAGCCTGCTGAAACCTGGCGCTAAAATTGTCCTGTTCGCAATGAAAGATGACAAAGGCGATTTAGTCGCACGGGGTATTTCTGCCGGCAAAGATGGCGTGACGCCACCCATGTAACAGGACGGATAAGCAGGAGTATTGTGTGAAACCTCAGCGATCTTCGCATCAAAAACGCAGAGTCCACTTATGGCCTGTACGCCTTTGTCACTGGGTTAACCTTCTGGCAATGATCGGCATGGTGATGAGCGGCTGGGGGATATATAACGCCGATCCCCTTTTCACATTTACTTTTCCCCAAAATGCCACGCTCGGCGGCTGGCTGGGCGGTAACATCGCCTGGCATCTTGCTGTGATGTGGTTGCTGGTTGCTAATGCCCTGTTTTATCTGATCTGGGGAATTTACAGCGGTCATTTCACACAGAATTTTTTCCCGTTTTCTCCCCGCGCTGTCTGGCGCGATACGGTGCGCGCGCTGACATTCCATCTGCCCCATAAACTGGGGCAGTACAATGCTGTCCAAAAACTGATGTACAGCGGTGTTTTATTGTTAGGGGTTCTGCTGGTGTTATCAGGATTGTCTATCTGGAAACCGGTGCAGTTCAGCTTATTGGTATGGTTATTCGGCGGGTTCGATATTGCCCGATATGTACACTTTTTTGCTATGGGCGGCGTGATGCTGTTTGTGGTCATTCATGTCCTGATGGTATTGCTGGTCCCCAAAACTTTTGTTGCGATGATTACCGGCGGCACGGCAATGAATAAAGAGGAAAAGGTCGATGAGTGATCAATCCCGACGGCCAAAAATTATTCTTGAACCCGACCAGCGAAAAAAACTGGTGAATATTCAGCGTCGATTATTGCTGCGCTCCGGGCTGACGCTGGGTGCTGTTTCCATGCTGACCGGATGCAATTTGCAGGACGGAGACGAAGTCGACAAAGTGCTGTGGGCGATGTCGCGCTGGAATGATCGTGTGCAAAGTTGGTTATTCAGCGGGCAAAAGCTTGCGCAAACTTACCGCGAAGATCAAATTACCCAGCCGTTTCGCTTTAATGCCTATTACCCGGAATATAATGTGCCGGAAATCGACGTCCCGAATTACCGGCTGGAAGTCTCCGGTCTTGTACAAAAGAAAGCGTCATGGACGCTGGAGCAGCTCCAGCGTCTGCCCCAGGAAAGCCAGATCACGCGGCTTATTTGTATTGAAGGGTGGAGCGCTATTGGTCAGTGGCGAGGCGTGCAGCTTAAAACCTTTTTACAGCACATCGGGGCGGATCTGACCGCTAAATATGTCGGATTTAAATGCGATGACCGCTATTACTCCAGCATTGACATGGAAACAGCGTTGCATCCACAAACCATTTTGGCATTGGATTTTGGCGGCAAACCTTTGCCTCCCGATTTCGGCTATCCGCTGCGTTTGCGCATGCCGACTAAACTGGGCTTTAAAAATGCCAAACATATCGGCGCCATTTTCGTCACCAATAACAATCCGGGCGGTTATTGGGAAGATCAGGGTTATAACTGGTTTAGCGGGATTTAATACTGCATTCGCCTGTTGTATCTGGCTTAGTATGAAATAGTAAAGATCTGCCCTTGTTGGTTATTTACTGTGAGTCGCGGCGGTGGTAGCGCAGACGCTATCGCGATACAACGCGCTCAATATGAGTTATGTCTGGCACAGTGGTGTGCGATTACCGAGAGGAAGGCATTGCTCACAGGGCTACAAACCGAGGGTAAATCCCTTTCGACGCCGCCGCTGCGCGTCGTCTTTTTTATTTTTCCTTCAGGCCGTTTTGCAAAACTTGCTGCCGGGTTGGGCATGATAGTCTTGTGTTCCCTCGGGCTCTCACCGCGCATCATGAAATGCGATCTATACAGTGAACTATCGGGATCAGGCTTCGCAATCCACTCATGAAAAGCGGCGACAACATTTGTCGCCTTCGTCTCAATGTTGCACCGATGGCGGCAGCAGCGCGGCAGGTAAGTCCTGATAGCAAACCGGGCGCAGGAAGCGCTGAATCGCCGCTGCGCCAACGGATGTGGTGCGCGCATCGCTGGTGGCGGGGAAGGGGCCACCGTGCACCATAGCGTAGCCAACATCCACGCCGGTGGGGAAGCCGTTGGCGAGAATGCGTCCTGCACGCTGCTCCAGCAGCGGCAACAGTTCTGCGGCGAGTGGTTGGTCCTGCGCGTCCAGATGCAGCGTAATCGTCAGTTGTCCCTGCAGCGCCCGCAGCGCCGCCCGCAGCTCCGCCTGGCTGGCGCAGCGTACCAGCAGCGATACCGGGCCAAACACTTCGTTTTGCATACGCGGCTCATTAATAAAATCATGCGCGCTGACGCTGAGCAACTGTGGTTGCCCCTGGTTCGCCCCGGTTTTTTCCTGGCCATACATCAAATGTTGCACGCCACTCAGCGCTGCCAGCGCCGCAGCATGTTGCGCGCAGGCCTGAGCAATGGCTGGCGTCAGCATGGTAGCGCTGGGTTTCTGGCGTACCGCCTCACAGGCGTGCTGCACAAACCGATCAAAATCCGCGCCGTCCAGTGCAAAAACAATGCCGGGATTGGTACAGAATTGACCACAGCCGAGCGTCAGCGAATCCACAAAGCCCTGCGCCAGGGACGCGGCTCGCTGTTGCAACGCGGCGGGCAGCAGCAGCAGCGGATTGATACTGCTCATCTCGGCATAGAGTGGTATCGGCACCGGGCGCTGCTGCGCCAGCTTCAGCAGCGCTAAGCCGCCTGTACGTGAGCCGGTAAAGCCAACGGCGCAGATCGCTGGATGTTTTACCAGCGCGCTACCACTCTGGGCTGATACGCCGTGCAGCAGCGAAAATACTCCCTCCGGCAGTTCACACTGCGCAACCGCTTCAGCAACCGCGCCCGCCACTAATTCACTGGTGCCGGGATGCGCCGGATGCGCTTTCACCACCACCGGACAACCCGCCGCCAGCGCCGAGGCTGTATCGCCGCCCGCCACAGAAAAAGCCAGCGGAAAGTTGCTGGCGCCGAATACGGCCACCGGGCCAAGCGCAACCTGACGCTGACGCAGATCGGGGCGGGGAAGCGGTTTACGATTCGGCAGCGCGTTTTCGATAATCACGCCCTGAAACGCGCCGTTCTCCACCACGTCGGCAAACATATTGAGCTGACCGATGGTGCGCCCGCGCTCGCCTTCAATACGCCCGCGCGGCAGCGCGGTTTCCTGCATTGCACGTTCAATCAGCGCATCGCCGAGCGCCAGAATATTTTTGCCAATCTGGCGCAGAAAGCGTGCGCGTTGCCTTAAATCGAGGCTACTGTAAACAGTAAACGCACCGGTGGCCAGCTGGCAGGCAGCATCAATTTGCGAGGCATCGGCTTCATAAAATAGCGGATCCAACGCGCGATCCTGTTGCGGGTCGATGGCCTGAAACGCCTGCGCGCCGCCGCGCTGTCGTTGTGCGCCGATGAGCAGTTCTCCATTCAGCATCATGATTTTTCCTCCGTTAGTGATTCAACCAGGCGCAACAGCGCCACCATGCCGGGATCGTCCATCCCCTGCGATTTCTCAGCGAACATCCGCGCACGTCCCATGCGGTTTGGCAGCGGTCGAAAGCTGTCGAGCGCCGCTTGCATGCTGCGGCGCAGCTCGCCTGGGTGTGCAGGCTTTTCCAGCGTTTCAGCCAGCGCCTGCAGACCGTCAAGTACAGTTTTATCACCAGGGATCGCGCCGCCTCGCTGCGCCAGCGTATCAATTATCTGATGCAATAAGGTGGCCATCTCCGGGCGCGTCAGCGCGGTTTTGTCGCTACTGAATTTGCTGGCGACGATCAGCGCCTGCGCCAGTAAGGTGCCAAAACTGGAGCCAGACGCCTGCATACAGGCCCTGGCGGCTACGCGAAATATTTCGCTAAGTCCGGTATCCGGCAAGAGATCCTGCAATGCCGCGCCAGTCAGCTGCGCGCATTTTTCAAGCGTGGCGCCGAGATCGCCATCGCCAAGCTGTCCGTCGAGTACATTGAGTTCGGCGGTGAAACCCGGTATCTGCGCGCAGACATGGCGCAACTGGTTGAGAAGTTCAGCAGAAGCGATCATGGCTGGCTCCAGAAAGGGCTTGAGGCGGGCGCGCGTAGCAGCGTTTCAAGCTCGTTATCGAGTGCGCACAGGCTAAGGGAAAATCCGCTCATCTCCATTGAGGTAGCGTAGCGGCCAATCAGCGGCTCCGTCAGTAATACCTGGCGGTCCGCCATGCGCTGCGCAACACTGCGATAGATAATGTAAAGCTCCTCAAGCGGGGTGGCGCCCAGGCTATTGACCATCACGCTTACGCGTTCGCCGCGCCCGGCAGGGACTTCTTCGAGCAGGCGATCCAGCATTTCATGGGTCAGCGCCTCAGCGGAGCGCATCTCACCGCGCCAGATGCCGGGTTCGCCGTGAATACCCATACCGAAGGCAATTTCGCTGTTATCAAGAGTAAAGGCGGGCGTACCGGATTCCGGCACGATACAGGGCGAGAGCGCCACGCCAATGGAGCGCACTGCGCTCACGGTTTTCTGCGCCGTAGCAGTGACTTCCGCCAGGCTGGCACCGGCAGCGGCTTTGGCTCCTGCCATTTTATATGCGTAGACCAGGCCAGCCACGCCGCGCCGCTTGTGCGCTTCCTGCTGCGGCGCGCTGGCAACATCATCAGTCATGCGCACCTGTGCGATCTCCATGCCTTCAAGTTCGGCCATTTCAGCCGCCATTTCGAAATTCATGCGGTCGCCGCCATAGTTGCCATAAAGCTGTAAAACGCCCGCGTCCTGATGGCTTGCCTGCATTGCCGTTAGGCAATCGGCAACGCGCGGCCCGGCAAATACATTGCCAATCGCGCAGGCATCGACCAGTCCGGCACCGACATAGCCGTGGAACAGAGGAAGGTGGCCGGATCCGCCGCCAGTGACAATCGCGACTTTAGGATCGCCCTGCGGTACGCGCGTCAGCACGCGGCCGCTGTCGCCGAGGCGTTGATAGTGATGGGGATGAGCGGCGCACAGGCCGTCCAGCATCTCGTCGACATAGCGTTGGGGGTCGTTGCAAATTTTCTTCACTCTGCTTCTCCTGTAGCCAGGCGACGCCCCCTTTGCTACGTGCTGCTCTACTCGGGCAGCGCGGGGTGAGCGCCGTGGTGGGTTGCGATATGACCTGCTGCTGCCGGGCGAAGTGGATTCCACCCCAGCTCCAGCGAAATTTTGTTGGCCATCTCTATTACCAGGCCGGAAAGACCTTCGAGACGCGCCAGCGGGAGACGCTCAGCCGCTCCCGATACGCTAATGGCGGCAAATACCTGACCGTTAGCTGCCCGCACCGGCGCGCCGATGCAGTGCACGTTGAGTTCATTCTCCTGCAAATCCAGCGCATAACCGCGTTCACGGATCCGCGCCAGCTCCGCTTCCAGCGCCTCGCCGTCGGTGATGGTATAGGCGGTGCGCTGCGGCAGCGAGTCGGCGATGATCTTGTGAATCAGCTGCGGCGGCTGCCAGGCGAGAAACGCTTTTCCCACGCTGGTACAGTGCACCAGTGCCGCCTCAATGCGGGTAATAGTGGTATTACCTGTGCTGGTCATCTCCTGACGTTCTACAAACGCCATCTGCGCGCCATCGAATATGCACATGTGCGTGCTTTCGCCGGTTATCAGCTGTAGCTGGGCGGCATAAGGGCGTGCATGGCTGTCGAGATCCAGGTTCTGGATAACCAGATTGCCAAGTTGGAACAACTTCATGCCTAGTTTGTAGGTTTCTCGCTTGCCGTTTTGTTCCAGCAAGCCAATATCGCGTAGCGATGACACCAGACGATGCGTGGTAGCGCGGGGTAATCCCGTGCGCATAGCGATTTCCGCAGGCGTCAGGTTGGCGTCGCGCCGCGAAAAACACTCCAGAATTTGCAGTACTTTAGTCAGGCTCTTAATGGACGCCTGATTCAGTTTGTCGGCCTCGGTTTCGCCGTTTGTACTCATACCCACCTCAAAAATCAGCAACAGAGAAAGGTGAACTACACCCGTTCAGCACCCGGTATCCGTCATGCTTGTTCTCATACTAAGATGCTTGCACCAGAATAACGCTTTTCTACGGGGATGCCACCCAATCTTCTGTTGCGATACGTCTTTATCTCATATTGTGGGATATGTATGATAATATGTGTTAATTAATCCTTGTTGTACAGCGGTCAACGCCCTCATCATTCATGCTGATCTAAGCCTGGTGCAGAGCATTTTGTCGTTTTAACTATTAAATTTCAATAACTTGTGTGGTTCTCTTGAGATAATCAAAGATTGATGGTCTGTATGATTTTTGTTCTTGATATGTGATCTTAATTCCACAATAAGAGATTTAATGTTGAATAAATAACTTTTGTCTCACATTAATTGATTAGCGCGAACTGTTATCGCCTTAATCCGCCTCTTTACAGACAGGAGCAGAAAATGAGTCAGCAGATTGAAAGCCAGGCCAAAGAATTAAAAACCAAACTGCGTGGCGTACTACCGCCGATCACCATGCCGTTTAACGCCCAGGGCGAGCTGGTGCGCGGCGGCCTGAAAGAGCAAATCGACTTTATTATTGATTCCGGCGCCAGCGCGATTGTGGTGGGCGGCAGCACCGGCGAGGGACATACGCTGTCGGACGAAGAGTTTCGCCAGGCGATGCATGAAGCTTGGGAGGCCAATAATGGCCGCGTGCCGTTCGTCGCCGGGCTTATCGTCAACAGCACGCGTCAGGCCATTGCCCGTGTGAAAATGCTGGAGGGAATGAAGCTGGATGCGCTACAGGTCACGCCGGTGCACTACCTGTTTAAGCCGGACGACGACGCTACGGTCCGGCACTTTCGCGAAATCTATGAAGCGACGCAGATTCCAATTCTTATCTACAACGTGATCCCCTGGAACTACCTGAGCCTTGAGCTGATGAAACGCATTATGGACGAGGTACCGGGCGTGGTGGGCATGAAGCAGAGCGGTGGCGACCTGAAATCCGTCTCCGATCTGCTGCTGCGCTGTCCGGAAAAAATCATTGTAAGCGGCGTTGATGCGCTGCTCTATCCGGGCTTTGCCATTGGCTGTCAGGGTGCTATCTCGGCATTGACCAGCGCTGTGCCGTCAGTGGTGACGAAGTTGTTCAAGGCGGTGGAGGAGAACGACCACGCCACGGCGCGTGATATCCATTTCCGCCTGAGCGATCTGTGGAGCGAGCTTCCGCACGACAATCTGCCAGCCTGCGTTAAATACATCCAGAGCCTGCAGGGCGTTACCCTCTACCAGCCGCGTCCGCCAATGCAGCCGGTAAGCGATGAACTCAAAGCCAATATTAAAGCGGCATTCGACCGTCTGATGCGCTGATTAATATGTCCCGCGTCGCGGCGGGAAATTATAAAAAAATCACGCCACGGCCCGCCTAAAACGGGCGTGGCGGAGGTGCAGAAAGATGAAATTTGACCACTCCCCTACAATCGAAAACGTGCAGCGCGACGCTGCAGAAACATCACGGGAAATTACCCGCCACGTGGTGCGGCCAAAGCATCATCTGCGCTGGGCGATCGTTAGCATCATTATTCTGTTGACCATAACCAACTACCTCGATCGCGGCAATCTGTCAGTGGCGGCACCGCAAATTATGCAGGATCTCGGCATCAGCCACGCGATGATGGGTGTGATTTTATCAGCGTTTGTCTGGCCCTACGCCATTATGAACCTGCCGACCGGCTGGGCGGTGGATCGCTTTGGCGTCAAAATGCTGCTGGCGCTGGCGGCGGGTTTGTGGTCGCTGGTGGCGGTGTTAACCGGCTTTTCGCGCAGCGTCGGGACTTTTATCGGCCTGCGCGTCGCGCTTGGCGTCAGCGAAGCGCCGCTGTTTCCCGGCGCGCTGAAAGCTACTGATACGTGGTTTCCCGATCGCGAAAAAGCCGCGGCTACCAGCGCCTATATCGCTGCCACGCAGGTGGGATTAGCGCTGGCGCCGCCGCTCTCTACGTTGTTGATGGCGGCGTTTGGCTGGCCGGCGATGTTTATCATCATGGGACTGATTGGCTTTGTAGCGCTGGTGGGATGGCTGGTGCTTTACCGCGAGCCGGAGAAACATCCCTGGCTGCACAAAGATGAACTGCGCTACATCCGTGAAGGTCAGGCTACCGCGCAGCAGGCGGCGGATGCGCCGCGCGTCACGGTGCGCGAGTGGAGCAAGCTGTTTAAGCACGCGTCGGTCTGGTACATGGTTATTGGCGGTTTTTGTCTGCAATATGTGTTCTGGTTTTATATCGGCTGGCTGCCGACGTATCTGCAGCAGGCGCAGGGCTTCACGCTGAGCCACGCGGGCTGGCTGTCGGCGTTGCCCTATATTGCAGGCGGCGTGGCGGTGCTGGTTGGTGGGCGCTTCTCCGACCGGTTGGTGAGTAAGGGTTTCAATCCGTTTCACGCACGACGTTACACTATTGCCGGTGCGGCGCTGCTCACGGCGGGGGCGATGTTTGTCACCGCGCTGATTAACGGTCCCGCGCTGGCGGTGGTAATGCTAACGCTCGGCATGTTCACCTACAGCCTGTCGTCGGGCAATTACTGGACGCTGGCCGCTGAAGTGGTTACCACCAAAAAATGGGTGGCGTCGGTGGGCAGTATTCAGAATTTTGGCGGCTTTCTTGGCGGGGCCTTTGCGCCCGTGGTCACCGGGATTGTTGTGGATCATTTTGGCGGGTTTGTGCCAGCGCTGATGCTGGCCGGATTTATGGCGCTGATTTCGGCTGGCATGTATGGCCTGGCGCTACGTCATCGTCTGCCGGTCTGATATTTCAGGAGTGACATCATGGATGCAACATCCCAGCTTGCTGTTGAAGCAGGCGAGGCTCGTGTGGAACTGAACCCGCGCCAGCTGCGCCTGACGCTTATCTCTTCCCTGATCGGCACAGCGCTTGAATGGTACGACTTCTACCTCTACGGCACCGCCGCGGCGCTGATTTTCAACCATTTGTTCTTCCCGTCGCTGTCGCCGCTGAGCGGTACGCTGGCAGCGTTCGCCAGTTACGGCGTAGGTTTTCTGGTAAGGCCCATTGGCGGGCTGTTCTGGGGCTATATTGGCGACAAGTATGGGCGCCGGCCAGTGCTGATTGGCACGCTTATCCTGATGGGCCTCAGTACTACGGCGATTGGCCTGCTGCCGGGCTACACCAGCATCGGCATCGCCGCGCCGCTGCTGCTCACTTTGCTGCGCCTGCTACAGGGTTTTGGCGCCGGCGCCGAGTTCAGCTCCGCCATTACGCTTAATGCGGAAAAAGCGCCAGCCCGTCGTCGCGGCTTTTACGCCAGCTGGTCGGGTGTGGGCATCGGCTGCGGCGTGCTGCTCTCCGCTTCAGCCTTTGCACTGGCGCAACAGCTTCCGCAGGAGGATTTTATGAGCTGGGGCTGGCGTGTGCCGTTTCTGCTCAGCATCGTGGCGGTGTTCGTTGGCGGTGCGATCCGGCTTTACGTTTCGGAGTCCCCGGTATTTCGCAAGCTGGCTTCAGAGCAGAAGCTGGAGCGTGCGCCGTTCGTGGCGGTATGGCAGCACCAGCGCCGTAATTTTTTTGTGGCGCTGGGGGCGCGGATGGCAGAGAACACTGCCGGTTTCTTCCTCCAGGTGTGGACCATCTCTTATGTTACGCAGTCGCTGCACGTCAGTAGCGCAATTCCGGTAACGGGCGTGCTGCTGGGGTCAGGCATCGGCTGCATCACCATTCCGCTGTTTGGCTCGTTGTCGGACCGTATTGGCCGCAAACCGGTATATATAGGCGGGGCACTGCTGTTTGGTCTTGGCATGTTCCCGTACTTCTGGCTGCTCAACAGCGGTAATCCGTGGCTTATTATCAGCGCAATGGTGGTAATGATCTCTATCGCTAACTATTCAATGTTCTCAGTGCAGGCTGCATGGTTCGCTGAGCTGTTCGATGGCCGCACACGCGTGACGGCAATATCCATGTCGCGCGAAATCTCGTCCATCTTCGCTGGCGGTCTGGCGCCGATTGTCGCCAGCAGCCTTCTGCTGTGGTCAGGCGGCCATTACGGCGCGGTTGCCACATACATGATCGTCCTGAGTATTATCACCATCGTTTCCGTGTGGCTGGGTCCTGAGACCCGCGGTTGCCGCCTCGACTAACCCCTTAATTCAGCGTCGGGAGTTCACCATGCACTCACAGGAATTGACCGCCAGTGCGGCGGTCAGTCATACCGCTACACGCGGCGAAATGCGCAAAATCGTCACTGCCAGCGTGATGGGCACCATCATTGAGTATTACGACTTCACACTCTATACCACCGCCACTGCGCTGGTGTTTAACAAGATCTTCTTTCCCGGTGAATCACCGCTGGTGGGGTCGCTGGCGGCGTTCGCGACATACTTTGTTGGCTACTGCGCGCGTCCGCTCGGCGGCGTGCTGTTCGGTCATTTTGGCGATCGCATTGGCCGCAAGTTCGCGCTGATGATGACGCTCGTTATCATGGGGCTTGGCACCTTCCTTATTGGCCTGATTCCTCCCTATGCGCAGATTGGCGTCTGGGCACCGATTGCGCTGGTGGTGCTGCGCTGTCTGCAGGGCATTGGTATTGGCGGTGAATATGGTGGCGGTATGACAATGGTGGTGGAGCACGCGCCGCCGGAACGGCGCGGTTTTTATAGCTCGCTGGTACATATCGGGGTACCTGCCGGTTTCCTGTTGCCTATCATCTTTATCACATTGCTGAACGTGATGCTGGATGAAGCCGACTTCCTGGGCTGGGGCTGGCGCGTCCCGTTCCTGTTAAGCGTAGTGCTGCTTGGCGTTGGGGTGTTCATTCGTAGCCAGATTGAGGAAACGCCGGCTTTCAAACGAATGAAGCGCGAAGGTACTCAGGCGAAAATGCCGGTGCTGGAGGCGTTGCGACATCATACGCGCGATGTGTTGCTTGGCATCGGTGCGAAGATTGCCGAAAGCGGTCTGTTCAATATTTATGCCGTGTTCGCCATCAGCTACTGCGTTAACGTGCTGGGAATGAAGAGCCAGATTATCCTCTACGGCATTCTTCTAGCCTGTCTGCTGGAGTGCTTTACGCTACCGCTGTTTGGCCGCATGGCGGATCACTTTGGCAAAAAGCGGGTTTATATTGGTGGCATGATTGTGCAGGCGCTGCTTGCCTGGCCCTTTATGCTGATGCTGGCAAGCGGTCAGCTGGCGCTTATTTATCTGGCTATTGCGCTCGGCCTGGCGATAGGGCACGGCAGCACTTTCGGCGCACAAGGCGCGTTTTTCTCCTCGCTGTTTCCAGCGCGCGTGCGCTACAGCGGTTTGTCACTGGTGCAGCAGATCGGTCCCATTCTCGGCGGCGGGTTATCACCCATGGTTGCCACCGCACTGTTGGTGAGCGGCGAAGGCTATGGCTGGGTGATTGGCTATATGATCTTTATGGCGCTGCTCTCTGCAGTGAGTGCGGGATGCCTGCGCGATGCAAAAATGGAATAAGGTTCCGCAAGCGGCCTTCAATAAAGGCAGGCCCGGCGATAGCGACGGCAAGGATGCCTTCACATTTCTTAAAAGCAAAATTATTAGAAGCACTTACTAAAACAGTTCTCCATGCTTCCGTAGGTTACCGAAGCGGTGTCATGGACGAAATTAGTTGAAACTCGACTACTGAGTAGCCCCCCATTTAAACCGGAGCTTCATGATCAAGCTACAAAGCTTTACCTGCAGGAACAGGCTGATGTAGAAATTTGAGTGAAATCTTAAAAGGCACTCCGGTACTGACCGTAACTCTATGCATTACCAGGCAAGCTGACAGCTCCAGCTCGTAAAATCGTCTCCTCAAATAAATTATGTGTATTGCCGCAAATTATTTGTTCCGATTGGTTAAAAGCCTTTCGGATCAACTCTGTGATCACGCAATCAATCTCAATAAATTTGGCATTGCCGATTTTACACCCATATCTGCGTGTTACCGCCGTCACATTATAAAAGAAACTCATACCCCCAAAGATAAAACCGACTCTGTTGTTGGGCGAAAGGCAGATAACTTATTCCTTACTTAAATTAAAGACAAAGCGTCGGTACGCCTACACAAATAGGGAGGTCTTCATGACAAATCAAATTACGGAACCCTGTTATGATATTGCACATCTTGCACATGTTGAGATTTATACTGACAAATTTGAGGAAAGCCTTAATTTTTTTGTCAACGTATATGGTCTTACCGTTTCGGCCCAGGATGAAAATCATGCATGGCTGCGTGCCTGGGATGATTATGAATTTCATACCCTGAAGTTGACGCGCCATCATACCACCGGCGTGGGGCATATTGCCTATCGCGCCAGCTCGGAAGCGGCGCTGATGCGACGTGTGGCGGCAATTGAAGCCACTCATTATGAAGTGATCGGCTGGGTGAATGATGACCAGGGACATGGCCGTGCCTTCCGCTTCTCGGACCCTTTCGGTCATATATTTGAGATCTACTATGATACCATTCGCTATCAGGCTGAAGCGGGTGAGCGCCCGTCATTAAAAAATCTGGCGCAACGCTACCATGGCCGTGGAGCTTCTCCTCGCCGTCTCGATCATCTTAACCTGTTGGCTGAAGATGTCGGTGAGTTCAAAAACTTTATGGAAATCTGCCTCGGCTCTCGGGTCACCGAGATGATTCAGCTTGATAACGGCCGTATTGGCGGTTGCTGGTTTACCATCAACAATAAAACTTACGACCTGGCCTGCACTGAAGAGCATGGCGGAGGCAGAGGTCGTCTGCACCATTTGACCTATGCCACAGACAGTCGAGAGGATATCCTGCGTGCTGCTGATATTTTTCTCGAAAATGGCGTACATATTGAGACCGGCCCACATAAGCATGCGATTCAGGGGACCTTCTTTCTTTATGTCTGGGAACCTGCGGGTAACCGCGTGGAGCTGGCAAACTCAGGCGCTCGTCTGATACTGGCTCCGGATTGGCAGCCTGTGGTGTGGACCGAGACAGAACGTAAAAAAGGGCAGGCGTGGGGATTAAAGACTATCGAAACCTTCCATACGCACGGCACACCGCCGATGCCAAAGGATGCAAAAAAAGATTAATGCCTTTGTTGTAAGCTGCCTTATTGAAAGGAAATAGCACTTACAGACCAAATGCATAGCATTTAAATCTTAATCCGATTTTCTGCCTGAACAGGCAGAATTTCTGCTCAATGCTGTGCGTGAAAGTCGACAAGTGACGATTTTGGCGAAAACTGCCGGTTGATGACGGATATGTCAGCGGAATGTAAGCTTTGCCACTCTATCCTGATTTTTCACTTTGGTAACTTCTGAATTTAACCATGACAACACTGGCGCGCATAATCATCATTATGTTAAATAAGCGAGGGGTTTTAACCGCCATCGCATAAGCATGCCAGAAAAGCAGTGACCCAAAATGAGCCTTACGTTGGGTCACTGTTGGCACATCTCTTACCACCAGGCAGAAAGCAGGCTTATTACCTTTTAATCTGATTAAACAGCCATTCACGCGCCGCACGAATATAAAAGAACTTACGCGCAGAAGCCATATGATCGATTCCTTTGAACGTCAGGAAAGTGATGTTACCCCCCTCTGCCAGATAGCCATTTATCTGATCGGTCAGCTTATGCTGATCGTCGACAGGGAAAATAAGCGCGGGATCCAGCATCTCAGTTGGCCGGGTGACATGCGCTCCCGCCTGCTGCCAAACCGGTAAACATTTCTCATTCCATGGCGTAGCCTTGTTGTCCTCAGAGCCGGTGATTATCAACAGATTCTGATTAGCAAGTGTAACCACATCTTTGGGTCGCTGTTGTCCCGCTATAATCAGCCCGGCCGTGAACGTTTCAGGGTGTCTGGCCATCAACCACAGTGAGGTCATCGCCCCCATTGACCATCCCGTGCAGTAAACGCGCGAAGGATCGATTCTCAGCACTTTATCCCTGCGGTCTTCCAGATTAGGATTGCCAAAGTCCCATGTATTACTCAGCAAAGACTGTACCAGGCGCCATGTGTTTTCGACATCACTGGTATGCTCCCAGTAATCATTCATTGTGGTCCGTTCATAGCGTGGCGTGACGACCACACATTCACGCAGCGCCTGTTCTTCCGGCATGCTCCAGATTGAAGCAATACACTGTTCTGTCAGCGTTTGTTCGCAGGTTCCATCATAACTGGTGCCTGAATGCGTGATAGCCAGCACTAATGGGTACGCTTTCTTTTCACCGCCCGGCTTCAAAAAAGATTTTGGCAGGTAAATGCTGTATTCCAGCCACGCAGAACGCGTATCATCCCACCACCAGTGATTTTGCTCCCAGTCATCAACGCCACGGATGACAACATTCATGCCGTGTGAAGCGGTATTGTCCCATCGCTTGTTGCTTGCGGCGTAATTGCGGCCTGCCAACGTTCTGACGTCTTTCATTTGCATCAACGATACGATATCACTGTCGGTCGTTGGCAGGCTGAGATCAGGGTTGTGGCTGAACTCTACAATCACATACCTGCCCGTTACGCTGGTTTTTTCTGGCAGCATCGCGGGTTCAGTATTGGTATAAATAACTTTCACAGCACGTATCACAGGGGCAGCCTGCGTTGCGTTTTTATCCGGTTCGTTGGGCATGCCGGCAAAGAACCCATCGGCAGCCGGAACAACGCCTGTCTGATAGGTGTCAGGGGTCAGGCTGGCAGGATCGATATCCGCATCATATTCAGCCGCAATGCCGAAAACTTTTTCTCCGCCGCCCGTAACCTCACAAAGCGCAAAAATACGTTGCAAGCCAGGCTCTTTTTTGATGGCGTCGTTATTACTGTCACCTTTCGTTGCGGCAGCCATAAATCCATTTTTATCCGCTGCTCTGGCTCCTCGGATCATGCCTGTAGAAGATATTGCTCCGGCCAACAGGGTTCCGGCGACCATAAAATTTCTTCGTGATATATCTGCCATATCTGTTTCCTGATTGAAACTGTACTTCATGTGGTTGGCGCCCGCATGTATTTCAGCTGACTAATGTTACCGAAGCGGGGGGCAGAAAGAGCAGGTACAAACACGATTTATTTACATCGGGTAAGTCTGGCTAGCTGATCTTTACAGCCAACTCCGTACCGCGCTTGATAGGTAGCGTGACAGAGATAAAACCATTAGCCGGGTCACGAATATAGTCAAGGAAATCGGGTTCCGCGTTGTCGTTAAGCACATATCCTCCCACGCGTAACTGAGGCGCCATGATTTCAATCACCTGCCTTGCCAGAGTTGGGCCCTCAGACAGCGGCCATCCATCAATCAGAACAAAATCCACCGGGCCACCAACATCCCTCAGGGTTTCACGCGCATCTCCGATGCGAATATCAACAAATGACTCCAGTCTGGCCGCTGCCAAATTGCTGCGTGCGGTTTCTGCTTTTTCGGCCACCAGCTCAGCGCCTATAACCTGCCCTCCGCCATTATCACGCATCGCTGCAGCAAAATAGATAGCCGACATTCCTACTGACGTCGCGAAATCCACTACACGTGTCGCCTTCATTGCACGGCATAAGAGGTAAATAAGTTCGCCCTGTTCGGGATGGATCGAAAAGCCATAATCTGCGAACAATTCCGGATTGGGTGCCTCCGGGCCGGAAAAAGCCGATGCGTCGGGGTGCTTTCGACGGGTATTCATCGCTTTAATCGTCTCTAAGACTAAAGGATCATGAATAGCAGAATGACCGTGCTTTAATGATTCTGGCTTCATCAAGATATTCTCCCAGGTCAGGTTTAATCAGCCCATTGAAAAAAAATAGCTTGTATCAATTTACGGTACTTATCAAGTACCATTAAGCTGTATTTTTGGTCGGAAATTGCAATCTATGATGAAAATAAGTGACACAAAACATTCTGCTACACGCGGACGCCCGAGAAATCAGGATGTCAACAGCCGTCGGCAAGCCATTATTGCGCATGCTTATCGTGCATTTATTGAGTTGGGATTTGCCAGCACCAGTACGGCTGAAATTGCACAGCGGGCCAAAATATCTAAGCGCACCCTGTATGAAGTCTTTAGCGATAAAAAAGCGTTATTTGCTGCGGTGATCAGCGAACATCGCCATCTTTTGCTCGATCTGCCCAGGCCCGGACATGAACGCAGTTCTCTGGACGAGCGTCTCTTTCGTATTTTTCGATTGGACATAAGCGAAGAAGAATTTCAGGAGCGGGATGCTATTCTGCGATTAATGACCCGTGAATCCATCCTCTTTCCTGAACTCTCAGACTACCTCTATGAAAGTGAGGCGGTCAGGGCGCGTGAATTGCTGATTGAATGGTTACACGCCACGGCCCGGGAGAAAAACTTCCCGTCAGAGGAGATTGACGTTTATGCCGGTATGCTGATGGATACTGTGTTTAGTGCGCTAATGCCTTGCAGGCGTATTCACAATACGGCGTTCAGGAACAACATTACGGCAGAAATTAAAAAGCGCATCCAGATAATATTGCGGGGCATGGGGTGGTTGTCAGAAAAAGATTTGTAATCAGAGCAACAGATGCACGGAATCTGTCTGAAAGAGATCCTGCGGCGCGATACACCGCGCCGCTCTTTGCGAGAAGAAAGCCGCGTTCTTCCCGACAGTCAATGCTTAACGCCAGAGTTTCTTACTGGCGATATCGGCGCCGGCACGCATAGCGCGGAATTTCTCACGAACTACGGTCGGATGAACTTCCGGCTTATAAGTAGCTTGTGAAGAGAAACCACAGTCAGCCCCTGCTATCACGTTTTCTTTCCCAACGCGGTCAGCGAAGCGAATCAAACGTTCAGCAATCAGTTCCGGATGTTCAACCGTGTTGCTGGCGTGGCAAATAACGCCAGGAATCAAACGCTTACCGTGCGGCAGCTTAACTTCTTCCCAAATGTGATATTCGTGCTCATGACGCACGTTGCCGGCTTCAAATGAATAATCCGCCACGTTGATGTTCAGCATGTAACGGACAAACTCAATGAAAGGGACATCATGGATACGCGGACCTTCATTGATGCTGTAACAGGTATGATAGCGGATCTTATCAGCCGGGATGCCGCGCAGCGCATGATTGAGGATTTCAACGTATTCACTGGCTTTAGCCATGATTTGCGCATTATTCAGATGCGGATCGGCAAACAGGTCGGGCAGGAAGGGATCATCAATTTGCAGGCTAAAACCTGCATCGATGATGGCTTTATATTCTACGCGTAACGCTTCGGCTACCGCAGAGAGATAATCTCCTTCCCGCTCATAGAATTCGTTGCTGCCCACGCCCGTTGGCGCCACGGATGGCACAAACACACCGAAAGCATTGGCAGCCGTGGCGGCGTCACGCAGGTTCTTCAGGTCGCGCTGGAGCTGTGCCACACCGTGGTAGGAAATCGGACCGGTGCAGGCAACGGGCACAAACGGCACCAGGTTTCCGCCCAGCATCGCTTCGCCAAAATATTGTTTATAGTATTCCGGGAAGGCATTCACTTCAGCATCAAAAGCGGCATAGCCCTGTCCCGGACGGGGTTCAAAACCGGCCATTCTGTCGCGTACGTAGGCAAAGAAGCCAACTTTAGACATTTCACCGTCGGTAACGATATCAATGCCATCGGCTACCTGTTGTTGCACAGATTCAAATACCGCATCGCGAATCTCGCTTTCCAGCTCGGCATTATTCTCCGCGCCCTGAATATTGGCTTTCATGACGTCAAGCAGCTTAACCGGACGAGCAAGGCTACCGACGTGGGTGGTTAAAATACGGTTTTCAACTGACACCATGTTCTCCCTGAAGGATGTGGTTTGCAAACGGGTTCGATAACAGCATGTTTCGCGCCCTGATTTTGGGTCAACATACCTAAATACAAAAAGAAAAACATGTCAAACCCAAATAGGCGCGCCCTGAATGCTCTGGCGGCAGGCTATTGATGACGGCTCTTCGACAATGAGCGTTCAGGTCGTTCGCCTTAATGTTACACCGTAACGCAAAGCCGACCACTAATGGTGCTAAAGCGTGAATAAGTGGATCCGGGAAGGCTGATGATTCATCATTATCCCGGAAGCTCTGAAACTCAGCATTTTCAGGGCCAAAAATTTCACAGGACGACAAAGCCAGGCATGCCGCCTGGCGATCCGGGTGCAGACCTCCGGTTACCTGCTATTCAGACGGTACAATATTGACGGTCGTGAAGCTAAGGAGCTGCTATGTCACCGCAGACGGGAGTAGGTGTTTTAATTTTTCGTGACGGAAAACTATTGTTGGGACGGCGTAAAGGCAGCCATGGTGCGGGCGACTGGTCAGCGCCTGGCGGCCACCTTGAGTTTGGTGAGTCGCCGGACGATTGCGCGCGCCGGGAAGTGCTGGAGGAAACCGGTTTGCAGCTTAACAAGCTGCAAAACGGCGCGTTCGTCAGTGACATTTTCCCTGAGGTGAACAAGCACTATATTACGCTGCTGGTGATTTCGCATGATGCCAGCGGTGAGCCGCAGTTGCTGGAGCCTGAGAAGTGCGAAGGCTGGCAATGGTTCGCGCCGGAAGCCTTACCTGAACCGTTATTTGCGCCGCTGCGCAGCTGGCTTGCACGCGATGGGTTAGCGGCATTGCAGGCGCTGGCGCGAAAAGCCTAAAGCGCCACATTACTGTGACTTCTTCATCCGCAACCACGCGTTTTTCAACGTCCTGCCAGCCGACGCGGCGGTACAATGCCTGTTGATCCGGGGTATACAGCCACAGTGTGGAAATTCCACGCTGACGCGCTTCATCTGTCAGGCGCGCTGACTAAATGGGTGAGGTGGTGAAAACCCTCCAGGATGTGGGCGTGGCAGGAGTAATTAACGCCGTTCATCTGGCAGGAGGCGGCAGACCGTTTGAGGTAATTGATCACGAGAGCCCCTACAAGCTGTTGAGTAGTTATTTAAAACCAGGCCTCTAATTTTTATTGCAGAGAAGATGAATATAAGCCGCGTTATTGATCAATTATTCTTCTGTCTGCTCATGCGCTAAAGGCCATAACAGCCGATCTCGTGCGGTACTGAGCGTGACGATAGCCGGTTTATAGATCGCGAACGGCTCTGTCAGCGGGCAGGCTAGATATTTTCCCTGCTGGCTGGGCACATATTCTGAGCGCGGTATAATTGCCGCGCCATCAAAACCCTGCTCCATCATGTCCAGAATCAGCTTTGGCTCTGAGACCTTGATGCTGATATTCACCTGCGACATGGTATCGAATAGCTTACTACGTAATATTTCATAGGTTCCTTCTCCACCGATCCGGTGTAGCAGGATCAGCGGGACACCGCTTAAATCAGCAAACTGCAGTGTTTTACCTGCAAGCATCGCTGTATAGTGGGAGGAGATTACCGCCACGCTGTCTATCGGTGCCAGCCCACGAATATCCCACGATTGAGACTGGCCCGGCATCTGTATTAGCGCGATATCCAGAGTATGTTCGAGCAACATTGCTTCGAGATGACTGGAATCTGAAACCACAACATTGATATCCCATTCCGGGCGGTTGCGATAATAATCCAGCAACACAGGGTTGAAATAACGCAGATAAAGGTAAGAAAGGCCAATATTCACGACACGTTTTTTACGCGTGGCGATAGTAATGGTCTGCCGCTTAAGGCTGTTTATTTTGCTGAGAATGTCGCAGGACTGGCGGTAAAGAAAGGTGCCAGCTTCAGTCAGCACCATTTGGCGTGGCGTGCGGTTAAACAGCGGAGAGCCTATTTCTTCCTCCAGTTCCTGCAGCCTTTTACCCAAGGGCGGTTGTGCAATGTTAAGCAACCGGGCCGCTTTGCTGATCGAGCCTTGCTCAGCAATAGTGCAAAAGTACTGTAGTCGTTTCAAATCCATATTTTTTCCGCCATACGCTTACCCGTCACTACTGTAAACTCAGTGAATGAAGTGCGTCCAGAGATAGCTGACCGGCATTACCAGTACTAGTGCAGGCAGCATATTCGCGACCGGAAAAGATTTAATACCCGCGATGCGAAAACCTGCCGCCAGCATGACGAATCCGCCCGCTGCCGTGAAATCATTCATCATCGGTGCGCTGGTATGCGGCATAATCAGCACTGCACTCGACGCCAGCAGTAGTTGCACAATAAGCTGCGGAATTGCGATTACCGCCACTGCATAACCGAGAACAGTAGCAAAAATGGCGGCGGTAAAAATATCCATGATCGATTTTACTAACAGGATATTAGCATCATGCGTCATGCCTTCCGTCATTGCGCCAATTATGCCTGTACCGCTGGCGCAAAACAGTACCAGAATGGCAACGTAGCGTTCAGTGAAAGCGGCAGGATCCAGACCGGTATCCTGGTTCTGAAAGCGTGAAACCAGGCCTTTAGCCAGGTTGCCCAGGCGACCAATTTTCGTCTCCAGAAAAACGCTTTCACCCAGTGCAGCGCCAAGGATCAGTGCCAGAATAACCGCCGGCAAGCTGTGGATTTTACCGATCAGTACAATGCCTAAGCCCATTGATGCCAGGCCAAACGTCATCGGAAGCGCCACTCGCAAACGTTCCGGCACCTTGTTGCCCAAAAACGCGCCGGCTAAACCGCCCACCAGTACCGCGCTGCCGTTAACAAAAGGTCCTACAACCATGATTTCCCCTTAAGAATCGTTGCGTTGTTCACCCCAGCGCTTCAGATTGCCTACATCTAAATCAAACAGATCGAGGGCACGCGCCAC
Organism: Pantoea osteomyelitidis; assembly: GCF_044342975.1. Classification (NCBI taxonomy): domain Bacteria; kingdom Pseudomonadati; phylum Pseudomonadota; class Gammaproteobacteria; order Enterobacterales; family Erwiniaceae; genus Pantoea; species Pantoea osteomyelitidis. The sequence goes on from NZ_JBGFSN010000006.1 coordinate 73,935, forward strand.
GCTGTGATGAACCATGTCATCCACGGATTGCGGCTGCTGATAAAATGCAGGCACCGGCGGATAAATAATACCGCCCATCTCAGTGACGTACTGCATATTGCGAAGATGCGTCATATTGAGCGGCGTTTCACGTACCATCAGCACCAGCCGACGGCGTTCTTTCAAAATGACATCTGCTGCACGGGTTAACAGGTTACTGGTCAGGCCCTGCGCGATTGACGCCAATGAGTTCATCGAGCAGGGCGCAACCAGCATACCGAGTGTTTTAAACGATCCACTTGAAATGGAAGCACCTAAGTTGCTGATGCTATGTACCTCATCTGCCAGTTCAGTAATATCCTGCCGCTGCCAGTTTGTTTCCATTGCACGCGTGACTTCTGCACCTTTGGACACCACAAGATGCACCTCGATATCCTGATCGCGCAGCAGTTGCAGCGCCTTCATACCATACTGAAAACCTGACGCACCGCTTATGCCGACGATAATGCGCCTTCTGCTCACAACTCACCTCACTTATTCAAAATCGGGTAAAAAACGTTTCACATCGACATCTTTAAATTTTGAACGCTCAAATCTGGCTTTCATGTGCCACGGCACGGTGCAGTCAAAAACGGTTTTACAGGTCATACCCTGTTGCAGAATAGATGGACTGTATTGCGGTTCCTGCGAGGGATCGAGTGGATGGCAGCGAACGCCAGGAATAGTCAGTGTGTCGACATCACCCTGATAACGGGTCTGCATTGCCCACAGGATGTCATCGGTGTCGAAGATATCAACATCTTCATCCACCAGAATGACATGCTTGAGTTCAGAGAAAGCGGCGAAGGCAATTAAAGCGGCCTGGCGCTGGCGGCCTTCATCAACCGGTGAAGCTTTCTTAAACTGAATCACTGCCAGCAGCTTGCCGCCGCCTGATGTGTGTGCATTGACGTTCAGTACGCGGCCCGGCATAGCGCGATCCAGCATGTCGAGAATACTGGCTTCGGTGGGGATGCCCGCCATGCTGACATGTTCACCGCTCGGGCCTAGCGTGGTTTGCAGGATAGGATGTTTACGGTGGGTAACCGCTTTTACTTTGATAACAGGCAGTGCTTCTTTAGCTTCGCCGGTATAACCCGGAAATTCCGGCATTGCTTTGCCGGTGTTTGTGTTCTGGTCTTCCCGCACCCGTACGTTAGGCAACAGCTCACCTTCGATAACTATCTCAGCGTGGGCGATGGCACGTTCGTCAATCGACACGCATTGCGCCAGCTCTACCGGTTGACCGCGCAGCGCACCGGCAATGCTCAGTTCGTTAAAACCAAGCGGCGTAGTGGGCGGTTCAAAGCAGGCAGCAATTTCAATGGCCGGATCGACGCCGATACTGATAGAAATCGGCAGCGGCTGGCCCATTTTCTCAGCCTTTTCACGAAAAGCGTCAATATGTCGTCCAGGTGTCAGCCACATAGAAAGCTCATCACGACTCTGAATACACAGGCGGTGAATAGTAATATCAGATTCGTGCGTCTCAGGATCGGAGGCATAGCACATGCCCATGGTAAAATAAGGACCAGCATCTTCCTCTGTATTGGTCGGCGCTGGCAGCAAGGTGCGCAGATCGAAATCAGGACTTTCAGCGTAGTGCACAACCTCCTGACAAACGGGCTTTTCACTGATAACAACCGGAGCGACGGCATGATGAACCGAGTCGCGTAACAAAAAACCCAGTTTTTCTGGCGGACAGTCGAGCAAATGACCAACGCGTTCGCGGGTTGACATCAGACCGGTCACTACACGTACATCAGGAAACCCCTTGATCTTGTTAAACATCATGGCCGGACCTTTGCGGGTAGGGCGCTCACAGGTGCCGCCTGCACCAACGTAGCGATAAACGCCAGACAGTTCCGCATGCGGATCAACTTCAGTATTCGTACTGACAAATTCGTTTTTGATGGACTGCAATAATTCTATAGCCGAACGTAAATCGTGTTTTGGTTGTGAGTTATGCTCTGACATGTTTTTCTCCTGTGAGCGTTTGCGATGGAGAAAAACATAGCGCCGTAAAAGACAGGATAAAACTACCGTTTATATTTAGCATCCAAACCTTTTGGGTATGGGTAAATATAATCAATGCTGGCAATACTAATTGTTAGAATAATTAACATTATAATTTAATATTGTATGAATATAATTGGAGTTAATAATATTTAGCGATATTTTTATTCCAGCGCTGCATAAATGTTATTAGATATTAATGGATTATCAAGGAAATGTTACTTTCGGCATGATGTAATTTTTCTGATTGAAATAAAAAATCCCTATAAAAAAGGCGGGCCAGGCTCGCCAGAATATTCGGCTACTGTAAAAAAATGGGCTTTAGATAAATTAACAGCAATCAATCTTAATGCGCATAACGTTAATTATGTTAAATTAACTTTCTCATTGATTCATTTGTGGCTATGACAGCCCATGCCTGGCATCACTCTCGTTCTCTTCATTCACATCCACGTTATGCAACACGTGTATTATGGCCTGTTGCTTGTCATGCAACACATGTTATAGTGTTCCCTATCAAGCAACACTGAGAAACACGGATGATCAAAACCTGGCTACATAAGGGGCTTGAGGAGTTTTACACCACCGGCTCTACCCGCAAGATTAACGCAGCTCACGAAAAGCGGCTACGTACGCGCCTGAGGGTGATTGACCTGGCTGAGAAAATTGAGGATATGAACCTTAGTGGCTACAGGTTGCATCCTCTTAAAGGTGACAGACAAGGCATCTGGTCTGTCACGGTTACAGGAAACTGGCGTATTACTTTTGAATTTAAAGACGGTGACGCCTACATTCTGAATTATGAGGATTACCACTAATGACTATGCATAATCCCCCGCATGCGGGTGAAATCATTGCCGATATCATGGAAGATCTCAACATCGGTATCAGAGAGCTGGCGCGTGCTTTGGCTATAGCACCCTCTACGGCTTCACGAATGGTGTCGGGAGCGACAGCGGTAACGCCAGAGATGGCCATTAAATTATCGGCCGTGATTGGTAGCACGCCCGCGATGTGGCTGCGCATTCAGGCAGCCTATGATTTAGACCGGGCAGCCAAAACCGTTGACCTGTCGGTACTGAATACCAGCTTCAAGCCTGGTCCACTACACGGCGTTAACTAAAGCCTGTGTTGAGGCTTCATTCTGGCAAGTAGCGTCTGTCGTGTAAGGGCTGACGCTGCACAGTGTTGCCGTTAAAGCTCCTGACCTAATGCTTTCGTCAACTAGCCGGCACGGTGGTCACCGGTTGGGCCCCGCTTCACAACCTCAGTCATTTCTTTCAGTACTTTCGCCTGCACGATAAAACCGGTGGATTGATGCAGTCAGAAACCACACTGCTGGAGCAGATTGAACAGTTTTGCTACGTGCTGATGATATCCACTCTGAACGAGAAGCGGACATCAATTCAAATTGAGCCGCCAGTTTCACTCTACGTGAGGCTGGCGGCGTCCTGTGTGCGGTCAGCTGGTGGTATTAAGGACGCCAGCTATACGATTTTCTACCTCATCACGTGTAGCAGCCCACGCGGGTACGGTCTCAAGCAGACGCTGGTGCCAGGCGAACAGATTCGGGAATTCTTCAAAAGGTGCGCCAGTCCGTTTGTACTGCGAGAAAGGCGCAGCAATATCAATATCTGCAAGGGTCAACGCATCTCCGACGATGAATTTTCGGGTCGAAAGATGATAATCCAGCACTTTTGCAGCGTTGCTGATATTGGCCATCGCCAGCTGGACAATATCGTCAGTTTTCGGCTTGCCCATGAATGTCGCGTCTGCCCATTCATTGAAAAGCAAGGTCGAAAATATCCGCCACTGCTCACCAGCCCAGAACATCCATTGCAGGACCTCCAGCTTCTCTGAAGCTGTCCGGCCAAGCAGACTGGAGTGCATTTTCCCGGCGAGATAGAGGTTTATGGCTGACGCTTCCCAGATGAGGGTATCGCCGTCCTGAAGTACGGGAGTAAGCCCGTGCGGGTTCAGCTTCAGGAAATCAGGAGTATGACTTTCACCCTTGAACAAATCGATATTGATACGTTCGATAGTGACGCCCATGATTGCGGCGGCAGTTGTGACGCGACGCAGGCTACCTGAACCTGGATCACCGTAGATTTTGATGGTCATAGTTTTCCTCATATATTGCTATGGGTTTACAAAAAGGATGACCAAATCAAAATAAACTCTTTCACCAAATAAAATTATACTGTCATTTCGCAGAACACTTATTTGGAATATGAATGACTGATCGCTGGCTTGAAATCGACGTTTTTACTCGTGTGGCAGAGTCGGGAAGCTTCTCCCGAGCCGCTCAGGAGCTCGGGCTTTCACAGCCCTCGACTTCCCGTATCGTCACTGGGCTGGAAACGCGCCTTGGGGTAAAACTCTTACTACGCACGACCCGAAATCTTGCACTTACAGAAGCCGGCGCTGCGTTTCTGGAAAGGGCGCGCCAGGCGTCTGCCGACCTGGAAGATGCGGAAGATGCGGCCCGGGGAATTGATTCTCTCCGTGGCACCATTCGTCTTGCGGTACCTGTTATGTACGGTACGCGGGCGATCATTCCTGCCTTGGCCGATTTTCTTGAGCATTATCCTGAACTGCGTGTCGAAATTACCATGCGAGATGAGCGCCAGAACCTGATAGCAGCCGGCGTCGACATGGCAATACGCATGGGCACGCTTGAGGACTCCACGTTTGGTGCGCGGCAAATTGCTTCCGTGCCGCGGATGTTGGTGGCATCGCCGGCATACCTCTTTAGAAGAGGGATACCCAAATCACCTGAAGATCTGGCGTTTCATGACGCACTCCTGCACGAACACAGCTTTTCAGAAAAAAGCACACTGAAACTGTTTAAGGCTGGCACCACGGAGGTTGTGACATTACGTGGCCGGGTCAGGATCGACTCGGCACCGGGTATTCTGGCAGCGGCAACGGCAGGACTTGGCATTGCTAACGTCACTACTGTCATGTCAGCCCAGGAGCGACATGACGGCAGTCTTATTCAGTTATTACCTGACTATGCCCTCGAGCCTTTGAAGGCGTTTGCCGTATTTCCTTCGGGTCCTAAGCCTTCGGCTAAGGTACGCGCAGTGACCGCTCACCTCATCGCCGCATTAGGAAATTAAAGAACTGAGTTCTGACCAGCCCGGTGCTTTGGCCAGCTTAATAAGATGTGTCAGGCATAAATGATACTCCGCTTCAGCCTGACGGGAGTAAGTGAATTAAAAACTTAGCTTGTCAGCTGCTTTCCGCAAGCGCTCGTCCCCGCGCCGGTCATACTTCTGCGTGGTGGTGACGCTGGCATGCCCCATCGCATCGCGGACGGTTATCAGGTCTTCGCCGTTATCCAGCATCATCGAGGCGAAGGTGCGGCGTAAGTCGTGCGGCGCGCATTCCTCAATACCGCTTTCCGCCCGGCGCTGGCCGAGAATGTGATAGACCGCCTGCGGCGTCATACGCTGAGACGTGACGTCGTCACCGGCGCGTATCCGGGTGAACAGCGGCCCGTCGCCCTCGCCACGAATCGTTTCCGTCCAGGTGCGGATGCGCCGCCAGACCGACTCCGGCATAAACGCCAGCCGCTCTTTGTTGCCTTTGCCGCGTACCCGCAGCGCCTGCTCCTGATGTAACAGGCTGGCGTAATCCAGACCAATGACCTCCGAGCGACGCAGGCCGCAGCCGAGCATGACCGCCAGCATCGCGGCATCGCGCGGGCCCTTGCAGCCGGCGTCCTGTTCACAGCTGCGGAACAGGGCATGAATTTCTTCCGCGCCCAGCGCCCGGCCGCGGGTCAGCCGACTGCCCCGTACCGCGCGAACGCTGAGGATTTGCTGATAACTTTCCGTGTCCATCTGCTTCATCATCCACGCCTCGCGGGCCGTGCCTTTCAGCGCAGAGAGATAGGTATTGATGGTGGCAGGCGCCCGGCCGCTGACCGAAAGCATCTCCAGCAGGCCGCGGATATGGTGACGGCGCAGGCTGCCCCAGGCGCAGCTCTGGAGGGAGCTGAAGCCGAGCATGCCCGCCACGATATTCAGAAAGGAGCGCATTGTCTGCCGGCTGGCGGCGGATGACAGGCCGATAAGATAGGCCTGCGCCGGGTTCAGCGGCGGGCTGCTGTTAATCGCAGCCAGGGCGGATGCATCCTGCCCGTCAGCGGAAGGAAAATGCGGGGAGCGCGGAAGGAAGCTGTCTTCAGTGAATTCAGTCATTTTCACTCCTGACCTTATGAAGTATGCCGCGTGGGCGACACGCTGAAATCTGGCGCGATTATCCCCTGCTCAACCCCCTCCGGTAAAGCTACTTTTTCAAAGAGGTATTTTAATAAGTAAATATAGGCTTCATGACTCTTCTAATGCTTTCCTCTATTTCGTACTCATAAATAAACGATTTAGCGAACGCAAACGGCGGTGTTCCTGCTAAAAGTTCGCGGGCTAAAGCGTAAACCTCTCAACTTTCAATCTAAGCTGTCCGGCTCTCCAGCGACATCTGACGCAATAAATCAATGAGCGTGCATTGGACGAGTGTATTTTTACCTGTCCAGGGGACATAACGTGGTCAGATAATGCATGCACGCGGAACCTGAGCGGACATCAAGCCGTAAACGGTAGGCTCAGAGCCCCGCTGGGTTATCTGTGACGAAAGAGAGGAGGCGCCAGGTACTCTACGTTGGATGCCTGGAAAAGCAAAATACAGCCAATTTATTGTCTTGGAAATTAGTAATGTGAAAAATTACAATACAATTGTATTGATGATGCCCGGCCTGTACTTACCTTACGCAAATATTTACACCTGACAACTGGTTAGAAGTGGATAATCATTAGACCCCAAAAATTAATAATGCCTGTTTAATGATTTCTCGCCTTAGGTCTGTGCTGATCGGTATAATGATCGGCTTCATAAATATATAGCGAGTCAAAATCAAAATAGGAAGAGCTGAAAGGAAGCCAACCTTCACCCCCGCACATTAAGGATATTTTACACGTTATTTAAAATAGTCAGAAGTAAAAAGCCGAATAAATTTATTATCCGGTCTTCCTGTTTTTATATTTACTTCTCAATGGATGGATGGAATCGTCCATTTCTTAACTCATTCCGAATAATAATATGCTCATCCTCTGTGAAAGAGTACTTTTTCATAATAATTACCCGAATCAGTGCACCCGCTGCTGGTAATAAAGAAATGCAAAAAAACAGTAAAGTCAAGGTGCTTTGTGATTGTGCACTATTTGGTACATATCCTGAGAGGGATAAAATTAAGCCTGAAGCACCACCTGCAACAGCTACAGACAATTTACCGATAAAAGTTTGTCCTGAAAAAGTAATCGCAGCGCAACGTTTACCTGTATGATAATAAGAATATTCCACGGTGTCTGCTATCATGGCTGATATAATCGGATTAGTCATCATGAAAATTGCGGAAATTATGGTTAGCCATACTAGCACAGCCTTTTCATTGCTATAACCGGTAAACCAGAATCCTACGCGAGCCACAATTTCCAATAGACATAACGCAATTAATAAATCTCTTTTTTTAAAGCGTCTTGTTAATAACGGTGTTCCAAGGCAAGCCAAAGCGCAGACAAGCGTAATAGTTCCTATAATCGAAACAAGTCCCGCATTACCCATATTATAGGTAAAGAAAAATATGTATAAATTGCTAACTATGTTAGAAAATACATTCATAAAGAATGCGCTCAGAATGAAAAAAAGAGGTTTATTTTTCAAAACTACAATAAATGTCTGCTTTAAAGTCACCTTTTCATTTGTTGTGATCTTAATGCGCTCTTTAACATTAAAAAATCCATTCAACATTAACGCCACGCCTAAGACCATTAAGGCAAATGCAGCCAGAAAATAACCATTGTTTTTGCTGATATTAGAGAAGAAATGGATAAAATAAGGGAAAAGAATCAGCGTTCCGCCAATTCCTGCATTCACCCCTAACATAGCACATGTTGCCGCTTTAGCTCGTTCCTGTGGCTCGTCTGTCATGACAGAAGTCATTGACCAGAAAGGAATGTCTGATAAAGCATAAAGTGTTCCCCAGATAATATAGGTGATGCCTGCATAGAGAGTTTTTGTGGTAAGGCTGGCCTCAATATTATAAAATGCTGCAACAGTCACCAGGCCAATGAGAGCAGGTGCTATAAGCAAAAATGGGCGAAATTTACCTCTGCGCAAGTTTAATGTATCCATTATCCCTGCTATCAGTGGGTCATGTATTGCATCCCATAATCTTGCCCCAAGGAATATTATGCTTGCAGCAACTGGAGAAATCCCCATTACGTCTGTATAAAAATAAAGAATAAAGCTACCTACCAACCCGAAACTCAGGCATTGCCCCATGCCATATCCGAAGTAAGACATGAGTTCCTTGAGAGGTATTTTATGGATTGTATGGTTCATATAATAATTGCCTTTTATAGAGAGCACAGAAAGGTTTTTTATTTTACTGATGCAATATTGGCACTAAGCTGCACTGCGAAGCTAAACTCTCCCTAAAATTTAATCGCGTAATTGAGAAAGAAGCTGTTTTTCTGATTCGTCATAAGCTACGCCATTCTCATTAAAAAAATCATGAAACCAACGCTCCCGGAAAGTAGCGTCAGACTTTTTAATTTCAGGCCATGGAATATGAGTTTGTGTACGACCTTTAACGAGCCCCCATTGATAACAGCCGATCCCCTCTTCTTTAAATATTGGAAGCTGTTCATGCATATGTGACTCAGCATGTCGTGCCAGCCATTCGGTACAGAGCATTGGCCTGTGATACTTTTTCAACACATCAATGGCCTTATGCAATAAACTGGCAGGGACGTACGCATGAAACGAAATGATATCAGAAAGCTCTAGCGCTCGTATATCAGTCTGGTGCTCATAAATTGGGTCATGAGGATTAAGAATATTTGCGATATGCCATGCACCTACTGTGAGCGGTTGTGAAGGATTTACCTCTCGGGCCCATTTAAATGCAAGTTCCATTAATCTGTGGCTGAACATTTCCATTGCCGGGTCAAAAGCGACTTCTCCGATTGGCGTAAAAATCATGCGGTTAGTTGGCTCATTATATAGATCCCAAATGATGATTCTTTTATCTTCTGCGAAATAGCCAATAACATCTTTAAGATAGTCTTTTATCTGCATCCATAAATAGGGCTGCATGACTATATTACGTCCGGGACTTGCTGCAGCCTGACTATTATGAACGCCAGGTAAAGGATCTTTTTGGCGGCCAATAAAGGGGTGCTCTCCTGAAAACCCACAGTCGTCCATCAGGGTAAGCATAACTTTTATGTTATTACTGGCACTGATAGCCAGAAAAGTTTCAATCCGCGCAATTAATCTGTCTCTGTCATGTAACCACACGATAAAAGGCAAATTTGTGCGAAGGCTGTTATAACCGGCATCCCGAGCCCATTTAAGCTCTTCCATAATACATTCAGGATCAAACGTATCTTGCTGCCACATCTCCGTCCAGTTAACAGCTGTACGGGGCAGGTAATTAAAACCAACCAGCCAGCCATTCTGCTCGTACCAGTCTTGCGCTTGCTCTTTAGTCCATTGGTTCATATCAGATCTCATCAAATTCATTTATCAGGTTTTCGTTAATATATTAGCTAATAATTATTAATCAAACCTTATTTTTATTAACAGTGACAATGGTCACATTAAAGATAAAAAAATAAAAAAATCATTATTTATCAGGTAGATAACTTTTCAATGATTTGCTTTCAGAGAAAGTTGTGCGATGTTAAGTTTATGGAGAAGGATAGACTGATGCCTTTCGGTGAAAATCATGTAGGATATTTTTAGCCAAACAGATAAAGATATGAGTAATTTATGAGCAAAAAGAGCAAAGTGACGATGAGTCATATCGCTGCCAGATGTGGTGTGTCACAATCTACCGTATCATTAGTTCTCAACGGTAATGCCAGCATTAAGCTGGCCGATTCAACCCGAGATAAAGTGCTCCGTATAGCTCGTGAAATGGGCTATATTCATAAAGCCGCTGCTCAACCCTCTAATCTTGATAAAATAGCCTTGATTTTCAATGGATTAATTCATCACGATCCTTTCATCGAGGCTATCACTGCCGTTCAACAGGCCGCGTCAAAAAATAACTTGTTACTCGTTATTTTTGACCTTGAGCATGAAACTGAGCAATATTCCAGATTAGAGAAAGAATTAAGCTCCGGAGGTTATCTTGGGTTTATTTACGCCAGTTCAATGACGACTAAAGTTTTGCCTGTTTTTACCCATCTTTCGCTACCGGTCGTCATACTTAATGGCTATTGTCCGCAAATGCCCGATGCCCCCTGTATTTTGCCAGCTGACAAGCTTGGTTCTTATAAAGCAACCACCCATTTGATAGAACAAGGATATAAAAAAATAGCCATTCTTGCAGGAGAATTATGGATGGATGCGGCTATAGAGAGAATTGAAGGCTATCGGCAGGCGCTTATCAATAATGATATTATTCCTGACGACAGGTATATGCAGGTCACCAACTGGTCTCTGAAAGAGGCTTATAACAAGACGCTTGATTTGTTAAATACAGACCCGCCTCCAGAAGCTATTTTTTGCTCAAGTGATTATATTGCTTTAGGATGTTATCAGGCTATCTACAAATCCGGTTTAACTATACCCAGAGATATTGCAGTTATTGGCTATGATAATCAGAGCCTTTCTTCTGAATTAACTCCTGAGCTAAGTACTGTGGACCTCCCTTACAGCGAAATGGGAGAGTTAGCATTTCATACACTGCTGAATGTTATCCAGAACTCCCCTTTATTATCAAAAAAAATGAAAATTGAAGGTGAATTAATTGTCAGAGAATCATCATTAAAATCAATAGATTAGAAAAAATTTTCTCTCAGGCCTCTTAAGCAGTTTTTGATGGCAGATACAAGTGATTCTCTAATCCTCTGTTCATATAATCTGCTTAAACCGATCGAAAAGACATTTGCCGCAAACTGTGTTGTAGGCTTTCTCTGACCTGCTCCCCGTTGATTAGTACATCCCGATGTTAGTAATTTCTTCATAATCCACATGAGGACATCCCCATAAAGAAGCGTTTTTCCGACCGACAGATCATCAGTATTCTCCGCGAGGCGGAAGCCGGGGTTTCTGCCCGTCAGCTTTGCCTTAGGCTCGCTATCTTTTAGCCTAACTTTTGTCGTGATTGTTCTAATAGGCTTTGATATGCCTTCCCGCTTTCAAAAATGGAACCGCCCAAGTGGTTTAAGAATGAATGATGCGATTGATGGTAAACCTTTCAGTGGCGCCCTTAAATCTGTTAAAAATAGTAGTAAAACGAGGTCTGTTCGTGGTTGATATTGATAATTGAGTTAATGAATCTCTATTAAAATGTTTGATTTTCTTAGGGCAGAAAGTTTTTAAAAAAACGTGTTTGAAATGGTAGCAATATGAATCATCATTCATTTTGCTACCGCTGCTTTCGTCAAAAAAGGTTTATGCCGGATAAGTTATCTGTTCCGGTTGGCGCTGCATGATGATATTACCGTGGCGAATTGAGGTCAGCACTTTTGCCTGACGGCACACTGCTTCGTAGTCGTTTTCCGCATCAAGAATAAGCAGATTCGCCGGTCTGCCTTCGGCAATACCATAACTGTCGCCCAGGCATAGCGTTCTGGCACTGTTATCGGTAATAAAATCGAGGCAACGTTGCAAATCTTCATATCCCAACATATGGCAAATATGGAGTCCGGCATCGAGGACGCGCAGAATACTCCCGTTCCCCAGCGGGTACCACGGGTCTTTGATCGAGTCCTGAGCAAAGCAGACATTTATTCCGGCCCGGTCCAGCTCTGCCACCCGTGTAACACCGCGCCGTTTTGGCCAGCTATCGAAACGCCCTTGCAAGTGAATACTCTCTGTCGGGCAGGAGATAAAGTTAATCCCTGAGTTTTTCAGCAAGCGGAAAAGCTTAGAGCAGTAAGCATTGTCGTATGAGCCCATAGCACATGTGTGGCTGGCCGTTACCCTGGCGCCCATTCCGCGTACGCGGGCCTCTTCTGCCAGCATCTCTAAAAAACGGGATTGCGGATCGTCAGTCTCATCGCAGTGAACGTCTACAAGGCGGCCATAGCGTTCAGCAAGATCCATCAGAAAAGTGACTGAGCTCGCGCCCTGGTCCCGGGTATTTTCATAATGCGGAATCCCTCCCACGACGTCTGCTCCCATTTCCACCGCTCGGATCATGAGTTCGCGTCCGTTCGGGAAAGACTCAATACCTTCCTGCGGAAAAGCAACAATTTGCAGATCAAGAATGTTCGCAACTTCCGATTTCACTGCCAGCATGGCTTCCAGCGCGGCAAGCGAAGGTTCGGTGACATCAACATGCGTACGTACATGTTGGATACCGTTATCACGCAGCATAGCGATTGTCGCCAGCGTTCGTTGGCGGGTATCCTCTGCGGTCACGGTTTCCTTGCGCTGGCTCCAGCGGGCAATTCCTTCGAACAGGGTACCGCTCATATTCCATTCCGGTTCGCCGACTGTCATTGCATAGTCCAGATGAATATGTGGTTCAACAAAGGGAGGAATAACCAGCTTATGTTGCGCATCAATATCGTCCACCGCCATGTCTGTCGACGTGCTCTGGCGGATAATGGTTTTGATTACGCCTTTCTCCAGTTCGATTGAATATGACCCTTCCTGATGACGTAAGCGTGCGTTGATAATTTTCATAACTTTTTCCATAGATAGTTTTGCGACATGCGCCAAATCACAAGCGCGACAGAGGCGTTCAGTTGAAAATGGGGATGACTGACCTGGTAGCCGGTCAGTTTTTCTATACGTTGCATACGCTGATGTAAGGTGTTGCGGTGTATTCCCAGTCGTTCAGCCGCTTTCACTACGTTACCGCTTTCCTGTAACAGGATTTCCAGCGTCTCCATTAATAAATACGGTGCTTTCCGGTCAGGCTCTGTCAGGCAGCCAAGGGTGTCATGCATAAAATCCGTAAGCAGTGTCGGATCGCCGACAGCGGAAAGAAGTTTGATAAAACCCAGTTGCTGGTAATCGCTGATACGCTGCGCAGGGCGCAGGCTGTCCGTCAGATCCAGTGCCTGGCGGGCCTGGGTGAGTGCTTTGGCATAACCCTGCAATTGCCGCACGGGAGCAGAGAGGCCGCACAGTAATGACAACGTGCTGTTAGCTTCGGCCAGGGATTGCAGCCAGTGCTGAAGCCATTTTTTCTGAATGTAAAAATCGCCTTCGTTATCGGGCAGCAGAAATATAAACATATTGTTGCGCTCAATAAGCGGATACGGATTTTCTTGTTGGTTAAGCTGCTTTTGTAACTGTTGTCGAATAGTCCGCTGAGTTTGTTGCAACCAGGCTTCTGCTTGTTCTGCAGGAAACTGGCGGAACAGCTGTTGTATTCCTTCGAGGCGTAAAGCTGCCACTCTGAGTGGTTTTGTAAGATCCAATTGCTGGTGCGAAGCGCGCTGCTGGATAATATGAAGATCGGGATAGTCGCCGGTCAGAAGTTGCAGCATGATATCGCGACGTGACTGAAGCGTGTTTTCACTGCTGACCAGCGCAGTGCCGATCCGCTCCGTCACGATCACCATTTTCAGTAAATAGGGCTGCTCAATCAGCGGAATGCCGAGTTCATCCGCCAGCGTAATAACACGCGCGGGGATCTCGTTGATATAGGCACCCCCGGTAAGGATAACCAACCCGGCAATAGCGCGTTGTTTTCCTTCCAGCAGCAAATTAACCAGATTGTCTTCATCTCGCGGATAATTAACGCCGGTTATGAACACCAGTTCCCCGCCCATAATCCATTCGGAGATCGTTTCATTTTCAGCCAGGTAGTACCAGCGAACCGGCAGATGCAATCCTTGTTTCCCCGCACGCAACTGAAGAGCAGAAAGCTCCTCGAGAGCAAGAATTTCGGTTACCGTCATGCTCATTCCTGTTGCTCCACGACAGTACCGACCACTCTCCGACGTTTGCTAAGGGTAGTCAGCGCAATATAGGCCGCAGCCGATACAGTGATTCCTACCAATGGCGCTACCCATGATGAGAAATACGCCACTACTGCTCCTGCGGCATAAGCACAAAGTCCCGGCCAGTTAAAACGTGGTAACCGGACGGAGTGAATGAGCGGATAACGACCGTGGCGATGGAACCAGTAATCAGCAAGGATAACGCCGCCAATCGGTGGAATAATGCTGCCCAGCAGAACGAGAAAAGGAATCAATATTTCATACATTCCGCCAAGAGCCAGCAGAATACCTACTGCTGCAGCAACCACCGTCAGGGTACGACGGCGCTCGCTACGAAACAGATGACAGGCGGCGGCAGATACGTTGTAAATCGTTGGTCCCTGAATAGTTAACAGGTTAAGACACAGCATAATAACGGCGGCGACAGAGAGTCCCTGAAGCACCAAAATGGCGACGATATCAGCTTGTTGATAGACAATTGCACACCATGCCCCGGCAATGATCATCAGGCCATTGCCCAGCAGGAAGCTCATCATGCTTGAAATAATTGCCGTGCGGCTGGAATTAGCCAGTCGGGTCCAGTTAGTCACCTGGGTCGCACCACTGGCAAATGTTCCAAAAACCATCGTAATGGCCGCGGACCAGCTCATGGTTTCTGTTGGTTCGATTTTTGTCATTGCCTGCCAGCCGCCAGCATGATGGGTTGCAATAAACATCGCCACTATCAACAAAACAAACATTAGCGGGACTGAAATACGGGAAAGAGCGTCCAGGCCTTTGTAGCCAACCAGGGCGGTAATACAGAAAAGGACACCAAACAGCACCATCAAGGGCATGATGAGCGTGGAGGGTAAATCCAGAATTTTCACTAAAGATATAGCTACTGTTGCTGTACCCCATGCATACCATCCCAGTTCGGCGAAACCGAGAATAAAGTCAGCCAGTTTGCTGCCAACCTCCCCAAAGCAGAACCGCCCCATCAGGACTGTATTAAGCCCACTGCGCGCTGCTATCCAGCCTAGCGATGCGGCGTACAGAGCCAGCAGAAAATTACCTGTCACTGCAATCCATAACATATCGTGGAGAGAGAAAGAGAGGCCTAATTTGCCGCCAGCAAACATCGTGCCGGTAAAAAACGTAAAACTAAATAACACCATCGATATGGAAAAAATGCCTTTACGTCCCGAGGCCGGAGCTTCAGTGAGGGGGAAATCATTGTCTTTTGACATTTTGAAACCTCTAAGATAGTGATGCAGATAAGATCAGTATCCTCATAGCAAGAGGTGTGCCAAAAAAACACGGGCAAGCCTGACAGAGTAAAGTGTGCAATGTGCACAAAAAGAAGAGGAAATTAACGATATTTGGACGCTTTCAGTGCAGGGTGCAAATAATTGCACCAGGAAAGTGCCGAAAGAAATAATGGTTCATCCTTTAAGATACATTTAGCCCTCACCGTGCAGATGATTTTCTGGCTGCTTTTATAGGGTAGCGATCGGAGCAGCAGTCGCTACATTTAGGCAGCCTATACAGTTTCTTGCTCAATGTTAGCGATGCTAATTTTCAGACGCGGTCAGTATCGACAGCACTGTAGCCTTAGCCCCGGTTTCTTTCAGCCTACGGTAAGTTTTCAGCACGCCATTTACAAAGCGTAAATCTGCGGGCAGGTCACTACCAAAAACCTGTTCTAACGCCAGTAAAGACCGGACGGACGCTTCGGTATCCAGGGACTGCTTTACTATTGCAGCGAGCTGCTCAGTAAGCGGGTCAACCACCTTAACTGGCATTCCCTGTTCATTTGTACGGCTGACATAGCACATCCATGCGGTAACTCCCAGCATCAGTAAGGCACATTCACTGCCGTGTGCGAGGTGATAACGTACCGAATCTAGCAGACGATGCGGCAGCTTCTGGCTGCCATCAGCCGCGATTTGTTCAGTGCTGTGTTTCAGTGCTGCATTAGTAAACCGGCGAAGAAGAGTCTGTGCGTAATTTTGAAGATCATAGTCGTATGGCAGTTTTAGTGTGGGTGCCTGTTCTTTCAGCATCAGCGCCAGCACAGCCTTGGAATACGCCGGGTGACTGAGGGTGGCGGCAATAGTGTCATAGCCGTCAAGGCAGCCAAGATAGGCAAGGAAAGAATGGCTGCCATTCAGCATGCGTAATTTCATCATTTCATACGGAACGACGTCAGTTACAAACTGTGCACCGACCCGATCCCAGGCCGGTCTTCCTTTGACAAAATTGTCTTCAATTATCCACTGACGATAGGGTTCACAAGTCACAGCCAACGGATCATCAGCACCTAGTCTGAGCGCAACATGTCGCCTGCTCTCTTCCGTTGAGGCAGGTACAATACGGTCAACCATCGTTGAGGGAAAAGTAACGTGAGCGGCAATCCATTTAGCCAGGTCCGGATCCCGCGCGTGTGCCAGCCCCAACACAACGGCCTGGGTGACGCGACCGTTTTCACGCAAATTATCACAGGATAAAACGCTGAAAGGCTGCTGCCCCGACTGGCGTATTCTGCGCAGTGCCTCAACAATATAACCCACTGCAGATTGAGGCCGCTCAGGAGAGACAAGATCGTGTTGAATCAACGGGTGTGTAAAGTCAGGCTGGCCACGAAAAGCATCAAAGCAGTATCCTTTTTCTGTGATCGTCAGGGAGACAATGGCAGTTTCCGGGCGTGTCATTGCATGTAAGATACTCTCACACCCGTCTGTTTCTGGATGTAGTGCTTCTTTTATTGCACCAATAACCGTTAACTGAGTATCTGTTGCATCCTGCTCCGCGACGCAATACAAAAAATTTTGTGCTTTTAACGTAGCGATCATTCCAGTGCTGTTACCTGGCATCAGGCTGACTTCGCAAATACCCCAGTCACTGTCACTGTTGGCGAGCAGTTGATGTGTATAAAAGGCCTGATGTGCCCGGTGAAAGGCGCCACAGCCAAGATGCACGATGCGGGGGACCAGACGCGCTGAAGTCCATGCTGGCCGGGCTACATTTAACGATGCGGTTGCAATATTTTTTTCCAAAATAAACTCCTTCGAAGGTCGTAAGTCAAAGCTTCATAGCAGAATTATTTTAAATTCCATTGTATTAAAAAGTTAATTGGCAAAGTAATTAACCTGAGCATTGACATGCCAGTGATTTTTTTCAAAAGCGCGTAATTTATTTATTTGATTGCATCTTCCAGGATTTACTGTTTATTATTGCAGGAGGAAAATCGCTTTCATTTTAAAGTGAAATCGTATTGAACGCTCAGCTTTACATCCCAGTAGTTGAGTCTGTCACCCAAAACGCTACCGTTTCTTTTCTCTTTGCCTTTGTCTGCTGCAAGGAAAAAGTTTAACCCTTTTAGCGCACCCTTTGTCTGCCTGTAATTTATTCCACCCAGAAGACCTGCGCCTTTTATTTTTACATCCTGACGATTTGATTCATAGCCATGTGTCAATATTGGTGCGAAAATAATGCTGGTTGATGCTGACAGGTTATAACTGACTCCGGCCTGCCATGACGTCATATTTTCCCGATTACGATCAAGACTCAACGAAAAAGGGTATCCAATATCAGTATCCACTATTGCGCCGCTGACTGAATGTTGCATATAACCCGCACTGGTAAACAGGTTCCCCCACGGGGTTGTCCAGGTCAGTTGTCCGCTGACGAGCGAGGTTTCATCAGGTAATGTTTCAGAGCGGCTCAGGCCATCCAGATGTACATAAAGACCCAGCAGTTCACTTTTTAATGCATATTTATCATTTATCTCAAACCGCTTTTCCAGAATAGTTTGCAGTTGCGTTGAGACGTCCTGCTGAACTGAGGCACCAACAGAATAGCGGCTGCTTTTATCATGCCAGCTTGCTGCCAGAAACGTTCGCGGACGATGCTTGTCATACTTACCCGTTGTCGCATTGTAAACGCCCTCATCACGAATGCCGGTTGCTGAATCCGTCCAGTTGAATACCCGTGTACGCCACATCGCCCAAAACTCAAGGTTAGGTGACAGTGCAAAATAACCCAGTGCCCCTTCCGAAACTGTCGGTAATGTTCGTTGCGAATTACCGGCAATGAGCGGGATACGCCAGGGTAAACTGCCATAGCCGTAGTCGGTACCAAAACGCCCAACTTTTATTGACATATTGTCTGAAGGTTTAATATCTACGGCACCCAGCGCAAAGCCAAAACTGTCATGGTTATCAAGATACCAGCGCGTACTCATATCTTCGCGGGCACCCAGTTTATAAACATAATAAGCTCCCCCTTCCACACGGATATAATCCTGATAGTAACCACTCCTGAAATCAATCAACGCTCCCTGCACCCAGGCATAAATATCTTTTGCATTTCCTGCGCTGGGTTTATTCGCTCGGCGCAACTCATTTTTTAAGCGTATTCTGAAGGCTGATTCGTCTTCCTTCATTTGTCCGGCATAAACAGAGGTACAGGTTGTCAGCACAGCGACAGTCATCACTGCGATGTTCGCAATTTTTTTCATGAGTTAACCCTGGAATTTTTAATTTGTACGAGGCGCTTATTGATTAAAATCCTTAATTAACTGCTGCTGTGCGCGTTTGCGAATATCAATTTCCTGCATGATTTCACTGAATTTTTTATCCGTAAGGGGATAAAACCAGATAATGCCTAGCGCTATTAACATAAACAGGCAAGGAACCAGTGCGATTGATATTTTTATTCCTGTAATGACCTCAGGTGTTTGTGCCTGATTGGCAATATATCCGTTCATTCCCAGAATAAAGGCAGGAAACGATCCACCAATTGCCTGACCACATTTGCGTGTAAAAGAGAAAAACGAGTAGGTCAGGCCTTCGATACGCACGCCCGTTAAATATTCACCATATTCCACCGTGTCGGCTTCCAGTGCCCACATGACAGCCATTGAGATCCCTTGTCCGATGGAAGCAATGGCCAGAGCCGTTAATGCGTAAAGCGGTGTCTGATCTGACAACAAATAAAACAGCAGATACCCCAGGGTTCCGATGCCTGCACCGACAAGAAAGGTGTTCTTCTTACCCATGCGTTTGACAAACCGTGGGACCAGCGGCGCTGAACCGAGCGTGCCTACCAGCATCTGCACTAAAACTAATACCGAAAATAACCCGACATCATTTAATACATAGCGTACGTAGAACAGTGATGAGGCGCTGACGGCGAACGTTGAAATCAGGATACACAGGGCGGCTAAACACAACAGCATCAGCGGCCGGTTTCTCTTTAGCGTCTGCAAACTGATATGCAGTGAAGGCTGTGCGACAATACGCACTACATTTTCCCGTGTAGATTTAAAGCAGATAAAATAGAGAATCAGGCCCGTCAATGCCAGGGTCACAGTCCAGTCAAAATAAATGGATTGTATTTCTGACAGGCTAACGCCACTTATTTTGGGTCCGATAATAAATGCCAGGCAGACAAACGTCATTGCCGCTGCCACGCTACGCGCTGCACCCAGCCTGGCGCGTGACTGAGGCTGCTGTGTCATCGCGGTCGCCAGTGATCCGTAAGGAATATTGACCAGACTGTAACAGAGTCCCAGCCCCATATAGGTCACATAAGCGTAAATGACTTTACTGGTATGGCTCCATTCACTCGGAACACAGAATACCAGCACGCTGAAGAGCATCAGCGGTGCTGTGCCAAACAATAAAAAGGGGCGGAATTTACCCCAGCGCGTATTTACGCTGTCCACAATACGTCCTGCAGCAATATCGGCAAAGGCATCAAAAACGCGCACCACCAAAAGCATGGTTCCGGCAGCAGCGGCACCGACGCCTGCGACGTCGGTATAATAGCTGAGCAGGAACAGTGCGCCCATGGCAAAGGCGATATTATTGGCTACATCGCCCAGACTGTAGCCGATAATGGTTCGCCATGACAATTGTTGGCTCATTCCTTCTCTCCCTGAACTGGCTTTTCGCCAAATGACATCTCCTTCCAGCGTTTTTTCAGCATAAAAGCGGCAGATTTTGGCTTACGATCGCGAGTGAAAATGCCTTTTTTATTTCCGCCGACCCGCATAATGCCTTGTGAAGTGGCGAAATCGGCAAAATTCCACACCTGTTCTCCGGTCACTGCGCTGACGCGATCAAATACCCGGTGATACATCTCAAGCCATGCACACTGATACTCTTCACTCCACATATCGTTATAAACTGAGTGCAGCCCTGCCAGCGTATCGACGCCATATTCCGTCATAATAATTGGCCGGTGTAGCTTTGACTGCCACGCCAGCAGCTCACGTTCTAATACCCGCTCAGCCTTCTCCAGATCGCCGCACTGTACGTACCAGCCGTAATAGCGATTCAGGCAGACCACATCGAAGAGATCGGTAATGGTGTCGGTTTCGGCATCGCAGAACATTACGTTAACGCAGGTAACCGGACGTGATGGATCTAATTCACGGGTAGCCTTAGCCAGAGGTTCGAAGTATTCCCGGGCGCCATCAGGACGCGTATCCGGCTCGTTAGCGATACTCCACATAACCACGCTCGGATGATTTTTGTCGCGTCCGATCAGTTCCTTAATTGCCTGTAAATGGGCTTGCTGCGTTTCACCGTTAACCGCTTCTTCGCTATAAAGCTCTTTGGGTTTTTCACCCTCATCAAAACCAATACCCAGTGACAGATTAAAACCAACCGCGGCAGTTTCGTTTATGACCACGATGCCATGCTCGTCAGCCCAGTCGAGCATTTCTTCGGCATAAGGGTAATGAGACGTACGGTAGGAATTGGCACCAATCCAGTTCATCAGGGCATGGTCATGAACCATCAAAACAGGATCGAATCCTTTCCCACGGAAGTCCGCATCCTCGTGCCTGCCAAAGCCCGTAAAATAAAAAGGTTTATGGTTGATCAGAAACTGCTCGTCTCTGACAGTAACTGAACGGATACCGACCCGTACCGGATATTCATCGCGCTCACCGTCAGCTTCGCTGGAAACCCAGAGTTCATACAGATACCCTTCACCCGGTTCCCAGAGATGAGGTTTATCCATTACAAACAGGCCTGTCGCACCGTGACCTGTAGCAATTTTCTGTTGCTTCCTGTCGCGTAATTCGACCTGAATATCTCCGCTGGAGACAACACTCCATGACAGGGTTGCTTGCTTTCTGTCAGCAGCAACATCGGTCAGCACCGTGATGTCCTGAACGTATGTTTTAGGTGTGGTATAGAGCATCACGCTGCGGTGAATACCCGCATAATTGAAAAAGTCATGAAAATATGACTGCTGTTTTTTACCATTTTCCTGCTGAGTGACTATACCCGGTGGAATGGTTTGCCAGCTAAGTTCATTATTGACGCAGACAGTAATGCGTGCCGTTTCTCCGACTGTTATCAGATGGCTGATGTCCGCTTCGAAAGGGGTATACCCGCCCTGATGCTCCATCACAAAGTGATCATTAACCCATACACTTCCCCGGTGGGTTACGGCATCAAACCGCAGCACAATGCGGCGATCATCCCAGCCGCGTGGAATACGAACTTCCCGCTGATACCAAACATTCCCTACATAGTCATGAATTTCCGCGTCGGCAAACTGGTCGTTATAACTTCCCGGCACGGCAATAGTACGACACACAGGTAAGCCCTGACGCCACCAGCCTTGCTTTAACCCGGTATTCTCTGCATCGAGTGAGAATGACCAAAGACCATCGAGTCGTTTGATTTCGCGGGACACCGTTTCAGTAGGACGTAACATGGTAAAGCTCCTTAAAAGTAAAACAGGGGAAAAGCCTGGGTTACCCGTTAACTGACCAAACCTACAACCAGAAGAGATTCACCAGAAAGCGGGTTCACAGACTTAACATGAAGCTCCAACCGGAAGAATTCGTGGCGTGACGTTCTCAAATGACGATCATAAAATTTTATATTGCAAGTTATAGAGCGAGACTTTGTTCACAAAACATAAAATTACACGATTGACTTTTGGTCTTTTTTGTTCAATCGAACGTTCGTTCGAGTTATTTTAATCTTGTTCCCGGAAGGTTTTCGCACGTGGGATGCAAAAAACCAAAGTTTCAGCGCCAATGTGTGTCTTCCCGGATAACTCTTTTACAATGCCTGTTACGAGCCACTGAATTGATCTGGAAACGGAATGACGCAAAACATAGTTCTCTCTACGCCTGAACGTGTGCTGATTGCGGCACGGCAATGTTTTTCTATTAATGGGTTTCACAGCACATCAATGAAAACCATCTGTAAAACATGTGATATTAGCCCTGGCACCCTTTACCATCACTTTCCCTCAAAAGAGGCGTTGATTCAGGCTATTATTCAGGAAGATCAGGAACGTGCGCTGGTACATTTTCGCGAGCCCATTGCGGAAGAAAAGCTTGTTGATTATCTGGTCGAATCTTTTCTAAAGGTGACTGAGGAAGATAAGGCACAACGTGCGCTGGTGGTGGAAATCATGGCGGAGGGAATGCGCAATGCTGAAGTTGCAACAATGCTCGAAGAAAAATATCTGGCAATCACAGCATTAATAACCGAACGCCTCCGGGAAGCCAGACAAGCGGGCGTTATCGGTACGGCGGTAGATTTACCCTGTGCGGCAAGATTACTATTGACCATGACCTACGGTGCGATCGCCGATGCTGATGCGCTGGGACAGAGTAACAGGGATACGTTTTCCGCCACGCTGAAAAACATGTTTTGTGGCCTGTTACAAATCTGAAGTTTTTAACGATGGCTGGCGAGTTTTGTAGTGGGCTCTGGCTATCAAGGAACCTGTCTGGCACCCTTCTGCATCGAAACTGCTGTCAAGTGAACGCCTGAGCAGGCAGATACCGTTTACGTCGGGTTTCAGTCTGGTTTCATTCCGGCCCTGCCATTCGCTGTTTGTGAGTAAGGTAAATCCACACGGGGTGGTGCATTATTTTAATATCGGTTATGCCAGTAGTTATTAAAGGACGACAGTCAGGTGTCGTCCTTTAATAAAAAAACTAAAACCGTTCTGACAGGTTCGCGTCAGGGTTTTTTAACCGCAAGCAGCACGGAAGAGGCCTTAACGAGAGCGATGACCCTTTTGCCCTCGCTAAGATGCATCTCTTCTATGCTTTCATTCGTGACGACAGAGGTCAGGGTAAGGCCCTCATCTGTAAGGATATGAACGGTAGCGTTTACAGCGCCTCTTTCCACGGCAGTGACATTGCCGGGAAACTGGTTACGGGCTGAAAAAAGCAAACCGCTATCCTCAGTCGCCAGGATAACCCAAGGCGCTTTAATAAGCGCGACCGCTTCTTTACCCGGTTCCAGACCCAGGGTGCTTCTGCTACTGCTGGTCACCACGGCGACGAGTTTCCCACCCTTATCCAATGAAATTTCAATTTCATCATTAACAGAGCCGGGACGAACGGCGGAAATTTTGCCGGGCAACTGATTACGTGCAGATACTGACATACTGTTCTCCTTTATACAGGAAGGTTTAATAACAAACCGAAGTGTATATGAGGACAGGCTTTAGCGCTCTGATGCATCACTGCCCGCCCGACAGTTAACATCCGACGAAAGAACCGTATGCCACAGAAATAAATTTCTACGTATTCACCCGCTTTAAACAGGATTTGCGTGTTTTTCAGATGCGGATCGGCAAACAGGTCGGGCAGGAAAGGATCATCATTTTGCAGGCTAAATCCCTCATCTCGGCTAGCTCAAAGAGATAATCCCCTTCCCCTCAAAGAATTCGTTGCTGCCCGCCTTGTTGACGCCACGGATGGCACAAACACACCGAAAGCATTGGCAGCCAGCAGGTTTGTCAGATCGCGCTGCAACTGAGCCATGCCGTACACGTACTACCTGTCAAAACCCCCTGAGTTTTCTCCCTGTTTCCGCTTTAAAAAAGCACTGAAAATTTTTGCGCAGCACTATGTCAAAAGATGTAACCAGTTAAGTTATTGGGTAACAACATGATTCCATTTTGTTGCAAATGAGAATAATTATTACGTTAGTTTTTTACCAACAAAAATAACCTGGTATACTTATATGTCTTCTTTTTTGACGGAAGAGCAGACATTTCCTTCGATAACGAATTCTGTTCACAGTTAATGATATGCAGTCTTACTTCCAACTCGAACCACCCGTAGCAATGACGGTCAAAGGATCCACGCGCCGCTGATAAGGCTGACGTAATACAATACGACTGGCAAATTTCGCTATACCGATTTCATCTTCCAGTAAACGTTCCATCAACTCCTGAAACATGGAAACGTTAGGGGCGATTATTTTAAGCAGATAATCGTAACCACCGCTGACGTTGTAGCATTCAACAATTTCATGGTACTTGCTTGTGCCCATCTCGAACTTACGAAAATCAGCTGGATAGTGACTCATCAGGGTGATCTCAGAAAATACCACAACATTGCTCCCCAATTTGTCTAGCGTGACCTGTGCTCTGTAGCCCGAGATGATACCGCTTTGTTCCATGCGTTTGGTACGCGTCAAGCACGGACTGGCACTGAGGCCTATTTTCTCGGCCAGTTCAAGGTTTGAACAACGACCATCGCGCTGAAGCAGCTCGATAATCCTGATGTCGAAACGGTCCAAGGGTTTTGAAGATGGCATTAACTGTTCATGACCTCTTATTAGACTGAACATCTTTCGCTGCCGTCGCGTCCTTTAACGCTTCATCGATCGCGCTTATGATCATCCCCGCATGCTCACGCGTCAACACCAACGGAGGGCGGATTTTCAGGACGTTGTGTCCCATTGCACAGGCGCTCAGCAATATTCCCTTCTGACGCATCCGGTTCACAACCTGGCTTGTTAGCCAGCGATCAGGGGTACGCGACTGGCGATCAGACACCAGTTCCACGCCCACGAAGAGCCCTGCCCCACGCACATTACCGATGGCTTGGTGACGATCGCCGAGTGCTGAAATACCATCAAGAAGGCGCTTTCCAACTTCGCGCGCGTGAGCTATCAAGTCATCCTTCTCGATCGTCTTCAAAACGGCTAAGGCTGCTGCACACGAAACTGTATTACCCGCGAAGGTATTGAAGTATCGGGAGCGCTGGCCGAACTCCTCCAATACGTCAGTAGTCGCCAGCAGTCCTGCAATTGGTTGACCATTACCCATCGGTTTGCCCATAGTGACGATATCCGGAATAACACCGTGACGCTGGAATCCCCACATATGCTCTCCTGTCCGTCCAAAACCGGGCTGTACCTCATCAGCAATGAACAGGCCGCCAGACCGCTTAATTGCATCGACCGCACCTTTCAGGAAACCTGTCGGCCCGGGAAGGATACCATCACTTGTAAACAGTGAGTCGACAATCAATGCGGCTGGTTTGATCCCATGACGCTGCAGATCGGCGATTGCGGCTTCGACGTCTCGGGTGAAGCGGTCGCCCAGATCAGCACCATCGGCATGGTATTGGCGAGGCGCAGGCACCATACGCACGTGGGGGCCGAGGTCGACCGCCGTTCCCAGTGATGGCGAGAACAGAGAAACTGCGTCAGTGATACCATGATAAGCTGTCTCGGTGACGATAATGCCGGTGCCGCCAGTGCGTATCTTTGCGATGCGATAGGCGAGGTCGTTCGCCTCACTGCCGGTGCATGTAAGCATGAGATGGGCCAGTTCTGTTTCAGGAACGGTTGCCAGCAAGCGTTCGGCCAACTCCAGAATTGTGTCATGCAAATAGCGGGTATTAGTCGCGAGGGTCTGGACCTGCTTGCAAATCGCCTCGCTCACGGCCGGGTGACAATGCCCCAGCGAGGTCACATTATTGTAAATGTCGAGGTAACGGCGACCTTCAGAATCAATGAGCCAGACGCCTTCACCGCGTACGATATGCAAAGGATGCTCATACATAAGGCGATAGGCGGGTCCCAGAAGCTTATCGCGTCGTTGGATCATCTCCGCAGTAGCAGGTTCCACGTCGGCAAGACCGGGAATGTACGCATTCACCATATTAAGATCTGTCGTGCTTTTCATCGATTTCTACCATTTTAAGTTTCGGATAACAGCCGATCGCGCGCATTCTCGCGGGATATGTCTGCCATTTGTGACAGGGCTTCCCATGCGGCGGGATTGTGACGCATGATATAGGCGCGGTTGTCGGGATATTGGATAACCCGCCATTCCGAAATCAGGGCTGTAATGAGATGGCGCGTTGCCATGAGATCGGCAAGGATTTCCTGCTCCATATCAGTGAGTGCACATTCCTTGTGGTAGGCCCCGACAAACTGAGCAGGCCCCTCAAACGGATCAGCACATCCTGTCATATGAAAGGCTGCTGCGGTTGCCACTTCTCCTACCAATGGCGCATACAGCATGTCTCCAAAGTCGATGATACCAGTGATGCGATCCTGCTCCTCCTGCGCGACGAGCACATTATAAAGATGAAAATCGTTATGTATCACCTGGGTCCTGAGCGATGAAAGAAGAGGCAATACATACTTTTTAAAGCGTGCCATAAATTCAGAGGCAAGCCTGCGATTTTCAGGATTTACAAGGCACTCCAGCTGATCAGTCAATCGATGCGCGGCCGATACGTTCCAAAGAAGGTCGTGGCTGGCGGCAGGATGTGAAAAATCATGTAAGGACAAATCCAGCTTTGCCAGGCAAGTCCCCATGGTGCGACGCTGCTCAGGTGTTCGAACCGTTTCTTTAATCTGTAGCCCTTCCAGATAAGAAAGCATCCGAACAGTTGTGCACGCCCCGTTATTTAACGAAATTTTTTCACAGCTTTGTCCGCTCAATGTCCGGATAATACGTGGAATAGGCAGATCAGGAGAGACCTCAGCGACATGATTAAGTGCAGCAATCTGGAAATCTACAACCGATGCAGATTCAGACTGATTACTGATCTTAAAGACATATCGTGTCCCATCCCTTTGCTCGATGCAGCAATTCTGGTCGCGCTCTCCAGCCAACTGACTGACAGTGCCTTCGATTCCATACAGTCTTGCTACTATAGACTGCACCTCTGAGAGGGGAATACTTGGGGCTTCTGTACTCAGTTCGGCCGCATCGGTCACTTGCGAGTGTACCTTCAGCATTCTAATCCTCGCTTCATCTTGCCGCTCCGATTTAAAGATCAAGTCCCAGCAAGGCAGTAAGCTGACGGAAATCAGTCAGCCGGCTCACACCGTACCCATCAAAAGCAGGTTCGTGGCCGCGATCAATAAATGCTTTGGCCATGAAACCGAGGTCAGACGCCGTCATCATGTCGTAACGAAAGCTAGACGAGCAGTGCATCATCTGCTCAGGCCCGCAACCCAATTTGTCGAACATATATTCGAAGATCTGGGCACGCGGCTTGTAAGCGCGAGCATCTTCAGCAGTGTATACAGCGTGGAAGCTGGCCTTAAGATGCGCGACACTGTGTGGGATGAGATCAACCATCGAATTCGACAAAATCACTAACGGAATATGTCGTGCAACCACCTCCAGTGTCTCGACGACATGAGGATGAGGCTGCCAGGTTGGCACAGCATCATAGAGCGCTTGTGCGTCAGAAGAACGGTATTCGATTCCGTGCGCTTTGCACGCCCGTTGGATGGCGTTCTCGATAACCTGAAAAAAGGGTTTCCAGTCACCCAGAACTTCATCAAGTCGATAGAAGCGAAAGCTTTCAAGAAACGCAGGCATCCGCTTTTCATTAACGCGATCAGTGAAGAGTTTTTTCGCCGTTGGCCCCATCTCAAAGTTAATGAGTGTTCCGTAACAATCAAGACTTATGAACTTCGGTTTAAAAATCATTGGATTAACCTTCTTCCTTTGGTATAGAAGAAGTATATCGTCCTGAACGAACATAAAATTTCAGATTGTTTGGGGAATGAAGTCAGTCTTACTTAATTCATAGCCAATCACAGCATTTATTGATTTTCGGTATGTTTGTAGTGGCCAACTAAAACAGCCAAAAAAACCTGCCTGTTTGCGCACAGCTCTTTAAGACGCAGAGGCGAGGCAGGTATTGTTAGGTTCTGTCTGTCAGCTATAGGCTTCTTATCCACAAAAACAGGGGATAACCTCATTACAAGCCGTGTGAAAAAAAGCTGAGCGCGCTCATATTCACATCATGCTGTTTTTTGCTATTTAACACTCTGTTCAGACTCTGGATCCAGGACGAGCGTCAAAATGTCTGTAGCTCCGGATATCTGTTTTTTAAATCATCAAAGAGTTCATGAATCCCTTCTTTCCCGTCAGCGAATTGCCCCTGTGTTTCTCTCGTTTCAAGCAATTCAAAAAGCTGGTGCTTCACAAAAAAGCGCCAGTTAACCGGCAGCGAGGCCAGAATTTCTGTCAGTGCTGCGTATCGTTCATGTGTCCATTTTTTTTCAAAAGCGATGCGCCACGACCCAAAATCAAAATGCGCTTGAATACTCGGTTCATTTTCAGACAAAGAGGCTCGTAAAGCCGACGTTCGTGGGTTATCTATCTCACCATTACGGATAATTACACCGTAATGTTTTTCTGCCTGTGCTGCCGAAACGTAGCCGCTGTTAACATCAGCAAGTACACGTTCCGGTTCGCGTTCCAGAGGCGAGCCATAACCCCCCCCGCCAGCCCCGATGAGTCTGATGATATCGCCTGCCTGACATTGGATGATGTCGCTGTTGCCCAGTATTTCAGCCTTACTACTGTCCGGATTACGGGAAAATATGGCATTACTGCCCGCTTTTCCACCCAGAACACCCCACGAAGCAAAATGTGTACGATCGCGGTTTCTCGCCGTTACGATAGTATTTGGGGCAAAAACCTGAAATTCCATCATCAGTCCCAGCCCGCCACGGTAACGTCCTGCACCGCCTGAATCCGGAACCAGACAGTAACGATTAATACGGATTGGCACTTCTGCTTCGTTGATCTCAACCGGCGTATTACGCAGGAAAGCAACATTCGCACCAGAACCCTCTTCGCCGTCATCAAAAGGCATACCGCCTGCACCACCGCCAACGGGACCAATGGAAGCAATAATGGTACGTCCATGAGGATCTGTTGTTTTAACATTCAAAATAGCGAGCCCACAGGCAGCACAGGCGGGAAGTCGATCCGGAATGGCTTGGGAAAAGGCGCCGAAAGTCAGTACATGAGTAAGTTTGCAGGTCAGACTGCGCATACCCACCGCGGCTGGATAAACGGCATTCATTACTGTCCCCGGCGGCAGAACACATTCCACAACACGATCCAGTCCTGCATTGAGCAATATGTCGGGATTCAGCGTATAGAGAACATAGTGATAGCCGACAAGAGCAAGCGCGTGTCGGGTCATCCCACCCGTTGGCATATTGAGCGAAGAAAGAAGCTGAGGGTCGCTACCGGTATAATCGAGGACGGCACTCCCACCACGGATTTTCAGTGTCATGGCGACGCGCATGGGCTTACCATTCACGCTGTCTTCATCCGCATATTCAGCGAAGAAGTAATCTCCTTCCGGGATCGTTTCAAGCACACTTGCAGCCTGCATGGCTGCGTAATCCAACAGGGCGTACATGCCTTGTGAAAAATAGTCGACGCCGAAATGAGCGACCATTTCCAGTACACGCTTTTCACCATTTGCCAGCATGGCCAGCTGAGCATGCAGATCGCCAGTATTTTGCTCTGGCGCACGAACGTTGATTTTCAGCAGATTCAGTAATGCGTCATCCAGTACGCCTTCGCGCACGATTTTGGTCGGGGGAATGCGAACACCTTCCTGATGGATTTCTGTCAGCGTTCTGGACAGCGATGCCGGAACCGCACCTCCGACATCGGTATTATGAATATGGCCGCCAACAAAGCAGACGAGTTTGCCCTGCCAGAATATCGGTTTCCACATCACCATATCCGGGCTGTGAGTCGCGACATTACCGCTGTAGGCATCATTGGTCATAGCCACATCGCCGGGTCTGTAATCTTCTATCATGCCCAGCACCGGGCCATAATCGAGACCAATATACCAGGTGGCGCCCAGTGTTTTCGGGGAGGCAAAAGCCAGTCCTTCCGGCGTCAGAAGTGCGCAGGAAAAATCTTCAGTCTCTTTTATAAATGTCGAATGTGCGGTACGCACCAGAGTATGGGCCATGCTCTCTGCTGCTGCGACGCAGTAATTAGCCAGGATTTGCAGGCCGGATGGGTCAAAACTCATAGCAGTGCCTCCCGAATTAAACGTTATGGTGAATGTCAGTCAGGATCAGGTTGCCCAGTGCATCGACGCGTGCGTCAAATCCCGGCAGGACGGTAACCGTGGTATCTTCCTGAGCAATCACGGCTGGGCCGGAAAACTGCTGCCCGCTGGTTAAATGCTCCCGCTTATAAAGCGGTACGGTGTGATAGCGCCCTTCCATCCAGACATCAATCTGGTCTGTGGCAAACGGTGCTTTGACGGTTTCCGGCAAAGGTTCAAGCTGAGGCTTGGGGGTTTCATGACTGACGACGAGCCGTAAGGAGACAACCTGAATCTGTGCCTGCGCATCGCTGTAACCATATAACCGTGTATGCTCCTGATGAAAAGCGTCGCGAATGGATGCTATTTCACCTTGTGAAATATCCGAACGGTTCAGGCGTGTTTCGATTTCAAAAGATTGCCCCTTGTAGCGCATCTCCGCTGAGAGGGTGAAGTGTCCTTTTGCACTGTCGTCTGTTTCATTGCTCAGCCAGAGGCGGGCCTTGTTTTCCAGTGCCTCGCACTCTTTTTCAAGTGCCGTTAAGATTTCGGGCGTAAGGTCGTAATAGGTAATTCGCACAAAGTCGTTTTTGACATCGGCGACCAGACCGCCCAGTGCGCTCAGCACGCCGGGCGTAAGTGGAACCAGTACTTCGCGCATGTTCATTGCCCGGGCAAGATAGCAGGCCATCATTGGACCGGCCCCGCCAAAAGGCATCAGAGAAAATGACCGGGGGTCAATGCCGAAGCGTGAAACCAGGCGGCTGATACCGGCGTACATGCCTGAGACAGAAACATTGATTATCGCTTCTGCTGTCGCTTCTGCTGTGAGGGACAGTTTTTCTGCCAGTGTTCCTGTTGCAGCTTTTGCGGCAGCGATATCGACATCAACAGCGTTGTAGCCCAGTTTTGCCTGCCCCAGGATCCCGAGCGTGACGAATGCATCCGTAATCGTCGGCTGTGTGCCGCCCCGGCCATAACATACCGGACCTGGCGTTGAGCCCGCGCTTTCCGGCCCCACTTTCAGTACACCAAACTGATCGACGCGGGCAACTGACCCTCCGCCATCGCCAATAGAGGTTACCGAGACGGAGGGAATGTGGATTTGATAATCTCCGATGTATTCCCCCGTATCGTACTGTGGCTGACCCTTTACGATCAGTGCGACATCAGCAGTTGTGCCACCTATATCCAGGCTCATAACGTCTGGTCTGCCGCACTGCCTTGCAACCCATGCAGCACCTATCACTCCTGACGCCGTGCCTGAAAGGATCATCTGAACGCACTCTGATTTACCGCTTTCCGCACTCATGACGCCACCATTAGATTTGGTGACCTTCAGCTCAGCACTGACGCCCGCCTGATTCAATGCCTGCTGAAGCGCGCCCATAGTGTGATACACGTGGCTGAACATAAGCGCTAATCACGGCCGTTTGCGTGCGCTCAAATTCACGTATGGTTGGCCAGACATCGCTGGAGCAACAGACAAAGAAGCCGGGGATCCGATCCTGAATAATAGTTTTGACCTGGTGTTCATGCTGCGGATTACGGTAAGCATGTAACAGCGAAATCACCACCCCTTCGCAACCTGAACGTAACAGCCCCTCAATGACCAGCTTTACGCTTTCATAATCAATTGCTGTTAGCTCATTGCCCGCAGCATCCAGCCGCCCATCTATTCCAAAGACATGCTCACGTGCGATAAGCGGCTCGGGTCTGAGTGAGTGCAGGCTGTACATATCCGGTGTTTTCAGTCTTCCCAGCGCCAGCACATCCTCAAAATAGCGGTTAGTGATCAAACCCAGCTTTGCCCCCTTTTTCTGCACAACGGCATTTACACCCACGGTGGTGCCATGAGTGAAGTAACTGATATCAGCCGGGCTGATGCCGTAACGGCTGCTCAATTCCTGCAAGCCGAGAAGCACCTCCTGACCGGGTTCATCAGGACGGGAAAAGACTTTCAAGCTTTGTAGCTTTCCCGTGTCTTCATTAAATACGGCGAAGTCTGTAAACGACCCCCCGATGTCAACGCCTATACGTAAACCCATCGTCCCTCCTGCTTCGCTGATACAGACCGGTAAAAGTTTCAGAACTTCTGCTGATAAGTGGATTTGTCCAGATAGTCACGAACCTGGTAATAACTGCCCAGTAAAGGTATGAACCAGGTATTTCCATGATAGAGAGGATGGCCCGGCAGTGGAGAAGTCCCGTAAGGGCTTGTCTGCAGAGGTGTGTTCTCAATAAGGTGTCGGGCCAGGCGGTGACCGAGCCAGCTCATCATTGTCACACCGCTTCCGTTACAGCCCAGAGCGTAATAGAGTCCTTCCGCCGTTCTGCCAATGTGGGGCAGATAATCCAGCGTGACGGCGACTTTACCTCCCCAGCTGTGGCTGACCTTGATGTCTCTAAGTTGAGGGAAACGCTGGATCAGATGCGCATGCAAAACCTGCGCAGACTGCCGGCGACTTAACGGATAAAAGCGGGCACGGCCGCCGAAGAGAAGGCGGGTGCCGTCCGGAGAATAGCGAAAATAATGCGTAACCCGTTGTGTCTCCGCAATACCGCGATTATGCGGGATCACACTTTTCCGGAGTGCTTCCGGCAAAGGTGCGGTGGCAATCTGATGGCTGGTTACCGGTACAATCCGCTGGTGCAGGCTACCGGTTTCAGCGCCGGTATAGCCATTTGTGGTAATAATGACGTGACGCGCCTGAATATTTCCCCGCTGCGAGATCACACGATAATGCGCTCCTTCTTTTATTATTCGCATTACCGCTGAACGGCTGCAGACGGTAACGCCTGCTGAACGGGCGGCATCTAGCATACCGGCGTAGTAAAGCGCCGGATTAAGATGTCCGCCACGCTCAATAAGCACACCGCCGTGATAGCTCGGGCTGTCCACTTCCTCGCGCATCTCGTCAGGCGTAAGAATTTTTGCCCGAACCTGGCTGACTTCATTGAGAAGCGGCAGCCTTTTTTTCCAGTTATTAAGGTGCTCGGGGATCCAGGCCGCAGCGATTCTGCCATTCTGCTGATAATCACACCGTATGTCGTAACGCCTGATTAGCGCCTCAAGGTAGCGGTATCCCTGCGCGGCTTCTGTCAGCATGGCTCGTTTCAGAGCGTCATCGCCTTTCCCGATGCCTTTTTTTGACGACATTGTTTTACCGACATTAATGCCCCCCGTAACCTGACCACCGCTCAGGGTACTGGCCCCTTCGCCTGGTAATCCGGCCTCTAAGATTACGACGTGTTTGCCCTCTCCTGCCAGCTCAAG
Source organism: Pantoea osteomyelitidis (assembly GCF_044342975.1). Classification (NCBI taxonomy): domain Bacteria; kingdom Pseudomonadati; phylum Pseudomonadota; class Gammaproteobacteria; order Enterobacterales; family Erwiniaceae; genus Pantoea; species Pantoea osteomyelitidis. Next base: position 107,338 of record NZ_JBGFSN010000006.1, read on the forward strand.
CGCACAACAGAGTCCCGCATAACCTGCGCCGACAATGGCATATTCCGTTTCAGCCGGGACAGTAGCAGGAATGGCATCCGCAGGTGTCCACTGCTCCCACCAGTAAGGCAGTTCTTTAAAATCATCAGAAAAAATAGATTTTTTGACAGGCATAAACAGGCCTCATGAATTGTTTCTATACAAGGAATCAGTGATATGCTTAAACGTTCCATAATACGGAATGCCATTCCATATATTTAAGTTGTCATGGATTTGACAGACATGCAAGCACAGAAATGCGGCAAAAATCGTATTTAAAGTAACCAGAAGGGTGAAATGAGAAGCCATAACATATTTGCTGTGCCATATTATGGCACAGCAAACCAGAAGTCTGCTGATGCTAACCCTGTTGAAAGGTAACGCTTTTTATTATGCAAAGTCTGATTAAGAGTCTTAAAGTGCTAGAAATGGTGTCTGAAAAGCAGCCCGTAAGCGTGGGTGAGCTGTCAAAAATGATGGCGATGCCAAAGACAACCGTGCAGCGTATTTTATGGACATTCCATGAAGCTGGCTGGCTACGCCTTCTGGAAGGCGATATGCCCCGCTGGACGATCAGTCCACGGGTACTGGCTGTGCGTCCCAATGAACTGGCTGGAGGCGGGTTGGCTTCTGCAGTACAGGGGCCTATGGCAGAATTACGCGATGCCACCCAAGAAACGGTGTACGTCTCCGTATATGACGGTAGCGGTGCCGTTGTAGTTTTCGATCGCCTCGAAAGTCCCCATCCGGTGCGGGCGGTAAGCCCGGTAGGCGATATTGCTCCTATTTATTCGACCGCGAACGGAATGGCTATCATGGCCTTTCTGGGGGAAAAACGGATCGATGAGATTATAGATGCGGGTCTGAATGCTTTTAACCCGTCGACTATCACCGATCCCGCAGAGCTGAAACAGGAGCTGCAGCGGGTCCGTGAGCGTGGCTATTCGGTCAACCGGGGTTATTATCGCTCAGGCATCTTTGCTATTGGTGCACCCATTTTTGATGCGGCGCATCAGCCTGTTGCCAGTATCTGCATTTCAATGCCTGACTCCCGCTATCAGGAAAATAAAATTGATCACTGGGGTAACCTGACGGTAAAAGCCGCTCAGTCCATCGGCTTTCAGAAGAGCCTCAAAAGCTAATATCACATGGCAGGCACCATCAAAAACCTGCCATTTTTCATCACATCTCTTCTCATCTGATTGTTTTTTATAGATATAGTGGTAAAAGCCATTTACTTTCGCAGAACATCTCTAAGTGTGATCCATAAAGAACTCCTATTACCAGACTGTTGACGTTCAATTTTTGCTCAATTAACGTAAAAGACGGAATGCCATGCCGTATAGTGGAATGAGTGCAATGCTTATTCCATCACGTTCAACTGTCCGTGTTTTTGCGGTGATGATGGAGTTAACAATGACTACTTCAGTAAAGCTTCCGGCGGTAACCGCTGAGATGCAGCGTAAAACGTTAATAGGCGCAGTGGCTGGTAATCTGGTGGAATTTCTCGACTTTGCGATTTACGGTCTTCTTGCCAGCGTGATATCTCGCATCTTTTTTCCTCAGGATGCTCCCCTCACCGCATTACTGGCTGTTTTGCTGGTCTATGCCTCAAGCTTTCTTGTGCGCCCGATTGGGGGGATTGTCCTTGGGCTGGCTGGTGACCGCTGGGGAAGACGTTCAGTATTAATGATCACTATTACGGGCATGAGCATCGTAACCGGCCTGACGGCTTTGCTTCCGACATATGACCAGGCAGGCACAACAGCCACCGTTCTGCTCATCATCTGCCGTTTGATTCAGGGGTTCTTCGCCGGAGGCGAATACGCTACTGCAACGGATTACATTGTTGAAAACAGTAATCAGCGGCGACGCGCCTTCCGCGCTTCTTTTTCTCCTATAGGCGCATACATCGGAACAGTGATTGCGATGGGTCTGTTCACACTGCTGTCGTCACTGATTACACCTGAACAAATGGAGTCCTGGGGATGGCGTGTGATGTTTGCCATCGGTCTGCCTCTCGGACTGGTTGGCCTGTTGATTCGGCGCAAGCTGGACGAAAGTCCCGAGTTCAAAGCAGTTGAGCAGATGCGAATTGAAAAGAACATCAGGCCACCCTCCATGCTGGTGGTGCTTCGTTCACAGTGGAAAAACATCCTGGTGTTCATCTCGATTCTGATGAGCCATACCCTGCCCAATTATCTGATGCTGGGATTCTTTGCCACCTATCTGACAACTTTTATCGGCATGGCGAAACCGGATGCCGCACTGGCGGTGCTTGTTTCTCAGTTTGTACTTATCTTCAGCACGTTGTTACATGGCTACCTGAGTGATGTCATCGGCCGAAAACGCTGGTTGATGCTGGGTTGTATATTGATTATCCCGGCGATGTTCTTTGCCTTCACTTTTGCACAACAGGGTACGCTGACGAGCGCCATTATTGCCGCCATTGTGCCGGTAATGATATTCCCTATGGTTACCAGCGGAATGACGATCAGCCTGGTCGATATGTTCCCGGCGGAAATGCGAACGACGGCAGGCGCGATTGCTTATAACACTGGCACCGCGCTTTTTGGCGGAACGGCACCGCTTGTTGCTGCGTCCCTGATAGGCTGGTCAGGCCCCTTTGCGCTGGTCTATTACGTCGCAGCCATTGCCTTTATTTCACTAATTTCTATAGGTTTATTTTTCAAATATCCTTCACAAAGTATTAGTAATAAGAGCACTGAGAACCTGAAGCAGCGGTATTCCGCAGTTAAGTAGTTTGCTCTCACAGACCCAACCGACAGTGGTATTCCATCAAACGGAGTTCAGATGTTAAGTCCGCACATACTGCGTTCCGTCACGTTTTGTTATCAGCCATGCTTAACTTTTATACGGAGAGTAAATATGTCAACGATGTCATATTCCGCCGCCAGTGATGCCTGTAAAAGGGGCTTTTTGCGATTTTCACAGCTGATGGTAACGGGTGCGCTTTGCGTCAACCTGCTCAGTGTCAGTGCTCAAGCCGAAACCCTGAAGCTTCTGGCGGGGTCGACTCCCTCCAGTCGCCCTACCTGTTTTATGGATATGGAGTCCGGCAAATTTGAAGGATTCATGCCTGAAATTGCGCAGGAAGTGGCAAAACGCGCCGGTTTTGAAGTGAGTTTTAATGCCATACCTTTTTCAACTTTGTTGCAGTCACTGCTTTCTGACAAGATCGATATGATTGTGGCGGGTATGTCCCCAACCGACCAGCGAAAAACGAAAGTTGATTTTTCTGACGGCATAACCAGTGTTGGCGAAGGTATTTATGCCCGGGACGACAATAAAAAACAGTACCGCTCACCCGCCGATTTTAAAGGCGAAGCGATTGGTATTATGGCCGGCACTGACTATGGCCGGCGTATCTCTGAAATGAATGTAGCCAAAGAGATCAAGTTTTATGAGAGCGCAGCGGATCTGGCCCGCGACGTCTCTTTGGGACGGGTTTCAGTGGGTATGAACGATTATCCTATTATAAAAGGGCAAGCCAGTATCGGCGCGCTTAAAGGAATGCACGTCGTAGAAAGCTATCAGTCAACGAAAGTGGCACCGATCGCTTTTGCACTACGCAAAGGTAATGAGCCATTGTTGCTGAAAATCAATCAGGCGATTGAGAGCATGAAACAAGACGGCTCTCTGCAAAAAATCCTCAACAAATGGGGCATGCAGTACATCCCGGCCTGATCCGTTAAAAACTATTTTAGCGGCGATGAGTGATGAGGCATTTCGGTCTGAATAACCGAGGGGAAAGTGATGACTGGATATTATAAAAACCCCGGTTTCTTTCAAAAAACGGTAAGCCTTCATCACACTATTTACAAAGATTAAATCTGCGGGCAGTTCATCATCAAATATCTGCTTTGATGCCAGTTAAGGTCGGTCAAACTCTTCGCTATTCAGGTACTGCTTCGCTAAAGCTACGCAGTAAGGGGATTAACCACCTTAACTGGCATTCCCTGTTCATTTTTACGGCTGACATAGCGCATCCATGCGACAACACCCAGTAACAGAAAGGCAAATTCAGTGCCGTGTGCAAGGTGTTAACGTACCGAATCCAGCAGACGATGCGGCAGCTTCTGGCTGCTGGCTTTTACAGTAGTTAACCATCGGACTGGACGGGAACAGAACGCTGCTTCCCGTCAAAACTCTTGTGATCAAACGTTGCACTGATGTGAGGCAAATGCCCTTGGTGTTGCACCGGTATTACGCTCAGCCCCATTCAGATAAATTGCCAACAACAACCAGATAAAAAATAACCTAATGAAATTTATTTGAATTCTTTTAGTTCAAAACCTGGCACGCATCATGCTTTGTGAAATTTATGTCAGAACCAGGTGCAATGACAACAAAATAACATTGGGTCGGGAATGAACGCGGACACAAATTTTTTCAAGACAATCGAATCGGCTTACAGCTCTCAGACGCCCAGTGAAAAACGGATCAGTTCATGGCTGCTGAATAACAGGGAGCAGATCCCCTTTGAGACAGCCGACAGCATTGCGCAGGTAACCGGTACCAGCGGCATCACTGTCGGCCGTTACCTCAGAAAGCTGGGCTATCGCAATCTGGAGGACGTCAAAAATATTTTGCGTGACGTGCCAAACACACCTTACAAGCACTGGGGGGTCATTGACCGCCTTGATTCCTGGGCGCATCAGCAGTCACTGCCCGACCGGGCTCATCAGTCGCTTCAGCTGGAGCTGGAGGCAATCCGTTACGTCTATCAGCTGGCGCAGACTGAGGTGTTTGCCACTATCAGCCAGCAGATAGCTGACGCGGATGCGGTTGTCATCCTGGGTATTCAGTCAACCAGAGGAGTAGCCAACACCTTCTTCAGCCATCTTGAGTACCTGCGTCCGCGTGTGACGTATGCCGATGGGAGTTCCGGAAGCTGGCTTGAATCGCTTAACTCTGAATATGAAAAACCTTACGTCGTGCTGACGGACACGCGTGCTTATTCAACGGTTGCGAGACAGTTCTGCCGCGTGGCAACGGAGCGCGGCGTATCCATGGCACTGGTGACTGATATCTGGTGCCCTTGGGCAAGGGATTATCCGGTTGATTTGTTACAGGTAAAAACTGATACCGGTAACTTCTGGGATTCTCTTGCCCCCGTGAGCTGCCTTTTCAACCTTCTCCTTTCTGCAGTAGTAGAGCGCCTGGGACCAAGGCTCTCAGCCCGTCTCTCGCAAAACCGCCTGCTTCAGCAGGAATTTGGTCAGTTTGAACGTTAATAAAACAGGGAATCAATAATGATTCAGGAAACACAGCTCATCGATGTCGCAGAGAAATTTCCCCAGCTGCATATTGATATGAAATACGCCACATCAGACAACATTACGGGTCAGCCCATTTACAGCATAGCGAAGTGTTTGCTTCACGCTGATGCAGCCGTTGCGCTTGGAAAAAGTATCGAGATAGCCCGTGTGGCCGGGTTCTCTTTACTCGTACTGGATGCTTACCGACCACAAAAAGCCCAGGAACTGCTGTGGCATGCCTGTCCTGACCAGGACTATGTCGTCCCTCTTTCACAGGGTTCTAATCATACCAGGGGAACAGCCATTGATGTCACCCTGATGGATGCAGACGGGCAAATTCTTGATATGGGCACCGGCTTTGACGAAATGGACGAATTATCACATCCCTATCATCCATCACTTGCTCAGGCTTTTCAGCGAAACCGGCTTCTTTTAAACGCGGTTATGTTTGGCGGGGGCTTTACCGGTATCGCGACAGAGTGGTGGCATTTTGAATTACCAAAAGCAGCGGATTATCCGCTCATTAACGATGTTTTCACCTGTATTTCCCCGGCCCAGACTGACGGAGTATTACCATGAAAATGAAGTTCACAGCACCCAAGGCCTTTTTGCCTCTTTTGATCGCAGCGGCGTTGTCATCGGTTGCGGTCCCGGCACTCTCTGCAGTACCGAAAAATATGCTGGTCATCGGCAAAGCCGCCGACCCACAAACTCTTGACCCGGCGGTTACGATTGATAATAACGACTGGACCGTCACCTATCCGGCCTACCAGCGACTGGTGAAATACAAAACTGAGAATGGCAAAGGTTCCACTGATGTAGAAGGCGACCTGGCCGAGAGCTGGAAAAGCTCAGAAGACGGTAAAGTCTGGACCTTCAGGCTTCGCAGTGGTGCTGCTTTTGATGATGGTACGGCCGTCACGGCTGAAGCCGTAAAGCTTTCATTTGAGCGTTTGATGCGTATCAAGCAGGGCCCGTCCGAAGCCTTTCCTGCGGGGCTTAAGGTTGAGGTGGTAGATCCTCAGACGGTTCGCTTTACGCTTAGCAATCCGTTCGCGCCTTTTCTTTACACGCTGGCAAACGATGGCGCATCTATCATTAACCCGGCAGTTCTGAAAGCGCATGCTGCTGATGATGCCCGTGGCTATCTGGCAGAACACACCGCAGGTTCAGGCGCCTATATGCTGCAACGCTGGCAGAAGGGGCAGCAGCTCGTACTGGTGCCCAACCCGCATTTTGCAGGAAATAAGCCCTCCTTTAAGCGCGTATCGGTGAAAATCATCAGTGAAAGTTCGGCACGTCGCCTTCAGCTGGAAAAAGGTGACCTGGACATTGCCGACTCCCTGCCCGTAGATCAGTTTGCGGCGCTGAAAAAACAGGGGGAAGTCGCTGTATATGATTACCCGGCACTTCGTGTCACCTATCTTTATCTGAATAACAGCAAAGCGCCGTTAAATCAGCCGGATTTACGCCGGACCATTTCCTGGGCGACGGATTATAAAGGAATGGTTGCGGGCATTCTGGGCGGCAACGGGAAGCAGATGCGTGGACCAATTCCTGAAGGCATGTGGGGCTATGATGCTGGCGCAATGCAATATTCTTTTGACTTAAATAAAGCGAAAGAGGCACTGGGTAAGGTCGCTGACAAACCCAAAACAATTTCGTTTCTGTATTCCGATAACGATCCTAACTGGGAGCCGATTGCATTATCCATGCAGGCGAACCTCCAGACTCTCGGTATTAACGTGAAACTTGAAAAACTTGCTAATGCCACGATGCGTGAACGCATTGGTAAAGGTGACTACGACATCGCGATTGGCAACTGGAGCCCGGACTTCGCTGACCCGTATATGTTCATGAACTACTGGTTTGAAACTGATAAAAAAGGGCTGCCAGGTAATCGATCGTTCTATACAAATCCGCAGGTGGATGCTCTGCTGAAGAAAGCCGTGTCAACATCCGATCAGGCTGAGCGTACTAAATTCTACCAGCAGGCACAAAAAACGGTCATTGATGACGCTGCATACGTTTATTTATTCCAGAAGAATTATCAGGTCGGTATGAATAAGGATGTAAAAGGTTATGTGTTTAACCCCATGCTTGAACAGATATTTAATATTTCAGGCATGAGCAAAGAATAATTTAATCAGTCCTTATTTTGCAGGGTCAGCTCTGACCCTGCTGAGGAAACAAGCATGAGCTTCTGGAGTTTAATAAGACAGCGTAGCTGGGGACTACTATTGGTCGTTGCCGGCGTCTGCGTTATTACATTTATTATTTCGCATCTTATTCCAGGCGACCCGGCACGTTTACTTGCTGGTGATCGCGCCAGTGATGAGATTGTGCAACATATACGTCAGCAGTTGGGGCTTGATTTGCCCCTGTGGCAGCAATTTATCCGGTATGTGGAACAGCTTCTGCATGGCGATCTCGGCATGTCCATCCGCACCGGGCGTCCCGTTCTTGAAGACCTGAAAGCCTTTTTCCCGGCAACACTGGAACTGGCATTTTGTGCCCTCCTGATTGCGTTGATTGTTGGCGTGCCACTGGGCGTGCTTTCAGCTGTTTACAAAAACCGCTGGCTTGATCATCTGGTGCGCCTGCTTGCGCTCACGGGGATTTCCACTCCGGCATTCTGGCTGGGACTGGGCGTTATCGTGTTGTTTTACGGCAAACTCAGCCTGCTGCCCGGCAGTGGACGACTCGATGACTGGTTAGATCCGCCTGCGCGCGTCACGGGCTTTTATCTCATTGATTCGCTTCTCAGCGGCGATATGGACGTCTTTTTTAATGCCCTGACGCACCTGATTTTGCCTGCCACTACGCTTGCCTTTGTTCATCTTGGCATTGTGGCCCGTCAAATCCGCTCTGCAATGCTTGAGCAACTGAGCGAAGACTATATACGAACCGCGCTCGCCAGTGGGCTGACGAAATTCACGATCGTGGTGCGTTACGCGCTACCTAATGCACTGATCCCTTCCGTGACGGTACTGGGCCTTGCACTGGGCGACCTCTTGTATGGAGCGGTGCTGACTGAAACGGTCTTTGCCTGGCCGGGCATGGGTGCTTATGTCGTTTCCTCCATACAGGCGCTGGATTTTCCGGCTGTCATGGGGTTCGCCATAGTGGTGTCGTTTGCATACGTGCTGGTGAATCTGTTCGTCGATCTTCTTTATCTGTGGATTGACCCGCGAATGGGTCGGGGAGCCTGAAAATGATGTTAACGCAGGAACAGCCTGTTAATACCCGGGTTAATCCCCGTCTTATGGCATGGAAGCGCCGGTTCTGGATGGTACGCAAGAGTCCGCTGACAGTCATTGGCGGAGCCATCATTATCCTGATGCTGGGGCTGATGGTCTTTGCACCCTGGATTGTGCCGCAGGATCCGAATGCGATAAACCTGGCCGAACGCCTTCAGGCTCCAGGTGCGGCTCACTGGTTTGGCACCGATGAAGTGGGCCGGGACCTGTTCAGCAGGGTTATTATTGGCACCCAGCAATCCGTCGCGGCGGGACTGGCAGTGGTTTTACTGGCAGGCATCAGCGGCTCGCTGCTGGGATGCCTGTCAGGTGTGCTGGGAGGCAGAAGTGATGCGTTTATCATGCGCCTTATGGACATCATGCTGTCAATTCCTTCCCTGGTACTGACGATGGCACTTGCTGCTGCATTAGGACCAAGCCTGTTTAATGCCATGCTGGCAATCGCCATTGTACGCATACCGTTTTATGTGAGACTGGCTCGCGGGCAAACTCTGATTGTTAAGCAGCACACGTTTGTAGAGGCGTCCCGAACCTTTGGTGCATCCCGCTGGCACCTCATCAGCTGGCATATTCTGAGAAATGCCCTGCCTCCGCTTGTGGTTCAGGCTTCACTGGACATCGGCAGTGCAATACTGATGGCCGCGACGTTAGGGTTCATTGGGCTGGGGGCGCAGCAACCCACCGCGGAATGGGGCGCAATGGTCGCCATTGGTCGAAATTACGTTCTGGATCAGTGGTGGTACTGCTTGTTTCCGGGTGCCGCAATTCTGATTACCGCTGTTGGATTTAATCTTTTCGGGGACGGAGTACAGGACCTGCTCGATCCAAAAACCGGGGGGCGTAACTGATGAAAGACAGAATTCTGACGATTGAAAATTTAAGGCTCAGCTTCCCGATTTATCAGGGTGAGGTGAGTGTTTTAAATAATGTTTCAATGCACATCAATCGCGGTGAAATCGTTGGCGTTGTGGGTGAGTCCGGTTCCGGTAAATCGGTAACGGCAATGCTTTCTATGCGCCTTATTCCTCAGGACACTTATCAGATAAACAGCGGCAAGCTTGAAGTTCTGGGGAGAGATGTGCTCAACGCCTCCGAAGTTGAGATGCGTGAAATGCGTGGCGACAAAGTCGCAATGATATTTCAGGAGCCCATGACAGCCCTGAATCCTACCCGCCGTATCGGCAAGCAAATGGTCGATGTTATTCGACAGCATCGCTCGCTAAACCAGAAACAGGCCAGTGCGCGCGCGGTTGAATTACTCAGCGATATGCAGATAGCCGATCCTGCAAATGTGATGGACCGATACCCCTTTGAGCTCTCGGGAGGGATGCGCCAGCGCGTCATGATTGCGCTGGCCTTTTCCTGCGATCCTGATTTGCTGATTGCTGATGAGCCTACCACAGCGCTGGACGTTACGGTGCAGCGTCAGGTACTTCGACTGCTTAAGCAAAAGGCAAGATCTACCGGAACGGCCGTGCTTTTTATCAGTCACGATATGGCTGTGGTGTCGCAGGTTTGCGACAGGCTGTATGTGATGTATGCCGGGTCTGTTATTGAGAGTGGGCTGACTAACACCGTGCTGACGAAGCCCCTGCATCCTTATTCTGCCGGTTTGCTTGAGTGTACACCCGACGGCAGTGAGCCCCGTTCAGAACTCGCCTCTATACCGGGCACTGTGCCCAATCTCGCTAAATTACCGGTTGGCTGTGCCTTCCGTGATCGCTGTTTTGCAGCCGGGGAAGCCTGTAGCGACAAGCCTTCATTGCGACGTTCAGTGAACTCAGAACGACAGGTAGCCTGCTGGTATCCTCAACAGGAGGACGCAAATGTCTGAATCCTTACTTAAACTCAATGACGTTCACGTTAATTTTCCTGCTAAAGCCAACTGGCGCGGCAAAGTTACCGAGCGTGTTCATGCGTTAAACGGTCTGGACATGATTGTTCTGCGCGGTGAAACCCTGGGTATTGTGGGAGAGTCCGGTTGCGGAAAAAGTACGCTGGCTAAGCTGCTGATGGGGATGCTTAAACCGACGACCGGCCAGCTTGAGCTCGCCCGGGGACCGAACTCCTGGCTGGGACGTGGCATGCAAATGGTTTTTCAGGACCCACTATCCTCGCTCGATCCACGTCTGCCGGTATGGCGTTCAATTACCGAACCCGTATGGATACAGTCCAGAACCTCAGAAAAAGAACGCCGCTCACTCGCTGAGTCGCTGGCTGCAAAAGTAGGCATCCACCCGGAATACCTCGACAGGCCGCCACATGCCTTCTCGGGCGGGCAGCGTCAGCGTATTGCCATAGCCCGGGCCCTGTCAGGCCAGCCAGATATCATGGTTCTGGATGAACCCACTTCAGCTCTGGATATTTCCGTTCAGGCGCAGATCCTCAATCTTCTGGTGGAATTACAGAAACAGCAAAATCTCACTTACGTACTGATATCTCATAACGTTTCAGTTGTGCGTCACATGAGCGATCGCGTAGCGGTGATGTATCTCGGTCAGATTGTTGAAGTTGGAGAGGCCAAACAGGTTCTCGACTCTCCCCGTCATCCCTATACCCGGCTCCTGATGGAGTCCGTACCGCGCATCGGTATGGAGCTTGATGGCGCACCTGGAAACACAGAACTACCGGGGAACCGGAAGCTTCCTGAAGGCTGTTATTTCCGGGAGCGCTGCCCCCATGCAACCGATGCCTGCCGTACTCCGCAATTGCTCAGGCCATTAGAGCATGGCCAGTCCGTCAGGTGCTGGAAAGCTGAACATCTGACACAGCTTAAACATGATTAACATTTTTTACTGCCAGACAGCGTGGTCAACCGGTTAACAACATTCAGGAAACAGCGTAATGAAGATTTTGGTATTAGGAAGTGGTGTTGTCGGTGTCGCAACAGCGTGGTATCTCCGACAGGAAGGACATGATGTGACCGTGATTGAGCGTGAAGCGGGTCCTGCCCTTGGCACAAGTGCGGGCAATGCCGGCCAAATCTCTCCGGGTTATGCTGCCCCCTGGGCTGCGCCTGGCATCCCTTTTAAAGCAGTAAAATGGATGGTTCAGAAGCATGCCCCCTTATCCATCCGCCCGGACGGGACCGGTTTTCAGATGGCGTGGATGCTGCAAATGCTCAAAAATTGCAATCCAAAAAGCTATGCCGAAAACAAAAGCAGAATGGTGCGCCTTTCTGAGTACAGCCGGGATTGTCTTAAGGTGCTCAGGTCTTCAACCGGTATTCAGTACGAAGGCCGCCAGGGCGGAACCCTTCAGCTGTTTCGGACAGCACAGCAGTATGAGAGCGCTGCCAAAGATATTGCTGTGCTCAGGGAAGCCGGAGTGTCGTATGAACTTCTTAAGGCCAGCCAGCTGGCACAGGCTGAACCCGCACTGGCGAAGGTGTCCCACAAGCTTACCGGTGGGTTAAGGCTGCCAAATGATGAAACCGGTGATTGCCAGCTGTTCACTCAAAAGCTGGCAGCGATGGCCGAAAAGGCTGGAGTACATTTCCTCTACAATAAGACCGTGGACAGGCTCGTCACCTCAGATAATAAGATTACGGGGGTTCAGTGCGGCAATGAAACGCTGACGGCAGATGGCTATGTTCTTGCCTTTGGTTCCTATTCCACACAGCTTCTTAAGGGCCTGATACAAATACCTGTATATCCGCTGAAGGGCTACTCTCTGACCATCCCGATTGCAGATGAAAAAGGCGCGCCCGCCTCAACCGTACTGGATGAAACCTATAAAATAGCCATTACACGATTTGATAATCGTATCCGCGTTGGAGGAATGGCCGAAATTGCAGGGTTCAGTAAAGCACTGCTTCCCGCCAGGAGAAAAACGCTGGAGATGGTGGTAAGAGACTTATATCCGACAGGGGGTCACGTTGAACAGGCAACGTTCTGGACAGGCTTGCGCCCTATGACGCCAGACGGCACGCCGATAGTTGGGCGTACTCATCTGAGTAACCTGTGGCTGAATACCGGGCATGGGACATTGGGCTGGACCATGGCCTGCGGCTCAGGCCAGCTTCTGAGTGATGTCATCTCAGGTAAAACACCCGAAATACCGCATTATGATTATGAGGTATCACGATATTACTGAATAAAAAACTTAGCTTGTCAGCTGTTTTGCGCAGGCGCTCACCCCCGCGTCGGTCATAGTTTTGCGTGGTGACGGCGCAGGCTGCCCCAGGCGCAGCTCTGCAGGAAGCTGAAGGCGAGTATCCCGGTACGATATTCAGAAAGGAACGCATCGTCTGCCGGCTGGCGGCGGATGACAGGCCGATAAGATCGGCCAGCGCCGGGTTCAGCGGCGGGCTGCTGTTAATCGCGGCCAGGGTGGACGCACTCTATAAATCGCTCACCAAAAAGTTAGCATCTGAGGGGCCCGTTCACTGCAATTGAATAATTAAACATTATCGTCAAATTGCCATTTATTCAGGCCAGCCCTAAATAAATGGCATTATATTATTTATTTAATTATGGGTGAAGTTAAGTGTTTTTAACCATGCCTTCTTGTATTGGACTTGCACTACTTATTCTCCTTAAAGTCAGATATTTTTCTGATTTACCTCCCTCTCTACTCTTATTAGGTAATCGATGAGGGGACATAAATATTACATTCTCATATCATTCAAATCAGAGTGAATAAGCTCACTATCAGCCCATTCCCTAAGCGCTGTTATAAATCGGGCCGGATAGATTTAGTAAATCCATTGATAATTAAGATTTTTTATGGTTGTCATATACACGCCATGCACTTTCCATTGCCGCACCCTGAATGGTTTTATAACCATGGCGGTTTATTGTTGCCTCCAGAGCAGCAAGAGTCTGCATGACACAGTCCTTACGAGCGTTATATCCCATAGTGCCTATACGCCATACCTTGCCTTTTAAAGGGCCGAAAGATGTTCCAATTTCGATGCCGAAATCGTTCAGCATGCATTCACGTATTTGCTGGTCATGTAAGCTGTCAGGGATGTGAATGCCGAGCACATTATTCATTTTATGTTGAAGATCACCGAAAATTTCCAGCCCCATCGCTTCAATTCCTGAACGCAAAGCGTCGCCATGCAGTTTGTGTCTCGCGATCCCCTCATTAAGACCCTCCTGCAATATTAATCGAGCGCATTCTCGTGCGCCGTAAAGCGCAGTCGTCGCTTCCGTATGATGGTTAAGCCGCTCACTCCCCCAGTAATCCATGACCATGGCCAAATCAAAATAGTTGGAGGAAATGATGGTTTCTTCCCCATCCTGATGGAGGGCATCCCGAATCCCTTCTTCAACATGTCGCCGACGGTAAATGTAATCAGCCATCTGTTCACTCAGCGTTATGGGCGAAGTTCCGGCAGAACCACCAAGACACTTCTGCATCCCGGCCGAAACGGCATCTATGCCCCATAATTCCGTTTCGACTATGTTGCCTCCAAGGGTGGCAGTTGCATCGGTATAAAACAGTACATTGTGACGCCTGCAAATCGCACCTAATTCCTCCATGGGCTGGCGCATGGTGGTTGAGGTGTCGCCATGTACGGTTAATAACAGAGTAGGTCGGACTCGTTTTATTGCATCCTCAATCTGATCGGGGGTAAACACCGTACCCCACGGCGTCTCGATGATATGCACTTCTGCCTGACAACGACGAGCGATTTCACACAGTAAATGACCGAAACGGCCAAACACCGGCACCAGTACCTTGTCACCAGGCCGAATGGCAGAGACCAGAATCGCTTCAATACCAGCACGTGATGTGCCGTTGATTAAGAGTGTCCGGTCGTTATTGGTTCGAAACACCGAGCGATACAACATCATGACTTCGTTCATGTAAGCCGTCATCGCCGGATCATATTGGCCAAGCAGGGGTGCCGACATAGCACGCAACACTCGCGGGTCGGCATTGATTGGGCCAGGCCCCATTAAAAGGCGTTGAGGGGGATTTATCTGGCTAAAAATATGGGCGTTCAAATGATATTCCTGGGGCTAGTGGCGTAATATTTTGCTGACAAACTGGCGTGTACGTTCATGAGTCGGCGCGTCAAAAACCTGGTTTGGTGAACCGATCTCAACCACCTGGCCGTCAGCCATAAACACCACTTTTGATGACACTTCCCGGACAAAACTCATCTCATGGGAAACGATAAACAGAGTGATCCCTTCTGAAGCCAATTCACGGATGGTGTCGAGCACCTCGTTGACCATCTCGGGATCGAGCGCGGCGGTCACTTCATCCAGCAGCAAAATTGTTGGTTTCAGTGCCAGCGCACGGGCTATCGCCACGCGCTGTTGCTGACCGCCGGAGAGTTGATCCGGGTAGGCGTTGATGCGATGAGAGAGTCCAACTCGCTCCAGCAGGCGACGTGCATCCTGTTCCACCTGCTTTTTAGGCCAACCTTTAATTTTGGTTGGCGTGATCATCACGTTTTCCAGTACCGTCATATTCTGGAACAGGTTGTACTGCTGGAACACAATCGCGATGGACTCGCGCAGCTGGCGTAATTCGCTTTTATTCGCGTAATCCACCAGATTATTTTCCAGCATAACCTGCCCCTCTTTCGGCAACAGCAAGCCCATCAGCACGCGCAGTAAGGTACTTTTACCGGAACCGGAAGGCCCAATCAGGCTGATGATGTCACCCTTCTCAACCGATAAAGTGACGTTCTCCAGAACGGGCTGATCGTTATAGGCGGCTTTTAAATTAATGATGTCGAGCTGTGGCAATTTTTCTCTCCAGACGCTTACCCAGGCGCGATAGCGGATAAGACACAATGAAATACAATATGAGGACGACGGCATAGACCAGCGTGGCCGAAAAGCCTTTATCTGACAGAATCTTACTGGCGGATGTAAGCTCCATCACGCCAATCTGCGAAGCGAGTGTCGTGTCTTTGATATACATAACGAAGAAGCTAAAGGTGGGCGGAATTACCACCGTCAGGGACTGCGGAACGATCACATGGCGCAGCGTCTGTAGGTAAGAAAAGTTGAGCGTCTCTGCGGCTTCCCACTGGTTATGATGCACGGACTCCAGCCCACTGCGGATGATTTCCCCAAGGTAGGCGGCGGCGATAATACAGACGCTGATCAGCGCTACGGTAAAGGTCGAAAAACGCAGCCCGGAATACTGACTGATAAAGAACACCAGAAATAACGTCACCAGAAAGGGAATGCGACGGAAAATAAAGAAGTAGATATGCACTGCGCTACGAAGCGGTGACAGGATGGCTGCTTTGCTGTGGATGGTTACTGCCAGCATAAAACCTGCCAGAAAACCAATCAGACAACCCAACGCCGACAGCGCTAGCGTGATCCCCAGACCCTGTAAGAGTAATAACAGGTTGTAATAGGAAAACAGGCCGGTAATTTCTGACCAGTCGAAATAGTTCATTAAAGTCCCCCTGTCCTGGTGCGGAAAAGAAACCGACCCATAATTGCCAGGGCAAAGGTGGCGATAATAGTGATCATAATGTAAATAACGGCGGCCACGGAGAAGGATTCTACTGACAGATACGTTTGTGAACTCAGGTTATAGGTGCGTCCGGTCAGCTCCTCGACGCCAAACATGGAAGCCATTGAGGTGCCGAGGGTCATAACGATGAACTGGTTAGAAAGCGGCCGGAACATCACTTTAATCACATGGGGCAAAATGACGTAACGGATGATCTGGATACGCGAGAACCCCAGCACCTCTGCGGCTTCAATTTCCATACGACGCACCGAATCAAAACCGGCCCGTTGGATTTCACATAAATAGGCACCTGCATTGAAAGTAGCGCCTATGAGCACCGCATTGAACGGCGAGAGCAAAATGCCGACTTCCGGCAAGGCAAAAAACAGAAAATAAATCTGTACAAGCTGCGGGGTATTAGTAGCAAACACCACATAGCCGTTAATAAATTTACCTGCCAACTTTGGACCATAGCGCAGGATGCTGGTGCAAACCATCGCAATCACCATACCAAAGGCGAAAGCCAGCACCGCCAGTTGCAGGCTAATCCAGGCTCCGCCCAGCAGGTAGGGCAACTGATCAAGAATGGGGAAAAAATTCAGGTTCATCAAAACAACGCTCTATCACGCAAGAGCGCCCCAGATCCTGAAGGCGCTCGATTTAATCAGAACGAAACTCAGTATTTCGTCGGCGAGGCAGTAGGATCATGCAGCATGGCGTGACCAAACCATTTCTTCCAGCTGGTGCCGATAAAGCCTGATTGATGCAGCGTGGCGATCTCCGTATTTAACTTCTCACGCAGTGCGGTGTTGCCTTTGCTGACGGCAATGCAGTCGTAATCCACTTCGATCGGGTCATCCACGATATGCCATTTGGTAGGATATTTTTTAGTGTAATCCAACATGAAATCGAGCACGTCAATCAGTGCATCGGCACGACCCTGGGAGATAGCACGAACAGCATCCGGGTAGTTGTCGAGGATTAACAGTTGGGCTTTGGGAATATTGTCCTGAATATATTTGATTGGGGTGGTGCCGCGTACCTGAACCAGCTTCACAGAAGGATCATTCAGATCCTGCCATTTTTTGTATGGCTTTTTATCGGTGGTCAGGATACCCAGTACTTCGGTGTTGACCGGATCGGTGAAATCCACCACCTTCATACGATCATCATTGCGCGTCATACCGCCCATCACCGCATCAATTTTGTCTGACATGATAAACGGCACACGGTCATTTGAGCCGACCGCAACCAGTTCAAGTTTCACGCCCATTGAGTCGGCGATTTTTTTCGCTACCGTCGCATCAAAACCAGAGATCTGATTTTTATCGTCATAGACCCCTAACGGAGGAAGATTTGGGTTAACGCCCACGATCAACGTTTTGGATTTCATGATCTCATCCAGCGATCTGGCATTAGCGGCGGCCGCGCCAAACAAGGCGCTGGCGAGACATCCTGCAACAACCACCCTTGCTAACATGCTAATTCTATTCACTATTTAACTCCCGGTGTCGTCTGATTACTTACCCTGGTGTTGGCAATTTACCAACGATATAAGATACGTATGCTTTACATATACGATTGGTATACGATACTATGCCTTTCATCTTGTCAAGCCTCAATGAGCAGTTGTCGACCAAAAAGGGAGACTTTATGCAGCAAACCTCAGGTAAAAACGTCCGTTTCGTTTTTGACAATCAGGGCTATACCGCCTTACCCGGACAAAGCATTGCCGCCGCGCTTTTTTCAAGCGGCGTCAAAACGTTGCGCTTCAGTCCTCACCAACATCAACCTCGTGGCATGTTTTGTCTGATGGGTTCGTGTCAGGAGTGCCTGGTCATGGTGGAAGGTAAGCGGGTATTGGCTTGCAAAACTGAGGCCAGCGCGGGTCTGATTGTTCAATCTGTTCCGGATATCAATCCTTATGAATCATTATGACCTGATTGTTTTAGGCGCTGGCCCTGCGGGCGCTTCAGCTGCAATGATGGCTGCAGCGAAGGGGCTGCGTGTCGCGTTGTTTGATGAAAATGCCGCAGCGGGTGGTCAGGTCTATCGCGCGCCAATCATGTCGGACGTAAAAATGGATGGTGCGGAATTCAGGGCCGGTGAAACGCTGCGTGATGCCTTATCGCGAAGCGGCGTTTGCACCTTTTTAGGGCATGTCGTTTGGGCCGTCACTGGTGATTATCGCGTTGACGCGCTTGGCCCGGATGGTGCTATCTCCTGCGCTACGACGGCGCTGCTGGTGGCGACCGGCACCACAGAACGGGTCGTCCCGTTTGAAGGATGGACGCTGCCGGGGGTAATTGGCCTGGCAGCTGCCACCATTCTGCTGAAATCGCAACGTACCCTGCCGGGTAAAACCACGCTGGTGGCTGGCTGTGGGCCGCTGCTGGCGGCGGTGGCGGGGAATACCCTCAAAGCGGGCGGTGAGGTGAAGGCCATTGTCGATATTGCATCGCGGGGAGAATGGCTTGACACGGCAGCTGCGCTGTTAAGCCGCCCGGCCATTTTCAAACAAAGTTTGCATTATGGCTTACCCATCCTGCGCGCCAGAATCCCGCTCTACTCACGCCATACACTGGTGAAAGTGAGCATTCATGGCGAACAGTTGCTGGCGGAGCTAGCTCCCTGTGATGCCTCGGCCCGTCCGATTGTCGGCCCGCGCAAACAGATTCTGGTGGATTGTGTTGCCGTGGGCCATGGGCTGACGCCATCCAGTGACATTACGCGTTTGCTGCATGCAAAACATCACTACTCCCGCGAGGCGGGAGGGTGGGTTGCGCAAACTGATGAAAAAGGCCAAACCAGCCGTGAACGATTATTTGTTGCGGGTGATGGTGCCGGTATTCGTGGCGCCGCCGCCGCCATTGAGCAGGGAAAACGGGTCGGTTTGGCCTGCGTTGACATTATTCGCGGCAACAACGCGTCAGAAGCTGAAGCGGATGGTCTCACAAGAGCCTGGCAGCACGCTGCCCGCTTTGGCCAGAAGATGGCAGCCATGATGGCGTTGCGGGAAGGACATGTTAAATGCATACCGCCAGAAACCGTGGTATGCCGCTGCGAAGACGTCACCCGCGCTGAGATTGAGCAAGCCTGCGAGGCCGGTGCGCGTGATGTTAACCAGCTAAAAGCCTGGACGCGCTGCGGGATGGGGCCTTGTCAGGGGCGCACCTGTGGCGATATCGCGGCAGAGTTGCTGGCGACCAAACTGGGTGTGTCGCGTGAATCAGTGGGCATTTTCTCTCCGCGCACCCCGCTGCGCCCGCTCACCATCAGCGATATGACCGGTGACTATGACTATTCCGATATTCCTATTCCTAAGGCGGCTCCGCTGTGACTTCACAACGATATGATGTGTGCATCGTCGGCGGTGGCGTAATGGGCTGCTCCACCGCGCTGTTTCTGGCAAAAGCCGGTATGCGCGTGGTGGTGGTTGAGCGCAATGCCCTGTGCCGCAGCGCATCTGGCGTCAATGCCGGAACCTTAACGCTGCACATGACGCGTGCAGCGCTGGTTCCCTACGCCATGAAAGCGTGGGAAATGTGGATGCATCCGGAAACCTGGTTGGGCCAGGGCGTGCTGGCGACACGCGCCCCCGGTTTATCTCTCGCCTTTACCGACGCCGAAGTCGCGATGCTGGAGGCACGCGCTGCGGCCCGGCGTGAGTATGGCGCGGATATCTCAATCATTGCGCCGCAGGCAGCGATGAAGGTCGATCCAGGCATTAACCCCTCTATCAAGGCGGCCGCCTTTTGTGACATCGACGGCTTCGCCAGTGCTTATCTGACGGGCAAAGCCTTCAACTCGGCGCTGCGTGAGGCAGGCGTCACCCTTATTGAGCAATTTGCCGTCGGACATATAGAAAGGAAAAACAGAGGCTATAGCGTCTCGACGGCTGACCGGAGTCAATCAATTGAAGCGACCCGTCTGGTGCTGGCGGGCGGCGTATGGCTGGAACCGATGTTGGCGATGGTTGGTATCACCATTCCGGTAAAAACGCTGATCAACCAGTTGATCGTTACGGAACGGATGCCACCAATAATGCGTTCTGTCCTGAGTATCGCCAATGGCCTGTTATCCATGAAACAATTTGCTAACGGTACCGTGGTAATTGGCGGCGGCTGGCAGGGTATTGGCTCACGTGAGCTGGGCGGCAGAGAAACCATACCCGAAAACCTGATCGGTAACCTGCGGTTGGGACAACATGCCGTCCCGGCGCTGGCATCTGCCAGGGTCGCCCGTATCTGGCTGGGCCTGGAGTCGGAAACCGCCGATGCGATGCCAATGATTGGGTCGCTGGCGAACCATTCTGAATTGTATGTCATTGGCTGTGTTCATTCCGGTTACACCAGCGGCCCTTACATGGGCAAGCTGCTGGCACAACAGATTTTAGGCCAGCAGCCAGAAATGCCGCTTTTTGAACCATCACGACTGCTGCCCACTGAAGACACTGCGGTCGCATCTTTTTCCAGAGGTTAATAATAAAATGAAAAAGTTACACCATTACCAGGGTGTGTATGCTGCGACCGTCTGTCCAATGGACATCACCGGTCGCCACATCGATGAAGCAAGCCTGGTCGCTCACTTGCGTCAGGTTTCACAGGTAAAAGGGATGCGTGGTCTGCTGATTAACGGTCACGCCGGAGAAAACTTTGCGCTCTCGCGTGAAGAAAAACGTCGCGTGGTCACGTTGGCGCGTCAGGTATGTCCGCCGGACACACTGCTGGTGGCAGGTCTTAACGCCGAGGACAGCTATGATGTCCAGGCGCAGGCCGATGATGCAAAGGCTGCCGGTGCCGATGCTATTCTGCTGTTTCCTCCCTATTCATGGACGCTCTCTACCGATGATAAAACGGTGCTCAATCATCACCGCATCGCCAATGAAAACGCAGGTTTGCCCATGATGCTTTACCAGGCCAGCGTCAGTTCCGGCGGTATGGCCTATCCTCCCGCGTTGCTGCAACAACTGGTGTGTTTGCCTGGCGTGGTGGCGGTGAAAGAAGGAAGCTGGGAAACCGCTACCTATGAAGCCAACCTGCGGCTGGTGCGGGAAGTCGCGCCACATGTGGCGATGATGGCGTCGGGTGATGAACATCTCTTAACCTGTTTCACGCTTGGCACCGATGGCAGTCTGGTAAGCCTGGCGGCAGTGGTACCTGAACTGGTAGTGGCGCTGTATAACGCGGTGCAGGAGCAGAACCTGGCCGAAGCGCAGCGTCTGCATCAATATATCTATCCGCTGGCGAAGGAAATTTATGGTTCCTGGCCTGGCACCCATGCCAATGCGCGTTTAAAAGCCTGCTTACATCTTGACGGCCATCTTCCCCATGCGATGCCGCGCCCGCCAGTGCCTGCCGTCGATGACGCACAGCGCCAGCGGTTAGCGACAGCATTGACTTTTGCACAATCTTTTACTGCCACCCCTTAAGTTCAAGCGGAGCCAAACATGACCAGTACTCTGATTCGCGGTGGGCGCATTATCACTGCGGTGGATGATTATCACGCAGACATTCTTATCGAAAATGAAAAGATCGTCAGCATCGGCCTGAACCTACAACCTGGCGCAAACTGTCAGGTGATTGAAGCCAGCGGCATGCTGCTGTTCCCGGGTGGTGTGGACTGCCACACCCATATGGAAAATACCTTCGGTCCGTCAGTAACCGCTGATAACTTTAAATCGGGAACCCGCTCTGCGGCCTTTGGTGGCACAACGACCATCATCGATTTTGCATTGCAGAATCAGGGTACGAGTCCACTGCAGGCTATCGAACGCGCCCAGTCCAAGGCTGACAACGTTGCCAGCATTGATTATGGCTTTCACGTGATTATTACGGCTGTCGATAAGCAGGTGCTGGAGGACATGCGCTACGCCATTCGTCATGAAGGTGTTTCCAGCTTCAAGATGTTTATGGCGTATCCAGGCACGGTGATGTCTGACGATGCGGCCATTTTTCAGGCGATGCGCATGGTCGGTCAGCATGGAGGCATGGTAGCGTTGCATGCTGAGAACGGCACTATCGTCGAATTGTTGATACAAGAAGCGCTGGCGCAGGGACATACTTCCCCGCGCCACCACGCGCTGACGCGCCCGGCGTTGCTGGAGGGTGAAGCAACTCATCGTGGTATTAAGCTCGCTGAACTGGCGGAAGCGCCGGTTTACTTTGTCCATCTTTCGGCGAAAGAGGCGCTGAAGCATGTGGTTGAAGCCCGTGACCTGGGCATTCCGGTATTCGCGGAAACCTGTCCTCATTACCTGTTTTTCGATGAATCCTCCTATGCAGAAAATGATGAGTCAGACAGCTTTGAGGGCGCGCGTTTTGTCATGAGTCCCCCCCTGCGATCCAAAGATGCGCAGAACGCGCTCTGGACAGCGCTGAAAACCGATGATTTGCAACTGATTTCTACCGACCATTGTCCGTATTGCATGAAAGAAGGTCATTTGGGAAAAATTAATCAGAAGCCGTTGGGCGCGAATGATTTCTCCAAAATTCCTAACGGGGTTCCGGGTGTCGAGACACGTATGACGGTGGTTTATGACGGGGGAGTACGCAGTGGTCGTATATCGTTAAACCGCTTTGTCGAATTAATGTCTACTGCTCCGGCAAAGCTGTTTGGCCTGTTCCCGCAGAAAGGCACCATCGCAGTCGGCAGCGATGCTGATATCGTGATTTTTGACCCCAATGAAAGACACACCATCAGCGCCGCGACGCAACATAGCGACGTTGATTTTACTCTCTTCGAAGGACATCAGGTGCAGGGTAAAGTAAAGAAAGTGCTGCTACGGGGTAAGATGCTGGTCAGCGATGACCAATGGGTGGGTAAAACTGGCCAGGGTCGGTTTATTCCCCGTGGTGAAGTGGGCAAGTGGTAGGAGAAGAAAATGCCGTACTACGACTACGAATGCTCAGACTGTGGAACTTTTGAACTGCGCCGTTCGGTAGCGACGCGCGATGAACCCGCGCCATGTCCAATCTGTCAAAAAAATAGAGCGCGAAAAGTAAGTTTTCAACCTGTGTTACTACGCAGCAAACCCAGTGTAGAAAAGCGTAATCCTCTGCATGTTGAGGGATGTCCCTGCTGCCCTGGTGCGTTCAAATAATCCGCTGACAAAGGGTATGCGGATGGCGCATACCCTTGCTGTGACTAATTGCCCTCAGTAATCCTTTTTAGTACAAAGGCAGACAGGTTACGAATATGCGTACTTACAGCCTGACTGGCGGCGGCGGCATCACCTGTTTTCCACGCATTGAGGATCGCCAGGTGTTCTTCTCGGTCTTCTTCAATGCGGTTAAAAGGTGTAATGAGTTCAAACATCCGGCTCTGGGTGCGAGCCTGTTCAATCATGCGCGCAAGCACCGCATTGCCTGAGTGCTGGGCAAACAAGGTGTGCACGGTATCATCAACGTCCCAGTAGGCTTGCTCTGGTTGTCCCGCCTTCAGGGACTGAACCTGATCGATAATATGTTCGATAATATCCGGTTCAATTTTTTTGATTGATAATGCAATGGCTTCAGTTTCCAGCAACTCACGTACTTTCATGGTTTGGAAATATTCCTGAGCACTGATAAAACGTACGGAATAAGAGCGTGCGTTCGTTCTTACTAACAATCCTTCGCCTTCAAGTCGGAGTAAGGCTTCCCGCAGCGGGGTGCGAGAAATATTGAGTTCTTCAACCAGCCGACCTTCAATGACGGCTCCGCCACTACGAAGCGTTTTTTCCAGAATCATACGACGCAGAGTAAGATAGGCAAGTTCACCCAACTTCTCAGTAGAGGCTTGTTTCATTGAGCTCACTTCATATACACCGTTAAGATATTTATCTCAAAGTATACATTACGTGTACGAAGTGAAAAAGCATAGAAGTCTGATAATTACCTGTGATTTACGTTTGATTTTTTTAGTTATGAAGTAAGCAACATTAAGGCATCTCTATGGATAGACATTTTTTATTAATAGAGGATTGGTATTCTTATGAAAGAATAAACAAAGATCTCTGCCATAAATTGATGCTCCTGTTCGCGCTAACCACCCTACCCTGTGCAACTGCCGTTTAAGCAGCGGCCTTCCCGGCGCACAGAACCCAGCCGGTCGAAGACGAAAGAACGCCTCAGGCGCACCACCCACAGCGGCACCCCTACTTTAGTTACACCATTCACTAACAGCGACAGCAGTACCGGCCCTGCGGGCCGGGCGGCCGGGGCTGTTCAGTGGGGGCAACCGGGGTTCAGGTCCGGCTCCGGGGTTTTGCCGGAGAGGGGCGCGGGGTTTCAGGTTGGGCTGGGGTGATCTGTTAAACAGGATTATTAATGGATGATGTAACTACAGGATGTTGTCCGCTGCCGGTCGGCGGGAGCTGCTTCTGATTCTGAGCGGCGCGGACGCCTGCGGCCGCTGCAGGCGAAGGCATTCGATTTATCCACGCAAAACGTCTGCCTGAAAACCTTCTTTAGCTATGTGCCAGAAGCAGACATTGCTCACAACGGACCATGTTATTTTGCGGGGGAGCAGGTCAATCCGACTCGTACCTCAGTGCAATACTGTATCCAGCCCATAAAAAAGCCGCTTACGCGGCCCTTAGCCTCTTGTTCAATATTCATTTATTCAAACCATTCAGCAGTACGAGGTGGGCAAGTCACCCCTCTGTTAGATCAGGGCGCCTGAATCTGTACGATTTCTCGCTGCTGGCTGCCATCGCTTCTGGCAATGACAAGATAGCGACGTTCATCCTCGTGACGTGCATCCACGATCTGCCGAATTGGGCCGACGGCGTTTACAATAGCGGCACCAGCAGCATTAGCCATAAAACCCGTAAGCGGCTCCAGCTCACCACTACCGTCTGCTTTCGATGACAGGGCCAGCAGATAAGGTTGCTTTGGCTCCAGCCCGGTCGCTGATGCCTGGAGGACTTGGGTGATCCCCTGCTCAAACAGAGAAACCGTTGTCGCCGGCGGCGCATCATCAGGAGCACCCATTGACCTAAGCTGGAGATGCACAGCCTGACCGGCAATTCCCAGTGGCTGCAGGCCCTTCATCCCGTCGCCCTGTGGTACTGCGCCTGGCACATAGGCAACGGCCTGCGGTGCCTGCCCAATCGAAATCGTGGTTAATACTTTGTAGGTTGTGGTATCTATAGCTGCAAGCGCATCAGCATTTTCCAGACCAACGTAAACACGCTTTCCGTCTCCGGATGGCCAGAGACCGTGCGGCAGATTCCCAACCGGGATAGATGCTACCTGCGCGAAGTTATCGGTACGGTAAACATTTACTTTGTTGAGTCCACCTACCGTGATCCAGGCGAAACTGCCCCTTGCATTTTGCACTATATTGACGTGATTGGTGATGGGACCGGTGTCCAGGGTTTTAATGATAGTAAAAGGCGGCTTAGCGTTAAAGACCTGTACTTTCCCCGTGTCCTTAAGTGTAAACCATACCTGTTTTCCGTCCGGCGACGCCGCAATGTTCGGGCAGAACGGACTGGCCTGTTTTACTGTGCCAATAATTTTGTGCGTCCTCACGTCAACCACTACCGTCTCCGGATTGAATGAGGAGCAGACATAACCGTACTGTCCGTCAGGCGAGAATATCTGCATGCCGGGTCCGCCCGGCACTTTAATACGTGTTTTTTCTTCGCCACTGCTGGCATCCAGCACCGAGACGTAATCCTCACCACGCACCGTTACCCACACCTCTTTTCCGTCAGGAGTGAAGAACGCCTCATGTGGCGAACGCCCCACGTAGGTGATATGCCTGACCGCATTGGTGGCGGTATCGATAAAGCTCACCGAGTTTGAGCCAATCGAAACAACAACCAACGTTTTACGGTCGGGTGAAAAGCCCATGCCATGCACCAGTACCTGCCCTCTATAGAGGGGGCTTAAGTTTGCAGGCTGAGGATCGCCAAGTCGGATGACGCCGAGCAGCTTATTACTGGCCGGATCGGTAACAGAGATCGTATTAGAGAACTGTTCGGCCGCATAGACGCGGTCATTGTGGCTTAGCGGAATATCAGTTGCTGAAGCGCCGAACGGAGCCTGACCAGCTAACGCGGGCAAAGCAGAGAGCGCAACAGCGGCAGCAAGCCCTGTTCGTAATAACGTTTTCATAGAAGCGTCCTGTTCAATGGGATCTGTAAAAAGGAAAATTTGCCAGCGGCATAAACGGGGTATCAGGGCTTCACACCCTTCGCAGGCGTAATCTGGTCGGGAGCGGCCTGCGCGGGCGGCAGCGGTTTGTTGAGCGCCTGATACATGGCGGTTATCTCCTGCTGCTGGGTGACAATGATTTCCTGCGCGATGCGTCTGAGTTGCGGATTCGTGCCGTAACGCAGTTCGGCGATGGCCATATCAATCGCGCCCTGATGGTGCGGGGTCATTATCGCCACGAAATCTTCATCAATATTGCCGGATGGCTTAACCTCCATCTCGGTCATCATCCGATCCATTGCCGTCTGGTTGTCCTGAATAAATGCGGTTTCGGAAGAGTTTGGCTGGACAAACTGGGCAATGTGCTCGTGTGCTTTAACCTCCGCTATATATAACAGTACCAACACGGTGAAAAGGAATTTATACAATTTCATGCGCATATATGCCTTTATTCAAAAGGATAGTAAAAGGAAAATGCGGGTTAATGGTTTAAATACCAGGAAATAACATGACCACCCCATCATTCAATGAGGTGGAGAATCCTGACATTCTACAACTTAATAAAATTCAGAAGATCATTATTAAGCTGATTTTGATGTGTTGCCGCCAGACCGTGCGAGGCGCCTGAATAGATTTTCAGCTCTGCGTTGGGGATAATATCGGCAGATAAAATGCCTGAGTGAGCAATGGGGACGATCTGATCGTCATCGCCATGAATAACCAGCGCCGGAACGGTAATCTTTTTCAAATCTTCCGTGTAGTCTACTTCGGAAAATTCCCTGATACAGGCATACTGACCGACAATCGAACCTGCCATACCCTGATTCCAGAAACTCAGGCGCAGACCTTCATTGATCTCAACACCCTCGCGATTCATGCCGAAAAAAGGGATCGCCAGGCTCAGATAAAAGTCTGAGCGATTTTCCATTACTCCCTTGCGGATGCCGTCAAATACCGCGATATCAGTGCCTTCAGGCCACTGTGCCGATGAAACCATAATCGGAGGAACAGCACCGACCAGAACCACTTTAGCCACGCGGGTAACGCCATGGCGCCCAATGTAATGGGCGACTTCACCGCCGCCGGTAGAGTGACCAACCAGCACCGCGTTTTTGATGTCCAGCTCATCGAGAAGGGCTGCCAGGTCGTCGGCGTAGGTGTCCATATCATTACCGTGAGCAGGCTGATCGGAGCGACCGTGTCCACGACGATCGTGGGCAATAACACGATAACCTTGTTGCCACAGAAACAGCATCTGCCCATCCCAGGCATCTGAACTGAGGGGCCATCCATGTGAGAAAATAACCGGCTGTGCATGCTTATCACCCCAGTCTTTATAAAATATTTTGGTTGCGTCAGATGTGGTAATAAAACTCATGTTTATTTTTCCTTTAATAATGTGCAGATGATTTCAGGCTGATGGCATTATCAGCATAAATTTATACGGTCATTAATAATGATATTCATAAACCATAAATTTCTTTGTAGATCATAATCTACGGAAAGGCATTAAATACGATGTTGCGGTCGCCATAAAATTTGAGGATGGCCGGTTCCGCAGTCAATTAAATCTGCGCTAATCCGCCGTCAACATATATTTCCGATCCGTTAATGAAGCTCGCATCATCAGACGCCAGAAACGCAACTGTTTTTCCGATCTCTTGCGGTTCACCCAAGCGACCCAAGGGTACGCCCGCTGCCAGCATATTAAACAGGCCCTGACGATGCTCTTCCGGGACGAGCCCTCCCAGGCCAGGCGTGCGGATTGGACCCGGACTCACGACATTCACACGGATACTACGGTCCTTGAGGTCAAGCGCCCAGGTGCGTGCCAGATTACGTACCGCCGCTTTACTTGCGCTGTAAACGCTGAAACTGGCCGTACCTTTTACCGCAGCCGTTGAGCCGGTAAGAATCACAGAAGCGCCGTTCGTCAGCAGCGGCAGCGCTTTCTGAACGGTAAACAACACACCGCGTACGTTTGTCCCGAAAATACGATCAAAGTGCTCTTCAGTAATGGCGCCCAATGGCAACATATCGCCGCCACCAGCATTGGCGAAAAGCACGTCCAGTCTGCCAGCTTCGTCGGCAATTGTAGAAAATACTGTATCAAGGTCGCTTAATACGGAGGCATCGGCTCGGATCCCTCTGGCTGCCGGCCCGATTAAGGCTACTGCGGCATCAAGTTCTTCCTGACGGCGGCCGGTTATATAAACTTTTGCGCCCTGCTCTGTCAGTTCCTGCGCTGATGCCAGGCCAATACCAGAACTGCCACCGGTAACCAACGCTATCTTGCCCGAAAGTTTGGTACTCATAGTGCACTTCCTTAATTAAAGTATGATTATGCTTTATAAGTCATTAGCTTACAGTTAGATTCATACTGTAAAGTTCGGTAATTACTGTATCGTTAATATTCAAACCGGAAAAACACATAAATTAAAAAAACACTTTCCACGTCCGTGGATAATCGAAAATTAATACCAGGAACAGTGCGAATGGACCAATTTTTAGCCCTGAAAGCTTTCACGCGGATTGTCGAAGCTGGCAATTTTACCCGCGCAGCTGACTCCCTGAACATGCCGAATGCCACACTCAGTAAAACCATCCAGCAGCTGGAATCACATCTGGGAGTTTGCCTGCTGCAGCGCACCACGCGGCGGATTACAGTCACGCCTGAAGGGCGGGAGTACTATGAAAAGGCCCTACGAGTACTTAGAGATTTGGAAGAGATCGATGCATCATTTAAGACATCCCGCAACAAATTGAAAGGCCACCTGCGTATAGCGATAGGAGGTTCGACCGCGCGCGATGTTTTGATACCGTTGCTGGTTGACTTCATGGCGGTCTATCCGGATATCCGTATTGATCTGGAGGTAGCAGATAAACCCTCAGATCTTATCAGAGGTAATATTGACTGCGCTGTCAGAGGAGGACCAATGGATGACTCTACGCTGATAGCGCGCAAAATCGGAGAAGCGACCATGATTACCTGCGCCACACCCGCCTATCTCAGGCTTTACGGCATCCCGGCTTATCCTGAGGAACTGAAGAACGGACACCGGCTCATCAGTTATCTGTCACCGGCGACGGGACGAGCGTTTCCCTTTAGGTTTGAGCATAACGGCGTTAATACGGAGATCAAAACGGAGTATCATCTCGGTATAAATGAGAGCAACGCGCATATTGCAGCCGGAGAAGCGGGCTTAGGAATTGTGCAAACCTTTACTTATTCCCTGAGACGTGAGCTGGCAACCGGTACGCTGGTTGAAATACTCCGTAAATGGCGTCCATCGCCCTACCCCTTTCACGTTGTCTATGCGCAGAACCGGCACGTTCCTCACCGGCTTCGGGTTTTTATTGAATGGCTTGTGGAGGCGTTCCCGGCCGTAGTTAAGGAATAACAGAGAAAAATCAGGCGGGAACGGCAGGGGAATTTTCCCGCGAGCAAAGTGTATCATTTGCTGAGAAAAACACGGGCGCTTGATAACTTGCCATCACTGACAGTAAACACATCCTCGCCGCGCACCAGATAAGGATTGTCTTTCGGACCATAGCCCCAGGTCACGCGGGCAATGCCGTGATTCCACTCAACCGGAGTCGGCGTGAAGATAAAGCCCGGGTGCTGTGACTGCACCTTACTGATGGCCGCATTTACACGTTCTGCGCCTTCATTCAGTCCGTCATAGTCCGCCACGAAAAAGTCTGATGTGTAAGACCAGCGGCCCCTGATCTGCACTGAAGGTCGATGCAGAGAGGCCTGCCGTACCCAGCAACAATGAGGTGGCGAAAAGTGATGAAGCGATGCGGTGAGTTTTCATTTTTGTCTGCCTGTAATGAGTTCATGACTCGAATCTGATTCGCTGGCGATAGCCATTGTTGTTGCGATGAGAGAAGCATATCGACGAAAATGAATATTCAAAATAGAATGGTTTGAAACTTATTATTGCAAATTTGAAATGAACAGATTCCCTGATTTCGAAGGACTCGCGATGTTTGCGAAAGTGGCAGAGGAAGGTTCTTTTGCGGCAGCGGCAAGGGGGATGGGCGTCTCCGTTCCTACCGTATCACGTGCTGTAGCACGACTGGAGGAGCGATTGGGCGGTCGTCTGTTTAACCGGACATCGCGCCAGCTTGCTTTAACGGAGTTCGGTCAGAGCATGGCCGCAAAGGCATCTGAGATGTACCGCCAGGCTGAAGAGATAGAAAGCGAAGCTCATGAACTGTCGGTACAACCACGTGGTCAGGTACGTTTAGCGGTGCCTATGTCTTTCGGCTTACGCTGGGTTGCGCCCCTGATGCCAGAACTTATCCGGCAGTTCCCGGAATTGAGTGTGGATCTACATCTGTCAGATGAAGCAGTTGACCTAATCGCAGAAGGCTTTGACGCCGCGTTGCGTATTGCAGCGCTGCCGGACTCTTCGCTGGTAGCGCGCAGGTTATGTGAAGTAACGCAATATCTGGTCGCCTCACCGGCCTATCTTGCCGAACAGGGCGTGCCGCAGCATCCTCGCGAACTTTCTGTCCGGAAGTGCTTCAGCTATGCCTATCGTGCACGGAGTCAGGTATGGCGGTTTACCCACGCTTCTGGCGCGCAGGAGGACATTGTGCCAGGCGGACCGCTGCGCGTAACCAACTCCGATGCGTTGCTGCCGCCCCTGCTGGCAGGCCAGGGGATCGCTGAGCTGCCGGAATTTATTGCTGTAGAGTATCTGAGAGATGGACGCCTGATGCATTTACTTGATGAGTGGTCAATGACGCAGGGTGGACTCTATTTTGTGACCCCCACCTCGCGCAGCCGCCCGCTGAAGGTCAAGGTGCTATCGGATTTCTTTGCTAAGCATCTTCGTGAACCTGCATGGCGCTGGCCAGACCGTTCTTAATCCCCGGCCCGATATTATTGTATTTATGAAATGATAGATTTCATTCTTTGCTCTCCAGTTCAGAACTATCTGGACAGCATTCAGATTCCAAAAACCGCAGCTTCCCTTTTTGCTGCCGATGGCGTGCTGGAGTTGCCCTCTCTGCAAACGCCGGGCTTGCCGCATCGCGTTTTGCAATGAAAGGCCCAGTCATTGATCTTCACTGCTTTTCGTTTATAGTAAAACGCTGCGCTGTACTGCTCGGGCTATTTACCTGAAAAGTCAGACTTCGCCGCCTGCTCTGAACCCCTATATTCAGTCGATATAACCTGGTCCTGAAAGCATAAAACAGCCGTAAAGGAGAACTTAAACAATTATGCGTCTTACGCCACCCTGAGTCTTAACCCTCCTCTGTCGCACTGAGTAACCTCAGTCGCGCACTCAAAAACATCCCGTCTGCGGATGTGTCTTTTCGTACATAAATTTTGCCCTCACGGGCTGACTGCATTCAAAAACTGAGAAACTACTATGTTGCTGTCCTCGACGCGTAAGGACTGGCTGGGTAACGTCCGTGGTGACGTCCTCGCCGGTATTGTGGTCGCGCTCGCGCTTATTCCGGAAGCGATCGCCTTTTCCATCATCGCTGGCGTAGATCCTCAGGTCGGTCTCTACTCCGCGTTCTGTATTCCCATTGTTATGGCCTTCTTTGGCGGCCGCCCGGCGATGATTTCCTCCTCCACCGGTGCGATGGCGCTGCTGATGGTCACTCTGGTGAAAGACCACGGGCTACAGTATCTGCTCGCCGCCTCCGTGCTGACCGGTGTGTTCCAGCTGATTGCCGGATATCTGAAGCTCGGCAGCCTGATGCGCTACGTGTCCCGTTCGGTGGTTACCGGCTTCGTGAACGCGCTGGCGATACTGATATTCATGGCGCAGCTGCCGGAGCTCACCAACGTCACCTGGCACGTATATGCCCTGACCGCTGCCGGCCTCGGTATCATCTATCTCTTCCCGTACCTGAATAAAACCCTTCCCTCTCCCCTGATCTGCATCATCGTGCTGACCGCCATTTCTATGTGGCTTCACCTTGACGTGCGAACCGTGGGTGACATGGGCAAGCTGCCGGACAGCCTGCCGGTGTTTCTGATTCCGGACATCCCGCTTAGTCTCGACACGCTGCTGATTATTCTGCCGTACTCGGCGGGGCTTGCCGTGGTGGGGCTGCTGGAGTCAATGATGACTGCCACTATCGTAGATGACATGACCGACACGCCCAGCGACAAGAACCGCGAGTGCAAGGCGCAGGGTATTGCCAATATCTGCACCTCGTTCATTGGCGGTATGGCGGGCTGCGCCATGATTGGCCAGTCGGTAATTAACGTGAAGTCCGGCGGACGCGGGCGACTTTCTACGTTTACGGCGGGCGTGGTGCTGCTGTTAATGGTGGTATTCCTGCGCCAGTGGGTGTCTCAGATACCCATGGCGGCACTGGTTGCGGTGATGATTATGGTCTCCATCGGCACTTTCTCGTGGCGCTCCATCAGTAACCTGCGCTCTCACCCGCTCTCAACCAGCGTAGTGATGCTGGCAACCGTTGTTGTGGTGGTTGCCACGCATAACCTGGCGTTTGGCGTACTGACCGGCGTGCTGATTGCCGCGCTGAACTTCGCCGCCAGGGTCGCCCGCTTTATGGCGGTCTCCTCTGAGCTGAAGGGCGATACCCGCACCTACACCGTAACCGGCCAGGTCTTCTTTGCCTCGTCTGACCGGTTTACCAGCCACTTTGACTTCCGCGAGGCGCTGGAGCGAGTGGTGATCGACGTGACGCACGCCCATTTCTGGGACATAACGTCGGTCAGCGCGCTGGACCGCATCGTGATCAAGTTCCGCCGCGAGGGCACCGGGGTTGAAATCAGGGGCATGAACGATGCGACCCGCACCATCATTGAACGCTTTGGCGTGCATGACAAACCCGAAGAGGTCGAAAAGCTGATGGGCGGCCATTAATTCACAGGAGATGCATTATGAATAACAACGTCATTGCCTGGTGGACCTTGCAATCCGGATCCAAACAGACTCCTTTTTGAAATATCCGAGTGTCCGCTTAGAGCGATCAGCGGACATTGGAGATTCAAAAAATGAATACCCGAATAGTATGTTTATCAGTTATGGAAGGCTGGCATGGTGTGCGTAATCGGTAAGTTACGTTCAGGCAGGCTTGAGCACAACTACGGCATATCGACACACTTCATCAGTGTCATTTTTGAATACACAATCAGCGGGATCGCCAAGTTCCAGACAATCGCCAGTGAGCATATCAAATGTGTTCATTCCTTCTTCAAACGTCAGCCTGCCCTCAATTACCCATATAAGCTGTCGTCGGGAAAGATAAGAGATGGCAGGCATAGGGACAGCGGAATTAGCAGGAAGCTCAACGCTGACCAGGTCCACGGGGATTTGCCCGGGTGAGACGTGGCGACGAATATAACCGGTTTCAGGATCCTGCCAGACGGCCTGGTTTTCATGTCTGACGAGCGTACCTGTGCGCACCTCTGTCTGGGCAAGGAGCTGTGACATTGACATATCAAAAGAACCTGAAAGCCGTGCCAGAAGCGTGGCAGTCGGGCTGCTTTTTCCACTTTCAATTTTATGGATCATTGCCCGCGATACACCGGAATTTTCAGCCAGCTCCGTCAGTGACCAGCCCCGCCTTTCTCTTTCCTGACGCACTTTTTGGCCGATACGGGCATTCAGCTTGTCTTCTTTACTGGACATTTCATCTAACATATTGGATAAATAAGATAGTGTATGATTTATCTACTTTATTAGATGAACGAAGGGGTGTCTACCATGCTTATCCGTACTGCTACAGAACGTGATGCTGAAATGATTGCGGAGATTTATAACGATGCCGTGCTTAACACGACTGCTGTCTGGAATGAAAAAACGGTCGATTTTCTTGACCGCTTAAAGTGGATGAGAGCTCGCCAGGATGCTGGTTTTCCTGTCATCGTGGCAGTGGATGAAACGGATGCTGTGCTGGGATATGCCTCTTATGGTGACTGGCGTCCCTGGGACGGATACCGGCACACCGTGGAACACTCCGTCTACGTTCATAAGAGTACGCGGGGTGGAGGAGCAGGCACCGCGCTCATGCAAGAACTTATCAGACTGGCTGCAAAACAAGGTAAGCACATCATGGTTGCAGGCATTGAATCTGAAAACGCTGCATCGATTGCACTGCATAAAAAGTTTGGATTTTCCGAAGCTGGCCGGATGTCAGAGGTTGGCACCAAGTTTGGCCGCTGGCTTGGCCTGACATTTTTGCTGCTGCGTCTGGATGAGCGCGAATTACCCTGAAACGGTCTGGTTAGTTGTTTACCATCTAAGCCATAATCTGAAAGTTAGTGAGCGACCCTCTGTTGATCAGCACTCCTGTGTAAGTAACTTCCGCTTCTGGCACAAAGCTGCCAGTAGGGAAGTCATCCGGCAGCAGTGAGCCATTAGCAGGTCTGGTGCGTTAATTCATAGTGGTGATATCAACCGATATAGTTTTCAAAGAACAATTTAATCCGGTGACATAAAATGTCATTTGAGAAATCACACAAGGTTTCCCTTTGATTTCCTCACGTCTGCCCTGGGCCAGTAAATTACAGCTTTTTGAGCATACATATGCCGCAGCCGTCGTGCCC
>NZ_JBGFSN010000007.1:0-6621 GCF_044342975.1 Pantoea osteomyelitidis
CCGGGACGGTTTTGCTGTGCTGCCTATCGTTCTCTTTCATTTTGTCCCTCCACTCCCTATATTTTTTTGAATCAGCAAATCCAGGAAAGCCTTCAGTCGATGCTTCCCCACTTTCCCAGTCAATACGCACCGTCATACCCGGCATCCACCGGGCGGGCACGCTGTAGCAGCAGCCCCCACCGCCGCCCTGGAACGGGCCAATAATGTCGATACCCGACTGGTTATCCACACTGAAATGGTTAATCGCCCATTTGGTATGGTTGATGGCGTCAATGGTGCCGCCGCCCCCTGCCTGAGCGGCAGGCTGCGAACAGCCGGTTAACAGCAACAATCCCGCCAGCAGCGGGCTTAACAATGAATGTTTCATCTGAACTTCCTTGTATGAAGAAGGGATTAACAAAGAGGGGGAAATTGCTTCAGGGCTGAACCGGTTTCCGCTATTTCGGACATACTTCTGGCTCCTTCATTCTGACAGGCTCTTTAATCGGGTAGCTGGCATTTCTCGGTGACCAGCAACTGGTTGTCACCTTAACCTCATCACAGGGCAAAAAGTGCACCGTAATGCCGCAGACATCCTGGCCGTTATAGTCGGGGACCGGGACGGTTTTGCTGTGCTGCCGTTTTTGGGCATCAACTTCTTTCTTCCAGGCTTTGTATTTAGCTCTATCAGCAAAACCAGGAAAACCTTTAGAACCACCTACCCCGGTTTCCCAGTCAATTCGCACCGTCATACCCGGCGTCCAGCGGGCGGGCACGCTGTAGCAGCAGCCCCCACCGCCGCCCTGGAACGGACCAATAATGTCGATACCCGACTGGTTATCGACACTGAAATGGTTAATCGCCCATTTGGTATGGTTGATGGCTTTAATGGTGCCACCACCACCGCCCTGAGCAGCGGGCTGCGAACAGCCGGTTAACAGCAACAATCCCGCCAGCAGCGGGTTTAACAGTGAATGTTTCATCTGAACTTCCTTGTATAAAGAGGGGATTAACGAAGAGGGGAAAATTGCTTCAGGGCTGAACCGGTTTCCGCTATTTCGGACATACTTCTGGCTCCTTCATCCTGACGGGCTCTTTTATCGGGTAGGACGGGCTGCCGTAGGTGTAGCAGCTGGTCGTGACCTTCACATCATCACAGGGCAAAAAGTGCACGGTGATGCCGCAGACATCCTGGCCGTTATAGTCGGGTACCGGGACGGTTTTGCTGTGCTGACGATTCCGGGCTTTCATTTTCTTAGCCCAGGCGAGATACTTTTCATCATCGCCAAAACCGGGAAATCCATCCATATCCCCTACCCCGGTTTCCCAGTCAATTCGCACCGTCATACCCGGCATCCAGCGGGCGGGCACGCTGTAGCAGCAGCCCCCACCGCCGCCCTGGAACGGACCAATAATGTCGATACCCGACTGGTTATCCACGCTGAAATGATTAATCGCCCATTTAGTGTGGTTGATGGCGTCAATGGTGCCGCCGCCTCCGGCCTGAGCGGCAGGCTGCGAGCAGCCGGTTAACAGCAACAATCCCGCCAGCAGCGGGTTTAACAGTGAATGTTTCATCTGAACTTCCTTGTATGAAAAGAACCTTAACAAAGGGAGGATGACGTGACCTCTGGTAAAACGATTTCCTTTTTCCATCAGGTATTTATTTATGTAGCAAGCCATGTTTCCATGCTCCAGGCACTCGCGTGCTTCATCCAGAATAATGCCCCGGTTGGTTGCCTCCACCATGTCCTGATAACAATCAGAAAAAAGCGCCTGTCGAGATGCATACCTGCCCGCTGGCGGTGCACTGTGCGACAGGAGGACCATGACATCACAGACACACATCAGATACTCCAACTGGCGATCGCTGAGGTCGATTTTGGTTTTTTTTTCATCGCGAGCCTGGGGCGTACCGCTACCTTTTATACCTCTTGAGTTGCTATCCATATCCTGCCAGGCCCAGAACACTACAGGATGCAACAAAGGCTTTTGCTGTTCCTCACTAAGAACATGTGTAAAAAACAGGGGAAAAATCCGCGTATCGTAAAATCCCGCTCCGCCCTTCCTGCAGAATATCCATACACTGCGTGAGCCAGCTAGCCGGTGATGAAGCTGACGAACGAGCCAGACTCCCCTCATCAGTATTACGACCCACACCGTTCCCCATGCCGCCCCACTGGCGGGGCGAAGCAGCGCCATCCCTCCTCCGCAGAGCAACGCCAGCAGTGCGCATACTGACAGCCAGCGTTTGCCATCGGGGGACGCGCTGCCCGATAAGGTGGATATTCCGGCACGGCCTCATTGTGCAACGCCACAGTCAGGGAAAGAACTGACCAGCGTGCACCCACAGGCACATCGGTGCCCGTGCAGAGCCACCGGCTGCCCGTCCGCTTCCATCAGCGAACTGCCTTCGCTGATGACCGTCATGCCGTGTTTATTGCACTTCACCACATCCCCCTTGCAGGCTATGCCTTTGCCGAAGCAAAGATAGTGCCCGCCCAATACCTTACCGCCATGCTCCCGCAAGGTATCGCCCTCACGTATTACCTGTTTCATCCGTCATTCCTTCCCTGGCTTATGCCGTCCTCGTCGACGCAAACTTTTCTGCCCAGCCGGACTCAATCACCGATTTCGCCAGCGCCAGCCGTTGTTCACTGACTGCCTGCGTTTGCCGGGCGACGACCACACCAGGTTCCCTCGTCGATGCCTGTAACAGTGCGGCATCCGGCAGCATCGACAGCGGTTTGCCGGAAAGCAGATCGATAGCTTGGGTTTCCAGATAAACAGCTCCTACGGTACCGGCAAGGCCCGCAAGTTTCTGCTTCACATTTTTCTGTTTGATGATAATGGCCACGCCTCCGGCGAGGGTCGCTGCCCCCACTACCGCACCGGCAACTATCAGCGGCGTTACCGGCTTACTGCTTCGGCTGCCAAAATAGATCATCCGGTAGAGGAAATAGCTGCCCCACGGCTCCCTGGCGCCAAGAGCGTTGTGCATAAACCACGCGCGGGAATCATGAACCTGATCGTCAAACAGCGCCCGAACCAACCCGCCAGGTTCACTGGCGTTGCCTGCTTCACCCGCTTCGGGGAAAAGGATTTTTATCCGCTGTTCACCGGCGGCTTTCATTTTCCGCCACTCGCCGTACTCATCGTCATTATTGAGCAGGAAGATGGCGTTACTCGCTGAGTCAGCCACCTCAAACAGCCAGTTACCGGTACCCGTGCGGGAGAGTCCGTGATAATCCTCTCTGAACTCTTCTGCCGCCTGCCGCAGCTGCGTCTGCCCGAGGGCGGCGTCAAAATCTTTCGGCCCCTGAGGAAGCAGCAGGAAATCGCTGTCTTTACTCTGCTCGACAATGAGCTTCCGGCGCGCTTTCTCAACGGCATCCTGTGCGGCCTGCCTCTCTGCCTCCGCCTGCTTTCTGACCAGCGGATCGCTGTGTTTATCCAGCCCGTTCGCAGCAGAGTCGAGGTAAAAGCGCTGCGTTTTGTAGCTGCCTCCGGCATAGCGATGAATACGCCACGCCGTGATCCAGCCCAGCTGATTTTCGAGGGCTTTTTCCAGACTGACGGAGGCGCGCGGGGGATCGTACTGTGCGGCCTGTTCAGGCGGGATGGGCTCCGGGGGCGTGGTCAGACCCAGGGTGAGTTCCCGCCAGGCGTTGAAGCGTTCAGAAAGTGCCTCATCGATAAAGAATGCTTTACCAACAACCAAAGGCATTCTTCTCCAGTTATTACTTTTTAATTCACTTGGCAAAGCATCTTCAGGAACTTTTAAAGGTGCACCAGAATTGAAAGCAGAGGCATACATTTCGTGCAACGCTATTTGTGACAGCAAAAAACCATCATTACCAGCATTAGCCTTTCCCTGGTCCCCCGGCGGGTAACCTCCCCCTAAATCCGAGTGCACCCCCGGGTAAACCACCTCCACGCTGTTAGCCGGATAGCGGCCATCCGCACGGCGGATCGAATCCAGCGGGAAGCAGAGCCGCTGTTCATGGGACGATACGAGGTGTATGCAGCGCTTTATCAGCCCACCGTAGATCTTTTCAGCTGGCAGCTCCTGGGTGCCGTCCGCCCAGCCCATATGCCCATCCGCCACCGGGGCAATATGCGCCACGCCGACCGAGGCAACCGTATCTAATAATCCAAGAAACTCCACGCTTAACGGAATTTTCAGCCCGCCCAGCGCCAGGCACTGTTCGGGTTTCTCCTGGCCCTCTTCAGGCTCTGGCAACAGCTCGCTGAGCCAGTTAACAAAGGTGCGGGCCGCCGCCGCGCCGCGTGAAAAGCCATACACGTACAGCTTGATACCCAGCAGCTTCGGCTTTCCGGGCTCGGCCGGCATCAGCGCCTTTTGCAGGTCCGGTGACATACCTTTTAACAGGCTCTGAAACGTCTCATACCGGTTCGCGCTGCCGGTCAGGCCAAACGATGCCAGCGAGGTGGCCATCTTTTCCACCGCGCGCCAGCACTCGCCGTCCGACAGTGTCCCCTTGCCCATGGTCCGCTTCAGGGCGTCGATCAGGCGCAGCAGTCCCCAGTTGATCCGGTCTTCCCCGTACGTGGCCGCCGCCAACCCCGTCATGGTGAAATCCAGATCCAGGATCTCGGGGAAAGGTGTGCCGACGCCGGGAATATAATACTTGTAGTACTTATCGCCACCGCTGCCGCTGGCATCAAGCAGCTCCGGCGCTTTTTCCGCCAGTCCCCCGGCATAACCCTGACCGATAGTGGCGCGGAACAGGCGGGCAATATTGGTGGGGTGCTTCGGGTTGGCGTGGTAAAAGTCGTGATTGAGATTGTTTCCGGTACCGTCAAAAAACAGACTGATATGCAATGTTTTGCAGCAGGGCGGCTCCACGCGTCGCCCGGCAGCCAGGCACAGCGCCTGCCGGTAGGCCAGCTCCTGGTTGTCCTGTTGCGCGCAGTTCTCCCCAACCAGTGCCGCCTCAGTGGGTAAGCGTCCCTGCGCCGGAAACGCCGGCGGGTACCATGTCAGGTCGGTGATTATTTCGGACATACTTTCGGCTCCGTCATCTTGAGCGGCGCCTTTATCGGGTAGCCCGGATGGCCGTAGTTTGCGCAGCTGGTAGTCACCTTAACCTCATCGCACGGCATAAAGTGCACCGTGATCCCGCAGGTCTTTTGTCCCGTATAGTCCGGTATCGGCACTGTCTTGCTGTGCTCACGATTATTGGCGCTCATTTTTTTTTCCCAGGCCAGATACTTTGCCGTATCTGCAAATCCAGGAAAACCTTTCATTGATGCTTCGCCGCTTTCCCAGTCAATTTTCACTGTCATACCCGGCCGCCATTTCGGGGGGGCGCCGTAACAGCAGCCCCCGCCCCCGCCCTGATAGGGCCCGACAGCATCAATGCCCGACTGACCGTCAACGCTGAAATGGTTGATTGCCCATCTGGTATGGTTAACGGCTTCAAGGGTGCCCGCCAGGGCTGCCTGGCT
Organism: Pantoea osteomyelitidis; assembly: GCF_044342975.1. Classification (NCBI taxonomy): domain Bacteria; kingdom Pseudomonadati; phylum Pseudomonadota; class Gammaproteobacteria; order Enterobacterales; family Erwiniaceae; genus Pantoea; species Pantoea osteomyelitidis. Next base: position 5,452 of record NZ_JBGFSN010000007.1, read on the forward strand.
GCCGGTGACCAGCAGCAACGCACCGAGCGTTACGGCACAATCTGTTGTTTTCATGGAATATTCCTTTATTTAAATGAACGGCTCACGTGCATCCTGCTCAGCCATAATCGCCGGGACAGGCATGGCTGAGCATCAGGCTTCGGGGTGTAACAGAGGGGGGATAAACGCCGGAGCGGCATTTACTTCGGACAGGCCTTCGGCTCCGTCATCTTGAGCGGCGCCTTTATCGGGTAGCCCGGATGGCCGTAGTTTGCGCAGCTGGTGGTCACCTTAACCTCATCGCACGGCATAAAGTGCACCGTGATCCCGCAGGTCTTTTGTCCCGTATAGTCCGGCACCAGCACAACCCTGCTGTGTTGTTTATTCTGGGCCTTCATTTTTTTTTTCCACACTAAATACTCATCCCACTTGTCAAAACCTGGAAACCCATCAGTATTTCCAACACCAGTTTCCCAGTCGACTTTTACCGTCATACCCGGCCACCATTTCGGGGGCGCGCCGTAACAGCAACCCCCGCCGCCGCCCTGATACGGCCCGATAATGTCAATGCCCGACTGGCCGTCAACGCTGAAATGGTTGATTGCCCATCTGGTATGGTTGATGGCTTCAAGGGTGCCCGCCAGGGCTGCATTGAAGCCGGTGACCAGCAGCAACGCACCGAGCGTTACGGCACAATGTGTTGTTTTCATGGAATATTCCTTTATTTAAATGAACGGCTCACGTGCATCCTGCTCAGCCATAATCGCCGGGACAGGCATGGCTGAGCATCAGGCTTCGGGGTGTAACAGAAGGGGGATAAACGCCGGAGCGGCATTTACTTCGGACAGGCCTTCGGCTCCGTCATCTTGAGCGGCGCCTTTATCGGGTAGCCCGGATGGCCGTAGTTTGCGCAGCTGGTGGTGACTTTAACCTCATCGCACGGCATAAAGTGCACCGTGATCCCGCAGGTCTTTTGTCCCGTATAGTCCGGTACCGGCACAACCCTGCTGTGTTTACGATTATTTGCTTTCATTTTATTCCGCCAAACATTGTATTTTTTCCTATCTGCGAATCCAGGAAATCCATCCATATCTCCCACCCCAGTTTCCCAGTCAACTTTTACCGTCATACCCGGCCGCCATTTCGGGGGCACGCCGTAACAGCAACCCCCGCCGCCCCCCTGATACGGCC
>NZ_JBGFSN010000008.1:0-209525 GCF_044342975.1 Pantoea osteomyelitidis
ATGTACGGAACGCCTACCTGACGACCCAGCAGGATGTGCTCACGGGTCTGCGGCATCGGGCCGTCAGTCGCAGCAACAACCAGGATAGCGCCGTCCATCTGAGCAGCACCGGTGATCATGTTTTTCACATAGTCGGCGTGGCCCGGGCAGTCAACGTGCGCGTAGTGACGGGTCGGGGTTTCATACTCAACGTGAGAAGTGTTGATGGTGATACCACGAGCCTTCTCTTCCGGCGCGTTATCGATCTGATCGAACGCACGAGCCTGGCCACCGTATTTCTTGGACAGAACGGTGGTGATTGCTGCAGTCAGGGTGGTTTTACCGTGGTCAACGTGACCGATGGTGCCCACGTTTACGTGCAGTTTGTTACGTTGAAATTGCTCTTTCGCCATGGCGATAATCCTTACTGTTATGCCTTCATCATTGATGAAGGCATCTGTTCACTATTTTAAACCGTAGCCTTATTTGCCACGAGCTTCAATAACGGCCTGAGCGACGTTGTTCGGCGCATCATCGTACTTCAGGAACTCCATGGAGTAAGAAGCACGGCCTTTGGTCAGAGAACGCAACTGGGTCGCGTATCCGAACATTTCAGACAGCGGCACTTCAGCGTGAATCTGAACGCCGGTAGCGTTGGATTCCTGCCCTTTGAGCATACCACGGCGACGGCTAAGGTCACCGATAACGTCACCCGTGTTCTCTTCCGGCGTCTCTACTTCAACCTTCATGATCGGCTCAAGCAGTACCGGATGGGCTTTCTTAAAGCCGTCTTTGAACGCGATAGAAGCAGCCAGTTTAAACGCCAGTTCTGAGGAGTCGACGTCATGGTAAGAACCAAAGTGCAGACGAACGCCCAGATCAACTACCGGATAGCCAGCCAGCGGACCTGATTTCAGCTGCTCCTGGATACCTTTGTCAACGGCCGGGATGTATTCGCCAGGAATCACACCGCCTTTGATGTCGTTGACGAACTCGTAGCCTTTCGGATTCGAGCCCGGCTCCAGCGGGTACATGTCGATAACAACATGACCGTACTGACCACGACCACCAGACTGCTTGGCGTGTTTACCTTCGATATCGGTAACTTTAGTGCGAATCGCTTCACGATAAGCAACCTGCGGTTTACCGACGTTCGCTTCAACGTTGAATTCACGCTTCATACGGTCAACGATGATGTCGAGGTGCAGCTCACCCATACCGGCGATGATGGTCTGGTTAGACTCTTCGTCAGTCCATACGCGGAATGACGGGTCTTCTTTCGCCAGACGGCCCAGAGCCAGACCCATTTTTTCCTGGTCAGCTTTGGTTTTCGGCTCAACGGCGATAGAAATTACCGGCTCCGGGAATTCCATACGCTCAAGGATAATCGGTTTAGCAGGATCACACAGGGTATCACCGGTGATCACATCTTTCAGACCGATTGCCGCAGCGATGTCGCCTGCGCGAACTTCGCTAATCTCTTCACGTTTGTTCGCGTGCATCTGAACAATACGACCGAAACGCTCGCGTGCAGATTTTACAGAGTTCAGTACGGTATCGCCTGAGTTAACCACGCCAGAGTACACGCGGAAGAAGGTCAGGTTACCTACGAACGGGTCGTTCGCAATTTTGAACGCCAGCGCAGAGAACGGCTCGCTGTCATCAGCATGACGCTCAGCAGGAGTATCTTTGCCGTCGTCCAGCATACCGTTGATCGCAGGAACGTCAGTCGGTGCCGGCAGGTACTCAACCACAGCATCCAGCATCGCCTGAACACCTTTGTTCTTAAATGCAGAACCACAGGTCACGAGGATGATCTCGTTGTTCAGTACGCGCAGACGCAGCGCTTTCTTGATCTCTTCTTCGGTCAGCTCTTCGCCGCCCAAATACTTCTCCATCAGCTCTTCAGATGCTTCAGCTGCGGATTCGATCAGATTCTGGCGCCATTCTTCAGCCAATTCTTCCATCTCAGCCGGGATATCTTCGTAAACGAAGGTAGTACCCTGATCAGCATCGTTCCAGTTGATGGCCTTCATTTTGATCAGGTCAACAACGCCGGTGAAGTTCTCTTCAGCGCCGATTGCCAACTGCAGCGGAACCGGAGTTGCGCCCAGACGCTCTTTAATCTGACCAACAACTTTCAGGAAGTTCGCGCCCATGCGGTCCATTTTGTTAACGAACGCAATACGCGGAACTTTGTATTTATTGGCCTGACGCCATACGGTCTCAGACTGCGGCTGCACGCCACCTACTGCACAGTAAACCATTACTGCGCCATCGAGCACGCGCATGGAACGTTCTACTTCGATGGTGAAGTCAACGTGTCCCGGGGTGTCGATGATGTTGATGCGGTGCGGCTCAAACTGCTTAGCCATACCTGACCAGAACGCGGTGGTCGCCGCAGAAGTGATGGTAATACCACGCTCCTGCTCCTGCGCCATCCAGTCCATGGTTGCTGCGCCATCGTGTACTTCACCGATTTTATGGTTAACACCGGTGTAGAACAGGATACGCTCGGTGGTAGTGGTTTTACCGGCGTCAATGTGTGCGCTGATACCGATGTTACGGTAGCGCGCAATGGGTGTTGTACGAGCCATTTGATTCCTCTGATTCTCGGACGTTCAAAGTTAGTCGAACCCAGCGGGTTGGCTGTTTGAGCGCCCGCTGGTTTAACAACTACTACGTGGCTATTACCAGCGGTAGTGAGCGAACGCCTTGTTGGCTTCTGCCATACGGTGAACGTCTTCACGTTTCTTCACTGCGGTACCTTTGTTTTCCGCAGCATCAGAAAGTTCGTTCGCCAGGCGCAGAGCCATAGATTTATCACCGCGTTTACGAGCAGCTTCTACGATCCAACGCATTGCCAGGGCATTACGACGAACCGGACGGACTTCAACTGGCACCTGATAAGTAGAACCACCAACACGGCGAGACTTAACTTCAACAGTCGGACGCACGTTTTCGAGGGCTACTTCGAAAGCTTCCAGTTCAGATTTACCAGAACGCTGAGCCAGGGTCTCCAGCGCGGTATATACGATTGCTTCAGCAGTAGATTTTTTACCATCTACCATCAGGATATTTACAAATTTGGCCAGCAGCTCAGATCCGAACTTAGGATCCGGCAGGATTTTACGTTGACCAATGACGCGACGACGTGGCATGGAAATACTCCGTTGATAATTCAGGATTGTCCAAAACTCTACGAGTTTATTTTGACATTTATGTTAAAACGTTTGGCCTTACTTAACGGAGAACCATTAAGCCTTTGGCTTCTTCACGCCGTATTTGGAGCGGGCTTGCTTACGGTCTTTAACACCTGAGCAGTCCAGCGCGCCACGAACGGTGTGGTAACGCACACCTGGCAGGTCTTTAACACGACCGCCACGGATCAGGATCACGGAGTGTTCCTGCAGGTTATGACCTTCACCACCGATGTAGGAGGTAACTTCAAAACCGTTGGTCAGACGAACACGGCAAACTTTACGCAGTGCTGAGTTCGGTTTTTTCGGGGTGGTGGTGTACACACGAGTACAAACACCACGTTTTTGCGGGCAGGCTTCCAGCGCAGGCACGTTGCTCTTTGCAACTTTGCGTACGCGTGGTTTGCGAACCAGCTGGTTAACTGTTGCCATTAAATAGCTCCTGGTTTAGCTTTTGCTTCGTAAACACGTAATAAATCGCCTCGTATTACTACGAGGACGCAGAATTTTAGGGCTGTGCTAAAAAGGTGTCAAGAAATAACCAGGATTTACGCGATTACCAGGTTATTTGCTGCTGATGTTTTGCGGTTAGGGCAACGAATCCAGTATAGTCCAGCGATGACACTTTGGCTGAAATTTGTGCAGATAATCCTCGCGCTTCAACATCTTCCAGCAATACCCACAGCGTGGCGGGCGCGGAAAGCAGCCTTTCCAGCATTGCGCTGCCCGCCAGGGCGCCCAAAACGCCATCCTGCAATAACAGCAGGTCATCCTCCGGATTTAGCATGCGAAGCAGCGTTTCGATATCGCACTGCCAGGGGGAATGCATCAGAGTATGTAGCATCTGTGGTTCTCAGAAAGTGATAATGCGGTCAAATTCAGCCAGCCGCTGGCGCAGCGCGTCCGGTTCCAGCACTTCCACATCAAGCACGCGCGCCGCCTCAGCCGCCAGACCGCGCGCCTTCAGCGAATCATGACAAAGGTAGCACTGCTCAATGTCATACAACGGCAGCACGCCAAACGTGGCGATGTAGTTGCGTGCCAGAATGCGCTCCGGCTGTTGCTGGCTGGTTAACTGCAACACCCCATCGCCGATAAAAAACAGCCCGATGCTCTCGCTCAGCGCGGCCGTCGCCAGCGCGGCGTCAAGTCCTTCTCGCCCGGCGCTGGTGCCGTGCGGCGCGTGGGTAAACACAAAGGCAACGCGATTCATCAAAATTGCACCAGTCGATCGCAGCTGAGCGCCGCGTCCGCCAGCGCGCCCAGTCCGCTGAGTTCAAAACCGGGCTGCAGGTTGCTGCCCGCCAGCTGCAATCGGGTTGCTTCCTGCGGATCGGTAACGCCGCGCCGCAGCGCCGCGGCAACGCAAACATTCAGCACCACGCCCTGCTCCTGCCGCAGCGCCTGCCATGCGCGCACTAAATCGACCTCGTCACTGGCTGGCGCGGTAAGCTGATTCGCATTCAGCACCCCTTCCCGGTAAAAAAACACGCTCTCCAGCTGATGACCCGCCGCCAGCAGCGCACGCGCAAACAGCAGCGCGCTGCTGGCCTGCTGCGTTCCGTAGGCAGGGCCGGTAACCAGCAGGGTATAACGCATCAGCGCTCCTGCCCCTGGAAATCACCATTTTTGAACTGGCGAATATAGAGGTACACGGTGTGCTTGGAGATGTTCAGGCGATCGGCAACCTGGTTGATGGCGTCTTTGATATCGAAAATGCCTTTTTCATAAAGGTTGAGCACCACCTGACGATTCTTCGCATTGTTTGAGACGTTGCGGTCGGCGCTCACCTCTTCGATGGTAAATTCCAGCGTTTGCGTCACCAGATCTTCGACCGAGCTGGCAAAGTTGACGTTGGAATCCACCTGCTGCATTTCAGGCGGCATAAAGGTGGACATGATTTGCGAAAACGGCACGTCAAGGTTCATGTTGATGCAGAGCAAGCCGATCACCCGCTGCTGGCGGTTGCGAATCGCAATGGTCACCGACTTCATCAGCACGCCGCTTTTGGCGCGGGTAAAATAGGCTTTGGAGACATTGCTGTCCGCGCCGTGCATATCATGCAGCATACGCAGCGCCAGATCGGTTATCGGCGAACCGACTTTACGCCCGGTATGTTCGCCGTTGGCGATACGCACCGCAGAGCATTTTAAATCTTCCAGCGAATGCAACACGATCTCACAATGTGAACCGATCAGCATCGCCAGGCCATCCACGACGGCCTCGTAGGACTTCAGAATATCGTAATCGGCTTGTTCGAACGGACGCTGTTCGAGCAAATCGAAGTCGGTCAGTTCACCGGGATTGAATGGATTAGACATCGAAGACATCACCCTAAATGGCTGGAGCCTGTCACAGCGCTGCAGGGCAGACTCAATATTTGGATAGTTATGCAGGCGCTAGTCTGGCAAATGTCGGCCGCTTATGCCAGAGCTTTGTCATCGTGCTGAAATGAAACCGCCGCTTCGCAGCGGCGGTGAAAAGCTTACTGAGCTTTTTGCCCGGCAGCGGCAGGCGCCTGCGCCTTGTCATCCGCTTTCGGCGCTGGCTTGATGTCCAGCAGCTCAACGTCGAATACCAGCGTAGAGTTGGCAGGGATGCCCGGCACGCCGTTTTTGCCATAGGCCAGCTGCGGCGGGATCACCAACTTGATTTTGCCGCCTTTCTTAACGTGCTTCAGGCCTTCAGTCCAGCCCGGGATCACGCCATCCAGACGGAAAGAGAGCGGTTCGCCGCGCGTATAGGAGTTATCAAACTCGGTGCCGTCGATCAGCGTACCTTTGTAGTTAACTACCACGGTATCGCTGTCTTTCGGCGCGTCGCCGCTGCCCTCTTTCTCAACTTTGTACAGCAGGCCGCTGTCAGTTTTCTTCACGCCGCTCTCTTTGGCGAATTTTGTGGCATAGGCATCGCCTTTATCCGCGTTTTCTTTAGCGTCTTTTTCCATCTTGGCCTGTGCTGCGCCTTTTACGCGACCTTCGAATGCCTGCAGCGTCTGCTCAATCTCTTGATCAGAGAGCTTGCTCTTGCCAGCAAACGCATCCTGCACGCCAGCGATCAGCTGCTGTTTGTCCAGTTTGATGCCCAGTTTTTCCTGCTCCTTCAGGGAATTGTCCATGTAGCGACCCAGCGAAGCACCTAACGCGTAAGCAGACTGCTGATCTTCATTATTGAACGCAGCGTTTTTCGGTGCCTGAGCCTGAGGCGCAGCAGTCGGTGCTGCTGTCGGCTCTGCCGCCATTGCCAGCGGAGCGCTGAGCGCAACGGCCATAGTGGTAGCTAACAATGTGACTTTAAACAGTGATTTCATCCTTTCTCCAAAACCGAAGCCTCTAACCTCGGGAATTATTGCGGACTAAAGGCCCACACTATAACTGTACGTGGCGGTGGCGAACACTACCACAATGTAATTACCCGGTTAACCTCCGACCTTTTTTGCATCAGGAAGTTTCATCAGAGATGATGTCGTCTCGCCTGTTTTCAAGCGGGACGGTGACGATGAATGAAAAAATCAGGTGATTCTGCGGCGGCAGGTCGTAAAATCACGCCTGAACAGGCACCGTAACAGAAGGAGAAGCTATGCAATATTCAGAGTGGGAGAAACGGCTGGAAGCCCTTGAGAGCAAGGTCGCATTCCAGGAACTGACCATCGACCAGCTGAACCAGACGGTGACCCAGCATGAGCTGGAACTGAGCAAAATGCGGGAGCAGATGCGCCTGATGGTGAGCAAGCTTAAGGGCGCCGCGCCGTCGATGGTGGCGTCGCAGGCGGAGGAGACGCCGCCGCCGCACTATTGATCAGTCCAAAGTAGCGGCACTGCGGCTGCATGCTCGCGCACGCTTTGAAGCGAGCGCCAGAAAAGCAAAAGGCCACCCGGAAGGTGGCCTTTATCATTGCAAAGCGATGTTAGTGACTGCAGCCGCAGCCGCCGGTGCCGCAACCACCCTGACCATGGTCATGGTCGTGATCATGGTCGTGATCGTGATGATGGCCATGTTCGCCATGTACGTGTCCATGAGCCAGTTCTTCCGGCGTGGCTTCGCGAATCGCAACAACTTCCACGTTGAAGTTCAGGTTCTGGCCCGCCAGCATGTGGTTGCCGTCAACCACAACGTGCTCATCTTCCACTTCGGTAATTTCTACCGGTACCGGACCCTGATCGGTTTCCGCCAGGAAACGCATACCAACCTGCAGTTCGTCCACGCCCATAAAGACATCTTTAGGCACGCGCTGAACCAGATTATCGTCGTACTGACCGTAGGCTTCGTTTGCCGGGATATGCACGTCAAACTTGTCGCCGACTACATGATTTTCCAGCGCTTTTTCCAGACCAGAAATCAGGGAACCATGACCGTGCAGATAGTCCAACGGTGCACTCACCGGTGACTCGTCAACCAACACACCGTCTTCTGTACGTACCTGATAGGCCAGGCTAACCACCAGGTCTTTAGCTACTTTCATGATATCTCCTAACCGTTGAGAACTGCGATCCCGTCCCATTGGTCTATTTTTGCGTGCAATAACACCAACCAGAAAGGTTCAAAACCAGGGATAAAAACGCAACTGCGCTTTTCATTGCCCCAGCGTTAATTGCGCCGATTGTAACGGAATTCAATCCCGCTGTAAGTTTAAGCTTAAAAAAAGCTGAGCTATTACGCTACTCAGGATGAAAAATCCCTATCACTTGCTCCTGATTACGAACCTGATCGCGTACTTGCTTATCGGCTTCACGCATCTGGTGACCGCACTTCACGCACTCTACGACATCGACATTGTTTTCACGCCACATCGCCAGCGTGTCTTTTTCCTGACAGTGCGGGCACACCGCACCGGCAATAAAACGTTTACGCATGTTGTTTCCCGCCCGTTCTGTTTCAGATCGGATTAGCTAAGTTTAGCTGACAGTGGAACGATCGCTTTTTCCCCTACTACTGATCGTCCCAGCCATCGAACTGGCGCTTCTCCTGCTGCATTTCACGCTGGAAGATATCCTCCAGCTCCCGTCGCGCCTCGCGTACGCGCGAAATCTGCGCGCTGTCGGCATGGTTCGGCATCAGCTCGCGCAGCATGCGCATATCGAGCCGGCGAAAATGCAGCTGGGCGCGCTGCGCCTGATGCGGGTGCATACCCAGCGTCATCAGCGCCTTGCGGCCTAACTCCAGCGCGCTGGAGAAGGTTTCACGCGAGAACTGCGTCACGCCCGCCTGCAGCAGCTCATGCGCTTCCACACGACCACGCGCCCGCGCCAGAATCTGCAGCTGAGGAAAATGTTGCTGACAGAGGTGCACAATGGTCATTGAGTCTTCCGGATCGTTACAGGTAATCACGATAGACTGGGCGCTGGCCGCACCGGCCGCGCGCAGCAGCTCAAGCTCGGTGGCATCGCCATAGTAAACCTTGTAGCCATATTTACGCATCAGGCTCACGGCGCTGATATCACGCTCCAGCACGGTGATGCGCTTGTTGTTCGCCATCAGCAAACGGCCAACCACCTGGCCGAAGCGGCCAAAGCCGACCACGATCACCTGCGGCTGGTCGTCATCGACAAAGGGCTTCTCGCCTTCATCGTCCGGCTCGTTAAAGCGACGAGCGAGAATTCTGTCAACTCCCTGCATCAGCAGCGGCGTGGTCATCATCGACAGCGTGACGGTGACCAACAGCAACGGCAGCTGATCGCCGGAAAAAAGTTTGGCGGAGGAGGCAGCGGAAAAGAGCACAAAAGCGAACTCCCCGCCCTGACTCAGCACGCCAGAAAACTGCAATCGCTCGGAGCTGCGCAGGCCGTAAATGCGCCCCAGCAGATAAAGCGCCAGGCTTTTTATCGCCACCAGAATCAGCACGCCGAGCAGAATCGCCACGATATGGGTGTAAAGCACGCCAAGATTCAGCGCCATGCCCACAGAGATAAAGAACAGCCCGAGCAGCAAACCTTTGAAGGGATCGATAGCGACTTCCAGCTCGTGGCGATACTCGCTTTCTGCCAGCAGGATACCGGCGATAAAGGTTCCCAACGCCATCGAGAGGCCCAGCGCATCCATAAACAGCGCGGAACCCAGCACCAGCAGCAGCGCGGCGGCGGTAAACACCTCGCGCACGCCGGAGGCGGCGATATAGCGGAAGATGGGTCGCAGCAGATAGCGTCCACCAATCAGCATACCGGCAAAGGCCAGCACCTTCATGCCGAGTTTCATCCAGTCGACGCTGCCATTGTCGCTGCCCGCCAGCAGCGGCACCAGCGCCAGTGCGGGAATAACCGCCAGATCCTGGAACAGCAGCACCGAGAAGCCGAGCTGGCCCGCCTCGCTGCGGTTCATGCCTTTATCGCGCATCAGCTGCAACGCCATGGCGGTAGAAGACATCGCCAGACCGATGCCGCCGATGACTGCGGCCTGCCATTCAAAATCGGTCAGCCAGAGCAAAACGCCCAGTACGGCGGCAGAAAAAATCACCTGTGCGGCGCCCACGCCGAAAATAGAGCGTCGCAGCGACCAGAGTTTGGAGGGGTTCAGTTCCAGACCGATGATAAACATCAGGAACACCACGCCAAGCTCGGAAAAGTGAAGAATCTCTGCCACATCGCTGATAAAGCCCAGGCCCCAGGGACCGATGGCGATACCGGCCAGCAGGTAGCCCAGCACTGCGCCGATACCGAGCCGCGCGGCGACCGGCACTACCAGCACTGCGGCAAACAGGTAGATCACGCCGGCGGTAAGCAGGGATGGTCCTTCCATTACAGGCCTCCGTTGGGCAGCGGCGTCGCCAGCCAGTCGCCATAGGCACGGGCAACGTGCTTCATCATCTCCGGCGTCTGTCGGCGCGCCCAATAGATAATCATCGGCGTCATCCAGTGCATCCGACACATTTGCGCCGTCAGTTCGAAGGGGCGCATGATCTCACTCATGGGATAACGGTTAAGGCCATCTTCATGATAAGCGGTCTCCGGCTCGCCGGTGGTGACTACGCTGCGCCAGTATTTGCCTTCCAGCGCATTGCCGCCCACGCCGCTGGCGAAGCCGCGCGACAGCACGCGATCCAGCCACTCTTTCAGCAGCGCCGGGCAGCTGTAGGTATACAGCGGATGTTGAAACACCACCACCTGATGCTCACGCAGCAGCTGCTGTTCATGATGAATGTCGATAAAAAAGTCAGGATAATGCGCATAAAGATCATGCACCGTGACATGCTCAAGTTGCTGAGCAGGCTGCAGCAAAACCCGATTGGCGATGGAATCCTGTGATTCCGGGTGGGCGTAAAGTAGCAAAACTTTTGGCGGCTGCGACATCGTTCTCCTCTGGATCGTCAAATCGTCGTCACAGCGCGGGATTTCCGCTACCATGCACGACGCAACGAATGTTCATCTCATTATGTTGCCGATAAATTAACATATTCTGACGATACGGCGCTTATGATTGTCTTTTCCTCGTTACAAATTCGACGCGGTACCCGGGTTCTGCTGGATAATGCCAGCGCAACCATTAATCCCGGCCAGAAAGTCGGCCTGGTGGGCAAAAACGGCTGCGGCAAATCAACGCTGCTTTCCCTGTTAAAAGGTGAGATCAGCAGCGATGCCGGCAGCGCAACTTTCCCCGGCAACTGGGCGCTGGCGTGGGTCAATCAGGAGACGCCTGCGCTCGGTAAGCCTGCGCTTGATTATGTTATCGACGGCGACCGTGAGTATCGTCAACTTGAGGCAGAACTTGAGCAGGCTAACGCGCGCAACGACGGCAATACCATTGCGCTGCTGCATGGCAAGCTGGACGCCATACAGGCCTGGAGCATCCAGGCGCGCGCCTCGAGTCTGCTGCACGGCCTCGGCTTCGCTCAGGAGCAGCTGCTGCGTCCGGTGAGCGATTTCTCCGGCGGCTGGCGAATGCGTCTTAACCTGGCGCAGGCGCTGATCTGCCGCTCCGATCTGCTGCTGCTTGATGAACCCACCAACCATCTCGATCTGGATGCGGTGATCTGGCTGGAGCGCTGGCTGAAAAACTATCCGGGCACGCTGATCCTGATTTCCCACGATCGCGATTTCCTCGATCCGGTAGTGGATAAGATTCTGCACATCGAGCAGCAAACGATGTTTGAATATACCGGCAACTACAGCTCCTTTGAGCGTCAGCGCGTAGCTAAGCTGGCGCAGCAGCAGTCGTTATATGAGCATCAGCAGGAGAAAGTGGCGCACCTGCAAAGTTATATCGATCGTTTCCGCGCCAAAGCCTCCAAGGCGAAGCAGGCGCAGAGCCGCATTAAAATGCTGGAGCGTATGGAGCTGATCGCGCCAGCGCACGTTGATAATCCCTTCAGCTTTAGCTTTCGTCCGCCGGAGAGCCTGCCTAATCCGCTGCTAAAAATGGAGAAGGTCACTGCAGGCTATGGCGATCGCGTGATTCTTGACGCCATCAAGCTGAACCTGGTGCCGGGTTCGCGCATCGGACTGCTGGGGCGTAACGGCGCGGGTAAGTCGACGCTGATCAAGCTGCTGGCGGGCGAATTAACGCCGCTCGATGGCGAAATCGGTCTGGCGAAAGGCATCAAGCTCGGTTATTTCGCCCAGCATCAGCTGGAATTCCTGCGGGCTGACGAGTCGCCATTGCAGCATCTGGCGCGCCTGGCACCTAAGGTGCTGGAACAGCAGCTGCGCGATTACCTTGGCGGCTTTGGTTTCCAGGGCGACAAGGTCAGTGAAAATACCGAACGTTTTTCCGGCGGCGAAAAAGCGCGTCTGGTGCTGGCGCTTATCGTCTGGCAGCGCCCGAACCTGCTGCTGCTTGATGAACCCACCAACCATCTCGACCTCGATATGCGGCAGGCGCTGACCGAAGCGCTGATCGATTTCGAAGGCGCGCTGGTGGTGGTTTCGCACGATCGCCACCTGCTGCGTGCCACCACCGACGACCTCTATTTGGTACACGACGGCAAAGTGGATATGTTCGAAGGCGACCTGGAAGATTACCAGCAGTGGCTGATCGATTTGCAGAAACAGCAAGCCCAGCAGGACGCCGCACCGAAGTCGGATAACGGCAACAGCGCACAGGCGCGTAAAGATCAGAAGCGACGCGACGCTGAACTGCGCGCTCAGACCCAGCCGCTGCGCAAGCAGATCGAAAAGCTGGAGAAGCAGATGACGAAGTGGCAGACGCAGTTGACCGAAGCGGAGAACCAACTTGCCGAGAGCGCCATCTACGATCCGAGCCGCAAAGCGGATCTGACTCTGGCATTGCAGCGTCAGGCGGAAAGCAAATCGGCGCTGGAAGAAGTGGAAATGGCCTGGCTGGATGCGCAAGAGCAGCTGGAAAATATGATCGCCGAGTAATCGATTTTACCTTTCTCCTCGATCTTAAAATGATCGTACCGGAGCGAGACAAGGCGCCAGGCTCAAAACAAGCGGAGCATACTGAAGTATGTGAGCATTGTTTTGAGCCGCAGCAACGCAATCGCAGCCCGGTACGGGCATTTCAAAAAGGTCTATCGCCTAATACCGTCGCGCGATGCATCACTCTGCGCGCCGGATAATAATCCGCATTCGCATAATGTTGCGTTACGCGGTTATCCCAGATCGCCATATCATTCTCCTGCCAGCGCCAGCGCACCTGAAACTCTGGCTTGGTAATATGCGTAAACAGAAAGCCCAACAGCGCATCGCTCTCTTTCTCGCTCAGCTCCAGAATGCGTGTGGTAAAGCCTTCGTTCACAAACAGCGCCTGCCTGCCGCTCACCGGATGGGTACGGATCACCGGATGCTGTACCGGCGGATGTTTCGCCACCGCCTGCTGCCAGCGCTGATGTTCCTCCTCAGTTTTGCGGTATTTATACTCCTGAAACGACTTTTTGAAGTCATGCTCAGCATGCAGACCCTGCAACAGGCTTTTGAACGGCTCGGAGAGCGCATTATAGGCCGCAATCCCGCTGGCCCATAAGGTATCGCCGCCGCTTTCCGGCAACCGTTTCGCCGCCAGAATAGCAACCGCCGGCGGCGTCTCGATAAAGGTGACGTCGGTGTGCCAGTTGTCGTTATCCGGCGGATTGTCCTGATGGGTATCCAGCACGATGATCTCATCCACGCCGTCGGCGTGCGGGTAGACCGGATGAATGTGCAGATCGCCAAAGCGCGCCGCCAGCAAACGCTGCTGCTGCGGCGTAATTTGCTGATCGCGCAGGAACAGCACCTGATGACGCATCAGTGCATGGTATAACTGCTCAAACTGCCCGTCGCTGAGCGGTTTAGCGAGGTCGAGGTTAGTGACCTGCGCGCCGATATGGGGCCCCAGCGCGGTAATCGTTAAGCGTTCGTTCATTACTGTTCTCCATTCCAGGGCGTCAGGCGGCGTTGCAGCACGCGCAGACCCAGTTCTAAACTAAAGGCGATGAGTGCAATCACGGCGATGCCGGCCAGCACCACATCGGTAGCGAGAAATTCACCGGCGGACTGCACCATAAAGCCCAGCCCGCGCGTGGCGGCGATCAGCTCAGCTGCCACCAGCGTCGACCAGCCCACGCCAAGACCAATACGTAAACCGGTAAGAATCTCCGGCAGCGCGCCGGGTAAAATCACCCAGCGCAGCAGTTGCCAGCGGCTGGCCCCCAACGCTTGCGCGGCGCGAATGCGCACCTGCCGGCTGTTTTTCACCCCTGCCAGGGTCGACAGCGCGACCGGCGCGCAGATTGCCAGGTAGATCAACAGAACTTTCGAGGTTTCGCCGATGCCGAACCAAATGACCATCAGCGGCAGATAGGCGAGCGGCGGCACAGGACGGTAGAGTTCAATCAGCGGATCGAGCAGGCCGCGTACGGCGGGGCTTAGTCCCATGGCGATCCCGACCGGAATGCCGATAATGGCCGCAGCCAGCAGGGCAATCAGCATCCGCGTCAGGCTGGCGGCGAGATGCTGCCAGAGCGTGGCGTCCATAAAGCCCTGCGGGCTGGCGATCAGCAACAGCTTTTGCAACACCTGCTGCGGCGACGGCAGAAACAGCGGGCTAATCAGGCCCAGCGCGGTTACGCTCCACCAGGCCAACAGTAAAATCAGCAGACTGAGAAAACTCAGACTCAGCGGACGCGAAAGCGGCCAGCGCAGGCGAAGGCGCGCCACCAGTGCTTTATCATTCATCAGCGTGCTCATGCGAATGTCTCCCGCTGGGCGAATACCCGACTCAGCACATATTCTCGACGCGCAATAAAAGCGGGATCGGACTTGATGCTGCGGCAGGCTTCCCCCCCGGCGAAGCGGCGGCCAAAATCAAGCTTCAGCCGTTCCATCACGCGGCCCGGTCCCGGCGAGAGCAGCACCAGATCGCTGGCGAGAAACACCGCTTCTTCAATGTCGTGGGTAATCAGCAGGATCTGTTTGCCGCTGTCGCGCCACAGCGTCAGCAGCAGCGTCTGCATCTGTTCGCGGGTAAAAGCATCCAGCGCGCCGAAAGGCTCATCCAGCAGCAGCAGCTGTGGATCCGCCGCCAGCGCCCTGGCAATGCCGACGCGCTGCCGTTGCCCGCCGGAAAGCTGCCAGATAAAACGTTTCTCCGCCCCCTCCAGCCCCACTTTTTGCAGCAGACGACGGGCGATAGCGTGACGTTCGACACGCGCCATCCCCGCCAGCTGCAGGCCGAAGGCGACGTTATCAATCACGTTGCGCCACGGCAGCAGCCCCTCGTTCTGAAACACCACGCCACGCTCCACGCCCGGCCCGGCAATCTCTTTGCCATCCAGCGTGATGCTGCCTGATTCCAGCGGCAAAAAACCGGCGATCAGGTTGAGCAAGGTGGTTTTGCCGCAGCCGGACGGGCCGAGCACCACCATAAGTTCGCCCTGATTCAGTTGCAGGCTTATATCCTGCAACGCGGGCTGTCCGGCGTAGCGAGCATTCAGGTGCGCGATGCGAAGCATGATGATCTCCTCAGGGTTGCGCCAGGGGTTGAACAAAGCGGCTGGTGACGTAATCGCTGTAGTCTGTTGACGCCTGCGGCACCTTGCCCTGCTCTTTCAGGAAACGCGCAGTATCGACAATCGCCCGGTTGACCGGTTTCCCCAGCTGCCCAATCTGCTGCTGCGCCGTGAGATAGGTATTGCCTTGCACCAGGCCCGCCACCTGCGCCTGTGGTACGCCGCTCAGGCGCGAGAGTTTGCTGAGATTATCTGGCTGCGTCAGCCACTGCTGTGGGTTATCCAGATAAGCTTTCTGTGCCGCCAGCGCGCTGCGGGCAAAAGCGGTGACAATCTCCGGATGCTGCTGAGCAAAATCTTTGCGCACTACCCAGACATCCAGCGTCGGCGAGCCCCAGGCCGCCACCTGCGAGGAGTCGGTCAGCACTCTGCCCTGCTTCTCCAGCTCGTTCACTGCGGGTGCCCAGACGTAGGCGCCGTCGATGTCGCCGCGTTGCCAGGCGGCGGTAATAGCTGGCGGCTGGAGGTTAATCAGCTGCACCTGATCCGGTTTGATGCCCCAATGCTTCAGCGCGGCGAGGAGGCTGTAGTGCGTAGTGGAGATAAAGGGAACGGCAATGCGCTTGCCCACCAGATCCTGCGGGGTGCGGATCTCTTTTTTCACAACCAGCGCTTCGGAATTCCCTAGCTGCGAGGCGAGCAGGAAAGCTTCTATCGGCAGCTGTTGCGCGGCGGCTACCGCCAGCGGGCTGGAGCCAATATTGCCGATCTGCACGTCGCCGGAGGCGAGTGCGCGCAGCACGCCCGAGCCGCTGTCGAATTTACGCCAGTCCACCGTGGCGCCGCTCTCGCTGGCGAAGGTGTTATCCGCCTGCGCCACCTTGGCTGGCTCCGCTGAGGTTTGATACGCCACGGTGACGTTGACCGCGTTGGCCTGAAACGCCACCAGCGCCAATGCTGCGGCTAAAAATGAAAAACGCGCTTTTGCTGTCATGATGCACCCTGAGAGAGTTGTGTTGCTTGCAGTCTCTCCGCGGTACGGGATTTCATAAAGGAACTTAAAATTATCCCTAATAAAAATAAGTTCTTAGATCATCTCTGGTTTAACTCATGCAAAAAATGCAAATGATTTCAGGCCTGACGGCAAAGCAGACCGGGCGCGCTGCAAAATGCTGTGGTATTAATAGGCTTCCCGCTTTCCTGGTTAAGAAGGTTCGCCCGTACCATGTCGATAGAGAAAGTAGCGCTGCTGGCAGGTGTCTCAAAGGCTACCGTTTCCCGCGTATTGAATGAGCACCCCGGCGTGAGACCCGATACGCGTGACAAGGTACTGGCCGCGATTAACTTCTGCGATTACCAACCGAACCTGCTGGCACGTCAGCTGCGCACTGCGCAAAGCCATATGCTGCTGGTGTTGATTTCAGATATCACCAATCCGTTCTGTGCCAACGTGGTGCAGGGAATCGAGGCGGAAGCGGAAGCGCAGGGCTATCATATTCTGTTGTGTCATACCGCCTCGCAGATGCGGCGCGAGGCAGCCAGTCTGGGTCTGCTGGCGGGCAAAGTGGTGGATGGCGTGATCACCATGGATGCGGCAAGCTGTCTGCCGGGCCTGACGGAATTTATTGGCGATTTTCCCTGGGTGCAGTGCGCCGAATGCGATCCGTCGATCAACGCCTCTTCCGTTACCATTGATAACCTGGCCGCCGCGCGCGATACCGTGCGCTATCTTGCCGGTAAGCGGCGTCGACGAATCGCCTTGGTCAACAGCGATATGCGCTATCTTTATTCTCATCAACGCGAGGCGGGCTACCGCGCGGCGCTTGAGGAGATGGAGCTGAGTTGGGCGAGCATCGAATATGCCGAAAGCCTGACCTGCGAGGCGGGCATCGCCGCGTTTCGCCGTCTGCTTCAGCGGCCTGAACGGCCCGATGCGGTTTTCGCTGTCTCAGATATGCTGGCGGTCGGCGTGATTCACGCCGCGCTGGAAGCGGGACTGCGCGTGCCGGAAGATTTAGCGGTGGTGGGTTTCGACGGGATAGCGTTAACCGGCAGCCTTAATCCACCGCTCACCACCATTGAACAGCCTATGCATCAGCTTGGCGTGCGCAGCGTGCAGCTGCTGTTGAAAAAGATTCGTCAGCCGCACGCGCCAGCCATCCATGAGGTTCTGCCCTGGAAGCGCATTGAACGCGCTTCCTGCTGACTCAATGCCAGATTAACAGTACGCAGGCTGCCGTCAGGGCGCCCATGGCAAGGTTAAATATTTTCCACGCGCGACGGCTGCGCAACAGACGGCCAATCAGGCTGCCGAAGCCCAGCCAGGCGATCCCCGCCACCAGATTGACAATCGCCATGCCGACGCTGATAGCGACCACCGACGAACGATAAGCGTCGCCCGCCAGGCTGAAGCTGGCTACCGCGCCGAGCGCCATCAGCCAGGCTTTCGGATTGATCAGCTGCAACAGCCCGCCCTGCCAGAAGGGCATCGGCGTTTGCGGCCCGTCGCCGGTTTCCAGCTCTTCATAGGCGGCCGTGGCGATTTTCCACGCCAGCCACAGCAGGTAGAGGCTGCCAGCGAGCTTCAAAAACAGATGCAGCGAAGGATAAAGCAGAATCAGTCCGCCCACGCCAAAAGCGACCAGCAGCAGCATCAACTGCATACCGATCATAATGCCGATCATCAGGGGAAGGGATCGCAGAAAGCCAAAGTTGGCGCCGGACGCGGTGAGTAACATATTATTAGGGCCTGGCGTGATCGCGGCAACCCAGAGAAAGCCCAGCATTGAAAAAAACAGACTCAGTTCCATGTATGTCGGGTGCTCCTCACCCAGAAAAAACAGACAGCCCATCGAAGCTAACAGTGTGATATGAATCAGACAAGCCTTTACGACATGAATTTTAGTCACGCGCCAGTTGAGACCTTTACGCCGATGGCGGGTATGCGTAATCCGCATCTGCAAACCGTGCTGCCGCGTCTGGTTCGTCGTCACATTACCCTGAAACCGCACTGGCAGCGCCTCGACCTGCCCGACGGCGATTTTGTCGATCTCGCCTGGAGCGAAGATCCCGCGCAGGCGCGCCATAAGCCGCGCGTGGTATTGTTCCACGGGCTGGAAGGCAGCTTTCACAGCCCCTACGCCCATGGACTGTTGCAGGCCTGGCAACAGCGCGGCTGGCTGGGCGTCGTGATGCATTTTCGCGGCTGCAGCGGCGTGCCGAATCGTCTCGGACGTATTTATCATTCCGGCGAAACGGAAGATGCCGCGTATTTTCTGCACTGGCTGCAGCAGCGCTGGGGCAAAGCGCCCACCGCCGCGGTCGGCGTCTCGCTTGGCGGCAATATGCTGGCCTGCCTGATGGGAAAACAGGGCGACAGCGCGCTGCTGGATGCGGGCGTGGTGATCTCCGCGCCGCTGCTGCTGGAGCCATGTAGCGTCAGGCTGGAAACCGGATTTTCACGCCTTTATCAGCGTTATCTGCTGGAGCAGCTAAAAAAGAATGCGGAACGCAAACTGCGCGCCTGGCCCGGCACCCTGCCGGTCAACCTGTTACAGCTGAAAGCGCTGCGCAAGCTGCGCGATTTCGACGATGCCATTACCGCCCGCGCGCACGGCTTCCATGATGCCGCCGATTATTACCGTCGCGCCAGCGCCATGCCGCTGCTGCCTGATGTGCGTAAGCCGCTGCTGATCATCCACGCTCAGGACGATCCTTTTATGACTGACGAGGTGATCCCGGATCCGACGCGGTTACCTGCTAACATTACTTATCAACTGACCCGCTACGGCGGTCACGTTGGCTTTGTGGGGGGTACGCTGCGCAAGCCGCAGATGTGGCTTGAACGACGCGTGCCGCACTGGCTTTCACCTTATCTGGAAAACTAAGCTGTGATAATTCCCTGGCAACAAGTGGATCCCGAAACGCTCGCCAATCTGATTGAGGCCTTTGTGCTGCGCGAAGGCACCGATTATGGCGCAGAGGAGCGCAGCCTGGCGGAAAAAGTCGAGGATGTCCGGCGTCAGCTGGAGCGCGGTGAGGCGGTGCTGGTCTGGTCTGAACTGCATGAAACGGTCAACATCATGCCGCGCGGCGAGTTTCGCGGCTGACGGAGAGCGGATGACACTGGGGCGGCAATCATGCTAACAATGCACATCGCCCGATCTTAACAGGGAGTTTTATCATGTCAGCCAGGCATCCGATTATCGCCGTTACCGGTTCCAGCGGCGCCGGCACCACCACCACCAGCCTCGCCTTTCGTAAAATCTTTCAACAGCTGAGTCTGCACGCGGCCGAGCTGGAGGGTGACAGTTTCCATCGCTACACGCGGCCGGAAATGGATATGGCGATCCGCAAAGCGCGCGATCTCGGTCGTCACATCAGCTATTTCGGCCCGGAAGCCAACGATTTCGGCCTGCTGGAGCAGACTTTTACCGAGTATGGTCACAGCGGCCACGGGCAGTCGCGCAAATATCTTCATACCTACGATGAAGCGGTGCCGTGGAATCAAGTGCCGGGAACCTTTACGCCCTGGCAGCCGCTGCCCGCCAATACCGACGTGCTGTTTTATGAAGGACTGCATGGCGGCGTAGTGACGCAGCAGCACAACGTGGCAGAGAAAGTGGATCTGCTGGTGGGCGTGGTGCCCATCGTCAACCTGGAGTGGATTCAGAAGCTGGTGCGCGATACCAGCGAGCGCGGCCACTCGCGCGAGGCGGTGATGGATTCGGTAGTGCGATCGATGGAAGACTACATCAACTTTATTACCCCGCAGTTTTCACGCACCCATATCAACTTCCAGCGCGTGCCCACGGTCGACACCTCAAACCCCTTCGCCGCCCGCAGTATTCCCTCGCTGGATGAGAGCCTTGTGGTGATCCATTTTCGCGGGCTGGAAGGGATCGATTTTCCCTATCTGCTGGCGATGTTGCAGGGATCATTTATTTCGCACATCAACACGTTGGTGGTGCCGGGCGGCAAAATGGGTCTGGCGATGGAGTTGATCATGGGGCCGCTGGTAAAACGGCTGATCGAAGGGAAACGTATCGAATAAGCTGTGAGGCCGCCGCGTCCGGCCTCACGCTGGCGTTACTGCGCCACGACTTCGTAGCTGTGGGTGATCTCCACGCCTTTGCCCAGCATGATCGCCACCGAGCAGTACTTTTCCGCTGAGAGATCCACCGCGCGCGCCACCGCTTTGTCGCTAAGATCTTTGCCGCTGACAATAAAGTGCAGATTAATATAGGTAAAAATGCGCGGCGCCTCTTCGCGGCGCTCGGAGGTCAGCTTCACTTCGCAGTCCGCCACTTCGTTGCGTCCTTTTTGCAGGATCGACACTACGTCAATAGCGCTGCATCCGCCTGCGGCCATCAGCACCATCTCCATCGGACTCGGCGCTTTGTCGCCCGAGTTGCCATCCATCAGCACCTGATGACCGGATGAGGATTCTCCCAAAAATGTCAGCCCTTCAACCCACTTCACACGAGCCTGCATAATAAACTCTCCTGATTCATTTAGTTAACGTCAGAGTACGCCCTCGCCGGCGAAACAGCAATCGGCCGGATTCGCCGTTTGCTGAAGCGAGACAACACAAGACAGTCGGTGAAAGCTGTGCTACAAACAGAGCTGAAAATATTTTTCGTCACTTATAGACGAATGCGGGACGAATCACGAGCACAGCTCACGACGGAGACCCGAATAATTTCCTGAATGGGAAACGCTTGACGATTTCACCGCCTGACAGGGAAAACGGCCCCCTGTATTTTGGGCACGATTACAACAGAGGATAACAGAGAATGGTTCTCGGAAAACCGCAAACAGACCCTACACTCGAATGGTTCCTGTCCCATTGTCATATTCATAAATACCCATCGAAAAGTACCTTGATTCACCAGGGCGAAAAGGCTGAAACGCTTTACTACATCGTGAAAGGCGCCGTTGCGGTGCTGATTAAAGATGAAGAAGGTAAAGAGATGATCCTCTCCTATCTGAATCAGGGCGATTTTATTGGCGAGCTTGGCCTGTTTGAAGAGGGCCAGGAGCGCAGTGCCTGGGTACGCGCGAAAACCGCGTGCGAAGTGGCTGAAATTTCCTATAAAAAATTTCGCCAGCTGATCCAGGTGAACCCGGATATTTTAATGCGCCTCTCATCGCAGATGGCGCGTCGCCTGCAGGTGACTTCAGAGAAAGTGGGTAATTTAGCTTTCCTTGATGTGACGGGCCGCATCGCTCAGACGCTGCTTAACCTGGCGAAACAGCCGGACGCCATGACCCACCCCGACGGGATGCAGATCAAAATCACCCGTCAGGAGATCGGTCAGATCGTTGGCTGCTCACGCGAAACCGTCGGACGTATTCTGAAAATGCTGGAAGATCAGAATCTGATCTCCGCACACGGCAAAACGATCGTCGTCTACGGCACCCGCTAATTCCGTATCACTCACGGCGTGATGGCAACATCGCGCCGTTTTTATTTGCGATGAGCTGATGTGGCGCCGAATCATCTACCATCCTGAAGTCAACTACGCCCTGCGGCAAACGCTGGTTCTTAGCCTGCCGGTGACGCTCGGCTGGCTGCTGGGCGATCTGCAAAACGGACTGCTGTTCTCGCTGGTGCCCGCCTGCTGCAATATCGCCGGTCTGGACACGCCCCATAAACGTTTTTTTAAACGGCTGATTGTCGGCGGCAGTTTGTTTGCCGCCAGCAGTTTGCTGATCCAGTGGCTGACGCTGAAGCAAGTGCCGTTGCCGCTGATTCTGTTTCTGATGCCGCTGCTGCTGGGCGTTACCGGCGAGATCAGTCCACTGCATGGACGGTTGCTGCCCGGCGCGCTGATCGCTGCCATCTTCACTCTCGGCCTGGAAGGGCATATGCCTGTCTGGGTGCCGCCGCTGCTCTATATCGGCGGCACGCTCTGGTATGGGCTGTTCAACTGGTTCTGGTTCTGGCTGTGGAAAGAGCAGCCGATGCGCGAAACCCTGAGCCTGCTTTTTCGCGAGCTGGCGGATTACTGCGACGCCAAATATACCTTGCTGACGCAGCTCACCGATCCGGAAAAAGCGCTGCCGCCGCTGCTAACGCGCCAGCAAAAAGCGGTGGATCTCATCACCACCTGCTATCAGCAGATGCACATGCTCTCCGCCAGCCGGGACAACAGCCATAAGCGGCTGACGCGCGCCTTTCAGGTTGCGCTCGATCTGCAGGAGCATATTTCCGTCAGCCTGCATCAGCCGGAAGAGGTGCAGAAGCTGGTGGAGCAGAGCCACGCCGAAGCGGTGATCCGCTGGAATGCCAAAACCATCTCCACGCGCCTGCGCGAACTGGCGGACGACATTCTTTATCATCAGCTGCCGGACCGGTTCGACATGGATAAGCAGCTCGGCGCGCTGGAGAAGATCGCCCGCCAGCATCCGGATAATCCGGTGGGCAACTTCTGCCTCTATCACTTCAGCCGCATCGCGCGCGTGTTGCGCAGCCAGAAGCCGCTCTATCAGCGCGACCTGATGGCCGATCGCCAGCGCCGTCTGCCGCTGCTCGCCGCCCTGCGCAGCTATCTGTCGCTCAAGTCCGCCGCGCTGCGCACCGCGGCACGCTTTGCCGTGATGCTGATGTTTGGCAGCACGCTGGCGCTGTTCTTTAATATTCCCAAGCCCTTCTGGATATTGATGACCATCATGTTTGTCAGTCAGAACGGCTATAACGCCACGCGGGTCCGTATTCAGCACCGGGCGCTCGGCACCTTTGCCGGGCTGGTGATCGCGGCGGCGACGCTGCGCTTCGCCGTGCCGGAATCAATCGTGCTTTCCGGCATGCTGGCGATTACCCTGATCAGCTATCTGTTTATCCGCAAATCTTACGGCTGGGCAATGGTCGGCTTTACCGTCACGGCGGTGTACTCACTGCAACTGCTCTCGCTGAACGGCGCGCAGTTTTTGCTGCCGCGCCTGATGGATACGCTGATGGGTTGTCTGATCGCTTTTGGCGGGATGATCTGGCTCTGGCCGCAGTGGCAGAGCGGCCTGCTGCGACAGAATGCGCACGATGCGCTGGAAACCTACCAGGAAGCGTTGCAGATGCTGCTTGGGCCGGAGCAGGCGTCGGGAAAGCTGGCGTACCAGCGCATACGCGTGAATCAGGCGCACAACGCGCTGTTCAATTCGTTGAATCAGGCGATGCAGGAGCCTGCCTTTAACCCGGAGTATCTCAAGGATATGCGTCTGTGGGTGACGCACAGCCAGTTTATCGTCGAGCACATCAATGCAATGACGATTCTGGCGCGTGAGCACACCATGTTGACCTCTGAGCTGGCGCAGCGCTATCTGCAATCCTGTGAAATCGCGTTGCAGCGTTGCCAGCAGCGGCTGGAATATGACAAAGGCTCAGACAGTAACGTGCTGGAAGCACCGGAAGATGTGAATGAAGGACCGATGACTATTGTGGAGCGGCATGTGAAGCGAATTCTGGGACATCTCAGCGTAATGCATACCATCTCTTCACTGGCATGGAGCCAGCGACCACAGCATGGCCGCTGGCGGGTAAAACGCTTGCGTAAAAAACAGAGTTAGCTGGCGAGCGTCTTTTCCACCGCGCGGGCGAAACGTGCCATTCCCTCTTCGATGTCGGTGGGTTCAATCACCAGCGACGGGGCAAAGCGGATCACGTCAGTACCGGCATTCAGGATCATCACTCCTTCCGCCGCCGCCGCGTTGAGTATATCGCGCGCCTTACCGGCGTGCTGTGGCTTGAGCGCCGCGCCAATCAACAAACCTTTGCCGCGAATATCGCTGAAGAGATCCAGCTTGTTGTCCAGCGCCTTCAGCGCCGCGACAAACTGCTGACGGCGGCTTTCCACGCCTTCCAGCACCTCTGGCGTATTGATGATATCCAGCGCCGTTTCGGCGATGGCGCAGGCCAGCGGGTTGCCGCCGTAGGTAGTGCCGTGCACGCCCGGCGCCATGGTCGAGGCGATCTCATTGGTGGTCAGCATCGCGCTCACCGGGAAACCGCCACCCAGCGCTTTGGCCGTGGTCAGGATGTCCGGCTGCACGCCGTAGTGCTCATAAGCAAACAGCTTGCCGCTGCGTCCCATGCCGCTCTGCACCTCATCCAGCACCAGCAGCGCCTGATGCTGGTCGCAAAGCTCGCGCAGGCCCTGCATAAATTCCTGAGTCGCAGGCATCACGCCACCCTCGCCCTGAATCGGCTCCACCACAATCGCGCAGGTGTGATCGTCAATCACCGCTTTTACTGCCGCCAGATCGTTGAACGGCACATGAACGATATCCGCCGGCTTTGGACCAAACCCGTCGGAATATTTAGGCTGGCCGCCAACCGATACGGTAAACAGCGTGCGGCCATGAAAAGCATTATGGAAGGCGATGATTTTGCTTTTATAGGGACTGTGGCGCTTCGAGGCGTAATAACGCGCCAGCTTGAATGCCGCTTCGTTAGCCTCAGCGCCGGAGTTGGCAAAGAAGACGCGCTCGGCAAAGGTGGCGCTAATCAGCTTGCTGGCAAGGCGCAGCGCCGGTTCATTGGTAAAGACGTTGCTGGTATGCCACAGCGTTTCGCCCTGGGTTTTCAGGGTTTCTACCAGCGCCGGATGGCAGTGGCCTAACGCGGTTACCGCGATACCGCCGGAAAAATCGATATACTCTTTGCCCTGCTGATCCCATACACGGCTGCCCTTGCCCTTCACCGGCACAAACTGCGCAGGTGCATAAACAGGCAATATAACGTTATCGAAAGTTTCCCGTGTTACCGCTAGTTTTTCCGCCGCCATAGCCGACCTCGTTTGATTGTTTGTTGAACCATTGTGAAATAATAATCACAAAATATGCATAAAAAATCATCCGAAGGCAAACATAACTTTACTGACTGAGGAAATTACCCAGCAGCTGATGCCCCTGCTCGCTAAGAATGCTTTCGGGATGAAACTGTACCCCTTCCAGCGGCAGCGTTTTATGACGAAACCCCATAATTTCATCCGGCTCGTCGTC
Source organism: Pantoea osteomyelitidis (assembly GCF_044342975.1). Lineage (NCBI taxonomy): Bacteria > Pseudomonadati > Pseudomonadota > Gammaproteobacteria > Enterobacterales > Erwiniaceae > Pantoea > Pantoea osteomyelitidis. The sequence goes on from NZ_JBGFSN010000008.1 coordinate 25,057, forward strand.
GCGCAGGCTCCAGGCGGTGAGTTCAAAGCAGTCTGGCAGGGAATCGCGCGCCACGATCAGCGAATGATAACGCGTCACGGTCAGCGGATTATTGAGTCCCCTGAATGCCCCTTTACCGGTGTGCTGAATCGCAGAGGTTTTCCCGTGCATGACCTGCCGCGCGCGAACCACTTTTGCGCCATAAGCCTGAGCAATGGCCTGGTGGCCGAGACAGACGCCGAGGATCGGCAGACGCCCGGCAAAACGGGCAATCACCGCCAGCGAAATGCCCGCGTCGTCTGGCGTACAGGGACCGGGGGAAATCACCAGATGTGTCAGCGGCAGCGCCTCTATTTCACTCAGTGAAATGGCGTCGTTGCGTACCACGCGCACCGCCGCGCCCAGCTGGCAAAAATATTGGTAGAGATTCCAGGTGAAGGAGTCATAGTTGTCGATCAGCAGCAGCATTATCGCTCCTCAGCGTTAAACTGCCGCTATTCTACGCACTTTAACTGGCCGCGCTTACCACTTTAGTGAAAATGGCAATCAGCGGTTGCAGGTCGCCATCGACGCCCGCGCGGTTGGCCTCCAGCCAGGATTCCCGCTCGATCTTATCCCAGTCGAGCAGATAACCGGCGTGCAGCGCCAGCTGTTCAAAGAAAATACGTTGCGCCCGCCCATTACCCTCGCGGAACGGATGCAGCATGTTGATTTCGCAATAGTAGTGGGAAAGGCGCGCGATAAAGGTTTCCGTGTCCAGATTCGCCAGTCCCTCTTCCTCTTCCAGCGCGCTCATCAGCGAATTACCTTCTTTTTCGATATATTCGAAATGGCAGAACGGCGTATCTTCCAGCCAAATATCGATGGTGCGTATCTCGCCAGCCCAGCTGTAGAGATCCTGAAACAGCGTACGGTGGATATGACACAGGTAAGGTAGCCCGATATTGCGTGGGCCTAACTCCAGCGTCGCCAGACGCGCGCTGCTGAATGCCAGCTCGGCTTTGCGCAGCTGCGCGGCATCATGAATATCGAGCAGATTTTTCAGCACATCATCGTTTTGCCATACATAGGGATCGTGCGAAGGGGTGAGGTTATCGGCCATACTGCCTCCTCAGCGATGTCAGTCGCTCTTCCGCCTGGTCGCCGCTGAGGGTCGGTTCCAGCAGCGTAAAACCTTCCAGTCGGCAGCTGGCCTGATAGCTGGTGCTGCGCCGCTGTTGCCAGAGCGTGGATTTCTGTTTGTCGGTGAGTTTGCTGACCATGAAGCCTCCTGCTGAGTAAGTTGCCCTAAGTATAAGCAGCAAACTTTTCCTTTGCCGAAGGCGAGGCAGACATCGCCATGCGGTGATGGCGATGCGTCACATCAGGGAAGAATTTTCGCTGCAAGAATAACAACCGGTTTGGCGGGCACGTTCTGATAAGGACCGACATCTTTGGTTGGCACCTGCGCGATCTTATCCGCTACTTCCATGCCTTTGATAACCTTACCGAAAACCGCATAGCCGAAATCGCGCTGGCCATGATCGAGGAAGGCATTGTCCGCAACGTTAATAAAGAACTGGCTGGTGGCGCTGTCTTTCTCAGCGGTACGCGCCATGGCAATAGTGCCGCGCTGGTTGCGCAGGCCATTATCCGCTTCATTCTTGATCGGCGCGTTGGGCTGCTTTTGCTGCATATCCATGGTGAAGCCGCCGCCCTGAATCATAAAGCCAGGGATAACGCGATGGAACGTGGTGTTGTTATAAAAACCGCTGTTGACGTAATCGACAAAATTTTTCACTGAAACCGGCGCTTTCTGGTCGTTCAGTTCAAGTTCGATATTACCGGCAGAGGTGGTCAGCAACACATGCGTGTCGCCTTTGGCGGCAAATGCCGTCGCAGAAATCGAAGAGAGCGCTAACAGGGCAACTGCCGCTGTCACAGTACGTTTAAACATGAATGATTCCTTACCTGGGAAAGCAAGCTCAAAAACAGATTGATTGTAAAGAGCATGTTATTCAAGAGCCAGTGTTTTACCTATATTTACGCTGTGATTTTCCTGCGCAGTGATCCGATCAGGAAGCGATGTTTTCGTGACCAAAATCACACTATTAATGAAATATAGATAACATATTTCACTCTTTGTTTATTAAGATCACAGTTCCGTTTACACTTTCTGACATTTTCTGCCCTCCTTTCCGCCCTTTTACAGGTTATGACAATGACTAATCGTAATCGCATCGGCCTTACCTGGATCAGCTTTTTTTCGTATGCGCTGACCGGTGCGCTGGTGATCGTCACCGGCATGGTGATGGACAATATCGCCCACTATTTTCAGCTGCCTGTCTCCAGCATGAGCAACACCTTTACCTTTTTAAATGCCGGGATTCTGGTCGCCATTTTTCTTAACGCCTGGCTGATGGAGATCGTTCCGCTGAAGCGCCAGCTGATCTTTGGCTTTGTATTGATGATCCTGGCGATTATCGGCCTGATGAACAGCCACAGCCTCAGCCTCTTCTCGCTCTGCATGTTTGTGTTGGGTGTGGTGAGCGGCATTACCATGTCGATCGGCACCTTCCTGATTACCCATCTTTATGAAGGCCGCCAGCGCGGGTCGCGCCTGCTGTTTACCGACTCCTTCTTCAGCATGGCCGGTACCCTGTTTCCTATCCTGGCCGGTGTTATCCTGGCGCGCCAGCTGCCCTGGTATTGGGTTTACTGCTGCATCGGCCTGCTCTATGTGGCGATTTTTTTGCTGACGCTGTGCGTGGAGTTCCCGGTGCTGCGTAAGGCGGAAAAAGTACAGACGGCGGAAAAAGAGAAATGGGGCGTCGGCGTGCTGTTCCTCTCGCTGGCGGCGCTCTGCTATATCCTCGGCCAGCTGGGCTTTATCTCCTGGGTGCCGGAATACGCCACCAAAACCATGGGCATGGATATTGCCGATGCGGGCCAGCTGGTGGGCAACTTCTGGACCGCCTATATGATCGGCATGTGGGTGTTCAGCTTCCTGCTGCGCTTCTTCGATCTGCAACGCATTCTGATGGTGCTGGCCGGTCTGGCGACTGTGCTGATGTACTGGTTCGTCAGCAGTGAAGATGCCGGTATGCTGCGCTGGATTATTATGGTGCTCGGCTTCAGCTCCAGCGCTATCTACACCACTATCATTACGCTCGGCTCGCTGCAAACCAAAGTCGCTTCGCCGAAGCTGGTGAACTTTATTCTGACCTGCGGCACCGTCGGCACCATGTTGACCTTCGTGGTTACCGGCCCGATTGTGGCGAAAGGCGGCGCGCATGCGGCGCTGGCAACGGCAAACGGACTGTATGCCGTGGTGTTTGTGATGTGCGTACTGCTGGGCTTTGTGACGAAGCATCGCCAGCATGGCCATGTGATGCATTAATCGCGACGGGCGGAACCTTCCGCCCGTTTTTCTTAGCGCCTGAAACTCACCTTCTCCGCTTCCTGCAACCAGATTTCGCTCTGTGCAGGCCGGGTCGCCGCCAGCAGCTTACCGTTGCGAATGGCGTAACGTACCGGCACCTGACGGCGCACCGCATCAAAACCGCTTTCGGCTGGCAGGATAATCAGGCTGGCGGCGTTACCCATCTGAACACCGTAATCGCTGAGTCCCAGAGTTTTGGCGCTGTTATGGGTAATCAGATCCAGACCGCTATCGATCTGCTCATATCCCATCAGCTGGCAAATGTGCAGGCCCATATGCAGCACCTGCAACATATTGCCGGTGCCCAGCGGATACCAGGGATCAAAAACGTCGTCATGGCCGAAACAGACATTGATCTCCGCCTCCAGCAGCTCTTTGACCCGCGTCACGCCGCGCCGTTTGGGATAACTGTCAAAACGCCCCTGCAAGTGAATATTCACCAGCGGGTTAGCAACAAAGTTAATCCCCGAGAGCTTCAACAGCCGGAACAGGCGCGAGGTATAGGCGCCGTTGTAAGAATGCATCGCCGTGGTGTGGCTGGCGGTAACCCGTGCGCCCATGCCATCACGGTACGCCAGCGCGGCGACCGTCTCCAGGAAGCGCGACTGCTCATCATCAATCTCATCGCAGTGCACGTCGATTGCCCGGTCATACTTGCTCGCCAGTGCAAAGGCTTTATGCAGCGACTCGACGCCATACTCGCGGGTAAATTCGTAATGCGGAATGGCGCCGACCACATCAGCGCCGAGGCGTAACGCCTCTTCCAGCAGAGCCTCGCCATTGGGATAGGAGAGAATGCCCTCCTGCGGAAAAGCCACGATCTGGATATCGACCCAGGGCGCCATTTCGCTTTTCACCTCCAGCATCGCCTTGAGCGCGGTCAGCGTGGGATCAGAAACATCCACATGGGTGCGCACATGCTGAATGCCGTTGGCGATCTGCCACTTCAGCGTTTGCTTCGCCCGCTGCTTCACGTCCTCATGGCTGAGCAGCGCCTTGCGCTCGGCCCAGCGCTCAATGCCTTCAAACAGCGTGCCGGACTGATTCCAGGCTGGCTCTCCGGCGGTTTGCGTGGTGTCCAGGTGGATATGCGGCTCGATAAAAGGCGCACAGGCCAGGCCCCCTTCCGCATCCAGCGTCGCCGCGCCATTTTCCACCTGCTGCGGCTGTGGATGAAGGCGCACGATTTTCCCCGCGCTGATTTCGATCTGCCACAGCCCTTCACGCCTGGGCAAACGCAGGTTGTTAATCCACTTCAGTGACGTTGATGCCATGCCATTCTCCCGTTGAAAAAGCGCACAGTGAATAAACCTAACATGAAAGTCGTGAAAAATGCTTTCAGGGAAAATAGTGGGCTGTTGTTAAGCGAATGGCTTTTTTCGTAAGGCTTTTACAATCAGAGACATACCTCAAAAGGAGTATATAGGGCGTCGCTTGATGTATATCAATAAGCCTGCTAAGCGACGCGCTATTGTAGCCAAAACTTCCCCGCTTTGAGGCAAAAATGAGCAAGCATAACGTCGCCATTATCGGTAACGGCATGGTGGGACACCGCTTCATTGAAGAGCTCATCGACAAGGCCGAACCTGGCCAGTTTGCGATAACCGTCTTTTGTGAAGAACCCCGCGTTGCCTATGACCGCGTCCATCTCTCCGCCTGGTTTTCTCATCATACTGCTGAAGAACTCTCGCTGGTGCGTGACGGCTACTATGAAAAGCACAACGTTAACCTGCTGTTAGGCGAGCGCGCTATCACCATTAACCGTCAGGAGAAGGTGATTCACTCAAGCAGCGGGCGCGCCGTGCATTACGACACGCTGGTGCTCGCCACCGGTTCTTCTCCCTGGATACCGCCGATCAAAGGCGCCGAAGGGCCGGGCTGCTTCGTTTACCGCACTATCGAAGATCTCAACGCCATTGAAGCCTGCGCCCGACGCAGTCAGCGCGGCGCAGTGATTGGCGGCGGCCTGCTCGGCCTGGAAGCTGCCGGCGCGCTGAAAAGCCTCGGCATTGAAACGCATGTGGTGGAATTTGCCCCGGTGCTGATGGCGGAACAGCTCGATGCCCAGGGCGGCGAACAGCTGCGGCGCAGGATTGAACAGATGGGCGTACGCGTGCACACCGGAAAACATACCCAACAGATAGCACACCATGACAACGGCAGAAAAATCCTGCACTTTGCCGACGGCAGCGAACTCAATGTTGATTTCGTCGTGTTTTCTACCGGCATTCGTCCGCAGGATAAACTGGCGAAACAGTGCGGCCTGGCGCTGGGCGAGCGCGGCGGCGTGGCGATTAACGATCGTTGCCAGACCAGCGATCCGGCGATTTACGCCATCGGCGAATGCGCCGCCTGGCAAAACCGTATTTATGGCCTGGTCGCCCCTGGCTATAAGATGGCGCAGGTGGCGAGCGACTGCCTGACCAAACGCCAGAACGCCTTTTGTGGCGCCGATATGAGCGCCAAACTCAAGCTGCTGGGCGTAGACGTCGGCGGCATTGGCGATGCCCATGGCCGTACGCCGGGCGCGCGCAGCTATCTCTGGCTGGATGAGCATAAAGCCGTCTATAAACGGCTGGTGGTGAGCGCAGACAACAAAACGCTGCTGGGCGCCGTGCTGGTGGGCGATACCAGCGACTATGGCAATTTGTTGCAGCTGGCGCTGAACCAAATTCCACTGCCGGAAAATCCGGAGGCGCTGATCCTGCCCGCAGGCAGCGGGGAAAAGCCCGCAATGGGCGTCGATTCGCTGCCTGACAGCGCGCAAATCTGTTCCTGTTTCGACGTCACCAAAGGCGATATCGTCAATGCGGTGATGAGCGGCTGTCATACCGTGGCGGCAATCAAGGCGGAAACCCGCGCCGGGACCGGCTGTGGCGGCTGCGTTCCGCTGATTACACAGGTGCTTAACGCTGAGCTCAGCCGCCAGGGCGTGGAGGTCACTAATCATCTGTGCGAGCACTTTGCTTACTCTCGTCAGGAGCTGTATCACCTGATTCGGGTCGAGGGCATTAAAACTTTTTCCGCGCTGCTGGCGAAATATGGTCAGGGTTACGGCTGCGAAGTTTGTAAACCCACCGTTGCCTCCCTGATCGCCTCCTGCTGGAATGACTATATTCTGCAACCGCAGCATACGCCGTTGCAGGACAGCAACGATCTTTACCTCGGCAATATTCAGAAAGATGGCACCTACTCCGTAATCCCGCGCTCGGCAGGCGGCGAAATCACCCCGGAGGGGTTGATGGCAATAGGCAAGGTGGCGCGCGAGTATAACCTGTACACCAAGATTACCGGCTCCCAGCGTATCGGCCTGTTCGGCGCGCAAAAAGACGATTTGCCCGCCATCTGGGCGCAACTTATTGAGGCGGGCTTCGAAACCGGTCAGGCCTACGCCAAGGCGCTGCGCATGGCGAAAACCTGCGTCGGCAGCAGCTGGTGCCGCTACGGCGTCGGCGACAGCCTGGGCTTCGGCATTGAGCTGGAGAATCGCTACAAAGGCATACGTACCCCGCACAAAATGAAATTTGGCGTCTCCGGCTGTACCCGCGAGTGCGCTGAAGCTCAGGGCAAAGATGTTGGCATTATCGCCACGGAAAAAGGCTGGAACCTCTATCTCTGCGGCAACGGCGGCATGAAGCCGCGCCATGCCGATCTGCTGGCAGCCGATCTCGACCGCGATACCCTGATCCGCTATCTGGATCGCTTTATGATGTTCTACATCCGCACCGCCGATCGCCTGCAGCGCACCTCGCTCTGGCTGGAAAGCCTGGATGGCGGCATCGACTACCTGCGCAGCGTGATCGTTGACGACAGGCTCGGCCTTAACGATGAGCTGGAAAGCGAACTGGCGCGCCTGCGTGCCAGCGTCGTCTGCGAATGGCAAACCACGCTGGCGGAGCCGCGGCAGCTTGCGCGCTTCGCGCACTTTATCAACTCGCCGCTGCGCGATCCCAACGTACAGATTGTGGCCGAACGTGCTCAGCATCGTCCGGCGCGCCCGGCGGAACGCATCAACGTCACTTTCATTGAGGAGGTGAAATCATGAGCCAGTGGACCGCGGTGTGCTTGCTTAACCAGATTTTACCGGCCAGCGGCGTTTGCGCGCTGGTTAACGGCCAGCAAATCGCCATCTTCCGTCCTTATGCGGATGAGCAACTCTGGGCGCTCAGCAATATCGATCCCTTTGCCGGGGCCAGCGTGCTGTCACGCGGCATTATCGCCGAACACCAGCAGTCGCTCTGGGTCGCCAGCCCGTTGAAAAAACAACGTTTCCGCCTCAGCGATGGTCTCTGTATGGAAGATGAAAGCCGCGCGGTAAACACTTTCCCGGTGCGGGTTAACGCGGGTCAGGTTGAAGTCTGCGCCTGAGACCCACCACGTACACTCGATCTTTCCCTTCTGGCCTTCGCCTGGCGCGAAGGCTTTTTTTCAGGATTAGCTATGGATTTCCTACCTCTGTTTTGTCGTTTACAGGGCAAGCGCTGTCTGCTGGTAGGCGGCGGCGAAGTAGCCGAACGTAAGGCGCACCTGCTGCTGGAGGCGGGCGCCGATCTGCTGGTTGGCGCGCCCGCGTTTACCCCGATTTTTCATCACTGGGCGCAGCAGGAGAAGCTGACGCTGATTCAGGGAAGATTTACTGCCAGCTGGCTGACAGAGTGCTGGCTGGTTATCGCGGCCACCGATGACGACGGTGTGAATCAGCAGGTAGCCGCGGCAGCTGAAACGAAACGGATTTTTTGCAATCTGGTGGATGCGCCAGAACAGGCCAGCGTGATTATGCCGTCGATTATCGATCGTTCGCCGCTGGTGGTCGCCGTCTCCTCGGGCGGCACCGCGCCCGTTCTTGCCCGTCTTTTGCGTGAGAAGCTCGAAGCGCTGCTGCCACAGCATATCGGCCAGCTGGCGCGCTATGCGGGCAGCCTGCGTCGGCGGGTTAAATCGACTTTCGTTTCTGTCAGCGAACGGCGCCGCTTCTGGGAAAAACTGTTTTTGAACCATCGCCTCATGCAGTCGCTGGCGAACCAGGATCGGGCCAAAGTCACACAAATCACCGAAACGTTGTTTACAGAGCCGCTCGATAACCGTGGCGAAGTGGTGCTGGTTGGCGCAGGACCGGGCGATCCCGGCCTGCTGACGCTAAAGGGTTTGCAGCAAATCCAGCAGGCGGACGTGGTGGTGTACGATCGTCTGGTGTCAGACGAGATCATGAAGCTGGTGCGCCGCGATGCAGAGCGGATATTCGTGGGCAAACGCGCCGGTCATCACTGCGTGCCGCAGGAGGAGATTAACCAACTCCTGCTGCGTGAAGCCCGACTCGGCAGGCGCGTGGTGCGCCTGAAAGGCGGCGATCCCTTTATCTTCGGGCGCGGCGGCGAGGAACTTGAAACTCTTCACCTCGCGAGGATTCCCTTCTCGGTAGTGCCCGGCATCACTGCCGCCTCGGGCTGTTCCGCCTATGCGGGCATCCCGCTGACGCACCGCGACTACGCCCAAAGCGTGCGGCTGGTTACCGGGCATTTGCAGCGCGACAGCCAGCTCGACTGGTCAACGCTTGCCGCCGAACAGCAGACGCTGGTGTTCTATATGGGATTGTCGCAGGCGGCAGAGATTCAGCAGCAGCTTTTGGCTCAAGGGATGAGCGACGATATGCCGGTTGCGCTGGTTGAGAACGGCACCAGTACAAACCAACGCGTAGTCAGCGGGACGCTGGCGCAGCTCAGCGAACTGGCGCAGCAGGTCAACAGCCCCAGCCTGATGATTATCGGACGGGTAGTGGGTCTGCGGGAAAAGCTACGCTGGTTTTAACGCGGAATCGCAGAAATAAAAAAAGCGGCGATTCAGGTCTCGCCGCCTTTTATTACTTCTCTTGTCTGGATTACGGCTGCGCCACGAAACCAATCGCTTCGTAGACTTTCTTCAGCGTCTGCTGCGCCTGCGCACGCGCCTTGCTGGCGCCGTCGCGCATCACCTGCTCAAGGAAAGCTTCATCATTGCGGTAACGATTGTAGCGCTCCTGCAGCTCAGAGAGCATGCCGGAGACCGCATCGGCTACCGCGCCTTTCAGATGACCATACATTTTGCCTTCGAACTCTTGCTCCAGCTCGGCAACGGTTTTGCCGGTGACGCCAGAGAGAATATCCAGCAGGTTAGAGACGCCCGCTTTGTTCTGCACGTCGTAGCGCACCACCGGCGGCTCGTCGGAGTCAGTTACCGCGCGCTTGATCTTTTTCACCACCGATTTCGGATCTTCCAGCAGGCCGATGACGTTGTTGCGGTTGTCATCCGATTTGGACATCTTTTTGGTCGGCTCCAGCAGCGACATCACGCGCGCGCCCGATTTCGGGATAAACGGCTCCGGCACTTTAAAGGTGTCGCCGTAGATGGCGTTGAAACGCTGCGCGACATCGCGGCTCAGCTCCAGATGCTGCTTCTGATCTTCGCCCACCGGTACCTGCGTGGTCTGATAAAGCAGGATATCGGCCGCCATCAGCACCGGGTAATCGAACAGCCCGGCGTTAATATTTTCAGCATAGCGTGTGGATTTGTCTTTGAACTGCGTCATACGGCTCAGCTCGCCGAAGTAGGTGTAGCAGTTCAGCACCCAGCTCAGCTGCGTGTGTTCCGGCACATGCGACTGAACAAAGATGGTGCTTTTAGCAGGATCGATACCGCAGGCGAGATAAAGAGCCAGCGTATCCAGCGTCGCCTTACGCAATGCGGCGGGATCCTGGCGTACGGTAATGGCGTGCAGGTCAACGATGCAGTAAATGCAGTGATAGTCGTCCTGCATTTGCACCCACTGACGCAGCGCACCCATATAGTTGCCAATGGTCAGTTCACCGGAAGGCTGTGCGCCGCTGAAAACGATGGGTTTTGTCATGCTCAAGTCCTGATAATCATAGCCCGAGAGCGGGCAAAAGTTCGTCGAAAGAGTTCAGTGTTAAATCGGGCTGGCTGGTGGCGATAGGTTCGCCGTAGTTATAGCCAAAGGTCATACCGACATTGGGTACGCCTGCCGCCTGGGCAGCGAGAATATCATTGCGCGAGTCGCCGACAAACAGCAGCTGTTGCGGAAGCAGACCAAACTTACCCAGAACCAGGAAAATCGCTGCCGGATGCGGCTTTTTCGCTACCACATCGTCACCGCCGATAATCAGCGAGAAGTAATCTGCAATGCCGAGCGAGACCAGCAGCGGCGCCACAAAAGGCGTGGGCTTGTTGGTGACAATCGCCAGCGGCAGGCCTTTGCTCGCCAGCGCCTGCAGCGTAGCGGTGACCTGAGGAAACAGCGTGCTGCCCGCTTCTACCGTCTCGGCGTAATAACGATCAAACAACGCGCGCGCGTCACGCTGCTCATCGGGCTGCGGCTCACGGTTCAACGCCCAGCTCAGGGCGCGCGCCATCATCACGTCTGCGCCATTGCCGATCCAGGTAGATACGCGTTCAACACCAGCTGCCGACAGCTGTAAATCCGCCAGCGTACGGTCTATCGCTTCCGCCAGGCCCGGCGCGCTATCCACCAGCGTGCCGTCGAGATCAAAAGCCAGCGCACGAATATCAGTGAAATGAGCCATTGGCTTTCTCCAGCTCATTACGCATATCGTCGATCACTTTTTTATAATCGGGATGACCAAAAATAGCGGAACCGGCAACAAACATGTCCGCCCCGGCGGCAGCAATCTGGCCGATATTGTCGATTTTCACCCCGCCATCTACTTCGAGGCGAATGTCGTAGCCGCTTTCATCAATGCGCTTACGCGCCTGACGCAGCTTGTCCAGCGTGGCGGGGATAAATGACTGGCCACCGAAGCCCGGATTCACCGACATCAGCAGAATAATATCCAGCTTATCCATCACGTAATCGAGATAGCTGAGCGGCGTGGCGGGATTGAATACCAACCCGGCTTTACAGCCATGCTCTTTGATCAGTTGCAGCGTGCGATCGACATGCTCAGTCGCTTCCGGATGGAAGGTGATGTAGCTGGCGCCAGCGCGGGCAAATTCAGGAATCAGGCTGTCTACCGGTTTCACCATCAGGTGTACGTCGATCGGCGCGGTAATGCCGTAATCACGCAGCGCTTTCAGCACCATCGGCCCCATCGTCAGGTTGGGCACATAGTGGTTATCCATCACGTCGAAATGCACCACGTCGCCACCGGCCGCCAGCGCTTTGGCGGTATCTTCGCCCAGGCGGGCGAAATCCGCAGACAGAATTGAAGGGGCCAGCAAATATTGTTTCATCCGATTCTCCCAATTTTGGCATCAGCCCACAGGCTGATGTAATACGTTGGTCGCGGACGAAACAGACTAGCAGTAGAGTGCCAGTAGTTCGTCGACCTGCGTGCGACCACTAATACTTCGGCTGATAGAACGCCGGGCTTTGACCACATGCAACACGGCATTCTGATACCACAAACGGGTCATATCCGTGTCGTGGTTGGATATCAGTACCGGAATGCGGCTGTCCTGCGCCAGCCTGGCCGCCAGTTCCGCCAGATGTTCCTGCTCGCGCATGCTGAAACTGTTGGTGTGATAGGCCGTAAAGTTGGCCGTCGCCGACAAGGGCGCATAGGGCGGATCGCAATAGACCACCGAACCGGCGCGCGCGCTATTCAGGGTAACATCGTACGATTCACAGACAAAGGTCGCTTTTTGCGCGCGCTCGGCAAACCAAAGCAGTTCCGCCTCGGGAAAATAGGGTTTGCGATAGCGTCCAAAGGGCACGTTAAACTCACCGCGCAGGTTATAGCGGCACAGTCCGTTGTAACCGTGACGGTTCAGATAGAGGAACAGGAGCGCGCGCTGATAGGCATCGCTACTGCTGTTGAACTCGATGCGGCGGCCATAATAGATTTCCGCGCTGTTGGCTTCGGGGGTAAACAGCGCGCCGGCATCCTGAATAAATTCGGCAGTACGGGTTTTAACAATGTTATAAAGATTAATCAGGTCGTTGTTGATGTCCGCCAGATGGTAGCTCTGGTAATCGGTATTCAAAAATACCGAACCGGCACCAACAAACGGCTCCACCAGGCAGTCGCCCTGAGGCAAATGGCGACGAATGTCGTCCAGTAAAGGGTATTTACCTCCTGCCCATTTCAGGAAAGCGCGTTTTTTCTTCATGCTGTCGTGGTTAATACATCTTCGTTATTGGCTGTGGCTGAACCGACAGCAGTTCTGCGCTTCAAAACGGGGCCATACAGATGGCCCCACAAACATCAGTTACCGGCTTCTTTTTTCACCTGACTGACCGGCTTCACCCATGGGTTCTGCGCACGAACCTCAGCAGGCAACGACGCGACGGCGCGTTTGGCATCGGCCGACGTGGCATAAGAGCCGCTGATCAGGACATACCAGGGTTCGCCGTTACGTGTGGTTTTATACACATGATAACCGCTCAGGTTCTGTTTTTTCGCCCAGGCATTCAGCGTGTCGGAGCGTGAGGCGCCGCTCAATTGCAGGGTATAGCTGCCGCCCGGCAACGTTTTGCTGGCGCTGCCGCTACTGGCAGGCGCATTGCTACGTACCGCTGCGCCAGATTGCGGCTTGCTCTGTTTCACCGCAGGCGCTGGCTGCGTTTTATGCGGCGCTGGCTTCGCGGCATGCTGCGTCGTGCCCGACGCATGCGTTGGCTGCGGCTTGCTTACCGGCGCAGCGCTGCTGGGATTGCCGTTGCCGCTCACCGTTGCCGGCGCGGTGGGCAGCGAGCTGTCGCTCTGCGCGCCCTGCGCGGCATCATCCACCTGCCCTTGTTGATTGCTCAACGCGCTGTTGAGATCGCCCGGTAAGGTCACCCGTTGCTGGTTCGCCGGCGTTTCAACCGGTGCCGCCTGAGTCGGCGTCGGAGAGACCGCTGGCATGGAAATATCGCGTGGCTGATTGCTGTCGCCGCTCGCAGTTTCACCGTTCGCCGGCACGCCATTGTTGGCCGGTGCCGTGGCGGTGGTCTGCTGCCCGGTCATGGAAGCCGATCCGGTAAGATCGATATTTTTTTCATTGCCCGAGCCGGAGGAAGCCGCGTTGTTGTTGGCAGACTGTTGCGCAGGCGCGCTCTTGTCCGGCCCTTTTAAGGCAGAACCGATGCCCAGCACCAACAGCAGCAGCACTAAAATACCGATGCCCATCATCATGTGCTGACGGGAAACCGGTAATTTCGGGGCGGAAGCAGACCTTTGGGGCTTACGCGACCGCGCTGGACGGCGGTCGCTGGCGTCAGGTTTTAACTCGTCTTCCGGTTTAAACTCATCCATTTAGCTTCCTCCGTTAAGCGGCTTGCCGCGCAGCGCATTCCCTGAGCCGCGTTCACCACTTACATCTTTTAATCAGGATGCCTGGCAATCGTTAATCGCAGCCAGAACAATCTCATGGTCGACACCCGCACGAACTTCAGCACGGCCAATTGCCTGCGGCAGCACCAGACGCAGCTCGCCAGCCAGGACTTTTTTGTCGCGCATCATATGCGGTAAATAATCCTCTGCCGCCATGCTTTGTGGGCCATGAATCGGCAAACCGGCGCGCTGCAACAGCGCGATAATGCGTTCGCTCTCCTGAGCGCTGAACTGTCCCAGACGCTCCGCAGCGCGCGCCGCCATCACCATGCCTGCAGCGACAGCTTCGCCATGCAGCCAGTTGCCATAGCCCATATGCGCTTCAATGGCATGCCCGAAGGTATGCCCCAGATTTAGTAACGCGCGCAGACCGGTTTCGCGCTCATCCGCCGCTACCACTTCCGCCTTCAGCTCACAGCAGCGCCGAATGCACCAGGCCATCGCTTTCTCATCCAGTGCCAGCAGCGCATCGAGATTTTGCTCGAGCCAGCGGAAAAACTCGCCGTCGAGAATAATGCCGTATTTGATCACTTCCGCCATGCCGGACGCAAGCTCGCGCGGCGGCAAAGAGGCAAGACATTCGATATCGATCACAACTGAGGCAGGCTGGTAAAACGCGCCAATCATGTTTTTACCCAGCGGATGATTCACTGCCGTTTTCCCACCGACGGAAGAGTCGACCTGCGACAGTAACGTGGTCGGTACCTGAATAAAGCGTACGCCGCGCTGATAGCTGGCTGCGGCAAAACCGGTCAGATCACCGATAACGCCGCCGCCAAGGGCGATTAAAGTCGTATCTCGCCCGTGCGGTTTTTCCAGCAATGCGGTAAACACCTGATCCATCACGGCGAGGGTCTTGTACTGCTCACCATCAGGCAGAATCACCTGATCAACCTTTACGCCTGCCGTCGTTAAACGTTGCTTCAGCGCATCCAGCCAGAGCGGTGCCAGCGTCTGGTTCGTGACCAGCATGGCATTATCGCCCGCTTTCAGCGGCCAAAAAGAAGCCGGATCGTTAAACAGTCCGGCGGCGATTGTGATGGGGTAGCTGCGTTCCCCCAGTGAGACAGTGACCTTCTCCATGATGACCGATTACCTGTTGCTAAGCCCGAAGGCGATGGTTCAACTTTTTTCCAACATGTGGATAATCTGATTCGCCACCACTTTAGCACTTTGATCGTCAGTGCGGATGGTTACATCAGCAATCTCTTCATAAAGAGGGTTACGTTCATCAGCCAGCGCTTCGAGCACTTCGCGCGGCGGTGAATCGACCTGCAGCAGCGGACGTTTCTTGTCGCGTTGCGTACGTGCCAGTTGTTTTTCAATAGTGGTTTCGAGGTAGACCACTACACCACGGGCGGAGAGACGATTACGTGTTTCACGGGATTTGACGGATCCGCCGCCGGTCGCCAGGACAATGCCCTGCTTTTCGGTCAGCTCATTAATGATCTTTTCTTCGCGATCGCGAAAGCCGGCTTCACCTTCGACGTCAAATACCCAGCCCACATCCGCTCCGGTACGTCGCTCAATTTCCTGATCGGAATCATAAAATTCCATATTGAGTTGCTGAGCTAACTGACGACCAATAGTGCTTTTGCCGGCACCCATCGGCCCAACCAGAAAGATATTGCGTTTCTCTGCCATTTTGTCGGTATTACTAAGAAATTCGTTGATGATACCCCGCGTTCAGCTTTCGGGCTGGCGGGACAGGAACTGAAACCTCATGAGCGTTAGCAAGAGTCAGACGAAAAATTATCTCAACACTCAAGGCCATTTGGCAACCGAATAAATTGCCACCGGCGACCACTTTACAGGGCAGGTCTGTGGTTCGCGAAACTGTAACGAACCATTGCAGCGCTTAAATCGCCCCTGTTCAGTAAAAACAAAGGACTCGCGTTACATATTAATAGCTGGAGCGTCACACCGTTTAAAAATCGCTAAACCTTGTATGCTAATTCCTGCGCTGCGTCAACGTAGATGGCTCCAGACGACGAATTTTCCGTTTTATCCCGGCGAAAGTGCTGCTTCCCTGACCAGTCGCGGCGTAATAAAAATAACCAGTTCGCGTTTCTTATGCTCTTCAATTTCCTGTCGGAACAGTCTTCCCAGCAGGGGCAGATCCCCCAGCAGCGGGACTTTATTCTTCCCTTGCGCGCGCTGCTGTTGGAAAATACCGCCCAGCGCCAGCGTTTCCCCGTCGCGCAGGGTCACCTGCGTTTCGATCTCCTGCTTGTCGATGGTTAACACCTCGGTTTCCCCGCTGTTGATATTTCTGCCCGGCACATTCTGACTGATGCGTAATTTCAAATGAATGCGCCCGTTAGCCAGAATGCTGGGTGTCACCTCCATACCCAGCACAGCTTCCTTGAATTCAATTGTGGTGGCGCCATTGCTTCCTGAGGACACTTCATAGGGAATTTCGCTGCCCTGCTTAATGGTGGCGGTCTGTTGATGCGAGGTGAAAAGATGCGGGCTGGCGATAATTTCGATCTGATTTTCCTGCTCCAGCGCGCTGAGTTCTAAATCCAGCAGCTGTCCGCTCATGCGCGTTAGCGTCAGGCCTGCGCTGAAGCTGGGTTTGCTCACCGCCAGAGGAATCGAGAGCTGCGGATGACGTAAGGCGTCAGTGACCACATCTTCAGGATGCAGGCTCCAGCTCACCCCCAGTTCGCGCAGATGTTCCTCGCTGATAGTGACAATATGCGCCGCCAGTTCAATCTGCTCCAGCGGTACATCCAGCGCGCGCAACCAGCGCTCGGTCTCCTCCAGCGCCGCCTCTGTGTCACGCAACAGCAGCGCATTGGTACGGGTGTCAACGGTTGCGCTGCCGCGCGGCGTCATCAGAGAAAGCCGTTCAGCCTGTAGGCTGCGGTGAACCTCGCTGGCATCAGCGTAGTGCAATACTACCGTACGCTGCCTCAGCGGTTGCTGTTGCTGTTGCTCTGCCCGCTGCTGCATCGCCTTTTGCTGCTGAAGCTGCTGCCAGCTCTCCGGGTACACCAGCAAAATATTCTCTTCAGAGACCACCGTCAGGTGCGCCATGCGCGCGACCAGATCCAGCGCCTGTCGCCAGGGCACATTATCCAGCCGCAGCGAAAGCGAGCCCTCTACGCCAGGGGCAACCAGCAGGTTCAGCTGCTGAAACTCAGCCAGCGCGTTCAGGATGCGTTCGACCGGCGCGTCGTCAAATGCCAGCGTCAGGCGATCATCGCTGGCGTATGCCGGAAGCATCAGCCCTATCAGCAGCAGCCCGGTGACTTTCCGTATCATGGTGTTTTCCTTTTAACTGAAACGAAATGGAGAGCGGCGTGCAGCTTTTTTCCGCCGTTAACGCCAGCTGGCGTGCGGTGATTGAGACGACCCGCCAGGGCGGTACGGGGAAGGGACGATCCGGTCGTACCCGCATTTTTGCGCCCTGCGGATGAACCAACCAGGCATAGAAATGTTCATGGTTGCCAATCACGCCCTGTAATCGCCATGCGGTCAAAGGCGCAATATCATGCAGACACAGGGCCTCGGCGGGAGGCTGAAAAGGATCGCGCGCCAGCAGCGCGCCGGGCCAGGCCAACAGCAGCAGCAGCGCTCTACTCCTCATCTTTTACCTCCAGCCAGAGCTGAGCCAGCAGCCGATCTTTTTCCGCCTGTAGCAGAAAGCGCGCAGGCAGCGGCGTTGGCTGTAGTGTTTGCAGATGGGAAAAGAGCGGCTGAAATTCACGCCAGCTCAGTCTCAAAGCAAGCTGTTTCGGCTCGCCGTCCGGCTGCCAGCTGGCTAACTGATCGCCGCGAGCGGCCAGCAGCGTCTCAAGCGAGCCTGAATGCGTGCTCGCCGCCGCCAGCTGCGCCTCTGTTTGCTGTTGCTGCTGTAGCAGCGCTGACAGCGCAGGATGTTGGTTAAGCTGGAACTGGCGCTGCTGCGCCTTCTGCTTTAATCCGGTCAGCTTAAGCTGTAACTGCTGCTGCCTCTGTAGCTGAGGCCGTAGTAGCAGAAGCCAGGCCAGCATAACCAGCAGCAGCACGCTGCCTGCCAGCATTCCGACTTTTGCCAGCAGCGGCAGCTGTAGCCAGCGCGTCATCGCATCACTCATTGCGCCTCCTGCAAGCTGGCCCGTAAAGCAAAATAATAATCACCTTCCGGCTGACGACTGACGCTACCTTGTCGCACCTGGCTAAAAAGCGGCTGTGCAGCCAATTGCAGACGGAAATCGCGCACCGCCTGCATGGAATACGATCGCCCTTCCAGAGTCAGCAGAGCATCCCGCTTCTCCAGCCGGGTCAGCCAGAGTGAATCGGGCAAGAGCGCAGGCAGGGTCAGCCAGAACTGATGCCAGCCATTGAGTTGATCAACAGCGCGCCGCCGCTGGCGCAGAAGATTTTCCAGCTGTTCAAGCTTCTGCTGTGCGGCTCTCTGTTCAGCCAGTGCGTCCTCCAGACGCCGCGCTTGCTCCGTTAACTCTGCCTGCTCCCGCTCAAGCTGAAGATACGCGCGCGCGTTTTGCCATCTCACCAGCAGCAAGGCGATAAGCAGCAACAGTAACGTGAAAAAGATGAGCTGAAACCAGCAGCGACGCTGGCGACGCAGCTGACGCTCCCGCCACGGCAACAGGTTAACCGCGACCATCAGTAATCCTCCCGACGCAATGCCAGTCCGAGAGCCAGCGTAAACGCCTCCTCGTACTGGGGCAGAGGCGGCTGCTTATGCTGCAACAGGGCGAGCGGTGAAAAAGCACGGGTTCCGGCAGGCGCGGCTATATCGCTGGCCGCGCTAAACCAGATATCGCTGGCCGACGAGAAATAATGCTGCCGCAGCTGTGAAAAATCGGCGATTTCGTCGCAGGAACAGCTGCCGCCGGATTCCGCCTCTCCACCCTGCACATGCCAGAGCCAGTGATCGCCCGGATGATGAACCATCACGCTGCCGGTCGGCAATCGGGCCGCCCGGGCGACAACGGCCAGCGACATGGGCGTGAGCTCAAACACATCGGGGAAAAAACCCGCCTGCCGCAAGGGGTCCAGCCACTGCTCAATCGCCGTACGGCGGGCGGCAGTGACGCAGAGCTGTTTTTCATCGTTGTCGAGCGGGCGGTAATCCAGCGTCAGCGCATCCGGCTCAATTGGGAATATTCGTCTCGCGGCGGCATGCACATAACGGCTAAGCTCCGGCTCGCGTAATGCCTGATTGGGCAGGGTTAAGGGACGTTGCAGCGCCAGCTGGGGCGGCAGGCCAACGCGCAAAGAGATGCGCTGCGGCAGCTGTTTGCGCCACTGGTGCAGCCGGGCCAGCAGCGTTGCCGATGATTGCAGCACACCGTTTCTTAACGCATCAGGCGGCAGCGGCTGCCGCCACCAGTGTCGAAGCTGCCAGCCTTCGCGACGGCGCTGAATGCCGAGCGCACAAAGTTGTTTATTCTGAATATCCAGTCCAATTTGCCATGTCTGAAAAGCCATGCGCGCGATCTCCATATCGTCAGGGAAAAAGGACGTATCAAAGCGTCTGCCTTGCCTTTATACTACCGCGCGATTGTTTATAAACTGCCCAAACGACAACAGATGGGAAATTTCAGGTGAAGTTCGTAAAGTATTTATTAATTCTTGCAGTGTGTTGCATCTTGCTGGGAGCCGGCTCTGTTTATGGTTTGTACAAATATATTGAGCCTCAGCTGCCCGATGTAAACACCCTGAAAGATGTCCGCTTGCAAACCCCAATGCAGGTTTACAGCGCCGATGGTGAACTGATCGCTCAGTATGGCGAAAAACGTCGTATTCCTTTGACGTTACAGCAGATGCCGCCGGAGCTGATCAAAGCGTTTATCGCCACAGAAGATAGCCGTTTTTATGAGCATCACGGTGTCGATCCCATGGGGATCTTCCGTGCCGCCAGCGTGGCGCTGATCTCAGGCCACGCCTCACAGGGTGCCAGTACCATTACTCAGCAACTGGCGCGTAACTTCTTTCTCAGCCCTGAGCGCACGCTGATGCGTAAAATCAAGGAAGCTTTTCTGGCGATTCGCATTGAGCAGCTGCTGACGAAAGATGAAATTCTGGAGCTTTATCTCAACAAAATTTACCTCGGCTACCGTGCTTACGGCGTTGGTGCGGCCGCGCAGGTCTATTTTGGCAAGCCTGTCGACCAGCTTTCGCTGAGTGAAATGGCGATGATTGCAGGTCTGCCTAAAGCGCCTTCGACCTTCAACCCGCTCTACTCGCACAGCCGCGCGCTGGCGCGTCGCAACGTGGTACTGGGGCGCATGCTCGATCAGAACGACATCACGCAACAGCAGTATGACGATGCGCGTAACACCCCGCTGGAAGCCAACTACCATGGCCCGGAAATCGCCTTCTCCGCCCCTTATCTGAGCGAGATGGTGCGTCAGGAGATGGTGAAACGCTACGGTGAAAACGCCTATAACGACGGCTTTAAGGTTTACACCACCGTTTCACGTAAGTTTCAGCAGGCGGCGCAGGACGCCGTGCGTAACAATGTTATCGCTTATGACATGCGCCACGGCTATCGCGGCCCGACCAAAGTGCTGTGGAAAGTGGGCGAACCGGCTCTGGGTAAAACCGAGATTCTGAAAGAGCTGAACACGCTGCCGGTTTACGGCCCGCTCTTCCCGGCGGTAGTGACCAGCGCGAACAGCGATGAAGCCACGGCGATGATGAAGGATGGTAGCAGCGTTTCGCTGACGCTGGCAGGCGTTCGCTGGGCGCGTCCGTTCAAATCCGACACACTGCAGGGCGCCACGCCGAAAAGCGTGACGCAGGTGTTGCAGGCGGGCCAGCAAATTTGGGTGCGCAAAGTTGATAATGACTGGTGGCTGGCGCAGGTGCCGGACGTCAACTCGGCGCTGGTGTCGCTCAACCCGACGGATGGCGCCGTGCGTGCGCTGGTAGGCGGCTTCGATTTCAATCAAAGCATGTTTAACCGCGCGACCCAGGCGCTACGTCAGGTCGGCTCCAATATCAAGCCGTTCCTCTATACCGCCGCCATGGATCGGGGTCTGACGCTGGCCTCTATCCTGAACGACGTGCCGATCTCCCGTTGGGATGCCGGCGCTGGCGCGGACTGGCGTCCGAAAAACTCGCCGCCGACGTATGATGGCCCGATTCGTCTGCGCCAGGGTCTGGGACAATCTAAGAACGTGGTGATGGTACGTGCGATGCGTGCGATGGGCGTTGATTACGCGGCGGAATATCTGCAGCGCTTCGGCTTCCCGGCGCAAAATATCATTCATACTGAATCGCTGGCGTTGGGCGCGGCCTCTTTCACGCCAATGCAGGTGGCGCGCGGTTATGCGGTGATGGCCAACGGTGGCTTCCTGGTCGATCCTTACTTTATTCGTAAGATTGAGAATGAGCAGGGCGAGACCCTGTTTGAAGCTAAGCCGAAAATTGCCTGTCCGCAGTGTAATCTACCGGTGATATATGGCGATACGCAAAAATCTCTTGCGCTGAACGAAGAGAGCGTGGAAAACGTCGCCGTTTCCGGAGAGGGTCAAACTCAGGCGGCTCCGCAGCCTGTGCTTGGACAGGTGGCGCCGCAGCCGCAGCAGGGAGGCGATCAGCAGTACGCCCCGCATGTGATCAATACGCCGCTGGCGTTCCTGATTAAGAGCGCGCTGAACTCTAACGTCTTTGGCGAACCGGGCTGGATGGGCACCGGCTGGCGCGCGTCGCGCGATCTCAAACGCAACGATATCGGCGGCAAAACCGGCACCACCAACAGTTCGAAAGATGCCTGGTTCTCTGGCTATGGCCCGGAGACGGTAACCTCCGTCTGGATCGGCTTCGACGATGCCCGTCGCGATCTGGGTCGCAGCACGGCTTCCGGCGCGATTAAAGATCAGATTTCAGGTTATGAAGGCGGCGCGAAAAGCGCGCAGCCAGCCTGGGATGATTATATGAAGGTTGCGCTGGATGGCGTGCCGGAGCAGCCGCTGACGCCGCCGGACGGTATTGTGACGGTCACTATCGATCGTCGCACCGGCAAACTGGCGAACGGCGCCGGCAATACGCGTCAGGAATATTTCATCAACGGCACGCAGCCAACGGAATACTCCGTGCATGATGTCGGCACCACCATTATGGATACGGGTGGTGAGAGCCACGAGCTGTTTTAACTTTGCTTATTCGCTATGCGGAGAGGTGAAGTGAGATAAGGGATAACGCAACTTGGGCGGCAACAATAACCTGATTGCGTTATCTCTTTTTTTCATCAGATAAAATTCAGTAACTAAGCCTGCCCTGCTTCACCAGCCATTCACGCACCAGGAATAACGCGCTGACGTTACGCGCCTCGCAAAAGTCAGGCTCCTCTAACAGCGCCAGCAGGTTATCCAGCGGCCAGCGACGGACAATCAGCGGCTCCGGCTCATCGCCTTCCAGCTTCTCTTCATAAAGCGCTTCTGCCACAACAATATTCATTTTGCTGGAGAAATAAGAGGGCGCCATGGTGAGTTTTCCCAGCGTTTCCAGTTTTTCCGCACCGAACCCCACTTCCTCTTTCAGCTCGCGTTCCGCCGCTTCGAAAATGCTTTCGCCCGGATCGATCAAGCCTTTCGGGAAGCCAAGCTCATAGTTCTCCAGCCCAACGGCATATTCCTGTATCAGAATCAGCTGATTATCAACGATCGGCACAATCATCACCGCTTCGCGCCCGGAAGGCTTCATGCGTTCATAAACACGTCGCTCGCCATTGCTGAAGGCAAGATCAACGGCTTCGATAGTAAACAAACGGGAGCGAGCCACCGCTTCCACGTTGAGGATGTCAGGTTTTTTTGGGGGATTTTTCATATCAGCCTCAAACTTAGCACAGCCATGTGATGCGATGATGCCCGGAACAGACAGAATACAGAACCGCGAACCATTGTGCGACAGCCAGCCCGTCCTGCCAATCCTGGCACACCTCTGCTTACCGGCGCTAACAACTTATTGTTATGTCTCAGATAAAAAACAGCATGATGTCAATTGGAAGCGGCAAAATTCAGAATAGACCGATATTTAATTGAGTTTTCGACAGGTAACATTTCAGCAAGGCTGGTTATGCTACCTCTAATTAAATGATTTTGTGCGTTATTTTATCTTTCAGCTCGCTTGCCAGGGCTGTTTGTTCCCGCCAAAATTGACCTCAATAAGTGGCGTCATCTGGAGTATGCGGTTAACGTGAAGGCAGTATTTTGGCTGGATTAAGCAAAGCATGAGCACAATACTCATTATCCTTGCGGTCATGCTGGCCTGTTCAATACTGGCGGGCATCGGTTTCTGGTACGCTATGCGGCATCGTCCGCCGTTGGCGAAACCGCTGCCGTTTATCACTCCTCCCCATCGCAAACTCACTGATGAAGAGCGCAGCGCCGTTGAGAAGTATGTCGCCACGTTTGGTAAAAGAAAGCGTCGCGGCAGTATTGCTGTGCCTGGCGAGGCGACCGCCGCCACCTCCGAAAGCCTGACGCTGACCTCGCAGAGCAACAACGTTTATCCGGTTACGCGTGCTATTACCCGCTACGGCCTCTCCACGGACGATCCGCAAAAATGGCGTTATTATCTGGATGCTATCGAAGTGCATCTGCCGCCGCTTTGGGAGCAGTACATCACCGACGAAAACTATGTCGAGCTGATCAAAACCCAGTCAATGCCGTTAGTGATTTCGCTTAATGGCCACTCGCTGGTGAACTATGCGGTTGAGCAGCAGCCGCTGCCGTCGCTGGTGCGCCCGATGTCGACCAACGCCTCGATCCGAAAAGAAGAGAGTGAGAATGTCGAACTGCTGCAGGTGCGTAAAGAGACGCCGGAAGAGTACAGCCTCTCGCGTCCCGACGGCACGCGCGAAGCCCTGACCATCAGCTTCGCCTTCCTGCTGTTTTTTATCAGTCTGCTGGTGCCTGGCCGCTTTATGAGCTGGCTGGCACTGCTGGGCGTCGTCATGATTGCGGTCAGCCTGTGGTTTCTCTATCGCTTTCCGGGGGAGAAAGGGCTGCGCGAGGTACACTGTCTGCGCGGCGCGCCGAAACGCTGGGGGCTGTTTGGCGAATCCAACCAGGGTCAGAACAATATCTCCCTCGGCATTATCGATTTGATCTATCCCGCTCACTGGCAGCCCTATGTGGCCCATGATCTAGGGCAGATCACTGACATTGAGATCTACCTTAATCGTCAGGTGGTGCGCCAGGGCCGTTTTCTTTCGCTGCAGGATGAAGTGCGTAACTTTCCGGTACAGCGCTGGCGCAAAAACGTCGTGCTGGCCTGCGGCTCGCTGCTGGTGCTGGCGCTGCTGGTCAGCTGGATCCCTCTCAGCATGCCGCTGAAGCTGAGCCTTGCCTGGATAAAAGGCACGGAGAGCATCGAGGTAAACGGCGTCGATCGGCTGGCCGCGATGTCATTGAATATTGGCGACAGCCTCAAGGTGAGCGGCACCGGCATGTGTTCGGTGCCGGGCAACTACCAGAGCAACCGCTCCTATGCCTATATGCCGTTTGACTGCTCCGCCATCTACTGGAATAACGCCGCACCCCTGCCGCAGCCGCAGTCCGATATTATCGATAAGGCCTCTGCCCTGCTTGATGCCACCAACAAACAGCTGCATCCGGAAACCAATACCGATCCCAAGCTGAATCCGCAGCTGGCCTCGGCCATCCAGAAGTCAGGCATGATCCTGCTGGATGATTTTTCCGAGCTGGTGCTGAAGACGCAGGATCTCTGCAGCCTGCAGCAAGATTGCGTCCGGCTGAAAAATGCGCTGGTTAACCTGGGCAACGCCAAAGACTGGGATACGCTGGTGCATCGCGCCGATTCCGGTCAGCTCAACGGCATGAACGTGCTGTTGCGTCCGGTCAGCGCAGAAGCGCTGGAAAATTTAGTGAATACCGCCACCTCAACCTTTTTCTCTCGTGAGACGCGACGCGCGGCGGAAAACCTGAACAGTCCGCCGCCCGGCGGGTTTCTGATTATCAGCGATGAAGGACATCAGCTGGTAAACCAGCCTCAGCCAGCGGTTTCACTGTTCGATCTTGACGCCCCGGCGCAGTGGAGCGAGCTGCAGCGTATGTCAGGTATGCTGCTGCACACGCCGTTCGCCGCCAGAGGCATCATCACCAACATCTCTACCGATGCCAACGGCACCCGGCATATTGCGCTGCATAACGAACCTGACGCCATGGCGCTCTGGCGTTATCTTGCCACCTCGCTGCTGTTAGTGGTACTGATCGCCTGCGCGCTGGCGAATGGCCTGCTGGCGCTGCGCCGCATCCACCGTAACCGCCTGCGTATGGCGGATATTCAGCAATATTACGACAAGTGCTTTAATCACCATCTCAGCACTATGCAGAGCGTGCGCTCGTTATTCTGACCCTCAGGCTTCTGTGCTACCCTGTCGCCCTGTTTTTGCCTGGGGGATAAAATGGCCGCTACGCTCAACTGGTCAGAGATTGATACCGTGCTGCTCGACATGGACGGCACCCTGCTGGATCTCGCCTTCGACCGCCATTTCTGGCTGGAACACGTACCCGAATCCCTGAGCCGCGCCCGCGCCATTACGCTGGCGGAGGCTCACCAGCTGATTGCCGAAAAGTATCAGGCCGTAGCCCATACGCTAAACTGGTATTGTCTGGACTATTGGTCGCAGGAACTGGCGTTGGATATTCGCGCCATGACCTGGGAGAAGCGCAGCCGCGCAGCGTTACGCGCCGATACGCTGCCCTTTTTGCAGGCGCTGCGTCGGGCGGGTAAACGCACCATTTTGCTGACCAATGCCCATCCGTATAACCTGGAGGTCAAGCTGGCCGAGACCGGATTAGCGGCACACCTTGATTTATTACTTTCTACCCATACCTTTGGGTATCCGAAAGAAGACCAACGCTTATGGCAGGCGGTGCAGCAGCAGACGGGTTTCGATAACGCGCGCACATTGTTTATCGATGACAGCGAACCAGTGCTGGATGCCGCGCAAAAATGGGGCGTCCGTTGGTGCCTTGGCGTCAGCAATCCCGACTCCGGTCGGCCCGATCAATCCTTCAGCCGCTATCAGGCCGTACGGGATTACCACCAGCTGAGCCATACGCTGACGTAAGTCAGGAGTAGCAATGAAAGAGAAAACCAGCGAAGGCGTACGGCTCGACAAATGGCTCTGGGCCGCGCGCTTCTACAAAACCCGCGCTATCGCGCGTGAAATGATCGAAGGCGGCAAAGTGCATTACAACGGCCAGCGCAGCAAACCCAGCAAGCTGGTGGAGCTGGAGGCGGAACTGACCTTACGCCAGGGCAACGACGAGCGCACGGTGACGATTACCGCCATCAGCGATCAGCGCCGTCCCGCCAGCGAAGCGCAACAGCTCTACAGCGAAACCGCTGCCAGCATTGAAAAACGGGAAAAGATGGCGCTGGCGCGCAAGATGAATGCGCTCACCATGCCGCATCCCGATCGTCGGCCGGACAAAAAAGAGCGCCGCGATCTGATGAAATTCAAAATTTCGGGCGATGAATAACGCTTCGCCTCAACGAGAGAAACCTTATGTCTGTACAAGATCAACTGCATCGTTACCTGTTTGAAAATGCCGCGGTTCGTGGCGAGCTGGTGAATGTGACCCAGACCTGGCGTGACGTGCTGAAAACCCACGACTATCCGGCGCCGGTACAGCAGTTGCTGGGCGAAATGCTGGTCGCCACCAGTTTGTTAACCGCTACCCTGAAGTTTGATGGCGATATTACCGTACAGTTGCAGGGTGACGGTCCGCTTTCGCTGGCGGTAATCAACGGCAACAACCGTCAGGAACTGCGCGGCGTGGCGCGCGTTCAGGGCGACATCGCGCCAGAGAGCAGCCTGAAAAGCATGGTGGGCAACGGCTATCTGGTGATCACCATTGCGCCGGAAAAAGGCGAGCGCTATCAGGGCGTGGTGGGCCTGGAAGGGGAAACCCTGGCCGAGTGTCTGGAAGATTACTTTATGCGCTCCGAACAGCTGCCGACGCGCCTGTTTATTCGCACCAGCGATAAAGGCGCGGCAGGCATTCTGTTGCAGGTGTTGCCAGCGCAGGAAACCAGCAAAGAAGATTTCAACCACCTGGCGACCCTGACGGAAACCGTGAAGGCGGAAGAGCTGATTGAGCTGCCTGCTAACGAAGTGCTGTGGCGTCTGTACCATCAGGAAGAAGCGACTGTATACGATCCGCAGCCGGTGATGTTTAAGTGTACCTGCTCGCGCGAGCGCTGCGGCGAAGTGCTGAAAACCCTGCCGCAGGCAGAGGTGGACGACATTATCGAAGAAGATGGCGAAATCGATATGCACTGCGACTATTGCGGCACCCACTACGTTTACGACGCCGTGGACATCGCGGCGATTCGCAACGCCTCCGTCAGCAGCGGCGACGATCGCCTGCATTAATTCCCTTCGGGCGGCCTCAGTCGCCCTTTTCCTTCTCCGCGCGTATTAACAGATTCAATAGCAATCACGGTTTTTTGCGCTGGCTTTTCTCTCTCATCTGACCGAAATTCCTGCTTAGCGCGCCCAACCTCGCATTTCTGGGGATCACTCTTTTTCCCGCTGGCGGAGAGGTGTACACTGCGCGCGATTGTGCTCATATTCAGGAATAATCAGGAATAATTTTCACGATCGATAAACCTCCATTGCCAGTGCAGTACAGACACCGATTAAAGGAGCAGTCACATGCGCGTTAACGGCCTGACCTCGCCAGACCTTGCCGCTTTGGGCATCACGGAGACCACGGAAGTGGTCTATAACCCCGACTATGAGACCCTGTTTCAGGAAGAAACACGCCCGGAATTACAAGGCTACGAGCGTGGCACCCTGACGCAAAGCGGCGCGATTGCCGTCGATACCGGCATTTTCACCGGTCGATCGCCGAAGGACAAATACATTGTGCGTGATGACACCACGCGCGACACGCTCTGGTGGAACGATCAGGGCAAAGGGAAAAACGACAACCAGCCGTTGTCGCAGGAGACATGGCAGGCATTGAAGCAGTGCGTAACGCAGCAGCTGTCAGGCAAACGTTTGTTTGTGGTGGACGCCTTCTGCGGCGCCAATCCCGATACGCGTCTCAGCGTGCGTTTTGTCACTGAAGTCGCCTGGCAGGCGCACTTCGTGAAAAACATGTTTATCCAGCCGGATGACACTGAGCTGGCCGGTTTTACGCCCGATTTTGTGGTGATGAACGCCGCGAAATGCACTAACCCGAACTGGCAGGCGCAGGGGCTGCATTCCGAAAACTTCGTCGCCTTCAACCTGACGGAACGTATGCAGCTGATTGGCGGCACCTGGTACGGCGGCGAAATGAAGAAGGGACTGTTCGCCATCATGAATTACCTGCTGCCGCTGCGGGGCATCGCCGCGATGCATTGTTCGGCAAACGTCGGCAAGTCCGGCGATGTGGCGGTATTTTTCGGTCTTTCCGGCACCGGCAAAACCACGCTTTCCACCGATCCTGAACGTCAGTTGATTGGCGACGATGAGCACGGCTGGGATGATGACGGCGTCTTTAATTTTGAAGGCGGCTGCTACGCCAAGACCATCAAGCTCTCGGAGCAGGCGGAGCCGGAAATTTATCGCGCCATCCGCCGCAATGCGCTGCTGGAAAACGTGGTGGTGCGCGCCGACGGCAGCGTCGATTATGACGACGCCAGCAAAACCGAAAACACCCGCGTCTCCTACCCGATCGATCATATCGACAACATCGTCAGGCCGGTATCGAAAGCGGGCCACGCCAGAAAAGTGATTTTCCTTACGGCGGATGCTTTTGGCGTACTGCCGCCGGTTTCGCGCTTAACACCGGAGCAGACCCAGTATCATTTCCTCTCCGGCTTTACCGCCAAGCTGGCCGGGACCGAGCGCGGCATTACCGAGCCGACGCCCACCTTCTCCGCCTGTTTCGGCGCCGCCTTCCTGACGCTGCATCCGACGCAGTATGCGGAAGTGCTGGTGAAGCGTATGCAGGCAGCTGGCGCGCAGGCGTATCTGGTGAACACCGGCTGGAACGGCAGCGGCAAACGCATCTCGATTAAAGATACGCGCGCTATTATCAATGCCATTCTGGCGGGTGAGCTGGATGAGGCGGAGGTAGAGACGCTGCCGGTGTTTGGCCTGCAGATCCCGCGCGCGTTGCCGCAGGTGGATGCCGCCATCCTCGATCCGCGCAACAGCTGGGAAAGCGAGGAGAAGTGGCAGACGAAAGCGCGCGAGCTGGCGCAACGCTTTATTGATAACTTCGATAAATACACCGATACCGCCGCCGGCGCGGCGCTGGTGAAAGCGGGGCCTCATCTCTGAAGTGACTCGCTGCGTTAACACCGGCGTGGGTTTCCCGCGCCGGTTGTTTCAGGTTTAGCTCTGCGCGCTGCTAATCAGCGTATGGCTCTGACTGCCCGCTTCGGGTACCGGCAGCCAGGCGCGAATGCGCAGCCCACCACGTTCACTGACGCCAATTTCCAGCGAACCATGATGAGCGTCGATAATACGCTGCACAATCGCCAGCCCTAAGCCGGTGCCGCTGGTGCTGCGCGCGCTGTCGCCACGCACAAACGGCTGGAACAAGTGCTGCAACTGATCCGGCTTGATGCCCGGCCCGTCATCTTCCACCTGGAACCAGGCGCGATGCAGTTCGTGACCGCTGCTGACTTTGATCCAGCCATTGCCGTAACGCGCCGCGTTCACCACCAGATTGGCTACCGCGCGCTTGATGGAGAGCGGGTTGATATCCAGCATCAGCTCTTCCGGCATCACCGCATTCTCGATTTCCCGTTCATAGCCGCTCTCGGCTGCCACCACTTCGCCCAGCACGCCGTTGAGATCGGCGCGCTCGGTCTGCATCTCCTGACCGGTGCGCAGGTAATCGATAAACTGTTCGATGATGGCGTTACACTCTTCGATATCCTTGTTAATCGACTCCGCAAGATAACCATCCTGCTCGCCCATCATCTCGGTCGCGAGACGGATACGCGTCAGCGGCGTACGCAAATCATGGCTGACGCCAGCCATCAGCAGCGTACGATCATCGGCCAACTGCTTCACGCCCGACGCCATCTGGTTAAAGGCGCGCGTAACCGAACGCACTTCCGATGCGCCATATTCACGCAACGGCGGCGGGATAATGCCCTTCCCTACCTGCAGTGCAGCATGTTCCAGATCGACCAGAGGTCGGTTCTGGATACGAATAAACAGCCAGGCGCCGCCGATAGCCAGCAGCATAATCGCCAGCGTATAGCGGAACAGCGGCGAAAAGTCGCCCTGATGGATCTCGGTCAGCGGCACCCGCACCCAGATATCGGGCGACAGCCAGGTTTTCAGCCAGACCACCGGCGAGTTTTTATTCACCTCAACGCGCACATCGGTGGGACCGCCCAGCTGTTGCGCCATCTGCTCGCTGAGAAATTCGTAATGCTGCGCCCAGCGCAACCCGCTCTCTTCCGCCGCCGCGTTGGTATAAAGCGAAATGCCCAGCTCACGGTAGATTTCCCGGCGAAACGCGGGCGGCACTTCCAGCTGCGTGCCATCTTCCAGCTGAAGCCGATCGGTCATCAGCATGCGCACCTCATAGGCGAGCACCTTGTTGAACTGCTGCAGACTGGGAAGAATGGCGAAGTTGAGCACCACCAGATAGGTCGTTACCAGGCTGACAAACAGCAAGGTAACGATCAACAGCAAGGTGCGGGCAAACGAACTGCGGGGCGAGAAGCGCAGTCGCCTCATGCTTTACTGCCGTCCGGTACAAAAACGTAACCCAGGCCCCAAACAGTCTGGATATAGCGCGGATGGGCCGGATCTTCTTCTACCATGCGGCGCAGGCGTGAAATCTGCACATCAATCGAACGCTCCATCGCGCTGTACTCGCGGCCACGCGCCAGGTTCATCAGCTTGTCGCGGGAGAGCGGCTCGCGCGGGTGGCTGACCAGCGCTTTCAGTACCGCGAACTCGCCGCTGGTGAGCGGCATCGGCTCATCTTCGCGGAACATTTCACGCGTGCCGAGGTTCAGCTTGAATTTGCCGAAAGCGATGACCGCCTCTTCCTGCGACGGCGCGCCCGGCAGCTCGTTGGCCTGACGGCGCAGCACCGCGCGAATACGCGCCAGCAGCTCGCGCGGGTTAAAGGGCTTCGGAATATAGTCGTCGGCGCCAATCTCCAGACCCACGATACGGTCTACCTCTTCTCCTTTCGCCGTCACCATAATGATCGGCATCGGGTTGCTCTGGCTGCGCAGACGACGACAGATCGACAGGCCATCTTCGCCCGGCAGCATCAGGTCGAGAACCATCAGGTGAAAAGATTCACGGGTTAACAGACGATCCATCTGCTCGGCGTTGGCGACGCTGCGCACCTGAAAGCCCTGCTCGGTGAGATAACGTTCGAGCAGCGCGCGCAAACGCATATCATCATCGACGACCAGAATTTTGTAGTTCTCTTGCATTTCTAAACTCCCAAAGGCGCCATTGCCTGAGCCAATATTGTTAAAAAAAGATGCTCTATAGTGACAGTCATTAATGGTTTATATTCTAGCCGAAATTGTTACAAAGCATATTAAACAGCAGCTTATCTTCTGTTTTTACCCGGCGCTGCGCTCAGGATCGCAATTCTGAGGTTGCGAACGCCGTTACGTCTTATCTGAAATATAAGCACTTTTTCTGCTATTCGCTGGCGTGATATTCGCACCAGGAAATAATAAACAAACAAATACAACGAGTTACTTTTTCCCGCTGCCTGCATGGCCATCACAGCATAGAACTCCGACCAGAATATCGTTTTATTCACCAATTACGCAGCAGAAAAATTCGTCTGCTGTTTTAATGCCGCGCATCGCCTCTCGGATAATCTCCATCCTGCCGCCTGTTCGATCCGCTAAAAAATAAAGTCTGCGAAATCAGCGGTTAATCATCCCTTCCCCGCTGCGGAAAAATCACGCACACTGCTTTCCATCTGAACATGCTCTCTCTTAAATGATTCACCTGCTTTCTGAACTGAAGTACATGCTACGCGCCTGCCAGTTTCGCCACCGGGGAATAAAGGATTCGGTTTTTACCCTTTTTAAAAACTGGTTCCCCGACTCTTTTTTTGCGCATTGAACTCCGCAGATTAATCCCTTTACACTAACCTGCATCTGAATCTTCTGGCAGCAACAGAATGAAAACCAAACTTATCACCCGTGAAGGCTTTAACCAGCTGAAAGCGGAACTCGACACTCTCTGGCGCGAAGAGCGCCCGGAAGTCACCAAAAAAGTGACCTGGGCCGCCAGCCTGGGCGACCGCAGCGAAAACGCCGACTATCAGTACAACAAAAAGCGCCTGCGCGAGATTGACCGCCGCGTACGCTACCTGACCAAAAGCCTCGAGCAGTTGCGCATTGTTGACTATTCGCCGCAGCAGGATGGCAAAGTTTTCTTTGGCGCCTGGGTGGAAGTTGAGAACGACGCGGGCGAGCTGAAACGCTTTCGCATCGTGGGCTATGACGAGATTTTTGGCCGCAAAGATTATATCTCTATCGACTCGCCGATGGCGCGCGCGCTGCTGAAAAAAGAGGTGGGCGATGCCGCGACGGTAGAGACGCCGGTGGGTCCGGCGCTCTGGTACGTCAATGAGATAACCTACGTCAAATAGTCGTTGAGAATATGGCGCAAAGCTGCCCGCGTCGCTGGCAATTTCACCTTTCAATCCGTATAACTGTCCCCTGTTTCTCAACCCTGTGTAAGCAAGATAGTTACTGATGATGAAAGATCTGAGCCAGATTATTGCAAGTGAGCTTCAGGCGCGGGCAGAGCAAGTTGAAGCCGCCGTGCGCCTGTTGGACGAAGGGAATACCGTGCCTTTTATTGCACGTTATCGTAAAGAGGTGACGGGCGGCCTGGATGATACCCAACTGCGTCAGTTGGAAACCCGCCTGGGCTATCTGCGTGAGCTGGAGGAGCGTCGCCAGTCGATTCTGAAATCGATTGATGAGCAGGGAAAACTGACCAACGATCTCGCCAACGCCATCAACGGCACGCTGAGCAAAACTGAACTCGAAGATCTTTACCTCCCCTACAAACCCAAACGCCGCACCCGTGGACAGATCGCGATTGAAGCGGGGCTGCAACCGCTGGCCGATACGCTGTGGCAGGACCCAGCGCAGGATCCGGAACAGCTCGCCGCCCGCTATATCGACGCGGATAAAGGCGTCGCCGACGCGCGCGCGGCGTTAGACGGCGCGCGTTATATCCTGATGGAGCGCTTTGCCGAGGACGCCACGCTGCTGGCGAAAGTGCGCGAATACCTGTGGAAGAATGCCCATCTGGTTTCCCGCGTGGTGGAAGGCAAAGAGGAGGCGGGCGCAAAATTCCGCGACTATTTCGATCATCACGAACCCCTTTCCAGCGTTCCGTCGCACCGTGCGCTGGCGATGTTTCGCGGCCGCAATGAAGGCGTGCTACAACTCTCGCTGAACGCCGATCCGCAGTACGATGAAGCGCCGCGCGAAAGCTATGGAGAAACCCTGATCGCCGACCACCTCAATCTGCGCCTGAATAACGCCCCTGCCGACGGCTGGCGTAAGGCGGTAGTGAGCTGGACCTGGCGCATCAAGGTGCTGCTGCACCTTGAGACCGAGCTGATGGGCACGGTGCGCGAACGCGCTGAAGATGAAGCGATCAACGTTTTTGCCCGCAATCTGCACGATCTGCTGATGGCGGCACCGGCAGGGATGCGCGCCACCATGGGTCTCGATCCCGGCCTGCGTACCGGCGTGAAGGTGGCGGTTGTGGATGCCACCGGCAAAGTGGTCGCGACCGATACCATCTATCCGCACACCGGCCAGGCGGCAAAAGCCGCTACCGTGGTCGCGGCGCTGTGCAGTAAACATCAGGTGGAACTGGTGGCGATTGGCAACGGCACCGCCTCGCGCGAGACCGAACGTTTCTTCCTTGATGTGCAGAAGCAGTTTCCCCAGGTCAAGGCGCAAAAAGTGATTGTCAGCGAAGCGGGCGCATCGGTCTATTCCGCCTCCGAGCTGGCGGCGCTGGAGTTCCCCGATCTGGATGTTTCACTGCGCGGCGCGGTTTCCATTGCTCGCCGCTTGCAGGATCCGCTGGCGGAGCTGGTGAAAATCGATCCGAAATCGATCGGCGTCGGCCAGTATCAGCATGACGTCAGCCAGAGCCAGCTGGCGAAGAAGCTGGATGCGGTGGTGGAAGATTGCGTGAACGCCGTCGGCGTCGATCTCAATACCGCTTCCGTTGCGCTGCTGACGCGTGTGGCGGGCCTGACGCGCATGATGGCGCAAAACATTGTCAGCTGGCGCGACGAAAATGGCCGTTTTCACAACCGCCAGCAGCTGCTGAAAGTGAGTCGCCTCGGACCCAAAGCTTTTGAGCAGTGCGCGGGCTTCCTGCGTATCAATCATGGCGATAACCCGCTGGACGCCTCCACGGTGCATCCGGAAGCTTATCCTGTGGTGCAGCGTATTCTGGCCGCCACCGAGCAGGCGCTGGATGCGCTGATGGGCAACCCTGCCAGCCTGCGCAATCTGAAAGCGGCGGACTTTACCGACGAACGCTTTGGCCTGCCCACCGTTACCGACATCATGAAAGAGCTGGAAAAACCGGGCCGCGATCCGCGTCCGGAATTCAAAACCGCTCAGTTTGCCGAGGGCGTGGAAACCCTGAACGATCTGCTGCCCGGCATGGTGCTGGAAGGCGCGGTGACCAACGTGACTAACTTCGGCGCCTTTGTGGATATCGGCGTGCATCAGGATGGCCTGGTACACATCTCGTCGCTGTCAGACAAATTTGTTGAAGATGCGCACCAGGTGGTCAAAGCGGGCGATATCGTGAAGGTAAAAGTGCTGGAAGTGGATTTGCAGCGCAAGCGTATCGCCCTGACGATGCGTCTGGATGAACAGCCGGGCGAAACGGCTTCCCGTGGCGGCAACAGCAAAGCTGCCCCACGTGATAACGCGCGTCCTGCCAGCGCCAAAGCGCGTCCGCGCGGCAACAGTCAGCCGGCAGGCAACAGCGCGATGGGCGACGCGCTCGCAGCCGCCTTCGGTAAAAAACGCTAACCTGCCCTGTTCCCCTTTTCCGTCTCGCGGAAAAGGGGACAAATTTGCGATTTTCCACCAGGAAGCTACGCTGAAAAACAGCCTGTATAAAAAATAACTCCTGCCGTGGCCCCCGTTAAATATGGAAATTATCAATGCATTAATCGATAAGATTTACGCTGGTTCCTTTCCTGTGGGCGCACGCGAAAGATTGCTCTCTCATATCCGGGCGGCGCGCGATACGGTAAAGATGCCGCGCAAACCGCACTGGGATGAGAAAGATGTTGTGCTGATCACCTACGCCGATCAATTCCGCGAAAGCGAAGCGCCGACGCTCCAAACCTTTTCACGCTTTTATCAACAGCATCTGCAATCCACCTTTAACCTTGTCCACCTGCTGCCTTTCTTTCCCTATACCTCCGACGACGGTTTTTCAGTGGTGGATTACCATCAGGTCAACCCAATCTGCGGAGAGTGGCAGGATATTGCTGAACTTCACACCCATACGCGGTTGATGTTCGATTTCGTCTGTAATCATATGTCGGCGAAAAGTCCCTGGTTCCGTCATTTTCTGGCGCAGGACCCCGGCTGGGATGATTTCTTTATCAGCATGCCGCCGGCAACCGATCTCAGCGCCGTGACCCGCCCGCGCACCTCCCCGCTGCTCACCCCCTTTACGCTGGCGAACGGCGAGACGCGTTTTATCTGGACTACCTTTAGCGCCGATCAGATCGACCTGAATTTCGCCAACCCGGAAGTGCTGATCAGCATGGTGGACGTGCTGCTGGATTATCTGAAAAAAGGCGCGGACTACGTGCGCCTCGACGCGGTGGGCTATATGTGGAAAACGCCGGGCACCAACTGTATTCATCTGGAGAAAACGCATCAGCTGGTGAAACTGTTTCGCGCCATCGCCAACGTGGTGGCACCCGGTACGGTGATCATTACCGAGACCAACGTGCCGCATAAAGACAATATCAGCTACTTTGGCGACGGCGAGGATGAGGCACAAATGGTGTATCAGTTCTCGCTGCCGCCGCTGGTGCTGCACGCCATCCATTCCGGTTCGGCGCGCGCGCTGCGCCAGTGGGCGTCAAGCCTGGAGCTGAGCGGCAATACCACCACTTTCTTCAATTTTCTCGCTTCCCATGATGGTATCGGACTGAACCCGGCGCGCGGCATTCTCTCGGAGCCGGAGATCAACGCGCTGGTGCGCGATCTGGCGCTGGAAGGGGCGCTGGTTTCTTATAAAAACAACCCGGACGGCACCACCAGCCCGTACGAAATCAACGTTACCTATCTGGATGCGCTGAACAAGCAGGAGGACGATGATGAAACGCGCCTGCGCCGTTTCCTGCTGGCCCATGGCATTTTGCTGGCGTTCCCCGGCGTGCCCGCTATCTACATTCAAAGTATTCTCGGCGCGCGCAATGACCGGGAAGGAGTCAGAGCCGCCGGACATAACCGCGCCATTAACCGCGAGAAATATGCCCTGCGTGAAATTGAACAGGCATTGGCGGGCGAAAACTGGCTGCGCCAGCAAATCTTCAACCGCCTGAGCGCGTTGATTCAGCTACGCACGCGTCAGCCGGCATTTCACCCTGATAACGCCATGACGCTGTTTGACAGCGAAAATGCGTTATTGATCCTCAAGCGCCATCGTCCAGAGAGTCAGGATAGTTTGCTATGCGTATTTAATCTCAGCAGCCGTCAGGTAGAGGCCCATCTGCCCGAAATGGATAAATTTCACGATGTGATTAGTGGCGAGAAAGTAGATGGCACCCAGCCGGTGCAGCTGGATGCCTGGCAGTTTATGTGGCTACGCGGCTGATTATTTATACACTTCCGCCACGCCGCTGAAGCGTCCATGTTCACGCCCGGCGATAATCATGTAATAGCGGCCGCCCTTCTCATCCGCCATCTTCGACAGCTCGCGTTTTGCATCCATAGGCGAGGTGGTTTCCGCCGTGGTGTTCACGGTGCCAATTTTTTGCAAATTCATTTTCTGCACATCTTCTTTCGTCACTTCTTTCGCAGCCAACGCAGAAAAGCAGGCGATGCAGCAGAGTGAAGCAATAACCGTTTTCATGACATTCATACATGTATCCTCATTCATTATTGGTATGCAGGATGCAAGCAGCCGCAAAACACAATCAGGCAGAATGGAACAACATGACTCCCTTCCGGATGCCAGACAGCGGCCCTGCTTACCTGAAAAAGTATTGTCGCATCACACAATTTTTCCAGCGGCCAGGAGAAGTTTTATTTTGTCAGATCCGCGCTAAAGCTGAGGATGTGCTGACAAAAAAGCGCGGGATGAGAGATAAAAGGCGCATGTGCTGCCTTTTCTATAACCACCGACTCACTTTCTGACCAGCGTTCATCCAGCATTTCCGCCACGCGGCGCGGTACCAGCCCGTCGAGCCAGCCGTAAATGCGCAGGAAAGGCAACGCCAGATTAGTTAAGGCATCACGCAGATCGGCCTGGCGCAGAATCTCCAGACCGCCTTCGAGCACCGCCACCGGCGGCATCGGCTGCGAAAGCACCACCTCTTTCAGCGCGCGGGCATCCTGACGGGCGCTCTCCGTGCCCAGCGTTTGCAGCGCCAGAAAGCGCTCTACCGTACGCTGAAAATCATTACTCAGCTGTTGCTGAAAGCCCTGCAGCGTTTCCGGCTTGATGCCGGGCCAGCTTTCCCGCGCGGTAAAACAGGGCGATGACGCCACGGTAATCAAGCCGCGCACCCGCTCCGGCACAAACAACGCCAGCTGGCTCGCCACCAGTCCGCCCAGCGACCAGCCAAGCAAAATGGCGCGCTCGGGCAGCAGGGGGATAAGCTGCTGCGCCATCTCTTCCAGCGTCAGCGCGCCATAACCCTGGCTGCGGCCAAAGCCGGGCAGGTCCACCTGATGCAGACGAAAATGCGGGCTGAGTCGCGCCGTAATGTTGCTCCATACTTCCGCATTCAGTCCCCATCCGTGCAGCAGCACAAGATCCACATTTCCTTCCCCGCTGGTGTGCCAATAGAGCGATTTCATCAGTTACTATCCCGAAATTTAAAAGGAGGTCGCTATGCTACCAATGCCGGGCGTCTGTTGGCTATGTCACCTGCCGCTGCGTTTGCCGCTGCACGGCATTTGCAGCGTCTGTCTGCGCCAGCTGCCCGCCTTGCCGATTCTTTGCCCGCGCTGCGCCCTGCCGTCGCAGCATCCTTATCTACCCTGCGGTCGTTGCCTGAGGCGCTCGCCGCCCTGGCAGACGCTGATTTGCGTGAGCGATTATGTGCCGCCGCTCAGCCAGCTGATTCAGCGCATGAAATTTTCCGGCGCTACCGCACTCAGGGTGATGCTGGCCCGACTGCTTTTGCTAAGCTGGTTAGAGGCGCGACGCACGCGGGCAGTGCCGCATCCCGACCTGCTGCTCTGCGTGCCGCTGCATAAAAAGCGTCTGTGGCAACGCGGCTATAACCAGTCTGCGCTACTGGCGCGCCCGCTGGCGCACTGGCTTACATGTGAATTCCAGCCGCACGGCTTACGCCGTTATCGACACGGCGTGCCGCAGCACCGGCTAAGCGCCCCGGAGCGGCGGCGCAACATGCAGGCCGCTTTCCGTCTTGAAACAGCGGTGCAGGGACGGCATATCGCGCTGATTGACGACGTGGTGACCACCGGCAGTACGGTGGCGGAAATCACCCGCACTTTGCTGGCTCAGGGAGCAGCCAGCGTACAAATCTGGTGCCTGTGCCGTACCTTGTAGAGCGTCGGTGATGGGCGTATTATAACCAACTAAATTAGTCAACTATTGAGCTATCGCCATGATCCGTATTACCGATTCTGCCCAAGAGCATTTTGCAAAACTGCTGTCAAAACAGGAAGATGGCACCCAAATTCGCGTATTCGTTATCAATCCGGGTACGCCTACCGCCGAGTGTGGCGTCTCTTACTGCCCGCCGGATGCGGTAGAAGCGACCGACACCGAATTTAAGTTTGAAAAGCTCTCTGCCTATGTTGATGAGTTAAGCGCGCCCTATCTGGAAGATGCCGAGATCGATTTCGTTACCGATAATCTCGGTTCTCAGCTGACGCTGAAAGCGCCGAACGCCAAAATGCGTAAAGTGTCGGACGATGCGCCGCTGATGGAGCGCGTTGAGTATCTGCTGCAGGCGCAGATCAATCCGCAGCTGGCGGGCCATGGCGGTCGCGTAACGCTGATGGAAATCACCGATGAGAACTACGCCATTCTGCAATTCGGCGGCGGCTGCAACGGCTGTTCGATGGTCGATGTCACCCTGAAAGAAGGTATCGAGAAAGAGCTGCTGAACGCCTTCCCGGAACTGAAAGGCGTGCGCGATCTCACCGAGCATCAGCGCGGCGAGCACTCTTATTACTGATGTGCTTTTTAGCCGACAGGATTGCGCCTGTCGGCTCGCGGTTACTGGCTGTTTCGCTGCTGGCTGACCTCTTTCAGCAGGCGATTCACCTCTTCGTCTTTAAACAGCGCCTCAATGGTGACCGTTAGCCTGCGTCGCCAGTTCGGGTACTCATCCACCGTGCCCGGCACGTTAACCGGCGTCGTCATGCCGAGCCAGTCCTCCGGCTGCAAGCCAAGCAGCGCGCTGTTTGTTTTCGCCAGAAAACGATGGATCGCCTGATTCAACGCGGGCGTCATCGTTTCGTCGCGTGTCTCTCCACTGTTTTCCGCCAACGCGCCCGCCTGACGTAGCGCCTCCAGCAGCGCCTGTTTCTGCTTTGCACGCTGTTCATGCAGCTGTTGCAGCACCGTTTCGTTGGGATAGAGTCCCAGCTTTTCCCCCAGCGCAAAATCACCGGCGTCCCAAAAGCCGCTCAGCGTCGGCAGATCGTGCGTGCTGGCGCTGGCGATTGACTGACGCGGCCAGCTCTGCGGCAGCCGGTAAGCGCCGTTGCGCTGCTGCTCAAACCACAGCACCTTCCACGAAAAAATGCCGCTGTTGCGCAGCTTGCCGACGATCTCTTTTGGCACGGTGCCCAGATCTTCGCCAATCACCATGCAGCGCTGACGCTGGCTTTCCAGCGCCATAATCGCCAGCAGATCGTCTACCGGATAGAAAACATAGGCGCCCTTATCCGCCGATTCGCCATAGGGGATCCACCACAGCCGCAGCATCGCCATCACGTGATCGATACGCAAGGCGCCGCAGTCGCGCATATTGGCGCGCAGCAGATCGATAAAAGGTTGATAGCCGCGCGCCAGCATCACATGAGGATCCATCGGCGGCAATCCCCAGTTTTGTCCCAGCGGACCGAGGCGATCCGGCGGCGCGCCCACCGACGCCTTCATGCGGTAAAGCTCAGGATCGTGCCAGGTTTCCGCGCTGCTCTCCGCCACGCCCACCGCCAGATCGCGATAGAGGCCGACGGCCATGCCCAGCTGCTGGCAGCGCTGCCAGCATTGGGCAAACTGCGTCTGCGCCAGCCACTGTAGCCACATCCAGCAGCGAATTTCATCGACGTGCTCCTCGCACCAGCTCTGCACGGCGGGCAGCTGCGTGTTCTGCCACGCTTCCGGCCAGCTGCGCCAGCCGACGCCCTGCCCTTCATCCGCGCTTTTTTCAAACTGTAGCGCGTCGTAAGCCGCCTGATACCAGAGGTTATCGCCGCCTTCCTGCACAAAAGCTTCAAACGCCAGCATGGCGCTATCCTGCTCGTCACGCTGGCTGAACTGCGTCCAGGCCAGGCGCAGCGCTTCCAGCTTCAGCTGTGCGACGGTGGTGTAATCTACCCATTCGCTGCCGCGCGCCTTTTCCAGCGCCCGCCGGGTTTTCGCCGTTTTCCACCAGCGCTGTGCCGCCTTGCTTTGCTGAAAATCTTCCACCTGCGTGACATCGATATAAAGGACGTTCAGCCAGCGGCGCGACGAGGGACTGTAGGGACTGGCGCCTTCCGGGTTTGCCGGATAGAGCGCATGTAGCGGGTTAAGGCCGATAAAATCGCCGCCGCGTTCGGCAATTCCCACCAGCATTTTTTCCAGATCGCCAAAGTCACCGATGCCCCAGTTATTCTCTGAACGCAGGGTATAAAGCTGCACCAGCGCGCCCCAGCGTCTCTCACCGGCCCGCAGTGCCTCTGGCTCATAGCAGCGGCGCGGCGTAATGATGATGCGCGAATTCCACTGCTGCTTACCTTTGCTGAGCGTCAGCTCATGGTAACCCTGCGGCAGCCGCGGCGGCAGCGTCAGCACATCGCCGCCCGCCACGTCGCCGGTAAAGGCTTTGCCCTTCTCGGTCATTAGCTGCCAGTGAAACTGCCCACGACCCTTTACCGTCAGCTCGCGTTTGCCGGGGCCGCGAAATACCTTAGCGGGCGGCAATGGCGGCGCTTTTTCCTTTGTCGGATGCTCCATTATCGCCAGCAGCTGCTGTCGGGTTTCTTCACTGATCGCCTGCACTTCGCCTTTGGCATTGATATAGCTCGGGGCGATCCCGGTTGCGCTTGCTGCCTTTTCCAGTTGCTTCTCTTTCATTACGGCTCCTTAGCGCTTCGCCTGCCAGATGCGTTTCTGATAATCGCGGATTGAGCGGTCAGAACTGAACATCCCGGTACGCGCGGTGTTAAGGATTGCCGCACGCGTCCAGGCTTCCTGATCTCTCCACATCTCCTCAACGCGCGCCTGCGCCTTGATATATTCCGCAAAATCGGCCAGTACCAGCCAGTAATCGCCATACTTCGTCAGGCTGTCGAGCATCAGATCAAAGGCATGCTTGTCGCCATCGCTGAACTTGCCTTTCTCCAGCTCTTTTAACAGCCCGTCGAGATGCTTATCTTTTTTGCGCAGCTTTTTCGGATCGTAGCCGCCCGCCTTCAGCGCTTTCACCTGCTCTACGGTATTGCCGAAGATAAAGATATTCTCTTCGCCCACCTGCTCCGCAATCTCCACGTTCGCGCCATCCAGCGTGCCGATGGTCAGCGCGCCGTTCAGCGCCAGCTTCATATTGCCGGTGCCGGAGGCTTCATAACCGGCGGTGGAGATCTGCTCGGAAAGATCGGCCGCCGGGATCATCAGCTCCGCCGCAGTAATGCGGTAGTCGGGGATAAACACCACCTTCAGCCGATCGCCTGTTCGCGGATCGTTATTGACCACCTCGGCTACTTTATTGATGGCGTAGATGATGTTTTTCGCCAGGTAGTAACCGGGAGCCGCTTTCGCGCCGAACAGGAAAACGCGCGGGACAAAATCCGCCCGGTTGGGATGGTCGCGCAGCTCACGATAGCAATGCAGAATATGCAGCAGACTAAGATGCTGGCGTTTGTACTCGTGCAGGCGCTTGATCTGCACATCGAACAGCGCATCGGGACTGACCTTAATGCCGGTGAGACGCTCGATATACGCCGCCAGCCGCACCTTGTTGTCCTGCTTGATTTGCCGGTAACGCTGGCGAAACGCAGGATCGTCGGCATACGGCTCCAGGCCTTTCAGCGCATCGAGGTTATTGACCCACTCCACCTTCAGCGTCTCGTCAATCAGCGCGGCAAGCTGCGGATTACAGGATTTCAGCCAGCGGCGCGGCGTAATGCCGTTGGTGACGTTATGGAATTTCTGCGGCCAGAGCTGGTGATATTCAGGAAAGAGATCTTTCACCACCAGATCGGAGTGCAGCGCCGCCACGCCGTTAACGGCAAAGCCGCTCACCACGCAGAGATTCGCCATACGTACCTGACGGTCGTGCACTACCGCCAGCTTTTCCCAGATCGCCTCATTGCCTGGCCAGCGCTTCTCAACGATTTTCTTCAGGCGACGGTTAATTTCGCGGATGATCAGCATATGGCGCGGCAGCAGCGCGCGCATCAGGCGCTCATCCCAGCGCTCCAGCGCTTCCGGCATCAGCGTATGGTTGGTGTAAGCAAAAACATTGCTGGTGATGCGCCAGGCCTCATCCCAGCCAAGCTGATGCTCATCCAGCAGCAGGCGCAGCATTTCAGGAATGGCGATAGTGGGATGGGTGTCGTTCAGCTGGATCACTTCGTAGTCGGGCAGCTCCTCCAGCTTACGCCCCGCCTGATGATGGCGCCGCAGAATATCCGCTACCGCGCAGGCGCACTGGAAATATTGCTGCATCAGGCGCAGCCGCTTGCCTTCCTGATGGTTATCGTTGGGATAAAGCACCTTGGTCAGCTTTGCGGCGTCAATGCCCTGCTGCTCCGCCTGCAAAAACTTGCCGTCGTTAAACAGCGTCAGGTCGAATGGGTGGGCGTGGCTCGCTTTCCACAGGCGCAGCGGCAGAGTGATGCCGTTGCGATAGCCGATGACCGGCAAATCCCAGGCTTCGCCGCGCAGCGTAAAGGCGGGCTTCCAGAGCAGACGGCCATCGCCGGTTTTTTCCACGCTGCCGCCCATCCCCACGCTGACATCCTGCGCCGCGTTATGGCGGAACCAGGGATAGCTGTCGCGCTGCCAGTCATCCGGCGCT
The DNA here is from genome assembly GCF_044342975.1 of Pantoea osteomyelitidis. NCBI lineage: Bacteria > Pseudomonadati > Pseudomonadota > Gammaproteobacteria > Enterobacterales > Erwiniaceae > Pantoea > Pantoea osteomyelitidis. The sequence goes on from NZ_JBGFSN010000008.1 coordinate 68,235, forward strand.
TCATGCTGTTTGCCATCCTGAAAAGACTGGCGGAACAGACCATATTGATAGTTCAGCCCGTGCCCCGTGGCCGACTGCCCCACCGTAGCCATCGAGTCCATATAGCAGGCCGCCAGACGACCCAGCCCGCCGTTGCCGAGCGCTGGATCCACCTCCTCCTCCAGCAGCTCGCTGAGATCCACCTGGTGCTGCGCCAGCACCGCTTTGACCTCGTCATACCAGCCGAGATTCAGCAGGTTATTGCCGGTCAGGCGGCCAAGCAGAAACTCCATCGACAGGTAGTTCACATGACGCTGCGGCCTGGGGCTTTTTGCCGCAGGCTGCGCGGCCAACAGCTCCGCCAGCGCGCCGCTCAGCGCCTGCCACCACTGGTGCGGCGTCATTTGCTGCGAAGAGGAGAGACCAAGATATTGCCACTGACGGGTTAATGCAGATTCAAAGCGTGCCTGATTGAATTTTTGCTGCGACATATCAATAGTCCGTTTTCCGTGTTGCGAAATTGGGTTGCGCACAGGCTGACGGCGCCACGTTATGAGAAGTGATGGAACGAAAATGGCTCCAGTCCGGGGCCAGAGATAAACGCGGACGCGTCAGCAACGCCTTAAGTTAAGACGTCATTGAGAAAAAAAGCGACAAGCTCGCAACAGGAAAATAAAAAGGCGTGGGTCAGGCCAGCCGGGCTGGCCTGCGGGACGTCAACAAAGCTCGAGCTGGACCTCATACTGCTCAATCACTTTCATTACGCTGGCGGGCGGCTGCTCGTCGGTGTAGAGATAATCGACCAGGCCCATATTGCCGAGATTGACCATCGCGTTACGGCCAAATTTCGAGTGATCAACCACCAGCATCACGCAGCGGGAATTCTCAATAATGGCGCGCTTGGTGCGTACTTCGTGGTAATCGAACTCCAGCAGCGAGCCATCCATATCGATGCCGCTGATGCCGAGAATGCCGTAATCGAGACGAAACTGGGAAATGAAATCGAGCGTCGCTTCGCCCATGATGCCGCCGTCGCGCGTGCGGATTTCGCCGCCAGCGATAATCAGACGAAAATCGGGCTTCGACATCAGCAGCATGGCGACGTTGAGGTTGTTGGTCACCACGCGCAGATTGTTGTGATTCATCAACGCATGCGCCACCGCTTCCGGCGTGGTGCCGATATCGATAAACAGCGTGGCACCGTCCGGGATCTGGCTGGCGACGCGCTGGGCGATACGCGCCTTTTCAGCAGACCACATCATTTTGCGGTCCTGCCAGGCGGTATTCTCGGAGCTGGAGGGTAAGGCGGCGCCGCCATGGTGCCGCTGGATTTTATTCTGCTCGGCGAGATCGTTGAGATCGCGCCGGATGGTTTGCGGGCTGACTTCGAAGTGATCAACTAGCTCTTCGGTACTGACATATCCCTGACGCCGGACCAGATCGATGATGGCGTCATGACGCTGCGTCTGCTTCACACTGCTCTCCTTAATGGCCTGTGGCCTGTTTTTTTCAGCGACGACGACGCTAGCGCCGCACCACTTTTTTACGGGTATCGACAAAGGCCATCGCCAGACCGACCAGTAGCCCGGTCACATGCGCCGCGTTGGCGATAGACAAGCCAAAGGCACCAAACCAGCCAATCACCAGCCACAGGATAGCGAAACCAATCAGCCCCCGCTCCAGAAAAATGCCGCTTTCGGGATCGCGCTCGCCGCGCAGCCAGCAATAGCCCATCAGTGCATACACCACGCCGGAAAGACCGCCAAACCAGATGCCGCTGAACTTCGCCTGCATCCAGCCGCTCAACAGGGCGGAAATCAGCGTAATCACAAACAGCTTGCCCTTGCCGAGACGTTTTTCTACCGCGCCGCCGAGATACCACCACCAGAGCAGGTTAAAAAGGATATGCAGCAAAGAGAAGTGCAGCAGAGCGTGACTGAACCAGCGCCAGACCTGAAAATATTGTCCCGGTCCGTCTGGCCAGGCGAGCCAGACCATCACGGTGCGCGCGCCGACGATCTGCATCAGAATATAAATCGCGACGCAGGCGACCATGATGGTCATGGTCAGCGGCCCCGCGCGCTCACGAATATTCCCCCAGAAATTGCTGCGCTGATAATGCAGCCCGCTGGCGGTGTTGCCGGTGCGCCAGCTGGCATCATGGTAACGCACATGGTTAGGGTCGCGGATAAACTGCTGAAGTTCGTTTTCGACCATTTCCACTTTCGTCTCATCATCAAGGATGATGAAATAGTGGCCGTCTTGCTCAATTCGCAGCCGTATGCCGCGCGTTGCCATGTAATCCACAAAGGCCTGCGCCATCCGCGGATTGTTAAAATGAGTAATACGCATCATGCACCAAGCTCCTTCCTTTATTACGTATTACGCGCCTCAGGCAATCTCAGAAGCAACCTTTTCGGGGAAAGCGGCGCGCCAGGCATCGAAACCGCCATCAATGCTGTAAGCCGCAGCGAAACCTTGCTCAAGAAGGTACTGCGCCGCGCCTTTACTGCTGTTGCCGTGATAGCACATGACCAGTACCGCTTTAGCGCGATCGGCCTCTGCCAGAAAGCTGTTCAGATTGCTGTTAGAAAGATGAAGCGCATCCGTGGCGTGCGCGGTCTGAAAGCTTTGCGGATCGCGGATATCCACCAGCAGCGCGCCCTGAGCCAGTTGTTCCTGAGCCTGCAGGACGTTGATGCATTCAAAATTTTCCATGGGATTTCTCATTTCTGCGTCATAAACAGCGGCTATTGTAACGCGAGTTAGTCAGGCTATAACCTGACAAACACGCGGGTCTGGCGATTATTTTGCGCAGAAATGTTAGCCGCATCACGCAAAATTGTTTTTATTTGGTTAAGCGCTGGCATCAATGTTGGTTTCCGATTATTATTATGCTCGAAAACGAACATTATTGAACTATTCCGAACATCGGAGGAGATGACGTGGAAACCAAAGACCTGATCGTGATCGGCGGCGGCATCAACGGTGCCGGTATTGCGGCAGATGCCGCAGGACGCGGACTGTCTGTGCTGATGCTGGAGGCGCGGGATTTGGCCTGTGCAACGTCCTCCGCCAGTTCGAAGCTGATTCATGGCGGCCTGCGCTACCTTGAACATTATGAATTCCGCCTGGTGAGCGAAGCGCTTGCCGAGCGTGAAGTGTTACTGAAAATGGCACCGCATATCGCTTTTCCGATGCGTTTCCGTCTGCCGCACCGTCCGCATCTGCGTCCGGCCTGGATGATCCGTACCGGTCTGTTTATGTACGATCACCTGGGTAAACGTACCAGCCTGCCAGGCAGCAAAAGTTTGCGTTTTGGCGCGGATTCAGCGCTGAAACCGGAAATTACGCGCGGTTTCGAATATTCCGACTGCTGGGTCGACGATGCGCGTCTGGTGGTACTGAACGCGCAGGAAGTGGTAAAACGCGGCGGAGAAGTGCGTACGCGTACGCGTGTAACCCGCGCCTGGCGTGAAAATGATTTCTGGATGGTGGAAGCGGAAGATAGCGACAGCGGCAAAACCTTTACCTGGCGCGCCAAAGGGCTGGTCAACGCTGCCGGGCCGTGGGTGAAAGAGTTCTTTGATGACGGACTTAAGCTGAAATCTCCGTACGGTATCCGCCTGATCAAAGGCAGCCATATTGTGGTGCCGCGCGTACATCGCGAAAAACAGGCCTACATTCTGCAAAATGAAGATAACCGTATTGTGTTTGTCATTCCCTGGATGGATGAGTTTTCCATCATCGGCACCACCGACGTGGAATACAAAGGGGATCCGAAAAACGTCAAAATCGACGACAACGAGATCGATTATCTGTTGAAAGTCTTTAACGGCCACTTTAAGCATACGCTGGTGCGCGATGATATCGTCTGGACTTATTCCGGCGTGCGTCCGCTGTGCGATGACGAGTCGGATTCACCGCAGGCTATCACGCGTGATTATACGCTGGATGTGCATGACGATAACGGCAAGACGCCGCTGCTTTCAGTGTTTGGCGGCAAGCTGACCACCTATCGCAAGCTGGCAGAACATGCGCTGGAGAAGCTGGCGAAATATTATCCGAACGCCGGTCCGGCCTGGACGAAAACCTGCGTGCTGCCGGGCGGCGACATTGCCGGCACGCGTGAAGATTATGCGGCGAGCCTGCGTCGTCGTTATCCTTTCATCAGTGAAGGCATGGCCCGTCATTATGCCCGCACCTACGGCAGCAACACGGAAAAGCTGCTCAAGGGCGCGCAGAGCCTGAAAGATTTAGGTGAAAACTTCGGCCACGAGTTTTTTGAAGCCGAGCTGCGCTATCTGGTGCAGAACGAGTGGGTGCGCGAGCTGGATGACGCCATCTGGCGCCGCACCAAGCAGGGCATGTGGCTGAGCAAGGCCGAGCAAGCCCGTGTGGCGGAGTGGCTGGCGGATAACGTGGCGGACGGCGGTCCGTTGCCGTTGAAGCAGTCTGCGTAAACGCAGGCGCGGTTCGCTGACGCGGCGGGTTTTGACCGCCCATACGTACCGCAGTTTCAGCCCGCCGGTGCGGGCGACCGACAAGGGGCGCCCGTCCGGCGGACGTCCCCTCCCTTCATAGCTTTAAATACGCCCGAATCCCGTCCAGGAACATCTGCGTCGCCAGCATAATCAAAATCAACCCCATCAGCCGCTCCAGCGCGTTGACGCCTTTATCGCCCAGCAGGCGTAAAAACAGACCTGAAAGCAGCAAAATGGTCACCGTAATGCCCCAGGCCAGCAGCAGCGCGCCAACCAGGTGCCCCATCTGGTGAGGATATTGATGGGAAAGCAACATCAAGGTCGCCAGCAGCGACGGCCCTGCTACCAGCGGGATCGCCAGCGGCACCAGAAACGGCTCTTCGCCGGCGGGCAGGCCGGAGCTGCTGGTCTCTGGCGAAGGGAAAATCATCTTGATGGCGATCAGAAACAGAATAATGCCGCCTGAAATCGACACCGTCTCGGCGCGCAGGTTAAGAAACGCCAAAATGCGCTCGCCGGCATACAGAAACAGCAACATCAGCACCAGCGCAATCAGCATTTCGCGGATCAACACCACGCGCCGCCGTTTCGGCTCCAGATGCTTCAAAACCGACATAAATATCGGCAGGTTGCCCAGCGGATCCATAATCAACAACAATAATATGGTCGCGGAAATCAATTCAGTCATTTGTTTTAGGTTATCCCTGTCGCTGACAGCGCGTTATTAGTTACGCTGCTGAAAAAGTTAGTGCAATCGATTTAATTCACTTGCCAGACGTGCTGCATTTTGTAGAGTTAGTAACCATTAGTAAATCGTATAGTACATATCAGGGTAATGGCCTCGCCGTTACGGGTTCAGACACTTAATCAGGCAACCGGCGGACAACAGGCTCAGCCTAATCGCCTGAGACGGACAAAAGATGAAAAATGTAGGTTTAATCGGCTGGCGCGGCATGGTGGGTTCCGTGCTGATGTCCCGCATGAGCGAAGAACGTGATTTCGATATGATCAATCCGGTCTTTTTCTCCACCTCGCAGCATGGCCAGCCTGCCCCCGAATTTGGCGGCAAGAAAAACGGCACGTTGCAGGATGCCTTTGATATCGACGCGCTCAAGGCGTTGGATATCATTATTACCTGTCAGGGCGGCGACTATACCAGCGAAGTTTACCCTAAGCTGCGCGCAAGCGGCTGGCAGGGTTACTGGATCGATGCGGCCTCCACGCTGCGTATGAAGGATGACGCCATTATCATCCTCGATCCGGTTAACCATCAGGTGATTCGTCAGGGTCTGGATAAAGGCATCAACACCTTTGTCGGCGGCAACTGCACCGTCAGCCTGATGCTGATGTCGCTGGGCGGCCTGTTTGCCAACGATCTGGTGGAATGGGCCTCTGTTGCCACCTATCAGGCGGCATCCGGCGGCGGCGCGCGTCATATGCGCGAACTGCTGACGCAAATGGGCATGCTGCACGATCATGTGGCGAAAGAGCTGCAAAATCCCGCTTCCGCCATCCTGGAAATTGAACGTAAGGTCACCGACCTGACGCGTTCCGGCACGCTGCCGACCGACAACTTTGGCGTGCCGCTGGCGGGCAGCCTGATCCCCTGGATCGACAAACAGCTGGATAACGGCCAGAGCCGCGAAGAGTGGAAAGGCCAGGCGGAAACCAACAAAATCCTTGCCACCCGCAGCACGATTCCGGTTGACGGTCTCTGCGTGCGTGTCGGGGCGCTGCGCTGCCATAGCCAGGCCTTTACGCTGAAGCTGAAAAAAGATCTGCCGCTGGCGGAAATCGAACAGATGCTGGCGTCTCATAACGAATGGGTGAAAGTGGTGCCGAACGACCGTGAGCTGACGATGCGCGAGCTGACCCCGGCGGCGGTAACCGGTACGCTGACCACGCCGGTTGGCCGTCTGCGCAAGCTGAATATGGGTCCGGAATACCTTTCTGCCTTTACCGTGGGCGATCAGCTGTTGTGGGGAGCAGCGGAACCGCTGCGCCGCATGCTGCGTCTGCTGGTAGGCTAACTCTGAATATGCAGCCGAGGCCGGGTTTTCCCGGCCTTTTTTTATTCTGTTCGATGTAAAATCAATCTACGTTTCGTCCTGCTAGTGATCCGCTTCCCCTTTTTGATACGGGGAAAATAATTTTTTGCTTTCTCCCATGGCATCTGCCAGCCCCAAGCTATGATTTAACCATGATGTGCCGGTAGTTAACTGTTTTTGCTTTGCGAAATGAATAGTTGTTGTACACGGCTGAGAATTTTCCCACGGACGGATAGCTTCCATGCCAGTGTGCTCATGGCTCAATAAAAAGCAGCGCAGGTGAGGAGGCTTGTACCCGCCTCGCTCATTTCGCCTGCCCTATATCACAGGAAGAAAGTCATGTCAGAGCTTCCCGATCGCCAGACGATTAACGCCCTGTTTGCGGGTAATTATGCCGATCCCTTTTCACTGCTGGGGATGCATCAAACCACTCAGGGATTGGAAGTCCGGGCCCTGCTGCCCGAAGCCTCAGAAGTATGGGTAATAGAAACCAAAACCGGGCGCAAATGTGCTCAGCTAAAATGTCTGGATTCGCGCGGTTTCTTCAGCGGCGTGATCCCCAGACGCAAAAATATGTTTCGCTATCAGCTCGCCGTAAACTGGCACGGGCAACAGAACCTGATTGATGACGCCTACCGTTTCGGCCCGCTGCTGGAAGAGATGGACGCCTGGCTGCTGGCGGAAGGCACGCATCTGCGGCCTTATGAGAAGCTGGGCGCGCACGGTGCGGTTATTGATGATGTCAGCGGCACGCGCTTCAGCGTCTGGGCGCCAAACGCCCAGCGTGTTTCTGTGGTCGGTGATTTTAACTACTGGGATGGTCGTCGCCATCCGATGCGTTTTCGCGCTGAAATGGGTATCTGGGAGCTGTTTGTGCCCGGCGCCTTTAACGGCCAGCTCTATAAATTCGAAATCGTTGATAACAGCGGCAAACTGCGCATCAAAGCCGATCCTTTCGCCTTTGAGGCGCAGATGCGTCCGCAAACGGCATCCATGATCTGCGGCCTGCCAAATAAAGTGGAAATGCGCGCTGAACGTAAAGCGGCCAACGCCTTTGACGCGCCTATCTCGATTTATGAAGTGCATCTGGGCTCCTGGCGTCGTCACACCGACAACAATTTTTGGCTCAGCTATAAAGAGCTGGCCGAACAGCTCATACCCTATGTCAAAGAGATGGGCTTTACCCACCTTGAGCTGATGCCGATTAATGAACACCCCTTCGATGGCAGCTGGGGCTATCAGCCGCTGGGTATGTATGCGCCGACGCGCCGCTTCGGCACGCGCGACGAGTTTCGTCATTTTATCGCCGCCGCCCACGACGCCGGACTCAACGTGCTGCTCGACTGGGTACCGGGCCATTTTCCCAGCGATGATTTTGGTCTGGCGAAGTTTGACGGCACCGAACTTTATGAACATAGCGATCCGCGCGAAGGTTTTCATCAGGACTGGAACACGCTGATCTACAACTTCGGACGCCGCGAGGTGAGCAACTTCCTCTCCGGCAATGCGCTCTACTGGCTGGAGCGATTCGGTATTGATGGCCTGCGCGTGGATGCGGTGGCCTCGATGATTTACCGCGACTACAGCCGCGCCGAGGGTGAATGGGTGCCGAACTATTACGGCGGGCGCGAGAATCTCGAAGCGCTTACCTTCCTGCGTTATACCAACCGCACGCTGGGTCGCGCGGCACCGGGCACCATCAGCGTGGCGGAAGAGTCGACCGATTTTCCCGGCGTCACTAAGCCGCCGGAAGGGGGCGGTCTTGGCTTCTGGTTCAAGTGGAACCTGGGCTGGATGCACGACACCCTTGACTACATGAAGCTCGACCCTATTCATCGCCGTCATCATCACAACCTGATGACCTTCGGCATGCTTTACAACTACACCGAAAATTTCGTGCTGCCGCTCTCGCACGATGAAGTGGTGCATGGCAAACGCTCGATTCTGGATCGTATGCCCGGCGATGCCTGGCAGAAGTTCGCTAACCTGCGCGCCTATTACGGCTGGATGTGGGCCTTCCCCGGCAAAAAGCTGCTGTTTATGGGCGGCGAGTTTGCTCAGGGAAAAGAGTGGAACCATGACGTCAGCCTTGACTGGCATCTGCTGGAGGGAGCCGACAACTGGCATCACGGCGTACAGCGTCTGGTGCGCGATCTCAACCACACCTATCGTCACTATCCGGCGATGCACCAGCTTGATTTCGATCCGCAAGGCTTCGACTGGCTGGTGGTGGATGACCATGACAACTCTGTGTTTGTATTTGCACGCCGCGACCGCGATGGCAACGAAATCATCGTCGCCAGCAACTTCACGCCGGTTCCGCGCGAGCATTACCGTTTCGGCGTTAACCAGGCGGGCGGCTGGCGCGAAATAGTCAATACCGATCAACACGATTATCACGGCAGCAACACGCACAACAGCGGCGTTGTGCAAACTGAGGCGATACCCAGCCATGGACGTGAACAATCACTGAGCCTGACGTTGCCGCCACTGGCGACTATCTGGCTGGTACGGGAGGTTGAATGACGTTACAGATCGGCAAGCCTGAACCTTTAGGCGCAAGCTATGACGGCAAAGGCGTGAATTTTACCCTGTTCTCTCAACATGCGGAGCGCGTGGAGCTTTGCCTGTTTAACGAGCACGGTTTAGAGAGCCGCTTCGACCTGCCCGGCCGCAGCGGCGACATCTGGCACGGCTATTTTCCGGCGTTGAAGCCGGGGCAGCGCTACGGCTACCGGGTGCATGGTCCGTGGGAGCCGCCGCGCGGGCACCGTTTTAATCCGGCCAAGCTGCTGGTGGATCCCTGCGCGCGCGCCGTGATTGGCGACGTCCCGGACGATCCGCGCTTTCACGGCGGCGATGCCGAACCCGATCCGCAAGATAACGCCGCGCTGGCGCCCAAGTCGGTGGTAGTCGCCGAAGATTTTGACTGGGACAAGGATGCCCATCCGCGTACCCCCTGGGGCAACACGGTTATCTATGAAGCCCATGTGCGCGGCCTGACAAAACTGCATCCGGAAATTCCGGAAACGCTGCGGGGGACTTACGCCGCACTGGGCCATCCTGTTATGGTGAATTACCTGCAACGTCTCGGCGTGACCGCGCTTGAACTGCTGCCCATCGCTCATTTTGCCAGTGAACCCCGTTTACTACGCCTGGGACTGAGCAACTACTGGGGCTATAACCCCTTCGCTAACTGGGCGGTCGATCCACGCTACGCCTCCGGACAGGATGGCATGCCGCCATTGCAGGAGTTCCAGCAGGCGGTAAAAAATCTTCATGCCGCAGGTATCGAGGTACTGCTGGATGTGGTGTTCAACCACACCGCCGAGCTGGAAGAGACCGGCCCGGTCATCTCCATGTGCGGCATTGACAACGCCAGCTACTACTGGCTGAACGAGCAGGGCGATTACGAAAACTGGACCGGCTGCGGCAACACGCTCAACATTTCCCATCCGCATGTCACCGAGTTCGTGCTGGAAGCGCTGCGCTACTGGGTGAACGTCTGCCACGTTGACGGTTTCCGTTTTGATCTGGCCACGGTGCTGGGACGTACGCCTGACTATAGCCAGCAGGCGCCGCTGTTTGCCGCCATCAAGGCATGTCCGGTGTTATCAAAAGTAAAACTGATCGCCGAACCCTGGGATATTGGTCCTGGCGGCTATCAGGTGGGTGATTTCCCCGCGCCGTTTGCCGAATGGAACGACCATTTCCGCGACGGCATCCGGAAATGGTGGCTGCATGATGAATTGAGCATCGGCGATTTTGCCCGTCGCTTCGCGGCGACCAGCGACGTGTTTGAACGTAAGGATCGCCTGCCTTCCGCCTCAGTCAATCTGATCACTGCCCACGACGGCTTTACGCTGCGCGACCTGGTGAGTTTTAACCGAAAACACAATGAAGCCAACGGCGAAGACAATCTTGACGGTAATAACAGCAACTTCAGCTATAACCACGGTACGGAAGGGCTGAAAGCGTCATATGAAGTCATTGAGCGCCGTCGGCGTAGCGTGCACGGCCTGCTGACCACGCTGATCCTGGCGCAGGGTACGCCGATGCTGCTGGCAGGCGATGAGCTTGGCCACAGCCAGCACGGCAACAATAACGCCTATTGCCAGGATAACGTTCTGACCTGGCTCGACTGGCAAGAAGGCGATAACGAACTGATCGACTTTACTGCGGCTCTGATTCATCTGCGCCAACGCATTCCGGCGCTGACCATGGATCGCTGGTGGCAGGAAGGCGACGGCAACGTGCAGTGGTTGAATGCCAGCGGCAAACCATTGCAGGAAGAAGAGTGGAAACAGGGGGCGCACAGATTGCAGATCCTGCTCTCCGGCCGCTGGTTAATAACAATAAACGCCACGGAGTCCGTGAGCGACATTAAGTTACCAGATGGAGAGTGGCGCGCCATTCCTCCTTTCGCCGGGGATGAAAACCCGATCCTGATAACTGTCTGGCATGGGTCCGCGCACGGCGTGTGTGTGTTCCAAAAGCAATCATAAGGAGTCAGACATGGTCAAATTTGATAGAACAGATCAAATGATGCTGGCGCGACAACTGCCAGCTCAGACGATCGCCCTGATCCTCGCGGGTGGACGCGGCACGCGCCTGAGAGACCTCACCGCAGAACGCGCCAAACCGGCAGTGCATTTTGGCGGTAAGTTTCGCATCATCGACTTTGCGCTCTCCAACTGCCTGAACTCAGGCATTCGGCGCATTGGCGTGATCACCCAATATCAGTCGCACTCGTTAGTGCAGCACATTCAGCGCGGCTGGTCCTTTTTCAATGAGGAGATGAATGAGTTTGTCGATCTGCTGCCTGCTCAACAGCGCTTCTCTACCGAGCACTGGTATCGCGGCACCGCCGATGCAGTAACGCAAAACCTCGACATTATTCGCCGTTACAACGCGCAGTACGTGGTAATCCTCGCTGGCGATCACATCTACAAGATGGATTACTCACGCATGTTGCTGGATCACGTCGGCAACGAAGCGAAGTGCACCATCGCCTGTTTGCCGGTACCGATCCATGAAGCCACCGCTTTTGGCGTCATGGCGGTGAACGAGGAGAATATTGTGGTGGATTTCGTTGAGAAGCCGCCGCAGCCGCCCGCTATGCCCGGCGACGATACCCAGGCACTGGCCAGTATGGGTATCTACGTCTTTAATGCCGACTATCTTTACCAGCTGCTGGAAGAAGATCTGCTGGAACCGGGATCGAACCATGACTTCGGCAAAGATTTGCTGCCGAAAATTGTCGCCAGCGGCAAAGCCTACGCGCACTCTTTTACTATTTCCTGCGTGCAGAATGATATGAACGCGGTGCCTTACTGGCGCGATGTCGGAACGCTGGAAGCCTACTGGCGCGCCAATCTCGACCTGGCTTCAGTGACGCCCGAACTGGATATGTATGACCACGAGTGGCCGATTCGTACCCACATGGAACAACTGCCACCGGCGAAGTTTGTGCAGGATCGTTCCGGCAGTCACGGTATGACGATGAATTCGCTGGTTTCCGGCGGCTGCATTATCTCCGGTTCTGTGGTGGTGAATTCGGTGCTGTTCCCGCGCGTACGCGTTAATTCTTTTTGCAATATCGATTCCAGCGTACTGTTGCCGGATGTGGTAATCGGTCGATCCTGTCGTCTGCGCCGCTGCGTGATCGATCGCGCCTGCGAGTTGCCGGAAGGCATGGTGATTGGCGAAAACCCCGATGAAGACAGCCGCCGGTTTTACCGTTCAGAAGAGGGAATCGTGCTGGTTACCCGATCCATGCTGGCCAAGCTGGCTGAATAAGGTCACTGAGTGACGAAACAGTACACATGCAATCGACGCGAGGATCGCGCCTGATTATCAAAATAGGGGTCGAGGATGCAGGTTTTACATGTCTGTTCAGAACTTTTCCCGCTGCTGAAAACGGGCGGGCTGGCTGATGTCGTCGGGGCATTACCACAGGCACAGATTGCTGGTGGTACGGATACGCGGATACTGCTTCCCGCGTTTCCTGACCTGCGCAAGGGAATTCCGGACACGGAAGTGGTAGCAGAGTTACACACCTTCGCCGGTTTTGTGCGCCTGCACTTCGGGTACTTTAACGGCGTCGGAATTTATTTGATTGAGGCGCCGGGGCTGTACGATCGCCCCGGCAGTCCGTACCACGATGAATCACAGTTTGCCTATACCGATAACTATCTGCGCTTTGCGCTGCTCGGCTGGATGGGCTGCGAACTCGCCTGTGGGTTGGATACCTTCTGGCGTCCCGATATTGTGCATGCTCACGACTGGCATGCAGGTTTGGCTTGCGCCTACCTTGAGGCGCGCGGCCGGCCCGCTAAGTCGGTGTTCACCGTGCATAACCTGGCCTATCAGGGGCTGTTTTATGCGCATCATATGGATCAAATTCAGCTGCCGTGGTCTTTTTTCAATATGCACGGGCTGGAATTCCACGGCCAGATTTCCTACCTGAAAGCCGGGCTTTTCTATGCCGATCACGTCACGGCGGTAAGCCCAACCTACGCCCATGAGATTACCCGACCTGAATTCGGCTACGGCATGGAGTCGCTGCTGGCGCAGCGTCTGCTGGAGGGACGCTTAAGCGGCATCCTGAACGGCGTCGATCCGGCGATCTGGGATCCGGCCCACGATTTACTGTTGACTGCGCGTTATAACCGCGACACGCTGGATGCCAAAGCGGAGAATAAACGTCAGCTGCAAATCGCCATGGGCCTGAAGGTCGATGACAGCGTGCCGGTGTTTGCGGTCGTGAGCCGCTTAACCCGCCAGAAGGGACTCGATCTGGTGCTGGAAGCGCTGCCTGGCCTGTTGGCGCAGGGCGGCCAGCTGGTGCTGCTGGGACAAGGGGACGCGGAACTGCAGCAGGGTTTTCTCGCCGCAGCGGCGGAACATCCGGGCAGCGTCGGCGTGCAGATCGGCTATCACGAAGCCTTTTCACATCGCATTATGGGTGGCGCTGACGTCATTGTTATACCCAGCCGTTTTGAGCCTTGCGGCCTGACGCAGCTCTACGGTTTGAAGTACGGCACGCTGCCGCTGGTACGTCGAACCGGCGGCCTGGCGGACACCGTCAACGACAGTTCTCTGGAGAACCTGGCTGACGGCGCCGCCAGTGGCTTCAGCTTTGAAGACAGCAACGCCTGGTCATTACTGCGTGCTATCCGGCGCGCTTTTGTGTTGTGGTCCCGTCCTTCGCTCTGGCGCTACGTTCAGCGTCAGGCGATGGGGATGGATTTTAGTTGGCAGGTGGCGGCACAAGCCTACCGCGATCTTTATCAACGTTTGCTGTAACGAGAGATTGGGATACTGGATATGAAAGCACCTTTCACCTATGCCGCACCCACGCTAACGGTCGATGCCTTAAAGCACTCTATCGCCTATAAGCTAATGTTTACCATTGGCAAAGATCCCTCTGTCGCCAATAAGCATGAATGGCTGAACGCCGCGCTGCTGGCGGTGCGTGATCGCATGGTGGAACGTTGGTTACGCTCCAGTCGCGCGCAACTGTCGCAGGATGTCCGTCAGGTTTACTACCTGTCGATGGAGTTTCTGATGGGTCGCACCCTCTCCAACGCGCTGTTGGCGATGGGGATTTATGAAGATCTCAATCAGGCGCTGGAGGAGATGGGGCTGGATCTGGCCGACCTGATGGAGGAAGAGAACGATCCGGGATTAGGCAACGGTGGTTTGGGCCGCCTGGCCGCCTGCTTCCTCGATTCTCTCGCTACGCTCGGCCTGCCGGGACGCGGCTACGGCATCCGCTACGATTACGGCATGTTCAAGCAAAACATCGTGGATGGTCAGCAGAAAGAGTCGCCCGATTACTGGCTGGAATATGGTAACCCGTGGGAATTCCAGCGTTTCAATACCCGTTATAAAGTGCGTTTCGGCGGGCGGATTCAGCATGAAGGCAGCAAGGTGCGCTGGCTTGAAACCGAAGAGATTCTGGCGATGGCTTACGACCAGATCATTCCCGGTTTCGATACCGACGCCACCAATACGCTGCGTTTATGGGGGGCGCAGGCCAGTAACGAGATCAATCTGGGTAAATTCAATCAGGGCGACTACTTCGCGGCGGTTGAAGATAAAAACCACTCCGAGAACGTATCGCGCGTGCTTTATCCCGATGACTCCACCTACTCCGGCCGCGAGCTGCGTCTGCGTCAGGAGTATTTCCTGGTTTCCGCCACGGTGCAGGATATCCTGGAGCGACACTGGCAGATGCATCAAACCTGGGACAACCTCGCGGATAAAATCGCCATCCATCTCAATGACACCCATCCGGTTCTGGCGATCCCGGAGCTGATGCGGCTGTTGATTGATGAGAATAAATTTAGCTGGGACGATGCGTTCGAGGTCGCCTGTCAAGTTTTCTCCTACACCAACCACACGCTGATGAGCGAGGCGCTGGAAACCTGGCCTATCGATATGATCGGCAGAATCCTGCCCCGCCACCTCGGCATTATTTTCGATATTAACGATTATTTCCTGAAAACCGTTCAGGACTACTACCCGGACGACTGGGATCTGATGGCGCGCGTCTCGATCATTGATGAGAACAATGGCCGTCAGGTGCGTATGGCCTGGCTGGCGGTGGTGGTGAGCCACAAGGTCAACGGCGTTTCCGAGCTGCACTCCAACCTGATGGTGCAGTCGCTGTTTGCCGATTTCGCCATGATTTTCCCTGGCCGCTTCTGCAATAAAACCAACGGCATTACGCCGCGTCGCTGGCTGGCGCTGGCCAATCCGGCGCTCTCGTCCGTGCTGGACGAAGCCATTGGCCGCAACTGGCGCACCGATCTCAGTCAGCTGTCCGAGGTGATGCCGCAGATTGACTACCCCGCGTTTATCGAACAGATCGCCGATGCGAAATTTGCCAATAAGCGACGGCTGGCGGAGTGGGTGGCGAAAAACATGGATATCGTGCTCGATCCGCATGCGCTGTTTGACGTACAGATCAAGCGTATCCATGAATATAAACGCCAGCTGCTTAACGTTCTGCATGTGATTACGCGTTATAACCGTATCAAAGCGGAACCGGATGCGGACTGGGTGCCGCGTGTGAATATTTTCGCCGGTAAAGCCGCTTCGGCTTACTACATGGCGAAACACATCATTCATTTGATTAATGATGTAGCGAAGGTGATCAACAGCGACCCGCAGGTAAAAAACAAGCTGAAGGTGGTGTTTATTCCTAACTACAGCGTAAGTCTGGCGCAGATCATTATTCCGGCGGCGGACCTCTCTGAACAGATCTCAACGGCGGGAACCGAAGCCTCGGGCACCAGTAATATGAAGTTCGCCCTGAACGGCGCGCTGACTATTGGCACGCTGGATGGCGCTAACGTTGAGATGCGCGAGCACGTCGGCGAAGAGAATATCTTTATTTTCGGCAATACCACGCCGGAAGTCGAAGCGCTGCGTCGTAACGGCTATAACCCGCGTAAATATTTTGAAGAGGATGCCGAGCTGCATCTGGCGCTGACGCAAATCGCGACTGGGGTTTTCAGCCCGCAGGAGCCGGAACGCTACCGCAATATTTTTGATGCGCTGGTCAATCTGGGCGATCACTATCAGCTGCTGGCGGATTACCGCAGCTATGTAGACACCCAGAATAAGGTTGATGAGCTTTATCGTCAGCCGGAAGAGTGGCAGCGCCGCGCCGCGTTGAATATCGCCAACATGGGATATTTCTCTTCCGATCGCACGATTCAGGAGTATGCGGATGAAATCTGGGGAATTACGCCGGTAAGGTTGTAAAGAAGTACCAACAGAGGGGAGCGGGCTGCTGTAGCAGCGCCTCCCCTTTCGCGATCAAATCATGACAACAGCGCAAAGGCGATCATGCCGACCAGCGCGCCCACGCTGCCTAAAATCGTCTCCATCAGCGTCCAGGTCTTGAGTGTTTCCCCTTCCGTCGCGCCGGTAAAGCGGCCAAACAGCCAGAAACCGGCATCATTCACATGGCTGAGAATAATCGAGCCACCCGCGATACAGATAGAGAGCGCCGCCAGCTGCGCGCCGCTGTAGTGCAGATTATCTATCACCGGCATTACCAGACCCACCGTAGTGAGACAAGCCACCGTAGCCGAACCCTGAATCACCCGCACCGCGCCGGAAAGAATAAAGCAGGCGAGCGCAATCGGCAGACCGGCGCCGGTTAAGGCGTTGCCCAGCACCGGACCCACGCCGGAATCGACCAGCACCTGCTTAAAAACGCCGCCCGCACCAATCACCAGCAGAATGATTCCCGCTGGCTGCAGCGCGCTGCCGCATACCTGCATCACTCTCTCTTTATCCATGCCCTGACGATACGCCAGACCATAAATCGCTACCAGGCAGGCCAGCAGAATTGCGGTAAAGGGATGACCAATAAATTCCAGCCACTGGTACAGGCGCGAGCCCTCGCTGGTAAAGCGCGCGCCGATGGTTTTCAGCCCCACCAGCACCAGCGGGAACAGAATCAGCGCCAGGCTGAAACCAAACGACGGCAGTTGTTTTTCATCCACTTCGGGCTGATGGGTTTCCGGCGGCATGGTGAAGCTGACGTGACGGGCGATCAGATTGCCGAACAGCGGACCGGCAATCAACATGCCGGGGATTGCCGCGCAGAGGCCCAACAGGATCATCCAGCCGAAATCCGCATGCATTTGCGCGGCCAGCAGCATCGGCGCCGGGCCGGGCAGCAGAAACGCGGCGGCGGCGGCCACCCCGGCGAACAGCGGGATCACCAGCTTCACCAGATTGTGATGCGTGCGGCGCGCTACGGCAAACGCGATGCTGATCAGCAAGACCACCGCCACCTCAAAAAACAGCGGCAGCGCGCAAACCAGCCCGGCAATACCCATAGCGTAATGCGTGCGGTTTTCGCCAAAGGTTTTCAACATGCGGATAGCAATCTGATCCACCGCGCCGGTTTCATGCAGGATTTTGCCGAACATCGCGCCCAGCGCCACCACGATGGCAAGGAATCCCAGCGTTCCGCCCATGCCCTTCTGCATGGTTTCGGCGATTTTATCGAGGGGCATACCGGAAAAGAGACCGGCGCCAATAGAGACAAGCATCAGCGCGACAAAAGCATGCATGCGCGCTTTCATAACAAGAAACAGCAGCAGGAATACGGAACCTGCTGCCGTCAAAACCAGCGTTGCGGTACTCATTAAACTAATCCTTGTTAACGGCTCCCTGGATGGTCGCGACCGTGGCGGCGACGACGTCGTCCAGCGCATGGTCAATATCCACCACCAGTACATCGTCCTCATCACTGCCAGGCTCTTCCAGCGTGGCAAACTGCGTGACCAGCATTTGCGGCTTGAAGAAGTGCCCTTTACGCGCTTTGAGACGGGATTCAATAGTATTGAAATCACCTTTGAGATAGATGAATTTCAGGTTTTGATTGCCCTGCCGCAGGATATCGCGATAACGCTTTTTCAGCGCTGAGCAGACAATAATCGAGATGGTCTGGGTGCGCTGCATGGCAAAGGCGGCGTCATTCAGCGCCTGTAGCCAGGGCTGACGATCGTTATCGTCCAGCGGATGCCCTTCCGCCATTTTCATAATGTTGGCGCGTGGATGCAGGAAATCGCCGTCAAGAAAGGCGGTATGCAACTCACTGGAAACCTGATTGGCGACCACGGATTTACCGCTGCCAGATACCCCCATCAGGATAAATACATGATGCGGCGTGGTATGCGTTGTCATTTTATTCGCTCCGGCAGATGAATTTGCCAATGTTACCGATAACAATTTCAGCTAACATTGTCGGGACAGGTTTACAGCGTGGCAACCTTTTTACCGGGAAAAGCGCAAAAGTGTGAACTGGCTCAAAAATCCACCAGGATCAGATGCTGCCTCCTTCGGCGATCTCAAACCCGACATCCAGCGCGGTGGTCGCGCTGCGATCGCCGCCGATACGCGCCAGCAGCATTGCCGCTGCCTCGTGCCCCATGCGTTCGCGCGGGGTCAGAACGGTAGCCAGACGCGGCGTAACCACCTGCGTAATATCATGGCCGTGGAAACCAGCGATCGCCATCTGCTGAGGAACCTTGAGTCCCTGACGCTGGCATTCAAACATCGCGCCTACCGCCAGGTCATCATTGGTGCAGAACAGGCTGTCCGTTTCGGGATAACGCTGTTGCGCTTCACACAGCAACATCGCTCCGGCGCTGAACGACGACGCATCCTCCATCATCACGCTGCGCGGCTCCAGCCCCGCCTCACGCATCGCCTTCTCATAGCCCTGCTGCTTTTGCAAGGTACGCTCATCCAGGCGCGCGCCAAGGTAAACCGTATGGCGATGGCCTTTTTTCAGGATAGCATGGGTCATCTGACGTGCCGCTTCCACGTTGTCGAAACCCACCGCCATGTCGAGACAGGGTGAAACGCAGTCCATCACTTCGATCACCGGAATGCCAGCCACTTCCAGCATACGCAGCGTGCCCGGCGTATGGTTGCGCTCGGTGAGGATGACGCCATCGATATTCCAGCCCAGCAGCGAACGCAGCTGCAGCTCCTCTTTTTGCGCGTTGTAGCCAAAGTGCGCGACCAGCGTTTGGTAGCCCGCTTCATCAGTGACGGTTTCTATGCCACGCAGTACGTCGGCAAATACCTGGTTGGTCAGGGAGGGCAGCAAAACGCCGATGGCGCGGCTGGTGGCGTTGGAGAGCATATCGGGAGCGCGGTTCGGAATGTAGCCGAGCTCATCAAGCGCCACGGCGATTTTTTCCCGCAGCGCGACAGAGACCTGCTCAGGATTGCGCAGGTAACGGCTGACAGTCATTTTTGTGATGCCGATGCGATCGGCAACGTCCTGTAATACCGGTCTTTTCTTCTTCATCGTAATCGCTCAGGGACAGATTTACGATGAGTCTATCATTAAACTGATGTTGAAAAGTAAACAGGGCGCGACCTTTGCGCGCGCCCTCACTTATCAGACCGGCGGCAGATCAAACAGCAGTACTTCCGCTGCACTTTCTGCTTCGATATTCAGCGTGCTTTCGTCCCAGATTGCCAGGGCGTCGCTGGCGCCGGCCAACTCTCCGTTCACCTTCACTTCGCCTTTCACCACCTGGATCCAGACGCGGCGACCCGCTTCGATATCAACGCCATCTTTATCGCCTGGGTTAAACACCCAGCGCGACAGCGTCATATCCTGGTAGACCTTGAGCGAGCCGTCGCGCTCATCGGGCGTCAGCACGAACTGGCGGCCTTTCACATCATCAAAACGACGCTGAGCGTAACGCGGTTCGATACCGGTACGTTCCGGAATAATCCAGATTTGATAGAGATGCAGCGCTTCGGTATTGCTGGCGTTGTACTCAGAGTGACGTACGCCGGTGCCTGCACTCATAATCTGGAACTCACCCGCCGGAATCTGTTCTTTATTGCCCATGCTGTCCTGATGCTCCACGGTGCCGGAGAGCACATAGGTCAGAATTTCCATGTCTTTATGGGGGTGGGTGCCGAAGCCCTGACCGGGATCGATGATATCTTCGTTTATCACCCGCAGCGCCGAAAAGCCCATAAAGTTGGCGTCGTGATAGCTGGCGAAAGAAAAGGTATGCCAGCTGTCGAGCCAGCCGTGGTTAGCGTGACCGCGTTCTTCTGCTTTACGTAAATAAATCATGTTCAATTCTCCTCAATGTTTTTTATAGTCTGTACCTGAGGCGGAATGATTGATAGCTGAAAAACTTCATTTGTCTGTTCAAAAAAATTGAAGAGATGGAGACGCGTTGTTGAATCACGCTGAAAGGAAACGCTTGCCCGGACAAGAGCGAATTTCAGATAAAAAAAAAGCCAGCACCCAAGCTGGCTAAGAAACACTGGAAGCAATGTGAGCAATGTCGTGCCTTCACCGGTTATCCACAGGAACTGCCGGGAATGCATGACAATAATAATCATTATCATTCGCGTTTGTAAAGCGGTTTTTGCAAGTTGTTAATATCCTGCGGTTAAATCATCAATGGTACGGGGATCGGATGCGCCATACAGCATACCGTCCGGGCCAATCATAATGCTCTGCGTGCTGCCCATCGCGGGTTCCACCTTCACATGCTGGCCGCGATTCTCCAGCAAACGCAGCGTATCGGGACTGAAGCCCTTCTCGACGCGTAGCTGATCCGGCAGCCACTGATGATGGAAGCGCGGCGCATTGGTCGCTTCCGCCACGTTCATCCCATAATCGATGCTGTTCACCACCATTTGCAGCACGGTGGTAATAATACGACTGCCGCCTGGACTGCCCGTCACCAGCCAGGTTTTACCCTCTTTCGCCACGATAGTGGGCGACATGGAAGATAAAGGCCGCTTCGCCGGCTGAATGGCGTTGGCTTCGCCACCCACCAGCCCATACACGTTTGGCGTGCCCGGCTTGGCGGAAAAATCGTCCATCTCATTATTCATCAGGATACCGCTGTTGCCCGCCACGATGCCGCTGCCAAAGTTAGTGTTCAGCGTGTAGGTCACCGCGACCGCGTTGCCGCGCTTATCCACCACGGAAAAGTGCGTGGTCTGATTGCTTTCATAGGGGGCCAGTTTGCCCGGCTTGATTTCGGATGAAGGACGCGCTTTCGCCAGATCGATCTGCTGCGCCAGCGATTTTGCGTAGGCTTTGCTGGTCAGAGCCTGCCACGGCACCTTGACGAAATCGGGATCGCCTAAATACTCCGAGCGGTCGGCATAGGCATATTTTTCCGCCTCCGCCATTACCTGCATCGCATCGGCGCTGCCGAAGCCCATTTTTGTCAGGTCGAAATTTTCCAGAATGTTCAGGATCTGCACGATATGAATGCCGCCGGAGGAAGGCGGCGGCATCGAAAAGACTTCATAACCGTGATAGGTGCCGCTGATCGGTTTGCGCTCTACCGCGCGGTAAGCAGCCAAATCCGCTTTGCCAATCAGCCCGCCGTGCCGGGCCATCTCGCCAGCAATTTCATCGGCAATGGCTCCACGATAGAAAGCATCAGGTCCCTGGGAGGCGATGAGCTGCAAGCTGTGAGCAAGATTTTTCTGCACCAGCCGTTCACCCTTCTGATAAGGCGTACCGTCAGCCTTGAAGAAAATCGCCCGGCTTTCCGGATGGCTGAGCAGGACCTCTTTGCCGTAAGTGTTGAGATCGTCCGCCAGGGCGTCATCAACCACAATGCCGTCGCGCGCCAGCTTAATCGCCGGAGCCAGCAGGCGGCTGAGCGGCAGCGTGCCATATTTTTGCGCCGCCATGGCAAAACCCGCCACGGTGCCCGGCGTGCCGGAGGCAAGCGGCGACGTCAGCGACAATTTGCTGTCGGCATTGCCCTGCTTATCAAGAAACATATCGCGCGAGGCGCGAGCAGGCGCCATTTCACGGAAGTCGATGGCGCTGGTGCGGCCGGATGCGGTACGCAGCAGCATAAATCCGCCGCCGCCGAGGTTACCTGCCTGCGGATGCGTGACCGCCAGCGCGAAGCCGACAGCAACCGCCGCATCCACCGCATTCCCGCCCTGCTTCAGGATATCGACGCCCACTTCGGTCGCCAGCGCGTCCACCGACGCGACCATGCCATTTTTCGCTTTCACCGGATGGAAGGTGTCCGCTTCAACACCGTAAGAGACTGGCGGCGCGCTGGTCGTCGCGGCTGCCGCCCCCTCCGCCAGGGTAAAACTTACCAGCAGCACCCAGCCCAGCTGGCGCATTTTGCTTGCTCTGCTCATCCCACCACCCTTTTCAGTTATTTACATTTTTTATCGATCTGCCAAGTGTTTACAAATACAGCAAAAAAATTACCACTAAGTCAAATCTGGCGATCTGCTAAATTACAAAGGTGTGAAATTGCATAGACTTAAACAGGAGACCGTGTCGTCTGTTGCAGACGTTTCTGAGACAGCGTACAGGTTGCATAAAAGGGAGAACGTAACATGAAGAGATGGTTAATCATTTTTGCCGCGCTGCTGCCGTTAAGCGGCATGGCGAATATGCTCAACAATAATGAGCCAAACCGGCCGGGCTATAACCCCAGCCAGCAGCGTATGCAGACGCAGATGCAGACTCAGCAGCAGCTGCAAAAACAGCAGCTGCGGCAGGATCAGCAGCTTCAGCAGCAAAATACCCAGCGGAAAATGCAGGAGCAGCGTAACAGCACCCAGCAGCGCGTAATTCAGTCGCAAACCGGGCAGCCGAGGATGATTACCCCGCCCCAGCAAAATCCTTAACGGAAATCGGGGCCGATGATGTCAATGCGATCGGTGCAGATAGCATCGACGCCCCAGTTCAGCAGTTCACGCGCTCGCGCCGGGTTGTTTACCGTATAGACCAGAATACGCAGCCCGGCGGCTTTCAGTTCTGCGGTACGCGCCGCGTCCAGCAGCCGGTGGTTAAGGTGAATCGAGACGCAATCCAGCGCCACGGTCAGCTCATGCCAGTTATCATGCCACTCATCAAGCAACAGCCCGCGCGGCAGCTCCGGTGCAACCGCCATCGCCGTTTCCAGCGCCTGATAAGAGAAGGATGAAAGCAGCGGTGCGGTTTGCCCCTGCCACAGCTCGCGTGCGGCCAGCGCAATCGCGCGACCGGTTTCTTGTTCCGCGCCGTGGGTGGGTTTGATCTCAATATTCGCCATCAAGTGATACTGATGACAGCGTGCCGCCACGTTGCGCAGCAGCGCCAGCGGCTCGCCATTGAACTGCGCGCCAAACCAGCCGCCGGCATCCAGCTGCGCCAGCTTTTGCCAGGGTAGCTCACCGGCAATCCCCCAGCCGTTGCTGGTGCGATCCAGCGTATCGTCATGCAGCAGGAAGATTTCATTATCCTGCGAGAGTTTGGCATCAAATTCGATCATCAAATGCCCGTAACGGGCACCAACGTCAATCGCCGCCAGCGTGTTTTCCGGCGCCAGCTTACCGCCGCCGCGATGGGCCACGACAGGCGGGTAAGGCCACTGTTTATTGCTCATTCCAGACGCATCCCATGGGTTGAATCGAAATAGTGTAACGCATCAGGCGGCAGATGCAGCCATAGCGTGCTGCCCGGCTGCGGACGCTCGGCATGGGGCAGACGCACCACCAGCGCGCTATTGCCCAGCCTGCCGTGCGCCAGATTATCAGCCCCCAGCATCTCCAGCGTGTCGACATGCAGCGGAACAGCGCCTGTCTCGCGGCTGCCGATGCGGATATGCTCCGGTCGGATGCCGAGCGTGACCGGACGGTTTGCCCAGCGGGCCTGACTGCTGCCCAGCGGCAGCGAATGCTGCGCGTCCAGCATCAAGCGCATACCGTCGCTGCTAATCTGCCCATCCAGCAGATTCATCGCTGGCGAGCCGATAAAAGCCGCCACGAAGCGGGTCGCCGGACGCTCATAAATTTCAACCGGCGTGCCGATCTGTTCAAGGATGCCCTTGTTCATCACCATCACGCGCTGCGCCAGCGTCATCGCCTCTACCTGATCGTGGGTAACGTACAGGCTGGTGGTGTTCAGACGACGATGCAGCTGCTGTAATTCCAGACGCATCTGCACGCGCAGACGCGCATCAAGGTTGGAGAGCGGCTCGTCAAAGAGAAAGACCGCCGGTTCGCGCACGATGGCGCGCCCCATCGCCACGCGCTGGCGCTGGCCGCCGGAAAGCTCGCGGGGACGGCGTTTCAGCAGCTGATCGAGTTCCAGGCTGCGCGCGGTTTCCAGCACGCGCTGGCGAATCTGCTCTTTACCCATGCCGCGAATTTTCAGCCCCCAGGCCATATTCTCTTCCACCGTCATATGAGGATAAAGAGCATAGTTCTGGAACACCATCGCAATGCCGCGATCTTTTGGCTCCAGCTCGGTGACGCGCTTGCCGTCGATATAGATATCGCCTGAAGACACGCGCTCCAGCCCCGCCACCATGCGCAACAGGGTCGATTTGCCGCAGCCGGAAGGGCCGACCATCACCATAAATTCGCCGTCGTTGACCGTGACGTTCAGCGGCTGAATGATCTGATTTTTGCCGTCGTAGGATTTGGTTACCGCCTGAAGATGTACGCCTGCCATGCTTTATTTCTCGCTCTCGACCAGGCCACGCACAAAGGCACGCTGCATGACCAACACCACCACAACCGGTGGAATTAAGGTTAATAACATCGCCGCCATCACCAGGTTCCACTGGGTCGTGCCCTCGCCCGACGCCATCATGCTGCGAATACCGGCCACCGCAGTGCCCATTTTCGACTCGCTGGTGATCAAAATCGGCCACAGATACTGGTTCCAGCCGTAGATAAAGGTAATGACAAACAGCGCGGCCAGATTGGTTTTCGACAGCGGCAGCACGATGTCCCAAAAGAAGCGCATCGGGCTGGCACCATCGATGCGCGCGGCTTCAACCAGCTCGTCGGGCAATGACAGAAAGAACTGGCGAAACAGAAAGGTCGCGGTGGCCGACGCCATCAGCGGCAGGGTTAAGCCGCTGTAGCTGTCGAGCATGTCGAGTTTGGCGATCACCTCGACGGTGGGGAAAATACGCACCTCCACCGGCAGCATCAGGGTGATGAAAATCATCCAGAAAAAGACGTTCCGCAGCGGAAAGCGAAACCAGACCAGGGCAAACGCGGAAAGAATGGAAACGGTGATCTTTCCTGCCGTGATGCCGAGCGCCATCAGCGTGCTGTTCAGCAACAGAATGCTCAGCGGCGCGCTGTTGCTGCTTACTCCCTGCTGCCAGATGGTTTTGATGTTATCCCACAGGCTGCTGCCGGGGATCAGCGGCATCGGCACCTGAAAAATCTGCTGATTATCCAGCGTCGCCGCCACAAAGGCGATCCAGAGCGGAAACAGCACCGTGAGGATGCCGAGGCAGAGCATGACGTGGCTGAAGATATCCAGCCCGCGACGATTCTCAATCATTGATAACGCACCTTACGCTCGACGTAGCGGAACTGGATCACCGTCAGAACAATCACCAACAGCATTAATATCACCGACTGCGCCGCCGAGGCGCTGAGATCGAGTCCGGTAAAGCCTTCGCGATAAATTTTATAAATCAGCGTGGTGGTGGCTTGAACCGGCCCGCCCTGGGTTGCCGCGTCGATCACCGGGAAGGTATCGAAGAAGGCGTAAACCAGGTTAACCACCAGCAAAAAGAAGCTGACCGGCGCGATCAGCGGTAGCGACAAACTGAAAAAGCGACGCACCGGCCCCGCGCCGTCGATGGCGGCCGCTTCCACCAGCGAGCGCGGGATCGACTGCAAGGCGGCGAAAAAGAACAGAAAGTTGTAGCTGATCTGCTGCCAGACCGAGGCGAGCACCACCAGAAACATCGCCTGCCCGCTGTTCTGCGCGTGGTTCCACTCATAGCCCATCTGGTGCAGCGCGTGGGAAATCAGGCCGAGGCCGGGGTTAAACAGAAACATCCAGAGCACGGCGGCAATTGCTGGCGCCACCGCGTAGGGCAGCAGTAGCAGCGTCTGGTAGAAACGCTTCATGCGCAGCACGTAATCCACCAGCGCGGCAAAAAAAAGCGAGATCAGCAGACCGCTGCCGGTCACCAGCGCGCTGAAAATCAGGGTGGTCCAGAACGAGGCGAGATAGTACTCATCCTGCAACAGGGCGGAAAAATTCGCCAGCCCGACAAAGGTGCTGGAGAGGCCAAAAGGATCGACGCTTTGCACCGAGTACCAGAGCGCCTCACCGGCTGGCCAGAGAAAGAAGATCGCAGTAATCAGCAGTTGCGGCAGCACCAGCAGATAGGGCAACGGAGAGAGGCGAAAACCGGGACGGTGGAGGGACATAACGACTCCGGGCTAACAGAGAAAACGGCGGCAACCTTGCCGCCGTGACCGCGGTCGGGGGATTAGCCGCCCGACCCTGAAAATTTACTTCACCTGCTGTTCGAAGCGACGCAGCAACAGGTTGCCGCGCTGCACGGCATTATCCAGCGCCGCCTGCGGGGTTTTCTTGCCGGTCCAGACCCCTTCCAGCTCTTCATCCACGATGGTGCGAATCTGTGGCATGTTGCCGAGACGCAGACCTTTAGTGAACGGCAACGGCGGCTTGTTCAACATCTGACGCGTCGCGATATCCGCGCCGGGATTTTTGTCATAAAAGCCCTGCTGGCGCGTTAACTCATAAGCAGCGGTGGTGATCGGCAGATAGCCGGTTTTCTGATGCCACTCGGCGGCAATTTCCGGCTGGGCGAGGAACTGCATGAACTCCGCCACGCCTTTGTAGGTTGGCGCATCTTTGCCCTGCATCACCCAAAGACTGGCGCCGCCGATGATGGCGTTTTGCGGGGCGTTTTTCACCGTTTCGTCATAGGGCATCATGCCAACGCCGTAGTTGAATTTGGCGTAGTGACGGATGTCCGCCAGCGATCCGGATGACGCGGTGGTCATGGCACAGTCGCCGTTATAGAACTTTTGCGTAGATTCGTCTTTACGACCGAAGTAGGTAAAGCTGCCCTTTTTGTTCATCTCCTCCAGCATGGCGATGTGGCGCACCTGGATCGGGCCGTTGAATTCCAGCTTTGCATCGGTGCCGTCAAAGCCGTTGTTTTCGCTGGCGACCGGCAGTGCGTGCCAGGCGCTGAAATTTTCGATCTGAATCCAGCCCTGCCAGCCGCTGGCGTAGCCGCAGCTCATGCCTGCTTTGCGCAGCGCTTCCGCATCTTTCGCCAGCGCCTGCCAGGTTTTTGGCGGCTGCTCAGGATCCAGTCCCGCTTTTTTGAAGGCGTCTTTGTTGTAATAGAGTACCGGCGTAGAGCTGTTGAACGGCTGCGACAACAGGTGGCCAGTTTTGGCGTCGGTGTAGTAACCGGAAACCGTGGGCACGAACTGTTTTTCATCGAAGTTAATGCCTGCGTCCTGGAAAACCTGATAAACCGGCTTGATCGCTTTTGAAGCCATCATGGTGGCGGTGCCGACTTCATACACCTGCAAAATGGCGGGCGCTTTGCCGGTACGCACCGCGGCGATACCTGCCGCCAGGCTCTGCTCGTAGTTGCCTTTGTAAACCGGAACGATTTTATAGTCGGGATGGGCCTGGTTAAAACGTTGAGCCAGTGAGTCAACTTCTGTGCCTAACTCGCCTTCCATCGAGTGCCAGAACGGGATTTCAGTCGCAGCCAGGGCATTGCCGCTGAGCGCCATGCCCAGCACCAGAGTCAAAACGCGACGACGAGGAGTAAAAGCGGCCATATCGGTTTCCTGTGACATTGTAGGTACGCGCGAAATCACGCATTTTTTGTTCGCGAAGTAACATGACACGGGAAAATGACAGAAAAATAACTGAATTATTTCATCAACATGACAACCGCATTGCAGCGGTTCCAAAAAGGTTTTGCCTTTAAAAAGCCCGCACCTGACGAGGCCGTTGGCGGCGAAGTCCTGCTGCGGGCGGACAGCGCGCAGCTCCCGGAGCGTACTGTAGTACGTGAGGAGAGCGAGCACTGCCCAACCGCAGCAGGACGAGTAAGGCAGGCCGAAAGATCAGCACCCGCGCAGCCACCGGAGCGTACTACAGTACGTGAGGATGGCGAGCACTGCCCGCCCACAATATTGCGAGTAAGCCAGGCCGCTAAGCGCCTAAATACGCGCTGCGAACCGCTTCATTGGAAAGGAGGGCCGCGCCGCTGTCTTCCAGCACCACATGGCCATTCTCCAGCACATAACCGCGATCCGCCAGCTTCAGCGCCTGGTTGGCGTTCTGCTCTACGAGGAAAATGGTCATGCCCTCGCTGCGCAGCTGCTCGATGGTATCGAAAATCTGCTGAATGATAATCGGCGCGAGGCCCAGCGACGGCTCATCCAGCAGCAGCAGGCGCGGCTGGCTCATCAGCGCACGACCAATCGCCAGCATCTGCTGCTCGCCGCCCGACATGGTGCCGGCGCGCTGGCTTTTACGCTCCGAGAGACGCGGAAAGAGTTCATAGACGCGCTGAATACGCTGCTGATACGCCTGACCGCTGACAAAAAAGCCGCCCATCGCCAGGTTCTCTTCCACTGTCATGCGCGAAAAGACACGGCGACCTTCCGGCACAATGGCGATCGCTTCGCGCATAATACGTGCGGTTTGCCAGTCGGTAATCGCTTTGCCATCAAAGGTAATGCTGCCCTGCGAGGCGCGCGGCTCGCCGCACAGCGTACCGAGCAGCGTGGTTTTGCCTGCGCCGTTCGCGCCGATCAGCGTGACGATCTCGCCCTGATTGATATGCAGACTGACGTTATGCAGCGCCTGGATTTTGCCGTAATGGGCGCTGACGTTGTCTACGGTTAACATCGGATTTGCCATGTTACGCCTCTCCCAGATAGGCACGGATCACGTCCGGGTTATTACGAATCTCTTCCGGCGTGCCGTTAGCCAGTGGCGTACCCTGGTTCACTACATAAATACGATCGGAAATGCCCATCACCAGCTTCATATCATGTTCAATTAACAGCACCGACACCTTGTGGTCGCTGCGCAGTTCGGCGATCAGCGCGTCCAGCTCGTGGGTTTCGCGCGGGTTCAGACCGGCCGCCGGTTCATCCAGCATCAGGATTTCCGGGCGCGTCACCATGCAGCGCGCAATCTCCAGACGCCGCTGCTGACCGTAAGCCAGGTTGCCCGCCTGACGGTTAGCCAGATCCAGCAAGCCAACGCGCGCCAGCCAGGTGGCGGCGCGATCCAGCGCCTCGCCCTCGCTTTTGCGGAAAGCAGGTGTTTTCAGCAGACCGGAAAACAGACCGCTTTTCAGGTGTTGATGCTGGGCCACCAGCAAATTTTCAATCACCGTCATTTCACGAAACAGACGTACGTGCTGAAAGGTGCGCACAATGCCCATGCGGGCGATCTTCTGTCCGGTCAGGCCCGCCAGCTGCTGATCGCGCAGCGTGATCGTGCCGCCGGTCGGCTTATAGAAACCGGTCAGGCAGTTAAACACCGTGGTTTTACCCGCGCCGTTTGGTCCGATTAATGAGACGATCTCCTGTTGTCGCAGCTCAAGCGCCACGTTGTTCACGGCCAGCAGGCCGCCGAAGCGCATCATCAGACCCTCAACCGCTAATAAAGGCTGACTCATGCCTGCTCTCCTTGTTTACCCTGCTTCAATTTCAGCTGTGGACGCTTCATCGGCAGCAGCCCCTGCGGCCGCCAGATCATCATCAAGACCATTAATCCGCCCAGCACCAGCATGCTGTATTCGTTCAGGTCACGCATCAGCTCGCGGGAAACCACCAGCAGAATCGCGGCAAGGATCACGGCGAACTGCGACCCCATCCCGCCCAACACCACAATCGCCAGCACAAATGCCGACTCGACAAAGGTGAAGGATTCCGGGCTGACAAAACCCTGGCGCGCGGCGAACAGGCTACCGGCGAAACCAGCAAAGGCGGCGCTGATAGTGAAGGCGGTCAGCTTGATGCGCGTCGGACTGAGGCCCAGCGAGCGACAGGCGATCTCATCTTCACGTAGCGCTTCCCAGGCGCGACCCAGCGGCATACGCAGCAGACGGTTGATCACGAACAGCGTCAGCGCCACCAGCAGCAGCGCCACCAGGTAAAGAAAAATAACGCGGTCGCTGGGGTCATATTTCAGGCCGAAGAATTCATGGAAGGTGCTCCAGCCGCCTTCGGAAACTTTGCGACCGAACTCCAGGCCAAACAGAGAAGGCTTTGGAATTTGCGCGATGCCGTTGGGGCCGCCGGTAAGCGCAGTATTATTCAGCAGCAAAATCCGCACGATCTCACCAAAGCCAAGCGTCACAATCGCCAGATAGTCGCCGCGCAGGCGCAGCACCGGGAAGCCGAGCAGCAGGCCGAACAGCGCGGAGACGATGCCCGCCAGCGGCAGGCACTGCCAGAAGCCAAGGCCGTAATAATGGTTCAGCAGCGCGAAGGTGTAAGCGCCGATAGCGTAAAAGCCGCCGTAGCCCAGCACCAGCAGCCCCGACAGCCCCACCACGACGTTAAGACCCAGCCCGAGCATGATGTAGATCAGCGTCAGCGTGGCGATATCCACCGCGCCGCGTGACACAAAAAAGGGCCAGGCCACCGCCACCACGATCAACGCCAGCATAAACAGCTTCTGCTTAGGGGTAGAACCGTCGATGCCTGGCAACACCAGCGCCGGGCCGGAAATCTTTTTCATGCCGCGCTGCCAGAACGGGCGCAGCAGCTGAAAGAAAAACACCACGGCGCAGCCGACGAAAATCCAGTTCCAGCGCACCTCGCCGGCGCTCTGCACCACCAGTCGCGTGCCGTCGAGGCCGAGCCGCATTCCCATAAAGAAGCTGGCCAGCACCAACAGCATCACGGCAGAGAGCAGCGCATTGATAAAGGAGGATTTCATACTTTTTCTACCTCCGGGCGGCCCAGGATACCGGTCGGCATCACCAGCAGCACCACAATTAGCAGCGCGAAGGAGACAACATCTTTATATTCGGTGCTGAGATAGGCGGAGGTCAGCGCTTCGGCAATACCGAGCACCAGACCGCCGATCATCGCGCCCGGAATGCTGCCGATGCCGCCAAGCACTGCGGCGGTAAAGGCTTTCATCCCGGCCATAAAGCCGATAAAAGGGTTAATTGAGCCGTAGAACTGGCCGAGCAGCACGCCCGCGACCGCCGCCATCGCCGCGCCGATGACGAAAGTCAGCGAAACCACGCGGTCAGTATTGATGCCGAGCAGGCTCGCCATCTTCAGATCTTCCGCGCAGGCGCGGCAGGCGCGACCCATACGCGAATAGCGGATAAACAGCGTCAACGCCAGCATCGCCAGGAAAGTCACCAGCCAGATCATGATCTGCATCGTGGAGACGGTTGCCGCAAAGCCGTTGCTCTGGCCCAGCGTCCACTGACCGGTAATCAGACTCGGCAGCGCCAGATCGCGCGAACCCTGCGTCAGGCTGACGTAGTTTTGCAGGAAGATCGACATGCCAATGGCGGAAATCAACGCGATCAGGCGTTTCGAGGATCGCACCGGCTTATAGGCGACGCGCTCGATACTCCAGCCGTATGCGCTGGAAATCAGGATCGCCATGACGAAGCCAGCGGCGATCATCAGCCAGCCGGTATCGATACCCATCATCATCAGGGCGGCGATAACAATAAAGGAGACATAGCTGCCGATCATATAGACCTCGCCGTGGGCGAAGTTGATCATGCCGATAATGCCGTAAACCATGGTGTAACCGATGGCGATCAGCGCATAGGTGCTGCCGAGAGTAACCCCGTTAAGCATCTGCTGAATGAAATAAAGAAACTGCTCGGACATAGTGAAGACCTGCATGAGAACGGGAAAATCCCCTGCCGTCACGGCAAGGGATTTGTCTGCCGATGGGACGATTACTTAACCGCGCTAGAAGAACCGTCTTTGTGCCATTTGAATACGCCGAACTCGAAACCTTTCAGATCGCCTTTCTGGTCCCAGCTCAGGTTGCCCATAACGGTGGGTACCGGCTCGCCGCCCTTCAGGTTTTTCGCGATCGCTTCCGGCTCGTCGCTCTTGCTGCGCTCAATACCGGCCACCAGCGACTGGATCGCCGCATAGGTGGTCCAGACGAACGGACCGGTCGGATCTTTACGGTTCTGCGCGCTGTTGGTTTTGATGGCGTCAACGATCGCTTTGTTCTCTGGCAGCTGGTCGTAGCGCTTCGGCAGCGTCACGTAAATGCCTTCCGAGGCGTCGCCTGCGATATTGGAGAGCGACGCGTTACCCACGCCTTCCGGTCCCATAAAGCCAGCGTTCAGGCCAGCCGCTTTCGCCTGGCGCAGGATCTGGCCCATTTCCGGGTAATAGCCGCCGTAGTAAACAAAGTCCACGTTTTCTTTTTTCAGACGTGCAATCAGTGTGGAGAAGTCTTTATCGCCTGCGGTAATACCTTCGAACAGCACCACATTGCCGCCTTTGGCTTTCAGGGTTTTCTGTACCGATTCCGCCAGGCCCTGGCCGTACTGCTGCTTGTCATGCACCACGGCGATACGCTTGGGCTTGATCTGGTCGAGAATATAGTTAGCGGCGGTCGGCCCCTGATCGGAGTCCAGACCGGTGGTGCGCATAATGGTTTCATAGCCGCGCGCGGTTAACTCCGGCGCGGTCGCGGCCGGGGTAATCATCAGTACGCCTTCGTCGTTATAAATGTCGGACGCAGGCTGGGTAGAAGAAGAGCAAAGATGGCCGATAACATATTTAATGCCATCGTTGACGACCTTGTTCGCCACCGCTACGGCCTGCTTCGGGTCGCAGGCGTCGTCATATTCCACGCCAACCAGTTTGTCGCCGTTCACGCCGCCTTTGGCATTGATATCCTTAATCGCTTGCGCGGCGCCAGTGAACTGCATATCTCCATACTGCGCCACCGGGCCGGTTACGGCACCGACAATCGCAACTTTGATATCTTCTGCCAGCGCGGCATGGCTCATCGCCAACGCAACGCAGCCCGCCAGTAACGCGCGACCTTTGCTCATTTTCATCCGAACTTCCCCATCAGTTGTGTCTGTGTTTGTTGTGGTTTGCGTTTATTTTCTGCCAGAGAATTACTGAAAAACGATTTCGCAATAATGAGTTAGCGCAACAATCTGGCGTTTATGAGTGATAAGGCTTTATTTTTCAGGTTATTAAACAGGAATTTTCTTCTTTAAATCAACTGACATATTCAGTAATAGCCACTTCCAACAGCATAATTCTCTGGCAGCAATCACGGTTATTTCGCCGTCCAGCCAGCGTGTTATGCTGGTTTTTAAGACAAAACTTATCGCTTTACACCACTATTCTGGCAGCCGTAATGGTGTTTCACCTGTTTTTTTCGCAAAAAGTCTCAGCGCTCTGGCTGTTCAAATTCGCTACACTAACGCTTTCTACTGGCACAGGTCTCTGGCATGAAGCTCACTATTCTGCGATTAACCGCATTAACGCCTCAGGACCGCATCGATTTAGCAAAAATCTGGCCCGAGCTGGCGATTGCGGATCTGGAGAACAGGCTCGATGAAAACCATCGCTTTTATGCGGCGCGCTTTAACGAGCGTCTGCTGGCGGCTTTGCAGCTTGAAATCACCGGTACACAGGGCAAAGTTCAGGCGTTGAACGTGCGGGAGGTTACCCGTCGACGCGGCGTGGGGAAGTATTTGCTTGAAGAAACAATAGCGCAGAATGCGGCGCTGGCAGACTGGTGGATCGCCGATGACGGCAGCGCCGAACAGAGCGTGCGAGCGGCGTTTATGCAGGCCTGCGGCTTTCGCGCGCAGTCAGATGGTTGGGTAAAGTGAATCGCGGGCAACAAAAAGGGCGACTTTGCGTCGCCCTTCATCGTTAAGCTTCAATCGCCATGCGCAGCTTTTTCATGGCATTTTTTTCCAGCTGCCTGACGCGCTCTGCGGAGACGCCGTAGCGATCGGCCAGCTCCTGCAGCGTGGTTTTGTTCTCTTCGTCGAGCCAACGCGCGCGAATGATATGCTGGCTGCGCTCATCGAGGCCCTGCATCGCATCGCTCAGCTTATCGGCTGCGTGTGCGTCCCAGTTGTCTTCTTCGATGCCGTCAGCAAAGTCAGAGGTTTTATCCTGCAGATAGAGCACAGGGGCCATGGTTTTGCCTTCGCTGCTTTCGTCATCAGACGACATATCGAAGGTCATATCCTGCGCCGCCATACGCGACTCCATCTCACGCACATCTTTGCTGCTCACGCCCAGCTCGCGCGCCACCATTTCCACTTCATCCTGGTTAAACCAGCCCAGACGCTGCTTGGTTTTACGCAGGTTAAAGAACAGCTTACGCTGTGCTTTTGTGGTCGCAACCTTCACGATACGCCAGTTACGCAGCACGTATTCGTGAATTTCGGCTTTAATCCAGTGCACGGCAAAGGAAACCAGACGTACGCCCACTTCAGGATTGAAGCGACGCACCGCCTTCATCAGGCCGATGTTCCCTTCCTGAATCAGGTCCGCCTGCGGCAGGCCGTAACCGGAATAATTACGAGCGATATGAACAACGAAGCGCAGGTGAGACAGGATCAGCGTCTTAGCTGCATCCAGATCGCCCTGGTAATGCAGCCGTTCAGCCAGCGCTTTTTCCTCTTCTGCCGACAGCATCGGCCAGACGTTGGCGGCCCGAATATAAGATTCCAGGTTGCCGAGAGGAGCAATAGCTAAAGTTTGCATTTCTTTGGTCATTCAAACCCTCACAAATTCAATGGAGTTGCTGCACAATTCCCTGAGCAGAGGTTACAGTATGTCAACCCTGCCCAAAAATCGAAAGCAATCTGTGCTACTTGGACGACAAAGTTATCCACAAGTTCAATTATAGCAGTGAATATTTTACACACAGATGACGGAGAAAGGATCAGGGAAGGATTTCCTCTGCTTCCTTAGTCGTCGGCAGCAGAGGAACATTATATCAAAAAAACGTTGCTGTTGGTTACTGTGGCGTAAAACGACGTAAATGTTGTGCCGTCGCCAGCCAGGCGGCAATCCAGCCAATCATCGCGGCGATCAGCAGCAGCAGTAATCCTTCATCCCAGGAGAAGCCTTCCAGTGAGAAGGTGGTGCCGAACACCGCCGCCACATGCGCCACCACCGACTGCAAACGCAGCACCAGCACTTCAGAAAGAATCAGCGACAGCAGCGCGCCGCTCAGGCCAAGCAGCGCCCCGCCATAGAGGAAAGGACGCAGAATAAAGCCGTCGGTGGCGCCGATCAGCTTCTGCACGTTGATGGTATCGCGCCGGGCGAAAATGCTGAGCCGCACGCTGTTGCCGATCACCAGGAACACCGCCACTACCATCAGAATACCGATCATTGCCGCAACCTGCCCCACCAGGCCGGTCAGCGCCGCCAGACGGGCAAACCAGCTGTCATCCATGCGCACTTCATCCACGCCGTCCACCTTCGCCACGCGCTCGCGCAGGTTTTGCATGGTGTCGGAGTTCTGGAAATTAAGCTTCGGCGTAATGATCGCCACCGCCGGCAGAGGGTTCTGCTCCAGCATATCCATCGCGCCGCCAAACCCTGACCAGTTGCGGAACTCGCTCAGCGCCTCTTCACGTGTCAGATAGTTCACGCTCTCTACGCCATCCAACTGCTTTAACTGCGTTGCGACATTTTCCGCGGCGCTATCGTCCAGGGTTTTCGACAGATAGACCGTGAGCTGCGGCGCTGGATACCACTGGGTCGCCGCCTGGCTGACGTTTTTCCACACCATGTAGCAGACGCTGGGCAGCGTCAGGGAGATGGCGATCACCATCACGGTCAGCAGCGTCGCCAGCGGCTGACGCCACATGTCGGACAGGGTGCCGCGCAGCGCATAGCGCCACTGCTCCTGCCAGCCGCCCTTCAGCGCTTTGCTTTTCGAAGGCTGCTTCGCTTTCGGCGCTGGCGCGCGTTTGTTGCGTTTATTGACCATCGTGGCCTCCGTGCAGACGTCCCTGGTTTAGCGTCATCACCCGATAGCTGCGGCGCGTAATCAATCCGATATCATGCGTCGCCATCAGCACCGTCACGCCCACGCGGTTGAACTCTTCAAACAGACGCAGAATATCTTCCGACAGCGCATTGTCGAGGTTGCCGGTTGGCTCATCCGCCAACAGCACCGACGGTTTATTCACCACCGCGCGGGCAATGCCGACGCGTTGCTGTTCGCCACCAGAGAGCTGGACAGGATAATTTTTCGCTTTGTCGAGCAGGCCAACCTTATCCAGCGCCGCCGAAACGCGACGGCGGATATCTTCACCGCTGGCGCCGGAGATGATCAGCGGGATCGCCACGTTGTCGTAGACCGAACGATCCATCAACAGGTGGTGATCCTGGAAGATCATGCCGATCTGGCGACGCAGAAAAGGCACTTCGCTGTTGCGCAGCCGGGTAATATCGTGACCGCCGAACCAGATTTGTCCGGCGCTTGGCCGCTCAATACCACAAATCAGCTTCAGCAAGGTGCTTTTCCCTGCGCCGGAGTGGCCGGTCAGAAACGCCATTTCGCCAGGGCGCAGATGAAAATCCACCCCCTGCAACGCCTGACGCCCACCGAGATAAGCCTTACTGACCTCTTCAAAGCGAATCATCCAAATTAGTCCTCTCGGGCAAACAGTGCCTCAATAAAATCCTCGGCCTTGAATGGCCGTAAATCTTCGATGCCTTCTCCGACACCGATATAGCGAATCGGAATGCCGAACTGATCGGCCACCGAGAAGATCACGCCGCCTTTGGCAGTGCCATCCAGCTTGGTGAGCGTAATGCCGCTAAGCCCTACTGCTTCGTGGAACAGCTTCGCCTGGCTGATGGCGTTCTGCCCAGTGCTGGCGTCGATGGTCAGCATCACTTCATGCGGCGCGTCCACATCCAGCTTCTTCATCACGCGGACAATCTTTTTCAGCTCTTCCATCAGGTGCGATTTGTTCTGCAAACGACCCGCGGTATCGGCGATCAGCACATCCACGTTGCGCGCTTTGGCGGCCTGAATGGCGTCAAAGATCACCGAGGCGGAATCAGCGCCGGTATGCTGGGCAATGACCGGAATGGCGTTGCGATCGCCCCACACCTGCAGCTGCTCCACCGCCGCTGCACGGAAGGTATCACCCGCCGCCAGCATCACGCTTTTGCCCTGCGCCTGATACTGCCGCGCCAGCTTGCCGATGGTGGTGGTTTTGCCGACGCCGTTTACGCCAACCATCAGGATGACGAAAGGCGTTTTGCCGGTGACATCAAGCGGCGCGTCAACCTTCTGCAAAATGCCGGCCATTTCCGCTTTCAGCAGGCCATAAAGCGCTTCGGCATCGCGCAGCTGTTTGCGGTTCGCCTGCTGCGTCAGATTAGTGATGATGCGGCGCGTGGTTTCCACACCGACATCGGCGATCAGCAACTGCTCTTCCAGCTCTTCAAACAGCTCGTCATCGATTTTTTTGCCGCGGAACAGGCTGATAAAACCGGAGCCGAGGTTCTGGCGCGTTTTCACCAGGCTGCGTTTCAGACGGGCAAAGAATCCCTCTTTGGTCGGGCGCTCCTGCTCCTGGGAAACGATAGGCGCGGCGGCAAGCGGCAGATCGCTGACGGTATCGACCGGCTCAGCATCAACGTTTTCCGGCGCGACATCGGCCAACGCCAGCGCTTCCAGCTCTTCGTCGCTTAACGGCTCGCCAGCTTCTTCTTCCGCCAGCTCTTCCGCCTGTGGCTCTTCCTCAACCGGCGCGATATCAGGATGCGCGATCTCTTCCGGCAGCACCTCTTCTTCCGGGACAACAATAGCGGGTTCATCTTCAACCACAGCGATCGGCTCTGCTGCCGTGACGTCCGGATGTTCCGCCTGCGTTTGCGCTACCGCTTCGGTGATGGCGACCGTGGCTTCCGCCTGTGCTTCAGCGCGCGCCACTTCAGGAATCTCGGTTACTTCCGCCTGCTGTTTCGCAGTGGGTTCGCCAGGCTGCGCGACGCTCTCGTTCTCTTCGGCAGCGGGCTGTTTCTCTTCTTCTTTGCCAAAGCCCAGCCAGGAAAAAAAGCCACGTTTTTTCTCTTTTGCCATTGTGTGACCACACTCCTCGATGGCTCAAACCCGGCCGCTCGCGGCTGCCAGGGTGCAAATAAACTTGATAATATTAAGGGCGATCCGCTGATGATGCGCAGAACCTGTTGATACCACATCACATCAGGAACACAGCCTGCTAGTCTAACACTTTCCAGCCAGCGCACCACAGCACCCTTTTTTAACGTTTCTTCTCACCTCTTCGCCCGTTAAACTACGCAACAAATTATGACGAGTTGTGAGCAAGATGAATAAAAGACCCCGCAGCGCCGGCGGTGCCGGACAGATTCGCATTATTGGCGGTCAGTGGCGCGGGCGCAAATTGCCGGTGCCGGACAGCGCCGGTTTGCGTCCCACTACCGACCGCGTACGTGAAACCCTGTTTAACTGGCTGGCGCCCGATATCCGCCAGGCGCGCTGCCTCGACTGCTTTGCTGGCAGCGGCGCGCTGGGGCTGGAGGCGCTGTCGCGCTATGCCGCCTCGGCCACGCTGCTGGAGCTGGAACGTCCGGTGGCGCAGCAGCTGGAGAAAAATCTGCAAACCCTGGGCACGTCGCAGGGCAAAGTGATCCAGACCAACACGCTGAGCTGGCTGGCGCAGGCCGGCGAGCCTTACAACCTGGTGTTTATCGATCCGCCGTTCCGTAAAGGTTTACTGCAGGAGACGCTGACGCTGCTGGAGCAAAACCACTGGCTGGCCGCCGACGCGCTGATTTATGTAGAGAGCGAAGTGGAGCACGGCACGCCGCCGGTTCCCGTTAACTGGCATCTGCACCGCGAGAAAATCGCCGGTCAGGTGGCTTATCGTCTGTATCATCGCCAACAGGAGACGCGGGATGTGGATTAATCTGGGACGCCTGCTGATGCTGTGCGTTTGGGCCTTTTTGCTGCTGAATCTGGTGCAGCCGTTCCCGAAACCGCTGACTTATTTTGTTAACGTCGCGCTGTTTTTTATGGTGATTATGCATGGCCTGCAGCTGGTGCTGCTGCGCGCCACCCAGCCCAAAGATGCCGCGAAGCTTAGTCGCCTGACGCAGCTAAAAATCTTTGTTTTTGGCGTGTTTGAATTGCTGTCGTGGCAGAAAAAGCACTATCCGAAGCAGTAATAACGCGCTTTACGCTTGCGTTTATCGCGCTGGCGTAAAGCTCACGAAGCGCGTGCCCTGCACTTTTAGCTCCCCTGTCTCGCCTTTGTCCATCTGATGATAATCGCTGGCGTCCAGCATCAGCTTAAAATCGCCAGCGCCATTCAGCGGATGAAACCAGGCCTCGTAGCGCATCTCTTCCCCGGCAATCACTTCACGCTGGCGCGACCGGCGGTTCGGTGCCGGAAATTCGCGTTTGGTTTTGATCTCAACCGGCAGCGCCCGTACGGGCGAAGCGTCATTGACGGCGACTTCACGTCGCTGCTTGATAAACTGGCGGGTCGCCAACAGGGCGATAATCGCCAGAACGATAAAAAAGAGTAGCGGTGGTTTGCTCATGTTTTCTCTCGCGCTTTGCGTTTCACAAAAGGATGGCGGCAAAGGATACAACCAGAGAAGCCTGATTGTCACATTCACAGGCCGTAACCTAAACTGAGATCGAAATTTTGGGAATTTTCATCTGATTAGCGGACGATCTGTCCGGAAAGGGAGAAAAAATGCTTTGGTCTTTCCTTGCGGTACTTTTTTCCGGTTGGCTCTACGTTGACGCCTCTTATCGCGGGCCGCAGTGGCAGCGCTGGGTATTCAAGCCCGTCACGCTGTTGCTGCTTGTCGCCTGGGCATGGCAGGCGCCCACGCTGCATACCACCGATTACCTGATCCTGGCCGGTCTGGTCGCCACGCTGATTGGCGATGCGCTAACGCTGCTGCCGCGCCAGCGTATGCTCTATGCGCTCGGCGCATTCTTTCTGTCGCACCTGCTTTATACCATCAGCTTCGCGGCCAATATGACCATGAGCTTTTTCTGGCCGATTCCGCTTGTGCTGCTGGTGATTGGCGCAGTGCTGATCGCGACGATCTGGACGCGGCTGGAGGATTTACGCTGGCCGATCTCAACCTTTATCGGCATGACGCTGGTGATGACCTGGATGGCGGCGGAGCAATATTTCTTCCGCCCTACCGACTACAGCTTTTCGCTGGTAGTGGGTGCCAGCCTGCTGCTGCTGGCGAATATTGTCTGGTTTGTCAGCCACTATCGCCGCCGTTTCCGCGCCGACAGCGCTATCGTGGCCGCCTGCTACTTTGCTGGTCATTTTATGATTGTGCGATCGCTGTGGCTTTATTAAACAGAATGTCCTTCTGCCGGGTTCGGGCATGGATGCCAGAATCCGGCATTAGCCGTCGCGCAGTTACAATCCTTTCTTAATTAAAAATTTATACGGCAGCGCATCCGTTTCCTGCATCAACAGCGTATGTTCCATAAAGCGGCAAAAGCCGGGAATATCACGCGTGGTGGCGGGATCGTCGGCGATAATCAGCAACGTTTCGCCATCCGCCATATGACGGACGGTTTTACGCACCATCATTACCGGCTCCGGGCAGCGTAGCCCAAGGGCATCCAGGGTTTGATCGGGATTAGCAAAGCGATCGCTCATAATAGTCTCTGATTTCAGTTGCAGGCGGCCATTCTAACGCGCTGAATTGGCGGCGCAAGGCGATAACGATTGCGTTAAAATTAACCATTGCATAAATAGTGTAAAACGGTAAGATGCCGCCCGATTTTCTCTAAGTTTAACCGCAACCGCGCCATACGTTTCAGCAATCTGAGCGTTTGCAGGGCTGCAATGGGTTCCCTCACCCCAAAACTAAAAAGGCTAAATATGATTAATTTTTCTCCGCGTCAGCGCATGCACGCGCTGTTCTGGCTCGCTTTGTTTCACCTGCTGGTGATCACTTCCAGTAACTATCTGGTTCAGCTACCGATCGCCATTTTTGGTTTTAACACCACCTGGGGCGCCTTCAGCTTTCCCTTTATTTTTCTCGCCACCGACCTGACCGTGCGTATCTTCGGCGCACCGCTGGCGCGTCGTATTATTCTGGCGGTGATGCTTCCGGCATTGTTTATCTCTTATGCGGTTTCCTGCGTCTTTTATCAGGGAGAATGGCAGGGCTGGGCCGCGCTGAAAGAGGTGAACCTGTTTGTGGCGCGTATCGCCTGCGCCAGCTTTATGGCCTATGCCCTTGGGCAGATACTGGATGTGCATGTGTTTAACCGCCTGCGTCAGCTGCCGCAGTGGTGGGCTGCGCCAGCGGCGGCGATGTTCCTCGGCAATATCAGCGATACCCTGGCCTTCTTCTTCATCGCCTTCTATAAAAGCCCGGATCCCTTTATGGCGCAGCACTGGGTAGAAATCGCACTGGTGGATTACAGCTTCAAAGTGCTTATCTGCATGGTTTTCTTCCTGCCCGCCTACGGCGTGTTGCTGAATGCGGCCCTGAAGCGCCTTGCGGAGCGTTCCCGCCGTAGCCAGTTAAATTTCGGCTAATCCTATGGAGCAAAGCCCGGCAGACCGCTAAGATCTGCTGACAATCCTCAGGTTGCTTTTGCTGACTGAGGATTGTATCAATGGCTGCCTGGACACAAGAAAAGGGATGAAAATGCGTAATTTAGTAAAGTATGTCGGTATTGGTTTACTGGTGCTGGGACTTGCTGCCTGCGACCAGAAGAAAGAAGACGCGGCGAAGGATGACAATGGCGTCAGCGCCAGCCAGTCCGCGCAAACCGTGACGCTGATGGATGGCAAGCTGAGTTTTTCGCTGCCGGGCGGCATGTCTGACAAGAGCGGTAAAATCGGTTCGCAGTCGACCAATATGCATGTTTATGCCAACGAAAGCGGCCAAAGCGCCATTATCGTTATCGAAGGCGATACCACCAACGAGTCGCTGGATGTACTCTCTCAACGTTTAGAGCAGCAGCAGCGCAACCGCGACCCGCAGTTGCAAGTCGTCTCGAATAAAGCGGTAACGCTGAAAGATCAGCCAGCTCAGCAGCTTGATACGGTGATTTCCGCCAATAATCAGACCTCATGGTCAACGGTGATTCTGGCGAAAGTTGACGGCAAATTACTGACGATGCAGATCACCCTGCCCGCGGAAAACCAGCAGCAGGCGCAGAGCGATGCGGATAATATCGTGAAGACGATTATGCTGAAGTAATGTGTTGAACCCAGGGGGCTGGCGGGCTTCGCCCCGCCGACCCCTGGTTGTCAGGCGACTCCCGCCCGCGCTGCGCGCCAGTAGGCAATCAACTGCAAATAGTTACTCTTCACCTGCTCAATCAATGCCCGGTCGTCCAGCTCGCCCTGTAGCCACTGGCGTGACGGCTGTCCGAAGATGGTGCGGCCCACGGCAAAGCCCTTTACCCACGGTGCCTGAGCGGCAGCAGCAAAGCCCGCCTTGAGCTTCTCTTCCGGCGCATCAAGGCCAAGCAGAAGAATGCCGCGACAGTATGCATCCTGCTGTTCAATCAGACCGCCGATCGCCTGCCAGCTCGCGGCTGAGAGCGGCGGCAGTTTCCACCAGTCAGGCTGAATGCCCAGGCTGTAAAAGTGGCTCAGAATATCCAGATAATAAGACTCCTGATGATCCGGATTGCTCTCTGGCAGGATCACCTCCAGCAGCAACTCATGGCCGCTCTTGTTGCAGCCGCGCCAGACGTCCAGCACCAGCTCATCCTGCGCTTTACGCAGTTCGGCGCTGTCGTGCGGATGGTAGAACACCAGACATTTCACCACCTGCTCCTGCGGCCAGTCGATAAGCTGCGAGCCGATGTTGCCGTGTTCAAGACGCAGCGGCCGGGAGCCGGGTAATTCAATCGGACGGCCTATCCACCAGCCTTTGCCTGTGATGGCGTTAAGCGCGCGCTGACCATAAGTGGTATCGGCCAGGATGCCGCTTTTGTTTTCCAGGCCTGCCTCCTGAGCCGCCTCTTCCGCCGCCTTCAGCAGCAGCAGCTTGAGCTGTGGAATCTTGCTCTCATTTACCCCCGCCTCGTGCGCCATATCCGCCAGCTGCTTACGGTGATCAAAAGCGAACACGCAAAGTTCCGGCCACTGCTGCTTACGTGTCGTGACACGATGCAGATGGTTCAGACGCGTATCCCGATCGGGACGCTTCACGTCACGATCGCGGCTGAGGAAATCATCCAGCTCCTGTTTGGTTGGCATCGCTGGCGCGCAGCCGTGGCGCGAAACCACCAGCGCGCCACAGGCGTTGGCGTAACGGCAGGCCTGCTCCCAGCCTTCATCATTGAGCCAGCCGCGCAGCAGGCCGGACATAAACGCATCGCCTGCGCCCAGCACATTCAGCACTTCCACGCGTACGCCGCTATGTAGTCGGGTCTCTTCCCAGCTATCCGGGATCGCATTTTCGAACACCACGCAGCCGAGCGGACCGCGTTTGCACACCAGCGTCGCCTGGCTGGCCTGACGCACATTTTTCAACGCGGTCAGCGTATCGGTGCTACCGCCGGCGATATGAAACTCTTCTTCCGTCCCGACGATCAGATCGAAATAGTGCGCCACTTCCTGTAGCTGTTGCGTGACCTGCTG
The DNA here is from genome assembly GCF_044342975.1 of Pantoea osteomyelitidis. Lineage (NCBI taxonomy): Bacteria > Pseudomonadati > Pseudomonadota > Gammaproteobacteria > Enterobacterales > Erwiniaceae > Pantoea > Pantoea osteomyelitidis. The sequence continues at coordinate 111,717 of NZ_JBGFSN010000008.1, forward strand.
CGACTCAATGAAACGCGTTTCACCGTCGCCCAGCGAGGTTAATCCCCAGAGCACCGGCCGGTAATCGATATCCAGCGCGGTACGCAAGCCGTTGCTTTTGGCAATATCCAGCGCTTTTAACACCGCCGCACGGGTTTCCGGATGGGAGAGATGGGTACCGGTTACCGCCACGGCGCGAGAAGAGGTAATAAAGGCTTCGTCGATATCCTCCGGCACCAGTCCCATATCCGCGCAGTTATCACGATAGAAAATCAGCGGGAACGTATCCTCATCTTTAATCCCGAGGATCACCAGCCCGGTCAGGCGGTTTTTATCGGTAATCAGCCCATCGGTATTGCAGCCGACACGCTGCAACTCTTCACGCAGAAAGCGGCCATTATGCTCATCACCCACACGCGCCAGCATCGCTGATTTCAACCCCTGAATCGCCGTGCCGTAAGCCACGTTGCCGGACGAGCCGCCCAGATACTTTGCAAAAGTGCTGGTGTCTTCCAGACGTGCGCCAATTTGCTGACCGTAGAAATCAACGGCGATGCGCCCGATACAAATCACATCGAGCCGCTTCTGTTGTGTACTCATACCTGTGGTTTCCTTCTGGTTGACTATAAAGCCAGTATGAGGAACAAACATTCCAAACTCAATATGAAATGAAATGTCCACCTCAATTCTGTGAACCAGGTAAAAGTCTCAGCCGGGCGATTAAGCGGGTTAAAGGCGTAGCGCGCTTTGCCTGCTCATCAACGCTGTGAGCAGCCTCGCATTTTGACTTTATCAAACCAGGGAACCCGTTGAAGCAGAATGAAATTTCTTTAAAGGTCGTTAATGCCTTGTTGCCGTTTCATTTATTACCCGCCATCCGGTGTAAAAAGGCATGCGCCATCGTTAAATTTGATCTCACTCGCAAAATGAAATGTTTCTTCTGTAGTTGTATTTTATGGAAAAAATATTTGTTTATAATCGCCTCACGTTTCACTTATTTGCGGTGGCATCTTCTGTCCGCGCAGCACCCGCCACCCGCGTCGTACCTGCTTACCGGGTACCAGCATGTAAAGGATGAGCATATGGGCACAATCAGATTAACCACGGCGCAGGCCCTGGTAAAATTCCTTGATAATCAGTACCTGAACGTTGACGGCGTTGAGACGAAATTTGTGAAAGGGATCTTCGCTATCTTCGGTCACGGCAACGTGCTCGGCCTGGGTCAGGCGCTGGAACAGGATCGCGGCGATCTGGTGGTGCATCAGGGGCGTAACGAACAGGGCATGGCCCATGCCGCGATCGGTTTCGCCAAACAGTCGCTGCGCCGACAGATTATCGCCTGCACCTCATCGGTTGGGCCGGGCGCGGCAAATATGATCACCGCCGCAGCTACCGCCACCGCCAACCGCATTCCTTTACTGCTGCTGCCGGGTGATGTATTCGCCACCCGCCAGCCCGATCCGGTTCTGCAACAGATTGAGCAGAGCCACGATCTCAGCCTCAGCACTAACGACGCCTTCCGGGCGGTGAGCAAATACTGGGATCGCGTCAGTCGTCCGGAGCAGCTGATGACCGCCTGCATTAACGCCCTGCGCGTGCTGACCGATCCGGCGGAAACCGGCGCGGTGACGCTGGCTCTGCCGCAAGATGTCCAGGGCGAAGCCTGGGATTTCCCGGAATATTTCTTTCAGAAACGCGTCCATCGCCTCGATCGCCGCTTGCCGACGGTCGCCCAGCTGGAGGATGCGCTTCAGCTGCTCGCCACTAAGCGTAAACCGCTTATCGTCTGCGGCGGCGGGGTGAAATATTCCGCAGCAGGCGACGCGCTGTTGCAGTTTGCCGAACGCTACAATATTCCCTTTGCCGAAACCCAGGCGGGCAAAGGCACCCTTCTCTCCGACCATCCGCTGAACGTCGGCGGCGTCGGCGAAACTGGCTGCCTGGCGGCGAACCTGCTGGCGAAAGAGGCCGATCTGGTGATTGGCGTCGGCACCCGCTATACCGATTTTACCACCGCCTCGAAGTGGATTTTTCAGCATCCAGAGGTCAGCTATCTCAATATCAACGTCAGCAATTTCGACAGCTACAAGCTGGACGGCGTGCAGCTGCTGGCGGATGCGCGTGAAGGTTTGACTGCGCTGGATGGCCGTCTGGCGGCTCAGGGCTATGAGAGCCAGTGGGGCAACCAGATCGAGCAGGCGCAAAGCAAGCTGTTAAAAGAGACGCAGCGCGTTTATCAGGCAGCGTATACCGGCGACGGTTTTATCCCGGAAATTGATGATCATCTTGACCGTGAAGCGGTTTTTGCGGAATTCAATCGCCTGACCCAATCCTTCCTGACGCAAAGCAGCGTGCTGGGTACGTTAAATGAGCAGCTCCCAAAGGATGCGGTGATTGTCGCGGCCGCAGGTAGCCTGCCGGGCGATCTGCAACGCGTCTGGCGCACCAAAGATTACAACAGTTACCACGTTGAGTATGGCTACTCCTGCATGGGTTATGAGGTGAATGCGGCGCTGGGCGTCAAGCTGGCGCAGCCGCAGCGCGAGGTCTATGTGCTGCTGGGCGACGGCTCCTTTATGATGCTGCACTCCGAGCTGGTCACGTCGATCCAGGAAGGCGCCAAAATCAACGTGGTGCTGTTCGACAACATGACCAACGGCTGTATCAATAACCTGCAAATGGAACACGGTATGAATAGTTTCACCACCGAGTTTCGTTTCCGCAACGCGGAAAGCGGCAAGCTGGACGGCGGCTTTGTGCCGGTGGATTTTGCTGCCATCGCCGCCGGTTACGGCTGTAAAACCTACCGCGTCACTACGCTGGATGAGCTGAAGGCCGCGCTGGAAGATGCGCGCAGCCAGACGGTTTCTACGCTGATTGACATCAAAGTGCTGCCCAAAACCATGGTGCACAAATATTTCAGCTGGTGGCATGTGGGCGCAGCGCAAACGTCCAACTCCGATCGCATCCAGGCCGTGGCAGAGAAACTCAACGCCCATCTTGATCAGGCGCGCAAATACTAATGACCTCGGGGCCGGACAACCGGCCCGACGATTATCTTACCCGAACCCTACAGGTGTAATTATGACTCTGAAACTTGGCGTTATCGGTACTGGCGCAATAGGTCAGGAACATATCCGTCGCTGCAGCCATGTGCTGCAGGGCGCGAAGGTGGTTGCCGTTTCTGACATCAACGTGGAGGGCGCACGCGCGGCGCTGCAACGTCTGAATATTGAAGCGGAAGTGTATCAGGATGGTCATCAGGTGGTGAGTTCCCCCGACGTGGACGCCATCCTCGTCACTTCCTGGGATCCCACACACGAAGAGTTTACGCTCGCGGCCATTGCGGCTGGCAAGCCGGTTTTCTGTGAAAAGCCGCTGGCGCTGAGCGCCGAGGGATGTCGCCGCGTTGTGGATGCGGAGATGGCACAGGGCAAACGTCTGGTGCAGGTCGGCTTTATGCGTCCTTACGATGCCGGTTATCGTGCGCTGAAAAAGGTGATTGTCGAGGGTGAAATCGGCGAACCGCTGATGCTGCACTGCGCGCACCGTAACCCGACGGTAGGCGAAAATTACACCACTGACATGGCGATCACCAATACCCTGATCCACGAGCTGGACGTGCTGCGCTGGCTGACCAGCGATGACTATAAGTCGGTACAGGTGGTGTTCCCGCGCGTTACCTCGAAATCCCATGCGCAGCTGAAAGATCCGCAAATCGTGCTGTTCGAAACGCAGAAAGGGATCCGCATCGATGTGGAAATCTTTGTTAACTGCGCTTACGGCTACGACATTCAGTGTGAAGTGGTGGGCGAAACCGGCATCGCCCGGCTGCCGGAGCCTGCTTCCGTACAGATGCGCAAAGAGGCGAAGCTCGCCACCACTATTCTCACCGACTGGAAGGATCGCTTTATTGATGCTTACGACGTGGAGCTGCAAGCCTTTATCAACGACGTGCAATCGGGTCAGTTGAGCGGTCCTTCAGCGTGGGATGGCTTTGCCGCTTCAGTGGCCGCCGACGCCTGCCTGAAGGCGCAGAAAAGCGGCGCTATTGAATCTGTAGAGATGCCGTCGCGCCCCGCTTTTTACGACAAATAAGCCGCAGGCCGTTCTGATCCGAGCGGGACGGCCGACTCAATGCACCGGAATAGCAGGGAGATAAAGATGAAAATCGCCTTTGACGTGGATGTTATTAAAGATATGGGGATTACCCGCATGGTGCATCAGGTGGCCGAGTGGGGATACAAGTACATCGAGCAGTCGCCACATCCGCAGATCAACCCGTTCTACAAGCATCCTAAAGCCAGCCGGGAAGTCGTGACCGAATATAAGAATGCGCTGCGTTCTACCGGACTGGAGATCTCCTCATTTATCGTGGTTTATCGCTGGTCCGGCCCGGACGAGATGCGTCGTCAGGCCGCGGTGAAAAACTGGAAGCGTATGATTGAGATCGCAGTAGAGATGGGCGTGCCGGTGATCAATACCGAACTCTCCGGCACGCCAAACGAGCCGGAAATTTGCGAAGAGATGTTTTATCGCTCAATGGAAGAACTGCTGCCGATCGTTGAACGTGAAGGCATTCGCATTGAAATTCAGTCGCATCCGTGGGATTTCTGCGAAGAGAATAACGAAACCGCTGATATGGTGAAATCGTTCCGCAGCGAGAATGTGAAATACCTCTACAGCGTGCCGCATACCTTTTTTTATGACAAGGGCAAAGGCGACGTGAAAAGCATGCTGGAGTATGCCGGCGACGACCTTTCCCATGTGCTGATCGCCGATACCATGAACCACACCCGAAACTGCCGCTATATCGTTAACCCGCCGGGCGTGGATGCCACTATCCATCAGCACGTCGGCGTAGGCGAAGGGGAAGTCGATTTCGACACGCTGTTTACAACCCTGCGCGAGATGGATTTTGCCAATCGCACCTTCAAAGTGGGCGGTGAGTCGATTATCGCCTCTTCACTGTTTGGCTATCCGGAAAAAATGAAGTATCAGGCAGTGGAAACCCGCGAGCTGATCGAGCGCGAGTTATTGGGCAAATAATCTTCGTTACCTGTCAGGATAAAACGATGAATAAGCAAAATGTAAAACTGGCGATCGCGCCGATCGGCTGGACCAACGACGATATGCCGGAGCTGGGCAGTGAAAATACTTTTCAGCAGACGGTAAGTGAAATGGCGCTGGCAGGCTTTAGCGGCAGCGAAGTGGGCAGTAAATATCCGCGCGATCCTGCCGTGCTGAAGCCGATGCTGGAGATTCGCGGCCTGGAAATTTGCAACGCCTGGTTCAGCACCTTTTTCGCCAACGGCGAGAAGGCGAAAACCATTGATGAGTTCGTCAATCATATGAATTTCCTGCATGCCATGGGCGCGCGGGTGATTGGCTGTTCCGAGCAGAGCAAAAGCATTCAGGGTACCACGCTGGCGGTGTTGGAAGAGAAGCCCATTTTTAGCGACGAAGAGTGGCGTCTGACCGCTGAAGGCTATAACCAGCTGGCGCAGATTGCGGCGGAGAAAGGGATGCGTGTTTGCCTGCATCACCATATGGGCACCGCGATTCAGACCAGCGAAGAGATCGATCGCTTTATGGCGCTGACCGATGAGCGCGTCGGCCTGCTCTACGATACCGGCCACGCTTACTATTCGGAAGGCTCGCAGGAGAAGATGCTGGCGGTGCTGGAAAAATATCTGCCGCGCATTCCCCATGTGCATTTGAAAGATGTGCGTGACGAGGTGGTTGCTGAGGTAAGAGCGCAGAAGCTTTCGTTCCTGGATGGGGTGAAAAAAGGCACTTTTACCGTGCCGGGCGACGGGGTGATCGACTTTAAGCCGGTGTTTAAACTACTTGATGAGTACGGCTATCAGGGCTGGATGGTGGTGGAAGCGGAACAGGATCCGGCGCTGGCGAATCCCTTTGAGTATGCGGTAAAGGCACGGAAATATATTCGCGAAAATACAGGGATATAGCGGGAAAAAAGCGTCAACGTTTCAGCCCGGCCCGGATCGGTCCGGGCATTATCCGCTTATTCTGTGAGGCATTTCATAAACCAATGAAATAAAGCTCACGAAATACGCAAACGAATGAAATTTTCCATCCATCTGGTACTATAGCGTTCATAATCCAGTCAGATTCTCTTTTAACGGGCCGCTGTAATGACCAATAATCCAACCCAACTCTCCTTGTTGCAGGACGATATCCGTCGCCGCTATGAAACGCTGAGCAAGCGGCTTAAACAGGTGGCTCGTTATATTCTTGATAACAGTAACAGCATCGCATTTGATACCGTGGCGTCTATTGCCCAACAGGCTGACGTGCCGCCATCTACGCTGATTCGCTTCGCTAACGCCTTTGGCTTCAGCGGTTTCAACGAAATGAAACAGGTTTTCCGTCAGCACCTGATGGAAGAGACGGTGAACTACACCGAACGTGCGCGCCTGTTCCGCCAAACCGCGACCGACGACAGTACCACCTCACCCGAGAGTCCGGCCGAGATCCTGAATGTCTTCACCATGGTCAACAGCCAGGCGCTGCAGCAACTGGCGATGCAGATTAACCCGGACCAGCTCAACAAGGCGGTCAAACTGCTCGGCGAGGCGGAAAATATCTATGTAATCGGTTTGCGCCGCTCGTTCAGCGTCGCCTCTTATCTGGTTTACGCTCTGCGTCATCTGGAGCGTCGCGCCTTTCTGATTGATGGTCTGGGCGGCATGTTTACCGAACAGCTCAGCATGGTGAATCCGAAAGATGTGGTGATTGCTATCAGCTACTCGCCCTATGCGCGCGAAGCGATGGAACTGGTGGAATTAGGGGCAAAGCGCGGGGCGCATCAGATTGCGATTACCGACAGTCAGGTCAGCCCGCTGGCCGCCTTCAGCGATGTCTGCTTTGTCGTGCGGGAAGCGCAGGTTGACGGCTTTCGCTCACAGGTCGCCTCGCTCTGCCTGGCGCAGACGCTGGCAGTGTCGCTGGCGTTGAATAACGTCGAACAAACCCAGACCGAAGCCTGACGATTACCGGCTTCAGGCCGGTACGCAGGCAACAAAAAAGGCAGCCAGGCTGCCTTTTTTAATGCGCAGAGTCTACTTCGTGCGCGGATAGTTGTCGCTGTTCACCCAGGCGTGATCCTTCTCCCAGGTAAATTTCCACAGGCGAACCGGTCCCGCCATCACGTTGAGATAGTAGTTATCGTAACCGGCAATGGTCGCCATCGGATGATAGCCGCGCGGCACGGTCACCACATCGCGGTTGTAGGGCGCCATACAGACGTCGAGCGAGCGGTCATCGGTATAAACGCGCTGCATAGCGAAACCCTGTTCCGGATTGAAACGGTGATAGTAGGTTTCCTCCAGATAGGTTTCGTTTTCCGCGTTTTCCTGATCGTGCTTGTGGCTGGGATAAGAGCTGGTATCCCCCTCGTTGGTATAAACCTCCACCACCAGCAGGCTGTCTGCCGGTTTATCATCCGGCAGAATGTTATGCACCAGCCGCTTGTTGTGCCCTTTTCCACGCTGCTCCACGCCCACATCCTCCGGCGCGATCAGGCGCGCCGGCAGATTTCCCTGGCTGGGCGCGCTGCAAACCGCCAGCTCAAGATCGCTCTTGGCAAAGAGTTCCACTTTGTCGCCGTGCGGCACATAAACCGACCAGGGCGGCGTACGTTCGAAAGGCGACATGCGTTGACCAATATGGGGAAACTCCGCCTGCGAGGTTTTTACCGATGCCAGCCCTGCAATCAGCACCAGGCAAAGCTCTTTGTCGCCGCTCTCCAGATTCAGGGTTTGCCCCTTCTTCAGCAGGTAAGCATCAAAGCCAACGTAACGCCAGCCAGCGCTTTCCGGCGTGATGTGCTGAATACGACCGCTGCTGTCTGGCTGCTCTGCTTTGGCTAGTAAAGACATCCTGATCCTCCTCCGTTAGCGACTTAACCCAGGGTTGGCATGCTGAACTCAGATACCGTTTGCTGACCGCTCGGCCAGCGCGCCGTGGCGGTTTTCATGCGGGTGTAGAAACGCACGCCGTCCGGGCCATGTACGTTCAGCGCGCCGAATATCGAACGCTTCCAGCCGCCGAAGCTATGGAACGCCATCGGCACCGGTACCGGGACGTTGACGCCCACCATGCCCGCCTGCACTTCCTGAACGAAATCGCGCGCGGTATGGCCATTGCTGGTAAAGATGGCGCTGCCGTTGCCGAATTCATGACTGTTCACGATCTCCAGCGCACTGGCGTAATCAGGGGCGCGCATAATGCTCAATACCGGGCCAAAAATCTCTTCGCGCCAGATCACCATCTCAGGAGTCACGTTATCGAACAGCGTGCCGCCAACGTAATAACCTTCAGCGTAGCCCGGCACCTGGAAATTGCGGCCATCAACCACCAGCTTCGCCCCTTCCTGCTCGCCTTTGTCGATGTAGCCTAATACTTTTTTCTGGTGCGCGGCGGAGACCACCGGACCCATTTCATTCTCTTCCGCGCCCTTGTTGATACCCGGCCCCACGCGCAGTGCTTTCACCAGCGGCGTCAGGCTGGCGATCAGCTTATCGGCGGTATCGTCGCCCACGGCGACCACGACCGGCAGCGCCATGCAGCGTTCGCCCGCTGAGCCATAGGCGCCGCCCATAATGGCGTTCACGGTCGCGTCGAGGTCGGCATCCGGCATTACGATGGCGTGGTTTTTCGCCGCGCCGAACGCCTGTACGCGTTTGCCGTACGCGCTGGCGGTTTTATAAATATGCTCGGCCACGCCGGAGGAACCGACAAAACTCACTGCCTGCACGCGCGGATCGGTATAAAGCTGCTCAGCATCTTCATTAGAGCAGTGAACCACGTTAAACACGCCGTCCGGCAGGCCCGCTTCGCTCAGCAGTTCAGCCATACGCACCGAGGCGGAAGGATCGAGCGCGGGCGGCTTGAGCACAAAGGTATTGCCGCAGGCCAGCGCGATAGGGAACATCCACATCGGCACCATTGCCGGGAAGTTGAACGGTGTAATGCCCGCCACCACGCCCAGCGGCTGCATCAGCGAGTAGCTGTCAACGCCGGTGCCGACATTAGGCGAATACTCTCCTTTCAGGAGATGCGGAATACCGCAGGCGAACTCCACCACTTCCATACCGCGGGTCAGCTCGCCCAGCGCATCGGACCAGACTTTGCCATGCTCAGAAACAATCAGCTCCGCCAGCTCATCGCGGTGCTGCTCCAGTAGCGCTTTGAAGTTAAACATCACGCGCGCGCGGCGCAGCGGCGAGGTTCTTGACCATTCAGGAAAAGCGTTATGCGCCACTTCGATCGCGTTGGCGACTTCATCAGCCGTACACTGCGTGAGTTCGCGCGCAACGGAGCCAGTTGCCGGATTGTAAACCGGGATCGTTTCGTTGCTGGCGCTGAAGGTGGTTTGACCGCCGATAAAGTTTCCTGTGATGTTCATGCTGTTGCCTCTTTGAATGTGTAAGTTCCCTGCAGGCAGTCAGTGTTTTCAAACGACACCTGTCCAGGCAAAACCAAAAGCGTGTTTTGAAGCTATTACAATGGAATAAATTTTTCAAATAATTATTTTTGGAAAATTCCTTTTTAGCGGCATGGATCGCATTTTTTCTGCAAGCCTGGCGGTCGGCTGAAAAATCTGAGGTAAAACGCCCGATGCCAGTCATGTCGCAGGTTGAGCATTCGCGTTCCGGTCCGATAAAAACCCGGACGGCATGGAAAATCAGCGCGGTTGAAAGCGACTTTACTCATGCAAAATGAAATTTTTGCGAGACATATCGAATAATTTATATTTCATAATTCCCTGCCAATGAAATAAATGTTCTTTTATAGCCATCCCAGACCCTCTTTATGCAGGAGCACAGCATGGCCATCGATCCCACCCGTTTCTGTATCAACCGTAAAATTGTCCCGACGCTCTCCCTCGACGCTTTTTTCCAGCTGGTACAGCGTCTTGGCCTGAATAAAGTGGAACTGCGTAACGATATGTCCGGCGGCAAGGTCACCGACCATCTCAGCGCGGACCAACTGCTGGCGCTGAAAGAGAAATATGAAATAGAGATCGTAACCATTAACGCCCTCTACCCCTTTAACCGCCCGGATGAAGCCTTGCTGGCAAAAGCGGAAGCGCTGTTACAGCAAGCCCAACGCATTGGTGCCAAAGCGCTGGTGATGTGTCCGCTGAATGAAGGCGTGGCGATCTCTTCTGATGAGACGCTGGCGGCGATGCAAACCCTGGCACCGCTGTTTGAACGTTACGGCATTCAGGGGCTGGTTGAGCCGCTGGGGTTCCCGGTCAGCTCGCTGCGTTCGGCAGTGCAGACGCAATCGCTGATTCGTGATGCGCAGGTGCCGTTTAAGCTGCTGCTCGATACGTTCCATCATCATCTGTATGAAAATGCCGAGCAGGAGTTTCCGGCAGAGATCGATGTGAACCAAATTGGGCTGGTGCATCTGTCCGGCGTGGAAGACAGGCGCCCTACGGCAGAGCTCACTGATGAAGAGCGCATTATGCTGAGCGACAGCGATGTGCTGAACAGCGTGGCGCAGGTCAAACGGCTGGAGATGCTGGGCTATAAAGGCATCTACGCCTTTGAACCCTTCGCAACGCAGCTGGCGAGCTGGACAGAGGCGGACATTGAACGTGAGATTCGGCACAGTATTGCACTGTTGCAGGATTAAACTTTATACGGAGGCGACGGCCTCCATCGATTTTATCTGTGTCTTTGCACTTTTTCGGGCCTCGGTTGGAGGCCCTTTTTTCACTCTTTGCTTAACGGCTGTTTGACTGAAATTTTCATCTGAGTGCATCAATCTACGCCCTTTCTTATGCCTTTTAACAGATCCACTGCTGACCAGCCTGTTATTGATGCTGGCTGCGCGGGATTTGTTGAAGCGCCAGCCTCACTAAAATTATTCTGTTTTCGCTCTGTAAATCAGGATGTTAATTTGCCTTCAGCTACACTTTGCTGTGCCGGTTCATTATCAGGAGAGGGTATGAGCGAACCCCTGCAACAAAAAATGGGTCAGAATATGTTGGTGAAGATGGCGATGCTGGTCATTATTCTGGCCGGTATTCGCGCCGCTTCCGATATTCTGGTGCCCTTTCTACTCGCCACCTTTCTGGCGATTGTGCTTAATCCGCTGGTGACCATGCTGCGACGACGCGGTGTGCGTCGTGGCCTGGCGATCACGCTGGTGATTTCGGTGATAATGATCGTTATTCTGATGCTGGTGGCGGTGCTGGCCAGTTCGGTCAGCGAGTTTTCAGTTATCTATCCGCAGCTGCGTACCCTGCTGGAGCAAAAGCTACAGGTGATTCAGCATCTGGCGGCAGGCTTTAATCTGAATATTTCAACCGAGTCGCTGGCGGCGCATTTTGATCCGAATGTGGTGATGAACATGGCGACGCTGCTGTTGACTCAGTTTTCCGGCGCCATGACCAATGTGGTGCTGCTGATCCTCACCGTGGTGTTTATGCTGTTTGAGGTTCACCATCTGCCTTATAAGCTGCGCAACGCGCTGATGAATCCACAAATTCATATCGCAGGCTTACACCGGGCGCTGAAAGGCGTGACGCACTATCTGGCGCTGAAAACCTTGATCAGCCTGATTACCGGCGTCACGGTCTGGCTGTCGCTGTTGTTGCTGGATGTGAAGTTTGCGCTGTTCTGGGGCGTGGTCGCCTTTATTCTGAATTTCATCCCCAATATCGGGCCGATTATCGCCGGCATTCCTCCTTTTATTCAGGCGCTGGTGCTGAACAGCGTTTACGACGCGCTGCTGCTGGCCGCCCTCTTCAGCGCCATCCATATGGTGTTTGGCAATATGCTGGAGCCTCGCTTAATGGGGCGCGGCCTCGGTCTGTCGACGCTGGTGGTGTTCCTGTCGTTGATTTTCTGGGGCTGGCTGCTCGGTCCGGTCGGCATGCTGCTCTCGGTGCCGCTCACCAGCGTCAGCAAAATCCTGATGGAAACCACGCCAGGCGGCAGCCGACTGGCGATAATGCTGGGCAACGGCCGACCGCCGCCGCGCAAAATTTAACGCGGCGGCAGAACGTTTAAGGGTGGGTTTCCGTATACAGGCTGTTATCGGTAATCGCCTGCACATCCACTTTGTTCGGTAAGATCTTCAACTGACTGAAGAGATCGGCTACCCGCTGTACTTTCGCCACATCCTCCGGCGTCACGGCGCGAATGCCATGGGAAATGCGCGCCGTGATTTTACGCGCATCTTCAGGCGACAGGCGCGTCAGCTGAGCATAAACCTGATTGTACTCGTCAGGATGTTTCAGCGCCCAGTCGCGTGCTTTCACCAGCCTGTGGGTAAAGTCGGCAATGGCGGCGCGTTTGGCCGGATCGTCGAGCGATGCCTGAGTGGCGGTGACAAAAGAGAGCGCGGTAGTCAGCCCTTTGCCGTCGCGCAGCAGGCGCGCGCCGTGCTGCTCCGCAATCCCGAGGTAGGGATCAAAGGTCGCCCAGGCGGCGATTTGACCGGAATTAAACGCGGCACTGGCATCGGTCGGCAGTACAAAACGCACCGGCACGCTGTCGCGCTTTACCTGCGCTTCCTCCAGCGCGGCGTAGAGCAGATGCTGGGAAATGCTACCGCGTGCCGAAGAGACCACTACCTGCTTGCCCGCCAGATCCTTCACGCTTTGCAGCGGCGAATTTGCAGGCACCACCAGGCCGTTCGCGCTGGCATCGCCCACGTTGGTGGCGATGATTTTCAGCGGCACGCCGCCAGACGCCGCCATCAGCACCGGCAGATCGCCCGCGTAAGAGGTATCAACGGCCCCGGCGCGCTGTGCTTCAAACAGCGGCGCGGCGCCCTGAAAGTTGGCCCAGCGATAGTGGTAAGGCGCATCTTTCATCACGTCCGCGGCTTCCACCAGCGAGCGCAGATTACGCACCTGATCGCCCAGCACCAGCGTAACGGCGGAGAGATCCGGCGCGGCCTTGACGCTAAACGCCGCGCACAGCAGCAGTACCGACACAATGGGTTTAAGTGGTTTCATGATTGGCGCTCTCAGAGTGCGTTGCGGTTCAGCTGACGGATATAGGCATCCCAGTGCAGCAGGTATTTCTGGTTACGTATGCCGTTTTCAAACGCCAGCGCCACTTTTTCCGCCACCTCGTCCGGCACGATAATCAGTTCCGCCCCGCCCGACTGCGCTGCAAGCTGCGCCTGACAGGCGCGCTCCAGGTAATAAAGATTGTAAAACGCCTCCTCAATGCCGCCGCCGCAGGTTAACAGACCGTGATTGCGCAAAATCAGCGCGTTCAGTTCGCCAAGATCCGCCACGATGCGCTGCTGCTCGTCAAGATCCAGCGCGATCCCTTCATAATCGTGGTAGCCGACGCGGCGATGGAAGCGGCTGCTGTGCTGGGAAATCATCAGCAGGCCCTGTTTTTGCGCCGCTACGCCCATGCCTGCCGCCGTATGGGTGTGCATCACCGCATGCGCATCGGGCCGGGCGCGATGAATAGCGCTGTGGATCACAAAGCCTGCCGGGTTAATCCCCAGCCCGGTTGGGTCATCAATGATGTTGCCGTCGATATCAATTTTCACCAGCGTTTCCGGCTGGATCTCATCAAACGTCTGACCATAGGCGTTAATCAGGAAGTGGGGCAGATCGCCCGGCACGCGCAGGGAAAAATGGGTATAGATATGATCTGTCCAGCGCAGCTTTGCCGCCAGATGATAAGCTTGCGCCAACTTAGTGCGCGTCTGCCATTCAGCATCGCTGATGCGCTGTTGCAGTGACGAAATATTCAGGGTTGCCGTGCTCATTTTCGTTCCTTACCTGTGCCTGAGAGGGGTTCACTGCATCGTGACACAGCCTCTTTTCCGGCGGGAAATACGAAAAAAAGCAAAACATTGTCAATAAATACAAAACGCGGTCGATAATTGACCTGTGTCAGTTTTGTTTGTTATGAAATCGCTATTCTGCACGGCCCGGAGAAACACCATGCTGCGCTGGCCGATCGGCTTCGCCTTGCTGGCGCATAAATTTTCAGAGGATCTACGTGGTGCCGCCACATCATCGAAAACGTGACTACGGCTGGCTGCTGATTGTTAGTGCCGGATTGCTGCCGCTGATATTCGGTCTTATCTGCACCGCTCTTGAGGCTCGCCACAGCGTGCGTCAGCAGCAGATCAATGCTGCCACTATATTGCTCTCCCAGGCGGAGAAAATGAGCGACAGCGCCTGGAATATGATCACCTCGTTGCGTCAGTATCACTATCAGCCCTGTTCCGACATTGAAACCCAGCTACAGCGCGCAGGCACGCTCAACGCCTATTTCCGCGCCATCGGCAAACTGGACGGCGCTAACGTGAGCTGCTCCTCCGCCTATGGCCTGAACCCCGGCACGCTGGCGCAGATGATACGGCGTCAACCGCCTGTCACCGGCAAGGCCTGGTGGAGCCTCTCCATTGCCGGTACGGCTGCGGTGCCCGAACGCCCGGCGGTGATTTTTGTGCGTCAGCTGCCGGACAGCGAAGGGTTTTGGGCGATTATTGACGGCCAGTATCTGATAGACTTTATGCACGCCATCGGCGAATCTCACGGTTATCAGCTCTCGATGCGCTTTGACAACGGCGCGCCCATTGCGACGGGCAAAGCGGAAGAGCGGCCAGGCCGCCTGTTTTCAGGCCAGCAATATGATACGCAGTCAACGCGTTACCCTATTACGCTCAGCATGATGGCGCCCTCTTCCGAGATGCTGCGCGCCTGGCGCCAGGGCTTTTTTGTCTTTATGCCGATGGCAGCCATCTTTTCCATCCTGCTCATGATCCTGACCGCTAACTGGGTACAGCGTCGCATCTCGTGGCGCGATGAGATACGACGCGCCATCGCTGGCCGCCAGTTTTCCGTGCACTATCAGCCGGTATACGGCGCCCTCATCCAGCGTTGCGCCGGTGTGGAAGCCTTGATGCGCTGGCAGCAGCCCAACGGCGAGTGGATCCGCCCGGATATCTTTATCAGCGCGGCGGAAGCGGAAGGGATGATTGTGCCGCTTACCCGCCATCTGCTGGACCTGATTGCTGAAGATATGCAGAGGTGGGAAGTTGAACCGGGTTTCCATCTCGGCATCAACCTGGCGGCGGCGCATCTGCAACATGCGGAGTTTGTCAGCGATATCCTCGCTTTTGCCGACAGGGTGAAGCATCACCAGCCCCTGATTACGCTGGAACTCACCGAGCGCAGTCTGATTCAGGACGGCGCTGACGTTGCGCGCAAGTTAGCGCAGCTACGTAAGCAGGGCATTAAGGTGGCGATTGACGATTTCGGCACCGGACACTGTTCGCTCTCTTATCTGCAAACCTTCCCGCTCGACTACCTGAAAATCGATCGCGGCTTTATTAACGCCATTGAGCGGCTGGATGGCGAAACGCCGGTACTGGATGCCATTATCAACCTCAGTCATAAGCTGGCGCTGGAGGTGCTGGGCGAAGGCGTAGAGACATCGTTGCAGCTGCAGTACCTGAAAAATCGCGGCGCGGTGTTTATCCAGGGCTACTATTATGCATACCCCATGGACAACGATACCCTGCTCGCCTGGTTAAAGGTGAAGGGCAGCCTGCCGCTGGATACGCCCTGTACCACAGAAAAACTGAGCTGATTCGTTCTTCCTTCCCGTTAACCCCGTTTTTACTCCTCTTAGCGGACATTGTTCCGGTA
The DNA here is from genome assembly GCF_044342975.1 of Pantoea osteomyelitidis. Classification (NCBI taxonomy): domain Bacteria; kingdom Pseudomonadati; phylum Pseudomonadota; class Gammaproteobacteria; order Enterobacterales; family Erwiniaceae; genus Pantoea; species Pantoea osteomyelitidis. The sequence continues at coordinate 127,372 of NZ_JBGFSN010000008.1, forward strand.
CGAAATGCTGCACGCCGGGTTTGTCATTACCTGTGATTTAATCGGCAAAACGGCCCAACAACGAACCAAATATGACAAATATCAAACAAAAACGGTATACTCTGTGGCGGGAAGCAATAATTTCAATACTAATTATTGCGTTGCGTAGCCGATCATCTGTGTTGATCGAGGCTATGCTTTAATTTTCTCAACGCCGCGGACTGAAGCGATGAGATCGGTTCGCGCCGTTGAGGACTTTCATTTTCCGGATACAGGGTAACCTCATGAAATTACGTAGGAAGCGTGTAAAACCCATCGGGCTGGATGATGTCACTATCATTGATGATGCCCGTTTGCGTAAGGCCATTACCGCCGCCTCTCTGGGCAACGCGATGGAGTGGTTTGACTTCGGTGTTTATGGCTTTGTTGCCTATGCGTTGGGTAAAGTCTTTTTTCCGGATGCCTCGCCTGGCCTTCAGATGATCGCGGCGCTGGCCACCTTTTCCGTTCCATTTCTTATCCGTCCGCTGGGCGGTCTGTTCTTCGGCATGCTTGGCGATAAATATGGTCGCCAGAAAATCCTCTCTATTACCATCGTCATTATGTCTCTGAGCACCTTCTGTATCGGGCTGATCCCCTCCTATGCTTCGATAGGGATCTGGGCGCCGGTGCTGTTGCTGATTGCCAAGATGGCGCAAGGCTTCTCGGTAGGCGGGGAATATACCGGGGCATCCATCTTCGTGGCGGAATATTCACCGGACCGTAAGCGCGGCTTTATGGGCAGCTGGCTCGATTTTGGTTCCATAGTGGGCTTTGTGATTGGTGCCGGTTTGGTGGTACTGATTTCCACTATCGTGGGTGAAGAGAACTTTATGAGCTGGGGCTGGCGTCTGCCGTTCTTCCTCGCGCTGCCGCTGGGCATTATTGGTATTTATCTGCGTCATGCGCTGGAAGAAACCCCGGCGTTTCAACAGCATGTGGAGAAACTGGAACAGGGCGATCGCGAAGGCCTGCGCGACGGACCGAAGGTGTCGTTTAAAGAGATCGCCAGTAAACACTGGAAGAGCCTGCTCGCCTGTATCGGTTTGGTGATCTCGACTAACGTCACCTATTACATGCTGCTCACCTATATGCCGAGCTACCTCTCCCATAACCTGCACTACTCAGAAGATCACGGCGTGCTGATTATCATCGCCATTATGATCGGGATGCTGTTTGTGCAGCCGGTAATGGGCATGCTCAGCGATCGCTTTGGCCGTCGTCCCTTCGTTATCTTCGGCAGTATCGCCCTGCTGGTGTTTGCGATTCCGGCCTTTATCCTGATCAACAGCGGCGTGATTGGGCTGATTTTCGCGGGTCTGCTGCTGCTGGCGGTAATCCTGAACGCCTTTACCGGCGTGATGGCCTCTTCGCTGCCTGCCATGTTCCCGACGCATATTCGCTACAGCGCGCTGGCCAGCGCTTTTAACATTTCAGTGCTGGTTGCCGGTCTGACGCCGACCTTAGCGGCCTGGCTGGTAGAAGCGACCAATAATCTCTATATGCCTGCGTACTATCTGATGGTGGTTGCCGTTATTGGTCTGGTTACCGGTATTTATATGAAAGAGACCGCCAACAAGCCACTGTCGGGCGCGACGCCAGCCGCTTCCGATCTTGCAGAAGCACGAGAAATCCTGCAGGAGCATCACGATAACATCGAGCAGAAAATCGAAGATATCGACGAAGAGATCGCTAAACTGGAAGCGAAACGTAAGAATCTGGTGCAGCAGCACCCGGACATTAACGAGTAGTCTATGCCCTCTCCCGCCGCCCGGCGGGAGAGGAGTTTTTAGCCGCAAAAAAATTCCGTTGCAGCACACAAACCTTCATTGTCGCCCGCCAAAAGAGGTAAACTATCGGCACTTTTTTATACTGTTTAGTGAAGCTCCCATGTCTGATTTTTCCCTTATCCAGCGCCCGAGAAGGCTGCGTAAAAGCGCGTCGATGCGCGAAATGTTCCAGGAAACCTCACTGAGCCTGAACGATCTGGCCTTGCCGATTTTCGTTGAGGAAGGGGTAGACGATTACAAAGCGATCGAAGCGATGCCGGGCGTAATGCGTATCCCGGAAAAGCGTCTGGCGTACGAAATTGAGCGCATCGCCAAAGCGGGTATCCGCTCGGTGATGACTTTCGGTATTTCTCATCATACCGACGCGACCGGCAGCGATGCCTGGAACGAAAACGGTCTGGTGGCGCGCATGTCGCGTATTTGTAAGGACACCGTGCCTGAGATGATCGTGATGTCCGACACCTGTTTTTGCGAATATACCTCGCACGGCCACTGTGGCGTGCTGTGCGACCACGGCGTGGATAACGACGCTACCCTGATCAATCTTGGCAAGCAGGCGGTGGTTGCCGCGCAGGCCGGAGCGGACTTCATTGCGCCTTCGGCAGCAATGGACGGCCAGGTGAAAGCGATCCGTCAGGCGCTGGATGCGGCGGGCTTTACCGATACCGCCATCATGTCCTACTCCACCAAGTTCGCCTCTTCGTTTTACGGCCCGTTCCGTGAAGCCGCTGGCACCGCGTTGAAGGGCGACCGTAAAACTTATCAGATGAACCCGATGAACCGTCGCGAAGCGATTCGCGAGTCGCTGATTGATGCGGCGGAAGGCGCGGATTCGCTGATGGTTAAACCGGCCGGCGCCTATCTTGACGTGCTGCGCGATATCCGCGAGCGCACTGAGCTGCCGCTGGCGGCTTATCAGGTCAGCGGCGAATACGCGATGATCAAGTTTGCCGCACAGGCGGGCGCCATCGACGAACGCAACGTAGTGCTGGAAAGCCTGGGCGCCATTAAGCGTGCCGGTGCAGATTTAATCTTCAGCTATTTCGCGCTGGATTTAGCAGAACAAAAAGTGCTCTAATCGTCCCGCCATCCTGTAGCTACCATGCTAAAGCTGCAGGATGCTTTTTTCACCCTTCAGGCATTATCCGCTTACTTCTTCTGTTTACATAAAAGGTTCGCGATGAAAGCACCCGCTATTCCTTCTGATGAGCGGCAGCGTTTAACCGAGCTGCGCGCGCTTAATGTTATCAATACGCCCACTGAAGAACGCTTCGATCGCCTGACGCGTCTGGCACGCCGCCTGTTCAACGTGCCCATCTCTCTGGTGAGTCTGGTAGAGAAAGATTATCAGTGGTTCAAATCTGCTGACGGCTACAAGGTGAAAAGCTCGCCGCGCAACATCTCCTTTTGCGCTCATACCATTCTGCAGGATGAAGTATTGGTAATAGAGGACGCGCTGAAAGATGAACGTTTTCACGATAACCCGCTGGTCACCGGAGAGCCGTATATTCGGTTCTATGCAGGCTGTCCACTGCATACTCCCGGTGGCGCGCGTATCGGTTCGCTCTGCCTGATCGCCCACGAACCTCGCACCTTTAGTCAGGATGACATCAGCGCCCTACGCGACCTGGCGGCAATGGCCGAAGCGGAGCTGGTTGCCTTCCAGGCCGCCACCTCAGACGAGCTGACGCAAATCACTAACCGGCGCGGCTTTATGACGCTGGGTCAGCTGATACTAAATGAATGCCTGTTAAAACAACGATCTGCCAGCCTGACCTTTCTCGATCTCGATAAGTTTAAAGCGATTAACGATGTGCTGGGTCATCGCGAAGGGGATCGGGCGCTGATGGATTTTGCCGATGCGATGAAGGTCACGTTCCGCCATTCCGACCTGTTTGCCCGCCTGGGCGGCGATGAATTTGTGGTACTGCTTAATGGTTCGCAACAGCATGAGGCAGAAGAGCAATTACAGACATTCAGACACTATTTGCAGCAGCAGGCAATGCATCTTAATCGCCGTTACAGGCTCGACTTCTCCTCCGGTGTGGTGGAGTTTAATCCTCATGACCCCCATACGCTGGAACAGCTGCTGGAAAGCAGTGATGCCGTGATGTATGCCGCAAAAAAAGCGAAAAAACGTTCAGGCTAAGCGACAGGCAGGGCGCTAACTCTGCCTGTCTTTGCTTCAGAGAGATTTTGCCAGATCGTCAATCAGCGTCCGGTTAAACTTCTCCGGCTCTTCCATCTGTGGCGCATGGCCCATGCCGGGAAACTCGATCAGATGCGCATCAGGGATAAGCTTCGCCGCCTCTTTGCCCAATACCTTGTAGTTACCCAGCTGTGCCTTCACCGCTGGCGAAGCGATATCGCTGCCGATGGCGGTGGTGTCTGAGGTGCCGATCATCAGCGTGGTTGGCACCTTCACCTCTTTAAACTCATAGTAAACCGGCTGGGTAAAGATCATGTCGTAGATCAGCGCCGAATTCCAGGCGACCTTCTTGTGTCCCGGCCCGCTGTTCAGCCCGGCCAGCATATCCACCCATTTGTCATATTCCGGCTTCCAGCTTCCGGCATAGTAGGTGTGCTGCTCATATTTTTTGATCCCTTCCGCGCTGGTCTTTAGCTCGCGCTGATACCATTGGTCCACCGAGCGCCACGGCGCGCCTTTCGCCTTCCAGTCTTCAAGACCAATAGGGTTAACCATCACCAGCTTCTCGGTTTCGGCCGGGAACATCAGCGCGTAACGCGTTGCCAGCATGCCGCCGGTGGAGTGGCCCATGATAACGGCTTTTTTCACGCCCAGATGCTGCAAAAGCTGGTGGGTGTTATCGGCAAGCTGCTGGAAGCTGTACTGATAACTGGCTGGTTTGCTGGAGGAGCAAAATCCTATCTGATCCGGCGCAATAACCCGATAGCCGCTGCTGCTCAGCGCTTTGATGGTGCTTTCCCAGGTGGCGCCGCAGAAGTTTTTACCGTGCATCAGCACCACGGTATGCCCATTCGCGTTCTGCGTCGGCTTTACATCCATATAGCCCATGCTCAAAGACTGCTGCTGGGAAGAAAAATTAAAGTGCTGCAACGGATAAGGATACCGGAAGCCTTCCAGCTGTTCGCCATAGACGGCGGCCAGCGTGGGCGCACAGCTTAATAACGCGACAGAGGTAACTAAAACGGCCAGCGATTTTTTCAACGCATGTGTCGGTCCCATCCGGGATTCTCCTTGTTAATAAAGGGGGAACAGTGTGGCATGCCCGTTAAGCCTGCGTATTGATGTCTTGTGTCATGATGCAGATTTCACTCCACAAGCGTAGCCGCAAAAGCTGACCTGAGAAGCGGCTTTACCTTTGCCCGTGTTTTACAGAGAAAAGTTTACCTTTAAGAATATTAAGACGGATTAAACTTATTACATCGGGCAAAAAAAGAGATGTGGTATGGACGAGAAGAAATACAATGAAGGCGTGATCGATACTGTCACCCTGTGGATTAATAACAATCTCGAGAATCGGTTAAGCATTGATGACATTGCGCAAAAGGCGGGTTATTCAAAATGGTATTTACAAAAGCTGTTTGTCAAATACCATCATGAATCTCTGGCACGCTATATTCGCAAAAAAAAATTGGCCGCCTGTATTAAAGCGCTGAAAAGCACGCCGGTGCCGATTATTACCCTTGCGGTCAGATTCCATTTCGAAAGTCAGCAATCTTTTACCCGTTCTTTCAAAGGCGTGACGGGCTGTACGCCCTACCACTGCCGCAAGCGCAAGCTTTCTGACGTCGCGATGAAGCAGTTAAAAGAGGAGGATGATCCCTGCAAGCTGTGCAGAAGCCACTCCGCGAAAACAACGCTTTTTCGCCCTCGAAAAAAGCGAGGCGACTAATCACTCTGTTTTTACCTGCTTATTTTATCAGGAAAAAATAGCGAAGCGGCTTATTGCTGATAATATCCTTGCGTTAGCAAAGAAAAATGTTCGTTATGTTGGAGGGCAATACTCTACCCGTTTTTGTTATCCGCCAGCGTAAATAAGCAGGATTGCAGCTAAGCTTATTTACCCGCTTCGGTAATATGGCTGACTTATATGTCTGTTAGCAACTTAACTCAATGCCAGGATGTACTTTTTGGCGAGAGGCCAGACATTTTACCGCCCGTCCGGCCCCTGATCTGTAACTTAACGCGCCGCCAGTTTGAAAGTAGAGACGGAGTGCGTGAGATGATGCACCTGCTCCTCCAGCGAGGCCGCCGCCGCCGCCGATTCCTGCACTAATGCGGCGTTCTGCTGCGTTACGCCATCCATCTCGGTCACCGCCTGCTCAATCTGGCTGATGCCACGGCTCTGCTCATCCGACGCGGTAGAGATATGCTCCATCAGCGTATCCACCTGGGTCACCGACGCGATAATGGCGGCAATCGCCTCACCGGTACGCGAAACCTGGTTCGAGCCTGCCTGGATATTGCTCACGGATTCAGAAATCAGGCTTTCAATCTCTTTCGCCGCGACGGCGCTGCGCTGCGCCAGATTACGCACTTCCCCCGCCACCACAGCAAAGCCGCGTCCCTGCTCGCCAGCACGGGCCGCTTCCACCGCCGCGTTCAACGCCAGAATATTGGTCTGGAAGGCAATGCTGTTAATCACGCCGGTAATATCTTCAATCTTCTTCGAACTGGTGGTGATACGGCTCATGGTAGTAATCACTTCCTGAGACACCTTCTCGCCGGTGCGGGCATTTTTTACCGCTTCACGCGTCAGGCGGCTGGCCTGGAACACGTTTTCAGTGTTCTGCTTCACCGTTGCGCCCAGCTCTTCCATGCTGGCGGCAGTTTCCGTCAGTGCGGCGGCCTGCTGTTCAGTCCGTGATGCCAGATCGACGTTACCGGCTGCAATCTGCTGCGATGCTGACGCCACCGTATGGCTGGAGTCGCGCACCTGACCAATGATATCGGTCAGGGCCAAACGCATCTGCTCCATCGAGCGCAGCACATCTTCGATTTCGCTGCGTGAACGCACGTTAACCGGCACCGGCGTGTCCAGATAACCTTCAGCGATCTGGCGACAGCGATCGCGCGCACTGTTCAGCGGCGTTAACACATAACGTTTCAGGAACAGCAGTACCGCAACGATAACCAACAGGAACAGCAGCGCAAAGGCGATAATCAGACCGATGCCGAAGGTGAAATGGCTTTGCGCCCGGCCATTCAGATCTTTCGCATACTGCTCATGCAGCGCCAGCACCTTGTCCAGTACGATTTCATACTGACGATCCAGCTTCGCCACGGTCGCGATTTGCGCTTCAAAGCGGGGGCGATCGTTCGCCTGCGCCGCATCGATCAGGGGTTGCAGCCCCTGCTGACGATAAGCAAGCCAGGCGGTGCGATAAGCGTCAGCCAGCGGCGCTTCTCCCGGCTGCTTCGGCGCGTTCAGGTAAGCCTGAAAAGCCGCATCCGCTTTTTCAGCCACCGCTTTTACGCCTGCCAACGACGGCGCCGTCTGCTCCGCATTGCCGTTCTCCATCGCCTTCATATATTCCATTACGCGCACGCGCAGCGTACGGCTGTGGTTAATGGGATCGATAATGGAGAGCACAACGCGGATCTCTTTGTTCACGCTATCCAGCGACTGGTTGCTGCGGGTCAACAGCCAGACACTCGACATGGTGCCGGCAAAGAAAATAATAAACAGAATGGCAAGGACAAACAGGGAAGATTTCTTCAGCGACATAATGACTTCTCGGTAAAACGGGTAAGTGTTTACTATCGGCATAAACCACGAAGGATTTAGCAGATACTCAGCATGATTCACCGCAAATCAAAGCCTCCATTTCCCTGATTTGCTGTTTCGTGCTTTTAAAACAAACAGAGTAAAAATACTGTAGATATCCAGCCCATTGAGTTAATTACGCTTTTTTCCCGCTTAACTTTTCCTGCATGAGATTTGTCCGTGCCTTATCGCAAAATGTGTGACCGGTAACACATCGGCAATGACTATCTTTACATAGCATTTACAAAACAGAGCGCGTTGAGCTTAAAGGAGAAGCTGTATGAGTACCGCGAAATCATCGGGAAATAATCAAAATCGCTTTACCTGGTTTGTCTGCTGTATGGCAGCGCTTTCTGGCCTGTTGTTTGGGCTGGATATTGGCGTGATTGCGGGTGCGCTGCCCTTTTTGTCGAAGGATCTGCATATCAGCAACCATGAACAGGAGTGGGTGGTCAGCGCCATGATGTTCGGCGCCGCACTCGGCGCGCTTGGCGCGGGTTGGATCTCTTCCCGTCTGGGACGTAAGAAAAGCATGCTGGTTGGTGCGACGCTGTTTGTTATCGGCTCGCTCTGGTCTGCGCTTTCACCGGACGTAGAGTCGCTGGTGATGGCGCGCATACTGCTCGGCCTGGCGGTGGGCATCGCCTCGTATACCGCTCCGCTCTATCTGGCGGAAATCGCGCCGGAACGTATTCGCGGCTCGATGATCTCTATGTATCAGCTAATGCTGACCACTGGCATTGTGGTCGCCTATCTCTCTGATACCGCGTTCAGCTACAGCGGCAACTGGCGCTGGATGCTGGGAATTATCGCTATTCCGGCGCTGATCCTGTTCGTCGGCGTGCTATTTCTTCCCAACAGCCCGCGCTGGCTCGCCGCACATGGTCGGTTTAACGAGGCGCAACGCGTGCTGGATCGGCTGCGCAGCACCACAGCGCAGGCGAAGCAGGAGCTGGAAGAGATCCGTGAAAGTTTGCAGGTGAAGCAGACCGGCTGGGCACTGTTTAAAAGCAACACCCACTTCCGTCGCGCCGTCTGGCTCGGGATGCTGCTTCAGGTAATGCAGCAGTTTACCGGGATGAACGTGGTGATGTATTACGCGCCGAAAATTTTCAGCATTGCGGGCTTTTCCAGTACCAGCGATCAGATGTGGGGTACGGTGATTGTCGGCCTGGTGAATATGCTCTCTACGCTGATCGCCATTGGTCTGGTGGATCGCTGGGGGCGTAAGCCGATGTTGATCACCAGTTTTCTGGTAATGGCGCTGGGCATGGGGGCGCTCGGTACGCTGCTGCATCTCGGTGTGGAAACCGATTTTCGCAAATATTTCGCTATCGCCATGCTGCTGATGTTTATTATCGGTTTTGCCATGGCGGCAGGTCCGGTGGTCTGGCTGCTCTGCTCGGAAATCCAGCCGCTAAAAGGCCGCGATTTTGGCATTACCGCCTCCACCACCACCAACTGGGTGGGCAATATGATTGTCGGGGCGACGTTCCTGACGATGCTCGATCAATTCGGCAGCGCTAACACTTTTTGGTTCTACGGCGTGCTTAACCTGGCCTTTATCCTGCTGACGTTCAGGCTGGTGCCGGAGACCCGGCATGTGACGCTGGAGCATATCGAACGCAACCTGATGCAAGGCAAACCGCTGCGCGATATCGGGGTGTAATGCGGGAAAGTTTTCAAAGTGGTCAAATCATTGGACAATGATTTGACCAACAGGAGGTAGGTATGCGATCGATAAGTTACAGCGAAGCCAGGCAGAATCTGTCAGCGACAATGGTGCAAGCCGTTGAAGATAAAGCGCCTGTTTTGATTACACGTCACGAATGATGCACTGCTGATTGCAGCCTGCTGCTACCATTATTAATGCGTACAGCCCGCCGCTGCGGGCTTTTTTATAATGCCTGCGCGCAGGCCCAGGCGGAGCTCCAGGCCCACTGGAAGTTATAACCGCCCAGCCAGCCCGTCACATCGACCACTTCGCCGATAAAGTAGAGTCCCGGCACGTCGCGCGCTTCCATGGTCTTTGACGAGAGCAGCGTGGTATCTACGCCGCCCAGCGTGACTTCCGCGGTGCGGTAGCCTTCGGTGCCGTTGGGCTGGATGCGCCACTGGTGCAATCTTTCCACCAGCTCCGCCTGCTGCTTGTTGTTGAGCTGCTTGAGGCTGACGTCCGGCACCTGGTCGAGCGCCTGTAACACCTCCACAAGACGTTTGGGCAAAATCTTTGCCAGACTGTTTTTCAGGCTGAGGTTGGGATGCGCCTGGCGCTGCACATTAATAAACGCATCGAGCGCGGTAGCAGGCGACAGATTAACAGTAATGAACTCCCCCGGCTGCCAGTAGCTGGAGATTTGCAACACCGCCGGGCCTGATAAACCGCGATGGGTAAACAGCATCGCCTCTTTAAACAGCGTGCCGTCCTGCGCTTCAATGGTGGCAGGCAACGCCACGCCGGAAAGCGCTTGCAGCTGATCCAGCAGCGGCTTATGCAGCGTGAACGGCACCAGCGCCGCGCGCGTCGGGTAAACTTTCAGGCCAAACTGCTCAGCAATCTTGTAACCAAAGGGAGAGGCGCCCAGCCCCGGCATCGACAGGCCGCCGCTGGCGATCACCAGTTTTTCCGCCGCCACCTGCGCGCCATTCAGCTGCAATGTGTAGCCCGCATCATCGCGCGTCACGCTCAGCACCTCAGAACGCAGACGCACCGTGACATGGCCTTTGTCGCACTCCGCCATCAGCAGATCGACAATCTGCTGTGCCGAGTCGTCGCAAAACAGCTGCCCGAGAGTTTTCTCGTGATACGCAATGCCGTGGCGGTTAACCAGATCGATAAAATCCCACTGGGTATAGCGCGCCAGCGCCGATTTACAAAAATGAGGGTTGTTCGACAGGTACGCCGCAGGTTCGGTATAGAGATTGGTAAAGTTGCAGCGACCGCCGCCAGACATCAGGATTTTGCGGCCCGTCTTCTTGCCGTTATCCAACAGCAATACGCGTCGTCCGCGCTGCCCTGCCTGCGCCGCGCAAAACAACCCGGCTGCGCCTGCGCCAATAATGATAACGTCAAACTTTTCCACTGCTTCTACCCGACTCGCCTGAAAGGCGCTGATTGTAGTGATCTGACCTGCGAGACGCCAGCGTCAAAAAAAAGTCGTAAATATGTCATATTGTAACTGACTCATTTTCCGACGTTTTTCGCTCGTTATGCCGCACAGATTACCCATTAAGGGCAAAAAAAGACTATATTTTCCTTTCCCATACAGCATGTTGTCGCGGATAATGCGCCGCGTTCATGTCCTCCATAATGGCGTAACGTTTATGCTACATCTGTTTGCTGGTCTTGACCTCAGTACCGGCCTGTTATTGGTTCTTGCCCTGTTGTTTGTTTTGTTTTACGAAGCGATCAACGGCTTCCACGATACGGCCAATGCGGTCGCCACGGTAATCTATACGCGCGCTATGCGTGCGCAGTTGGCGGTTGTAATGGCTGGGGTGTTCAACTTTTTTGGCGTCCTGCTCGGCGGTTTGAGTGTGGCCTACGCCATCGTCCACATGCTTCCTACCGACTTGCTGCTGAATGTCGGTTCGGCTCACGGCCTCGCCATGGTCTTCTCCATGCTGCTGGCTGCGATTATCTGGAACCTCGGCACCTGGTATCTGGGTTTGCCTGCCTCCAGCTCCCACACGCTGATCGGCGCCATTATTGGTATCGGTCTGACTAACGCCCTGATGACCGGCTCGTCGGTTGTTGATGCGCTTAATATTCCGAAAGTGATTAATATTTTCCTGTCGCTGATCCTGTCGCCCATTGTGGGCATGGTGCTGGCTGGCAGCCTGATTTTCCTGCTGCGCCGTTACTGGAGCGGGACAAAAAAACGCGCCCGTACTCATATGACGCCGGCGGAACGTGAAAAAATCGACGGCAAGAAAAAGCCGCCGTTCTGGACGCGTATCGCCCTGATCGTCTCCGCCATTGGCGTCAGCTATTCACACGGCGCGAATGACGGTCAGAAAGGCATCGGCCTGATTATGCTGGTGCTGATTGGCGTAGCGCCAGCTGGCTTTGTGGTAAATATAAATGCGTCAGGCTACGACATCACGCGCACGCGCGATGCAGTTAATCATCTTGAGCAATATTATCAGCAGCATAACGAGACGCTGACGCACATTGTGCAGATGGCGCCGCCTGCGCTGCCGACGCCGGAGCAAATCGCCTCAGCTCCGCACGAGTTTCACTGCAACAGCGCACTCGCCATGCAGGCGGTACAGCGCGCTCAGGGCCTGCTGAACAACCTGCAGAGCTACGATCAGCTCTCAGTCGATCAGCGCAGCCAGATGCGCCGCCTGTTGCTCTGTATCTCGGATACCGCAGAGAAAGCGGCGAAGCTGCCGGAAACCAGCGCCGACGACAAACGCTTCCTTAATAAGCTGAACAGCGACATGCTCGGCACCATCGAATATGCGCCGGTATGGATTATTATCGCCGTCGCGCTGGCGCTGGGCACCGGCACCATGATCGGCTGGCGTCGCGTGGCGACCACCATCGGCGAGAAGATCGGTAAAAAAGGGATGACCTATGCGCAGGGCATGTCCGCACAGGTGACGGCGGCGCTTTCCATCGGCATCGCCAGCTACACCGGTATGCCCGTTTCTACCACGCACATCCTCTCCTCCTCGGTGGCCGGCACCATGCTGGTTGACGGCGGCGGATTACAGAGCCGGACGATTAAGAACATCGCCATGGCGTGGGTATTTACCCTGCCCGTCTGTATTGTTCTGTCGGGTTCGCTGTACTGGATAGCGTTGAAGCTGGTGGCATAAAAGCCCAGGCAGATAAACAAGGGCGGCGAAAGTCGCCCTTTTTTAATGCCAGATCGCCAGGCCAATCAGGCTGATCACCACCAGGCCACACAGCGAACTGGTCAGAATAAACTGGCCGCGCACGCGTTCGCAGCGACGAATAAACTCCTCGTCATGATGATCGCGATAGCGTTTCGCCCAGATATAGCGCACCAGGCGCACCTGTTTACTCGGCTGGCCGTGAGAGGTAAAGAAGCCTGCGCCATCCACATATTGATAAAGCAGCGGATCGCAGCCACGTAAAACGGCCAGCAGTGAGCGCAGAGAAGAGAAATAACGCGCCATGTTTACCAAACACACAATACAAAGAGCCCAAAAAAGCGCGATAGTGCTAATCATATTCCCCTCCCGGCTGGAACCGCAGAGACGGGTGCAGCAGGGAATCGCCGGCCACGTCCCACGATAAATAGCCAACCACTTAATGAACCGAACTGCGTTGTTGTTCTGAAAACCATGGCGATAAGTGCCGATTCGGCAACCGCCTTTTTCAGTGTAGGAGATCTGGTAAAAGTTTTTCCAGCGATGATTTTCGTTCACCGCGAGCGAAAAAACCGTTAAGCCTTGATCTGACTCACAGCCAGGGCGCGCTTTGCAGCTTTTGTTAACAGATATAGCTATAATCAAAGCATAACAACAAGCTGCCTGCACGATTCATTGCGCAGGCATGGAATATTGGTGGCGCTCATTGTCCACTCGCGCAAGGGAAGTTCGCCATGTTGTGCGGCGCCAGGACAGGGGTTGTCATCCACAATCTCGTGAAAGGAGTTGTATTATGGCTTATAAACATATCCTGATTGCAGTCGATCTTTCCCCGGAAAGCCAGTTGCTGGTTGAGAAAGCCGTTTCTCTGGCCCGTCCTTACGATGCCAAAATCTCCCTGATTCACGTGGATGTAAATTACTCCGATCTCTACACTGGCCTGATTGACGTTAACCTCGGCGATATGCAAAAACGCATCTCCGAGGAGACCCATCATGCGTTAACCGAGCTGTCGCAGGCCGCCGGTTATCCCATCAGCGAAACCCTGAGCGGCAGCGGCGATCTCGGCCAGGTGCTGGTGGATGCGATTAAAAAATATGATGTGGATCTGGTGGTTTGCGGGCATCACCAGGATTTCTGGAGCAAGCTGATGTCCTCCGCGCGCCAGTTGATCAATACCGTACATATCGACATGCTGATTGTGCCGTTGCGCGACGAAGAGGAAGTGTAGGTTCGCGCCGTGGGAAAAGAAGTGAACAGCAAAAGGGCCGGATTAACCGGCCCTTTTCTTTTATTGGCCCGGCAGCGGCGGATAGATATCAAAACGGTGACTTTTCGTCGACACCGCAGACTGCGTCGCCACGCCTGCCAGCGGCGGCGCGTAGTCGGGGCGCTTGACCACGATTCGCTTTTTCGCCAGCCGACGCGCCGGTTCCAGCAGGGCATCGGCATCCTCGTCGGCCCCGACCAGCGACTGAAACACGCGCATCTCTTTTTTCACCAGCGCGCTTTTCTGCCGGTGGGGATACATCGGATCGAGATAGACCACATCCGGCTGCGGCGTAATGTCGTTCAGCGCCGTCAGGCTGGATACGTGCAGCAGCGTGAGCCGCTCGCGCAGCCAGCCGCCGATTTCCGCATCCTGATAGCCGCGCTGTAGTCCGTCCTCCAGCAGCGCGGCCACCACCGGGTGACGCTCCAGCATACGCACACGGCAGCCGACCGCCGCCAGCACAAAGGCGTCGCGCCCCAGCCCGGCGGTGGCGTCAACCACGTCCGGCAGGTAATCGCCTTTCACGCCGACCGCTTTCGCCACCGCCTCGCCACGGCCGCCGCCGAAACGCCGCCGGTGCGCCATCGCGCCCGAAACGAAATCGACAAAAATGCCGCCCAGCTTCGGCTCGTCGCGCTTGCGCAATTCAAGATGGGTTGAGGTCATAACCAGCGCCATCAACGCATTATCGTCATGCTGCAGCTGCCAGCGTTCGGCTAAAACAGATAAGGCGCCGTTGTCGGCGCCCGATTCTTCAAGCAAACAGATGTTCACGCCTGAGGTTATCCCTGGATACCGTAGTGTTCCAGCATCGCATCAAGCTGCGGCTCACGGCCACGGAAACGTTTGAACAGTTCCATCGGCTCTTCGGCGCCGCCGCGCGTCAGGATGTTATCAAGGAACGACTGGCCGGTTTCGCGGTTGAAGATGCCCTCTTCTTCGAAACGTGAATAAGCATCCGCAGCCAGCACGTCGGCCCAGAGATAGCTGTAGTAGCCTGCCGCGTAGCCGCCCGCAAAGATGTGGCTGAAGGCGTGCGGGAAACGGCCCCACTCCGGGCTTGGCACTACCGCCACCAATTTTTTCACCTCGCGCAGCGTTTCGAGAATCTGCGCGCCTTTGGCCGGATCGAACTCGGTATGCAGGCGGAAATCGAACAGACCAAACTCCAGCTGACGCAGGATAAACAGCGCAGCCTGGTAGTTTTTCGCCGCCAGCATTTTGTCCAGTAGCTCTTTTGGCAGCGGCTCGCCGGTTTCATAATGACCAGAAATAAAGGCCAGCGCATCCGGCTCCCAGCACCAGTTCTCCATAAACTGGCTTGGCAGTTCAACCGCATCCCACGGCACGCCGCTGATCCCGGAGACGCCAGGGGTTTCCACGCGCGTTAACATATGGTGCAGCCCATGACCAAATTCATGGAACAGGGTGGTCACCTCGTCATGGGTAAACAGCGCCGGTTTGCCCTGCACCGGACGGTTGAAATTACAGGTGAGGTAGGCCACCGGTTTTTGCAGGCTGCCGTCCGCCATGCGCATCATGCCGACGCAGTCATCCATCCAGGCGCCGCCGCGCTTGTTTTCACGCGCATAGAGGTCGAGATAGAAGCTGCCGCGCAGCTCGCCGTTTTCGTCGAACAGATCGAAGAAGCGAACCTCAGGATGCCAGACGTCAACGTCCTTGCGCTCCTGCGCCGTGATGCCATAAATACGCTTCACCACCTCAAACAGGCCGTTTACCGCACGCGTTTCCGGGAAGTACGGACGGAGCTGTTCGTCGCTGATGGTATAAAGATGCTGCTTCTGTTTTTCACCGTAGTAAGTGAGATCCCAGGGGTTCAGCTCGTCGAGGCCATAATGCTCTTTGGCGAAGGCGCGCAGCTGCGCCAGCTCTTTTTCACCCTGCGGACGGGCGCGCTTAGCCAGATCGTTCAGGAAATCGATCACCTGCGACGGGCTTTGCGCCATTTTGGTCGCCAGGGATTTGTCGGCGTAGGAAGCGAAGCCGAGCAGCTGAGCCAGCTCGTGACGCAGCGCCAGCTCTTCCGCCATCACCGGGCCGTTATCCCATTTGCCGGCATTTGGACCCTGATCGGAGGCGCGCGTCGAATAGGCGCGATACATCTCTTCGCGCAGCGCCTGGTTATCGCAGTAAGTCATCACCGGCAGATAGCTGGGAATATCCAGCGTCAGCAGCCAGCCCTGCTGCTCTTTGGCTTCCGCCTGCGCTTTGGCCGCCGCCAGCGCGCTTTCCGGCATGCCCGCCAGCTCGCTTTCGTCGGCGATCAGCTTGCTCCAGCCCATGGTCGCGTCGAGCACGTTGTTGCTGTAGGTAGAACCCAGTTCGGAGAGACGCGCGGCGATTTCGCCATAGCGCTTCTGCTTCTCCTGTGGCAGGCCGATGCCGGAGAGTTTGAAATCACGCAGCGCGTTATCCACCGCTTTTTTCTGCGCCAGCTCGAGCCCGGCGTAGCTTTCGCCCTCTTTCAGATTCAGGTACGCCTGATAAAGCCCTTCATGCTGGCCAACCCAGGTGCTGTACTCTGACAGCAGCGGCAGCGTCTGCTCGTAAGCCTGGCGCAGCTCAGGGCTGTTTTTTACGGAATTCAGGTGGCTCACGGGTGAAAAGATGCGGCCAAGCCGATCGTCCACTTCCGCCAGCGGCTGGCAAAGGCTATCCCAGCTGTAGGGTGCGCCTTGCGCCACCACCTTCTCCACCGTCGCGCGACAGTCGTTCAGCGCTTCAGTGACAGCGGGAACCACATGTTCAGGTTTAATGGCGGAAAACGGCGGCAGCGTAAAGGGAGTGAGTAAGGGATTGGTCATAGCGCAGTCCTTTTATCGTTGTATGGGGCGCGAATGAACGCGCAGAGCAAAACAGGCTGTATCCAACATTATTTTATCAGCATCACGCGCGGTCAATCGGCATTTTGCCGCAGAGCCGACGCGCTGTTGGTTAAGCGCACAGCCTGATAAAGCTAATCCTGCACTCTACGTTGCGCACGGGCATGAAATCAAATCGAACCCGTCGACGCCAAAAAAAAGGCCAGCGATGCTGGCCTGAGGGACTACTTAACCGACAATTGATAGTGCACCACATCATAAGGTGCGACCCAGCCGGGCAGAGGTTCACGCTCAAAAATATCCTGCGCCAGCGCCCATCCCTCAATCTCGCCATTCTTGCCGGTGAGGGATAATCCTTCATAAAGCAACGGCGGAAGATCCTGATGGTAGGAAACACGATCGTCAGAAAAATCATTGATCACCTTGCCCTCCAGCGTCGTGACCTTGACGTTTACCGCGACCACGGCATTGGCCTTGAGCGGGGATTTTACTGGTTTCACCGTGAACCAGCTCATTCCCTCACTCTGTTTCAACACTTTACGGTTGCCGATCTTTTTCTGGAGCTTCTCATAGCCTTTGGCAATCAGCATATTCATTCCCTGGCTGACCTTCTCGTCCAGCTTTTTATAACGCGCCTCCATCTCCTTATCGCTAATCGCTGATTCCCCGTTATTTAATTTTGTCGTGAGGCCCGCGCTTAACGGATCCGACAGAATGGCGATGCCCGCATCCTTGATGATTTTGATTTGAGCGCCGACGTTAGCGGCAAGAAACTGACCAAGGGCATAGCTGTCACGTTCTGCTTCGGATTGCGGGAGAGGGGAAGAGGCGGGCGATTCAGGCTTAACGGCTTTGGTCACATCCTGAGCCAGCGCTTTGCTGGCGTTAACCAGATTATTGAGCTGAGTTAGCTCTTTTTCGAGACTGTCTGCGCGCTGACGCTGTTTTTCGTTTTCCTGCTGTGATTGTTGATATTGCTGCTGTAGCGCTGCCAGTTGGGAAGTTAACTGCTCCTGCTCTCTGGATTGCGGCGGCGGCTCTTTAGCCTTAACGCTCTGCTTCTCCTGCTGGAGGTGCGCGAGCTGCTTCTCGGTCGCCTCAAGCTTTGCCTGCAAACTTTGCAATTCTTTCTGACGCTCGGTCTGCTGCTGCTTCAGCACGGCAGCGGCGCTCTGCTTCTCCTGCTGTAGCTGAGCGAGTTGTTTCTCGGTCGCCTCAAGCTTTGCCTGCAAATTCTCAAGCGCTTTCTGCCGTTCAGCCAGCTGTTGATTCAGCTGGACGCTGGCGCTCTGCTTCTCCTGCTGTAGCTGTGCCAGCTGCTTTTCCGACGCCTGCAACTGCTGGTTCAGGTTTGCGATTTTTGCGTCCGTTTGCTGGCCGCTGATTTTCGCTTCAGCCGCCTTTAATGCGCTCTGCTGGCTGGCGATGGTCTGCTTGTTTTTTCGGATTTCTTCTTCAAGGTTTTCAATCAGCCTTTCCGTTTCATCAGTGGTACGCGAAACCTGCGCCTTTGTCTCATTTTGCGCTTTGAGCGCTTCCAGTTGCCTAATCCTTTTCTGTAACTGGTTTCTTTCTTTTTGCAATGCCTTTAGCTGTATCGATAACGTCTCTTCCCGGCTTTGAGCTTTTCCCGACGAGGCTGAAGGCAAACTGCGCGCAGTTTCATTAAACAGTTTTAATATTTCTTCATCATCAGACGCCTGCGAAGAAAATGAGAGAGACGCAACGGAAACCAGCAAAGTGAGCAGCGCCACTTTGCCTGTATAACATTTTTTCATGAACTATTACCTTAATAATTACCGCATCCCGCAGTGCAAATAATCGCAATAGCTTGACCGTTGTTTATTTAATTGTTGGCAAAGCTAATCATGAGCATGTTAATTCTGATATTGGTTTTATCTGTTTACTTTACCTGACTGATCATCAGCTGTGCCAGACGCGTCTTAACGCGGAAGCAGAGTTCGCGTATTTGAAATTGATAGTGCGGCATCACGAGATTATTGATATCTGAGCCAATGGCATTTTTTACCGCCAGGTATTTCTGCGTCTCTTTGCCTACCTTCTGGAATTCAGCCAGATAACTGTTGTAGGAAGCAGGATTGTATAAACGAATCGCGTCTAATTCTTTGCGGCACTGCTGAATGTATTCGGCATTACTGCTAAAAGCCCTGTAATCCATATCGCGGCTCTCTGCTGCTTCAGCCTGCTGGCTCTCTACGTCATCCTGTGACGATTCCGGCTGAGCGGTTACGCTGCTCTGCTGAGCCTGAGAAGCGTGTGTGATAGCAGACGGTGTATTTTTTTTAGGGACGCATCCCGCCAGCGCAAAAAGCGAGACAATGATAATACCTGCAAACTTGTGCATTCTATTCCTCCGGTTTGAATGTTAATACGTTCTTTCCATGTGAAGTCGTCCACTGCAGCAACCCGCTCTTTTTACCCTTACCTTTAATGTTCAGAGTAAATAAATTTCGCGGGTACAGAACCCGACGGCGTGCATATTACCTTAAATCGCCGCTTTAACGATACCCTGGTATCTCCCGCGCCAGAATAAGTTATCTCATCGGGTCAAAATTTAACGAACAGGAAACAAATTCGCCTGAATCAGCTTCACTTATTTTGTGATTTTAGATTAACTCGCGGCGTGACCCGCCTCGCCTGACAAATAACTCCAGGCTCTTCTGGAAAGTTATTCTGGCATTTTATCTATTATCAGAAATGATAAGATTAATAATAATTAACCCGATAATTTTATCATTTTCGAGGTCGAAAACAGGCGTGGAGGTTCTCCCCTCTTCCCGTCCGGCGCAGAGAAGCGCAGCATTTTACCCGCTGCCCATGTATACTTGCCCGCGTGACACTCGATATTGACTTCCGAACGCAGCGCCGCGCAAAAAACCAATTTTACTATGCTCAGTTATCGCCACAGCTTTCATGCTGGCAACCATGCCGATGTTCTCAAACATACTGTTCAGAGCTTGATCCTCAGCGCCCTGAAAGAAAAAGAAAAACCGTTTCTTTACCTTGATACGCATGCGGGTGCGGGACGTTATCAGCTCAGCGGCGAACATGCCGAGCGTACCGGCGAATACCTGGAAGGCATTGCGCGTATCTGGCAGCAGCCTGATGCGCCTGAACTGCTGAAGCCCTATTTCGACGCCATCCGTAACCTTAATCCCAACGGAACGCTGCGCTACTATCCTGGCTCGCCGCTGATTGCGCGTCACCTGCTGCGTGAAGAGGATAAGCTGCAGCTGACGGAACTGCACTCCAGCGATTTCCCGCTGCTGCGCAATGAGTTCACCAAAGACAGCCGCGCGCGCGTAGAACGCAGCGACGGTTATCAGCAGCTTAAAGCGAAGCTGCCGCCACCCTCGCGTCGCGGACTGATTCTGATCGATCCCCCTTACGAGCTGAAAAGCGACTACCAGGCGGTGGTTCAGGGGATTCAGGAAGGCTACAAGCGCTTCAACACCGGCGTTTTCGCGCTCTGGTATCCGGTTGTGATGCGCCAGCAGATCAAACGTATGCGACATGAGCTGGAAGCCACCGGCATTCGCCGCATTCTGCAAATTGAGCTGGCGGTGCGTCCGGACAGCGATCAGCGCGGCATGACCGCGTCCGGCATGATCGTGATTAACCCGCCGTGGAAGCTGGAGCAGCAGATGCGTGAGCTGCTGCCGTGGCTGCATAAAAAGCTGGTGCCTGCCGGAACGGGCCACACGCGCGTTGAATGGATTGTGCCGGAGTAAAAACGCTATACCTCGAAGACGGCAAAGTCTCTCGCCAGTTCGGTGTCGGGAAATACCGACTGGCACTCTGCCAACAGTCTCGCCATATCCTGCCCGCCATAGCGCGAGCTGAAGTGGGTAGCAACCAGCCGCTTTGCGCCCGCCTGTAGCGCAACGCGCGCCGCCTGAAGCGTAGTGGAGTGGCCGCGACCGTTGGCCTTTTCCGCCATCGCCGCCTCCAGCGTGGTTTCATGCACCATCAGATCCACATTGGCCGCCAGCGCAAACGCCGCATCGCCAGGCGCGGTATCGCCAAAAATGGCGATGGCTTTGCCTTTGGTCGCCGGACCGAGATAGTCCGCGCCATTAATTACCCGTCCATCTTCCAGCGTCACGCATTCGCCACGCTTTAGCTGCTGATACCAGGGACCGCGCGGCACGCCTTCCGCCTTGAGTCGCGGCGCATCCAGAAAGCCAGGCTTGTCATGCTCCTCAATCCGGTAGCCGTAACACTCCACCACATGATTCATCGGCCATGCCGTGACTTTCAGCGTGCCGTCGTCATAAACCGGCCCGGCTTCGATTTCAATAATCTCCAGCGGAAAAGTGGTAAAGGAGCCGCTCAGCGAGAGCGCCGTCTCAACGAAAGTTTTAATGCCTTTCGGCCCGTAGATCGTTAGCGGCTCCAGAATGCCCGCCATTGAGCGGCTGGTCAGTAATCCCGGCAGGCCAAAGATGTGATCGCCATGCAGATGGGTAATGAAGATTTTTTCCAGCTTACCCGGCTTAAGTCGACAGCGCATGTACTGATGCTGGGTGGCTTCGCCGCAGTCGAACAGCCAGGTTTCGCCGCGACGGGAGCGTGTCAGCGCAATGGCAGTGACGTTGCGCTGCAGGCTGGGCGCGCCAGCGCCAGTACCGAGAAATGTAAGCTGCATGTTATGCTTCCCTGAAAATGAGGAAAATATCTAACCCTATTACAATCATAGGTGCAAACTTTGCGGCAACTCGCCCGGCAGCGTTACACTCTATGCCAATTTTTTCATCCAACCTGATGGACACAATCGATGACCAGACATTATGACTACCTTGCTATTGGCGGCGGCAGCGGCGGCATCGCCTCGATCAACCGGGCGGCAATGTATGGCCAGAAATGCGCGCTGATTGAGGCGAAAGAGCTGGGCGGCACCTGTGTAAACGTAGGTTGTGTGCCGAAGAAAGTCATGTGGCACGCGGCGCAGATTGCCGAAGCGATCCACCTCTACGGTCCGGATTACGGCTTTGATACCACGGTGAACCGTTTCGACTGGGCGACACTGGTGAAAAACCGCAGCGCCTATATCGATCGCATCCACACTTCCTATAACAACGTGCTGGGCAAAAACCAGGTTGACGTGATCCGGGGCTTTGCCCGCTTTGTGGACACGCACACGGTAGAAGTAAACGGTGAGAAGATCACGGCGGATCATATTCTGATTGCTACCGGTGGCCGTCCGACTCATCCGAACGTGCCGGGCGCAGAGTATGGCATCGACTCGGACGGTTTCTTTGAGCTGGATGCGCTGCCGAAGCGCACCGCCGTGGTTGGCGCAGGCTATATCGCCGTTGAGCTGGCAGGCGTGGTCAACGCGCTGGGTTCAGAAACTCACCTGTTTGTGCGTAAGCATGCGCCGCTGCGCCACTTCGATCCGCTGCTGTCGGAAACGTTGGTGGAAGTGATGGAGCAGGAAGGCCCGACGCTGCACACCCATGCGATCCCGAAAGCGGTGATCAAAAACAGCGACGGCAGCCTGACGCTACAGCTGGAAGATGGCAGCGAGCAGACCGTGGATTGTCTGGTCTGGGCGATTGGCCGTGAGCCGGAAACGGACAGCATGAACCTGAGCGTGACCGGCGTTGAGCTGAATAAGAAAGGTCATATCAAGGTCGATAAATTCCAGAACACCAACGTGCCAAACATCTATGCCGTGGGTGATAACACCGGCGCGGTGGAGTTGACGCCGGTGGCGGTCGCAGCGGGCCGTCGCCTCTCTGAGCGTCTGTTTAATAACAAACTCAATGAGCATCTCGATTACAGCAACATTCCCACCGTGGTCTTCAGCCATCCGCCGATCGGCACCGTTGGCCTGACTGAGCCGCAGGCGCGCGAGAAATATGGCGATGGCGAGGTGAAAGTCTACACCTCCTCCTTCACTGCGATGTATACCGCCGTGACACAACATCGTCAGCCGTGCCGTATGAAGCTGGTTTGCGTGGGTCAGGAGGAGAAGATTGTCGGCATTCACGGTATTGGCTTCGGCATGGATGAAATGCTTCAGGGCTTCGCGGTCGCGCTGAAAATGGGCGCAACCAAGAAAGATTTCGACAATACTGTCGCCATCCATCCGACCGCAGCGGAAGAGTTTGTGACGATGCGCTAAACGCAAAATTCTTTCATCACCACCCGGCAATTCGTTCCCCAATGCCGGGTTTATTTTATCCAGCTGCAAAAGCTTAAATAAATTACCCGAAACAAAGTAAAACCTTATGAACTTATCAGAAATTTCTGAGTCTATCTGAACTAACGATTTATTGTCTGCAACGAATTTCGCCTGTTAATAATCAGGCTTTTTCGCCTGTATAATTACAGAGGAAAAAATATGATCATTTGGCTTGACTAAAGCGGAAATAAAAATAGTGCGCAAGAAAATAATTCAAGACATATTATTTTCAGCTTTTTTAGATAGCATAATCCCGCCAGAAATATATCTGACGGGATTAAGTAAATGCATCTTACTTTACTGGCCATCCATGGCCTGCGCGGAACTAGCTACGACTGCTGTTCTGTCCGCCTTTTTTCCCTGCCTCAGAGGCTTTCTCGCGGTCATTTTTAAAATTACCGCCGCTGTGTTGTCCGCCTTTTTTACCTGCTTCTGATGCTTTCTGACGGTCGTCTGCAAAGTTTCCTGAACCACCACGATGCTGAGTCATATTAATTTCCTCTTCGTGAGTTTTAAGAAATACATAACATGTTTCTGTACTGCGAAGAAATCAGTTATGTGCGTCCTACGCTTTAAAATATAGATCACCCTGAACCGAATGCAAGGCGCAAATATAAAGAAGGCAACCGGAATCGACTTATACATATTACCTGGCATTTCGCAACATTTTGTCATTATCCGATAAACTGAATCGATATATTAACCCGGTCTCGCTTATTGCTAAAATAATGTTTTCAAATCAGGGGTTTTTACCCTTAATAAAAAACGCAGCGCTAAGCGATCGAACCGGATATAAAAAGCAAGAGGCGGTTTTGCTGTTATCACGCCGGTTTAACCACCCGTCAGGTTTACATAAACTTACGAAGAGCTCCCGGCGCACAGGCGCGCGCCGGGGATGATAAAGCAGGATCAGGCCTGACGCGCCGGGGCTTTATGCACCAGGGTATAAGCGTAATCGACGCCCATGCCGTAAGCGCCGCTGTGCTCGCGCACCAGATCCATTACCGGGTTATAGGTCTCTTTGCGTGACCAGTCGCGCTGGTACTCCAGCAGCACCTGCTGCCAGGTCACCGGAATCGCCCCGGCCTGCACCATACGCTGCACAGAACGCTCATGAGCGTCAACGCTGGTACCGCCAGAGGTATCGGTTACCACATAAACTTCATATCCCTCTTTCATCGCCATCAACGCCGGGAAGGTCAGGCAGACTTCGGTCCACAGCGCAGAGATCACCAGCTTTTTACGGCCCGTTTTTTCCACCGCCTCGACAAATTTGGCATCTTCCCAGGAGTTCATGGAGGTTCGCTCAATCGGCTTCAACTCGGGGTGAACCGCTAACAGCTCCGGCCAGATATAGCCGCTGAAGCTTTCGGTTTCCACAGAGGTGTAAATCACCGGCACGTTAAAAATTTTGCCTGCCTTCGCAAGGGCCACGGTATTATTTTTGAGCTGCTGGCGATCGATATTTGCGACGCCGAAAGACATCTGCGGCTGATGGTCGATGAAGATCAGGGTAGAGTTTTGCGGGTCGAGCAGATCGAATTTAGACATGGTTATTTCCTCTCGGTGATATTGGATGTTGTGTTGTGTCCTGTTGAAACAAACAATACAAACTGAGGAAACAAACTGATAACGGAAAGAATTTTATAACTTGTCAAAAATTCTTTGATATCGCTGTTCAGAAAGGATTTTATCAGGAACAGAGGGCTGCCGACGGCCATTCACAGGGCGTAACCCGTGTTGACAGAGACAAGAGTGAGAAGAAATCAGGCGGGCAAGTTTGCCCGCCTGCGGTCAGGGCGTCGGGCCTTTGCTCGCGTCATCCGCGAGACCTTTCGCCGCGCAAATCAACGACAGGTGGCTTAATCCCTGCGGCATATTGCCGCGCCAGGTTCGGGTTCTGACATCAAACATCTCGTTGAAGATCTGCACATTCCCCGTCAGGCAGAGCGTATCCAGAATCTCCTTCATCGCTTCGTCTGCCGCTGTGGTTTGCCCCATCTTCGCCAGCGCTTCCACCAGCCAGAAAGAGCAGGCCACAAAGGTGCTTTCTTCTTTATCAACGCCGGAGTAGCGATAAAGCATAGGACTGCCCTGCCCCAGCCGTTGCTGTATAGCGCGTAGCGTAGAGAGCATCCGCTCGGGATTCACCATGCTGCCGTAATAATGCGTCAGCGCGATGGCGGCATCCAGTTTGTCGCTGCCCACGAAAAAGGTATAAGCCTGCTGTTGCGCAGACCAGCAATGTTGCTCAATCCAGTCGCGGATTCGATCGCGCTCGCGTTCCCAGCGCCCTTTCCACGTCGGTTCAATATGCCCCTCTTTCGCCAGCGCCACCGCCTGATCCAACGCTACCCAGCAGGCCATTTTCGAATGGGTGTAGTGCTGTTTCTCCGGCAATTCCCAGATGCCGGAATCCTGCTCGCGCCAGCTGTCGGCACAGCGATTAGCCAGATGACCTAACAGGCGCGAAGAAGCGAGATCAAACACATGTCCGGCATCGATAAACAGCCGCGCGGTCGCCAGCATGTCACCATACATACTGAGCTGCACCTGACGGCTGGCGTTATTGCCCGAGCGCACCGGCTGCGTGCCTTTATACCCCTCCAGCGGCAGATAGCGCTCCTCCGGCACCTGACCGCCTTCCAGCGTATAGCAGGCGCGCAGCGTGCCGTCATGGCGGATAATGGTAGTGGTCAGCCAGGAAAAGGCGGCTTTACAATCCTCCAGCGCGCCAAGATAGACAAACGACTTGATAATCAGGCAGGCATCGCGCACCCAGGCGTAGCGGTAATCGTAATTTTTCTCTTTGCCTAACCCTTCCGGCAGCGAGGTGGTGGCCGCCGCAGCCAGCGCGCCGGTCGGCGCATACCAGAGAAACTTCAGCGCCAGCGCCGAACGCTTCACATGGTTGGTGAACGGGCCTTCCCAGGAGAGATTGTTCACCCAGTCGCGCCAGGCGTAATCACTGGTCTCGATACGTTGGTCGATCTTCTCCAGCGGCGGTACCGCCAGCGGCTCCCGTTCCGTTGCCACCAGGGCGACCAGGGTACGCGAAGCAGGCCGGGTAACAAAATAGCCGCTCACGCCTTCGTCGCTGCTTTCCGTCAGGGTGACTTCTTCAGAGTGTCGCAGCATCAACAGCAGATCGCCGACGTGAAAAACCGGTTTTTCCTGCACCCGTTCTAACCAGGGCGACTGCGTCTCGGCACGCGTGCCCAGCCTCAGGCGCAGCAGCATACGCACTTCACCCTCTACGCCTTCTACGCGTCGCGCCATTTCGCTCCACGGCAGGCGGCCTGCCAGCGTACTGTTAAGCGATTCAGTGATCCTCACGCTGCCGCTCGCCGTCTCGTAGCGGGTTTCCAGCACGTTGCTGTCGGGCCGGTAGCTACGCTGCATCCGCCAGGGTTCTTCAGGCACCAGCTGAAAATAGCCGCCGATGCCGGCGTCAAGAATGCGGTCAAACAGCGGTGGCGAGTCAAGGTTAGGCGCGCACCACCAGTCAATAGCGCCGTCAGGCGCTATCAGCGCAACGGAGCGGCCTTCGCCAATTGCGGCGTAGTCGCCCAGCTCCGCGTATCCATCCTCGCGTGCGGGTGATGCAAAGGTCTTATTCTTCACAAGTAGCTGATTCCTTTATGACCGGAGGCCGCCAGCGGCCAGATTAGGGGATAGCTTTAAGCGTAGTACAGACGTGATCGTTGTCACAGGCTTTCAGTACATCGTTCCGAAAAAGCCAGACGGCGCGCAATACCCCCGGCAAGCGGCAGAAAGACACATATACTTCTAAACGTGAGCGAGGTCACGTGAGGAACCAGCGGAAATGAAGCAAGAGCAGATCGCCCTGTCAGATATGGCACGACTCATTTTTGGCCAGTCGCCTCCGTCATTTTTGCTGGAAGTTATAGTGCGCGCGCTGATCTTTTTTATCCTGATCATTTTGACGCTGCGCCTGCTGGGAAGACGCGTCGCCTCCCAGTACACGCTGATCGAACTCTCCGCCGTGGTCACCCTGGCGGGCACTATCGGCGTGCCGCTGCTGGATGACAAACGCGGCCTGCTGCCGCCGCTGCTGATTGTCTGCGGCATTATTGCGCTGCAACATCTGATGGGCATATTGAGTACGCGTTACCGCAGGCTCGACCGGCTTCTCACCGGCACCGAGCGCGTCGCGCTGGATGATGGTCGGCTGCGCCTGGATACGCTGCGCGCCACCGTTCTGTCGCGGGAAAAGCTCTTCTCCCTGCTGCGCGGGCGCGGCGTACAGCATTTAGGTCAGCTGAGCCGCATCTATATTGAACCGTCCGGGGCGGTGACCCTGGTCTGGAGCGATACGCCCCGTCCCGGCCTCGCCGTTATTCCGCAGGACGATCCCAGCCTGCATGACGCCATGCGGGACGAGAAACATATCGTCTGCACCCGCTGCGGCCAGCTTGAAAAGCAGACACACGATCGGCAATCTCCCTGCTGCTGTTGTCAGGCCACGCGCTGGGCGCCCGCTTCTGTTGCGCTGGAGGATTAACGAATTGACGGAAATGATGCATAAATGGCTGATTGGCGAAGCGCCCTGGTCCTTTGCCCTGGAAGTGCTGCTGCGCTTTCTGATTATCTATCTTGTGCTGCTGATCGTGCTGCGCCTGATGGGACGACGCTTTGCGGGCCAGCTCAGTATTGTTGAACTGGCGATTATGGTAATGCTCGGCGCCGCTATCGGTCCGCCGCTGCAAACGCCGGAGAAAGGTATTCTGCCCACCGTGGTATTGCTGATCACCCTGCTCGGCTGTTATCGCCTGCTCTCCTGGCTCACCTTTCGCTTTCATCCGCTGGAAAAATTCAGTCAGGGCGATGTGACCCTGCTGGTCATGGACGGCAGACTGGCGCTGAAACCTATCCGGCGTGCGGAGCTTTCGCGCGATCGTATTTTTTCCGAACTGCGCGCGCTGAATGTGCAGCATCTTGGCGAGGTGCGGCGCGCCTGGCTGGAGCCTTCGGGCAGCGTCAGCCTGCTGCGTTACCAGCAGCCGCGCGTGGGCCTGTGGCTGCTGCCGGAACAGGATAAGGAGTTTGATAAACGCATTCAGATTGGAGACAGCTATGCCTGTTCAAGCTGCGGCTATGTGGTCAGACAGGACACGCCGCCCCATGAAGCCTGTCGCTATTGTCAGCAGAACACGTGGCAGCCAGCGGTAAAAAGATTGGGCACTGACAAACTCTGGCGTGAAATGCAGGAAGATAACCAGCAAGATGAGAAAACAACCACAGAGTAATGGAATTAATTGGCGCTAACGGCTCGATTTTTTTTCCCGCAGGTGTCAGGCTGGCGGCCTGCTTATTCACTCCTGAACTGTAAAACTCACTATGATTGTTCGTCCTCCACAGCACTGGTTTTTGCGCCTGTTTGACTGGCACGGCTCGGTACTATCCAAAATCCTGTTTCGCCTCAGTCTGAATCTGCTGATGTCGGTTATCGCAGTGATGGGCTATCAGTGGTATGAAAGCCTCGGCATTCACCTCACCACCGCTCCCTTCAGCCTGCTGGGCGTCGCTATCGCTATCTTTTTGGGCTTTCGCAACAACGCCAGCTACGCGCGTTTTACCGAGGCACGCCGCCTGTGGGGATCGTTGTTGATTACCCAGCGTTCACTGCTGCGTCAGGTAAAAAGCGTGCTGCCGGAACAGGATGATGAGGCGAAAAGCTTTGCCGCGCTGATGATCGCCTTTAGCTGGAGCCTGAAACATCAGCTGAGACACAGCGACGCGCAGACGGATCTGGCGCGGCTGGTGCCGCCACGCTGGCGCGACGAGGTGATGAACAGCCCGCTGCCCACCAACCGGCTGCTGCTCTGCATGGGGATCTGGCTGGGCGAACAACAGCGCAACGGGGCGATTTCAGATGTTTTTATCCAGAACATCGATCGCAACCTGAACGCGCTGTCGCAGGTGCTGGGCGGCTGCGAACGTATCGCCACTACGCCGATTCCCTTCGCCTACAGCCTGATTCTGCATCGCACGGTGTACCTGTTTTGTACGCTGCTGCCGTTTGCGCTGGTGGCGGATCTGCACTACATGACGCCGCTGGTATCGGTCTTTATCTCCTATACCTTTCTCTCTCTGGAGTCGCTGGCGGAAGAGCTGGAAGATCCCTTTGGCAAGGCGGCGAACGATCTGCCGCTGAACGCCATGTGCACGACCATCGAACGTAATCTGAAAGAGATGAACAGTGATTTTCCGCTGCCGGAACCGCTACAGCCCGACAGCCGCTTCAACCTGATTTAACGGCGATGCACGTCAAAGGTGCAAATCATGCCAGATTATCGAGCCAGCGTGCGTAGGCCTGATCCCACAGCGCCGCTGGCGTTCCTGCTTTGCCGAGGCCAAAACCGTGCCCGCCTTTCGTGATCTGAATCAGCTCCACCGGCACGCGCATACGGCGGCAGGTGTCGCGCATCAGCTCCGAGTTGAACGGATTGGCGGTGTGATCGTCCTCCGCCTGGGCAAGAAAGGTTGGCGGGTAGCGGTGCGTCACATGGTTTTGCACCGACCAGTTCGCCTCATCCGCTGGCGTGGCATTGCGGCCCACCATCATCAGATGCGTTGCTGTGTGCTGATAAGGCGCCTCCAGAGTGATCACCGGATAGATTAAGCCGACGCTGTCCGCTCTGGGTACGACCTGATCGAGCGGGTCCTGCGGCGCATAGGAATCAAAATCGGGACGCGCCGCCGCCATGCCGAGCAGATGGCCGCCAGCGGAAAAACCCAGCAGATGCACTTTGCGTTCAAACGAGCGCACCAGGCGGATAGCGCGCTGCGCGTCCTGCAACGGCGCCAGTCGGCCCGCCTGCCACTTCTCATGGGGTAAACGATAGCTCAGAACATACGCGGTATAGCCGTTGGCATTCAGCCAGCGCGCAACCGGCCACGCCTCGCGTCCCATGCCGATCCAGCGATAGCCGCCGCCTGCGGCGATCAATACCGCTTCGCCATTGGGATTTTCAGGCCGGAAGCGCTGAATCGCCGGGCTGACGATGTTTGACCATGAGCCGTTAAGGCTGACATGCAGCTGGCCGGACGGCCCGCCGCCGCCGGGCGGATCGTCCGGCCAGAGTGGAATAATCTCATCACGGGCAAAAAGTTTGCCGGTAGACATAGAGAGCATTGTGGCAGCAGTGCCAAGGAATAAGCGTCGACGCGTGATCATGATACCCGTAAGCGATTCCACTAAAACGGTCAGCTGCCGCACCCGGCGACCTGACTTTTTCTGAATGATGCAAGCTGAGTGCCAACCAGAGGCAATTATGCCGGTAGTCGCAAATGAAAAGCTATAAAAAAACGCGCCTTAGCGGGGCGCGCTTTTTTATTGTCATGATGGGATAGCGAGCGGCCGTTTGGTTAATCTTCCTGCTGAAACTGTGTCATGACGGTTTGCTCACACTGCTGCTCATTGCCGCGCAGCTTACTGCGTTCCTCATCGCCCAGCTCCATCCAGGCATTGACCACCTCACGCGCGGTATCTTCATCAAAAGACTGCTTGTTCATCGCCGAAGGCGACTGACTGCGCGCGATAGTGTCTTTCATCTGCGCGA
This sequence comes from Pantoea osteomyelitidis, assembly GCF_044342975.1. NCBI lineage: Bacteria > Pseudomonadati > Pseudomonadota > Gammaproteobacteria > Enterobacterales > Erwiniaceae > Pantoea > Pantoea osteomyelitidis. The sequence continues at coordinate 157,691 of NZ_JBGFSN010000008.1, forward strand.
TATATTGATCGCCCGTCATGGTCGTCGTTTCGCCGCCGACAATATGGCAAAGCTGGCTGGCGTAGATGTTTTCCGGCGTGTCGTCCGCTGCCAGCGCGCTGGCCGAGAGAGTCGTCATTCCCAACAGTAATAACAGGGAAAATTTCATGTAAGGCTCCTGTTTATTCCGAATAATTTAAAGCGTAGTTGATCATTTGTCCTGCTGCCGGGCGGCCTGGCGCGCGGCGCGCCAGTTTAGCAGCGGTGTTACCGTTACGCCGTGCAGCACAATACTCGCCACCACCAGCGTCAATGCCATATCCACCATCATCGTCGCCTTTGGCCCTTCCATGCCATGCACCCAGGCAAAGGCGATGTAGTTAATACTGCCGATGCCGCGAATACCCAGCCAGCCGATCAGGATACGACGCGCCGGGGGAATGCCCGCGCCCAGCGTCGCCAGCCACACCGCCAGCGGTCGCACCACCACAAACAGCAGCAGGCCGAGTATCACGCCCATCAGATTCCAGTGATCCGCCAGCGTCACGCCCAGGACCACCATCAATCCAGCCGCCATCAGGCGTTCAATGGTATCGCCAAAAGAGAGCGCATCGCCCACCACCAGCCCGACTGATTTTGCCATATTGCCGCCGCTGTATGACATGCGCTGGTTAGGGTTGATCAGCTCTTCCGCAGGCAGGAAACGATCGCTTTCCGGCAGATCTTCCTGCGGATTGCGCTTGATAACGCGCAGTTCCGCACGTCGCAAACCGACGCCCGCGGCAAAGGTCGCCAGGAAGCCGGAAGCATCCAGCGACTGCGCCGCCGCGTAGCTTATGGCGATCAGCGCCAGGGCGAGAAAGTCATTGGGCGCCACATCGCCATGGGCATTGCGCAGATGCGTGACCAGCATGCCGATGACGCGTCCCAGCAAAAAGCCGATGCCGACACCGCCGATCACTGCCCAGAGCACATCTTTCGCCGCCCAGTGGGTAAAGAGCGTGCTATCGGGCATTTCGCCGTTGAACAGCACCACCGCCAGAATCAACAGCGGCAGCGCCGATCCGTCGTTCATTCCTGCTTCACTGGAGAGCGCTACGCGCAACGCATCGTCATCGCGCGCATCGTTAACAGAGATCAGGCTGGCCAGCACCGGATCGGTCGGCGCCACAATGGCGGCGAACGCCAGCGACAGCGGCCAGTTAAAGCCGGTAAGCCAGTGAACCAGCAGGCTCATGCCGCCCACGGTAAGCAGCATCGCGGGGAAAGCGAGGCGCAGCCCTACCCGCCAGCCGGAATGACTGAACGGCAGACGCAGCTTAAGCCCGGTGATAAACAGCGAGGCGGCCATGGTGATTTCCGTGATATGCGCCGCCAGCGTCGAGTGGCTGATGATATCGATATGCAGCAGATCGAACGCCCATGGTCCGCATAAAATACCGGCAAACAGAAAGAGGCCAAATGAGGTGACTGGCCCCCGGTGAATCCAGCCGGAAGCCAGCGACATTAATAACAGCAGGCATCCTGTTGCGGCTGTCCAGGCAAGAAAGTCCATGATGCTCCCTGTTAAAAAAAGAACTTTCTTAATAATGGCACAATATTTTCAGGGCTGAACGAATCAGTCCCTGAGATGGCGACTGGCGAGGCGTACCGCCAGACTCGCCGCAGCGGCTAAGGTCGCCAGCATCACCACCCCATTCCAGCCCCAGTGCGCCAGCGCCATGCTGCCCAGCGCCGCGCCGGTCGCCATGCCGATAAACACCACGGTGAACAGCAGCGCATTAAGGCGGCTACGTGCCTCGGGCGCCAGACCATAAACCAGCGTCTGGTGCGCCACCAACGTCGCCTGTACGCCGAGGTCAAAACCAATGGTGCTCAGCACGATCAGCCCTAATTGAGCAGCCACCGGCAGCGCGGGCAGCAGAAACATCAGGGCAAAGGAGACCATCACCAGCGCCGCGCCCGCCTGGGTCACGCGCGCCGGGCCGATACGATCGGCAAAGGCGCCCGCCAGCGGCGCCGCCAGCGCGCCTGCCGCACCGGCCAGGCCGAAAGATCCGGCGACCGCGCTGTCGAGATGGAAACGTTCGCTCAGCATTAACGCCAGCGTCGACCAGAAGGCGCTGAAGCCCACCGACAGCAAGCCCTGCGCCAACGCGGCGCGGCGTAAGGTTTGATGCTGCCGCCAGAGATGCGCCAGCGACAACAGTAGCTGCGGATAGCTCACCGAGGTACCGGGCCGGAAGCGCGGCAGCACGCGCCAGAGCGCAACGCTGATCGCCAGCACCGCAGCAGCGGCAAACAGGTACATGGCGCGCCAGCCCAGATATTCCGCCACGACGCCGCTGACAACACGCGACAGCAGAATGCCTACCAGCAGGCCAGTCATCACCGTGCCCACGGTTTTGCCGCGGCTGCGCTCCGGTGCCAGCGTCGCCGATGCCGGTACGATATCCTGCGCCACCGTGGCGGTCAGCCCGGTCACGAAGCTGGCGATCAGCAGGGCGTTCAGTCCGCCAGAGAAACCGCAGAGCAGCAGCGCCGCCATCAGCAGCAGGCCCTTGATCAGAATAATGGTGCGGCGATCGTGCCGATCGCCCAGCGGCGCCAGCAGCAAAATACCAAATGCATAGCCAGCCTGGGTCAGCATCGGCACCATGCCCACGTTGCTCACGCTGGCATGGAACTGTTTGCCGATGATATCGAGCATCGGCTGACTGTAGTAAATCGACGCCACGCTTAACCCGGCGCCAGCGGCGAGAGTAAAGACCAGTGGCGCAGGCAGCTTTTCTGCTTCAGCCACATTAGCGATGCTGTTTAACGCTGACATAATATTTTTCCCCAAATGAAAGTGCGCCTATTACAGCCTCTCTGCGCCATACGCGGTAGACGGGTTGCTGACAAAACTGTTATACGTAATGCGTATGAAAACCCTGAACAGCGGCAGCATCGACCGCATAGAACTGATGCAGACTTTTATCCGTATCGTCGAGAGCGGCAACCTGTCGGCCGCCGCAACGCAGCTTGGCACCAGCCAACCCACCATCAGCCGTCGCCTGCAGGCGCTGGAACAGCTGCTCGGCCTGAAGCTAATCCTGCGCACCACCCACGCGTTGAAGCTGACCGACGACGGCGAGCGCTGCTATGCGCAGGCGCGACAGCTGCTCGCCACCTGGCATGCGCTGGAAGATGAGCTGACCGGCGCCAGCGACGATCCGGTGGGCACGTTACGGGTGCGCGCGCCGCACGCTTTTGGTCAGGATCAGCTGATCGCGCCGCTGGTGGATTATCTGCGCCGTTATCCCCGTCTCAACGTGGAATGGATGCTGAATGACCGCACGCCGGACTTTGTGGCGGAAAACGTCGACTGCGCCATTCAGGTCGGCGCGCCGACCGATCCCTCAGCGGTGGCGATTCTGCTGGCGGAAATCCCACGCATCGTGGTGGCCTCCCCCGAACTGTTGGCGCAGCATCCTATGGTGCAGAAGCCGGAACAGCTGCCCGATCTCCCCTGGCTGGCGCTGAGCAGCTTCTATCGCAATGAAATTACTTTAAAGCGCATCAGTGATGGCGAGGCGAGCAACATGGCGATTACGCCGCGTCTGATCAGCGACAGCCTTTATGCGGTGCGCAAAGCGGCGCTGGCGGGCATGGGCGCGGCAATTGTTTCCGCATGGGTGGTGCAGGAGGATTTGGCGACGGGCACGTTGATTCAGCTTACGCCAGCGTGGCAGGCTGCGCCGCTGCCGGTCTGGCTGACCTGGCCGTGGGCCAGCTACTACCCGGCTCGTCTGCGCCAGTTTATCGCCATGATTCGGGAAGTGATGCCGCAGCTGGCGGGCACGCAGCCCGCCAGCAGTAAAGGTTAGTGCGCTTTTTTATCGTTGCGCGACATATTGTCGAGGTAGCCCATCACAAAGGCTGAAAGCACAAAGGTCAGATGGATAATCACGTACCACATCAGCTTGTCGTTCTCGACGTGACGCGCTTCCATAAAGACGCGCAGCAGGTGGATGGAGGAGATCGCCACAATCGACGCCGCCACCTTGTTCTTCAGCGAGCCGGAGTCCATTTTGCCCAGCCAGCTCAGCTTCTCTTTGCTTTCGTCAATATCAAGTTTGGAAACGAAGTTTTCATAACCGGAAAGCATCACCATCACCAGCAGGCCGCCCACCAGCGTCATATCCACCAGCGACAGCAGCAGCAGAATCAGGTCATTTTCACCGATATTGAAAATATCGGGCAGCAGGTGAAACACCTCCTGAAAAAACTTGATGGTCAACGCCAGCAAACCCAGCGAAAGTCCAATGTAAACCGGTGCCAGCAGCCAGCGCGACGCATACATCAGGTTTTCGGTAAAACGTTCCATAATTTCCCATGGGTTATCAGACAGGGCGGGCAGTATAACCGATGCTATGTGAAGTTATTTCAGCGCGTCCCGATAAATTTTTGCTGCGCGTGAGGGGTAAAAAGCCGGGAAAAGGGGCCGACATGGATCGCCTCTTTCAGATCGAGCGCAGCCGTCAGCTCGGCCAGATCGTCGACATACTGATCCCTATTATTGCCATCCCAGGGCTGAGAAGATCGGCCATGCCCGCAACGATCGGGCGCGATCCCGCCTCGCCGGGGACGGCAATGTGCGGTGCCCGCGCACCGCTGTTGTTCTGTGTTCTACACCACGCGAGTTAACACCGGCTCTCCCTGCGCAAACGCCAGCAGATTTTCAAATACCAGGTCAGCCATCGCCCGCATCGTCTCTTCGGTGCTGCTGGCGATATGCGGCGTGATCACCACATTGTTCCGCTTCTGCAATGCCTGCGGCACCGCCGGTTCGTGCTCAAACACATCCAGCGCCGCCCCGGCGATTTGGCCGCTTTCCAGCGCCTGAATCAGCGCCTGCTCATCTACCACGCTGCCCCGTGCGATATTGATCAGAAAACCCTTCGGTCCCAGCGCCTGCAAAATCTCCGCATCGATCAGGTGGCGCGTACTGGCGCCGCCCGGCAGCGTCAGCACCAGAAAATCGGCCTGCTGCGCCAGCGATTTCAACGTCTCGTGGCGGGTATAGGGCACATCAGGGCGCGAGTGCGGGTTGTAAAAGTGAATATCCATATCGAAGGCGCGCGCGCGCCTTGCCAGGTCAAGGCCGATGCTGCCGAGGCCCACAATGCCGCACACCTTGCCGCCAATTTTACAACCGGCAGGAAAGCGCCCGTGCGACAGCCATTTTCCGGCGCGCGCATAGCGATCGGATTCGCTGACGCGGCGCGCCACGTCCAGCAGCAGCGCCATGCCCAGGTCGGCCACGCAGGCATTCAGCACGCCGGGCGTATTGGTGACGATAACGCCACGGGCGCTCGCCGCTTTGATGTCGATAGAGTCATAGCCGACGCCGTTGCTGCAGATAATCTTCAGGTTGGGCAGGCGGTTAATCAGATCCACCGACGCGCCCATTACCGGATTACCGCTGGTGAGCAACGCATCGATCTGCGGACCGATCTCCTGCAGGTAAGCTGCGTCATCCGCCGCTTCCCACAAGCGGAAAGCGGTGAACTGCGCCTCAACGTTATCCAGCAGGCGCTGCGGTAGCTGCGGGCCTTTTATCAGCACGTTAAACTGCTTTAATGCCATCTTGTTTCCCCTGATTTTCATAAATTGATGCGCCGTTATCCTGCTCTTCGCCAACACGTTCAATCGGTCCCATCACAAACAGGAACAACAGTGCCGCGACGATGCAGTGCGCGCCGACAAACAGCAGACCAATGCTGTAGCTGCCGGTCAGACCGACGATCACGCCAAATATAATCGGCGTGGTGAAACCGGCGATATTGCCCAGCCCGTTGAAAATCGCCCCCGCCAGACCTACCGCCTCTTTTGGCGCGGTATCGCTGATCAATGCCCAGGTACCGGCACCGGCGGCGATACCTTTGCCATAAAACGCAAAGGACATAATGGCAATTACCCCGACATTACCCGGCATCACGGCAGCGATGGTCAGGGTGGCGGCCATCAGCATCCCGACGATATAGGGCGTTTTACGCGCCCAGGAGAGAGTCCAGCCGCGGGTAATCAGCTTGTCGGAAATATAGCCGCCGGAGATAGCGCCCAGAAAGCCAAACAGGGCGGGCGCGACGGTAGCGAAACCGGCATCAAGAATATTCATGCCGCGCGCCTGTACCAGATAGATGGGAAACCAGGTAATAAAGAAATAGCTCAGGGCAATAGTGCAATACTGACCAATATAGGCGCACCACAACATCCGGCTGGTGAGCAGCTTCTTAAACATCGCTTTGCTGACCGCAGGACGCGCTTTTAACGTGCGGGCTGAGTCGATATCGATCAGCGCGCCGCCCTCAACGATATGCTTCATCTCCGTTTCGGAAAGGCCGGGATGCTGCTTCGGCTCGCGCATATACCAGCTCCAGATAAACACCGCCAGCACGCCGATGCCGCCCAGCACAAAGAAAGGCCATTCCCAGCCGTAGCGTGAAACCAGCCAGCCGGAAAGCGGCGAGAAGATCGCCACGGCGAAGTATTGCGCCGAGCTGAACAGCGACGAGGCGCGACCGCGTTCCGCGCTGGGAAACCACATGATCACCACGCGCGCATTGGCCGGGAAGCTGGGCGCCTCAATCAGGCCAAGGGCAAAACGCAGGCTGAACATCAGGATCAGCGCGCCAGCCATGCCGCCGGCAAACTCACCGACAAAACCCATGGCGATGGTGGAAACAGACCAGAGCGCCAGCGAAATGCCGTAAACCTTTTTAGCGCCGAAGCGATCGAGAAACAGGCCGCCGGGAATTTGTCCGATGACGTAAGCCCAGCTAAAGGCGGACAGCACAAAGCCAAGCTGGATGGCGGAGAGGCCGAACTCATCTTTTATCGCCGAGCCGGAGATGGAAAGAATGGAGCGGTCAGCATAGCCGACCACGGAGAGAAACAGGATTAAGCATAAAATCCAGACACGTACATGCGTGGTGCGGGTAAGCGTTTTATCTTTCAACATAGGGTAAATTCCTTAAAAGGGAGCAGCCTGCCGCAAAGTTTTTTTTCAGGAATACCGCTTTCATTTCACTGTTAAGGAAATATAGAGAGCTTGTTACATGTCAGTCATTGTGCGGATGGTGGAAATGCACTTCCAAAAAGCAGCAATATTTGACGTCTGCCACAAAGCAGCTTGCGGAGCCGCACATAACGGCAAAAATTCACTGCGTTTCGCTGTGGAATGTGCGCCGAGTCGAGGAAATGCAGCCCGCGAATAACTATGTCAGTGCGCAAACGCCACAGAATTATTTGCAGTCCGTGCCAAACGCCGATGTAAATGAAATTTTTGTTCAAAAATAATCTGTGAACTTTATTCCGTTAATTTCATTGACCTGTTGGCAGATAGCGCCAACTTTCTTAGTCTGAATCTCGCTTCGCAAATACCCTTTCCGCTTAATGCGGAATAATTATTCCATTTATTTTTGCCTCCGGAGAGATCGCTATGAAAGCGCTACCTGCCCTGCTGCTGTTTACCCTGCTCTGCAGTTCCACCTCTGCGCTGGCAGAGAAGTTGGGTGTTTCCATGGCCTACTTTGACCAAAATTTCCTGACCATTATTCGCCACGCCATTGATAAAGAGGCGCAGGCGCGGGGAGTTGCGGTGCAGTTTGAAGATGCGCGCGGCGACGTGGGCCGCCAGACCGATCAGGTACAAAGTTTCATCAGCGCCGGGGTGGATGCCATCATTGTCGATCCGGTTGATTCCGCCAGCACGCCTGCGCTGACAAAAATGGCGCAGCAGGCAAAAATCCCGCTGGTGTATGTCAATCGCACGCCGGGCGATCGCTCTCTGCCGCCGGGCGTGGTGTTTGTTGGCTCCAACGAGCGTGAATCGGGCACTTTGCAGATGGAAGCGCTGGCAAAACAGATGAATTACAAAGGCAACGTCGCGATTATGATCGGTAACCTGACCGACGCTGGCGCGCAGCAACGCACAAAGGATGTTGAGCAGGTGGTCGCGAAATATCCGGATATGAAAGTGGTGCTGAAGCAAACCGCCAACTACTCCCGCAACGAGGGGATGGATCTGATGCTCAACTGGCTGACCAACGGGGAGGAGATCGACGCAGTGGCGGCCAATAACGATGAAATGGCAATCGGAGCCATTATGGCGCTGGAGTCAGGCAAACAGGATAAACCGATTCTGGTCGGCGGCATTGACGCCACGCCGGACGGCCTGAAGGCGCTCGCCTCCGGCAAGATGCAGGTCACCGTGTTTCAGGATGCCATCGGCCAGGGAAAAGCCTCCGTGGATGTGGCTCAGCGCCTGATAAAGGGAGAAAAAGTACCCTCTAATTTGTGGATCCCTTTTGAGCTGGTCACGAAAGAAAACATGCAGACCTACATTGAAAAAAGTCGTTAATAAACGCGGCGGTAGAGAGATATTCTTTGTGAAGAGTTGACGGCAGGTTGGCGGAAGCGAATCGATTCTTGCACTAAGCTGAAAACTTTATGGCAAAGGGCAGGACCTGATTATGCTGTACCGCCGTTTCGAACGCTTTATTAACATCTTTCAGGACGCACCGTCTGATACGCCGCCTTCCCGTGTCTGGCCGTTTTACTTTTACTACCTGCGCCAGGTGTGGCCCAGCTTTGCCGCACTGCTGGTGGTAAGCCTGGCCTCCGCCCTGATTGAAGTCGCTCTCTTCAGCTACCTGAGCCGCATTATCGATCTGGTAAACCACTCCACGCCTGCCACGCTGTTTAGCGAAAACTGGCCGGTCCTGGTCTGGATGGGCTTTGTCGCATTGATCTTGCGGCCGCTCTGTACCTGGCTACACGATCTGCTGGTGCATCTGAACATCAATCCGGGTATGCCCAACCTTATCCTCTGGCAACAGCACAACTATATGCTGCGTCAGAGCCTGAGCTTTTTTCATAACGATTTTGCCGGGCGCATTGCTCAACGCATCATGCAAACCGGCAACGCCCTGCGTACCTCGGCGGTACAACTGGTGGAAGCGCTCTGGCACGTATTGATTTATGCCATCACTTCGCTGGTGTTATTCGCCGATACGGATTGGCGGCTGATGGTGCCGCTGATCATCTGGATTGTGACCTACAGCGCCGCGCTGCGCTTTTTCGTGCCGCGCGTTAAAAAACGCACGGTGGTGGCGACGGCGGCGCACTCAAAGCTGATGGGTCATATCGTTGATGGCTACAGCAATATCGCCACTATCAAACTTTTTGCCCATAGCGCGCTGGAAAAACGCTTCGCCCGCGAAGCCATTCAGGAGCAGACCGACAAAGCGCGCGTGGTCAGCCGTATGGTTACCAGCATGGATGTCACCCTCGCTATCCTTAACGGCCTGCTGATTGTCGCCACTTCCGGCATCGCGCTCTGGCTTTGGAGCCAGTCGCTGATCAGCGTCGGGGCCATTGCGCTGGCAACCGGCCTGGTGATCCGCCTGGTTAATATGTCAGGCTGGATCATGTGGGTGGTGAACGGCATTTTTGAGAACATCGGCATGGTGCAGGATGGCCTGACCACTATTGCGCAGCCGCTCAGCGTTCAGGACGCGCCGCAGGCGAAGGATTTGCAGGTAAGCCACGGCAATATCCGCTTCGAAGATGTTTATTTTAACTACGGCAGCGAGCGCGCGGTGATTGACCGACTGAACCTGGATATCAAGCCGGGTGAAAAAATTGCCCTGATTGGCCCTTCTGGCGCCGGAAAATCCACGCTGGTTAACCTGCTGCTGCGCCTTTATGACATCAACAGCGGCCGCATTCTGATTGACGATCAGAACATCGCCGAGGTCAGTCAGGAGAGCCTGCGCGGGCAGATCGGCATGATCACGCAGGACACCTCGTTGCTGCATCGCTCCATTCGTGAAAACCTGTTGTATGGCCGTCCCGATGCCACGGACGCAGAGCTGAACGAGGCAATTCGTCGCGCCCGCGCCGATGAGTTTATTCCGCTGCTTTCTGATTCACAGGGGCGCACCGGACTTGATGCCCACGTTGGCGAACGTGGCGTGAAGCTCTCCGGCGGCCAGCGCCAGCGTATCGCTATTGCCCGCGTGCTGCTGAAAGATGCCCCGATCCTGATTATGGATGAGGCGACGTCGGCGCTTGATTCAGAAGTGGAAGCGGCGATTCAGGAGAGTCTGGAAACCCTGATGCAGGGCAAAACGGTGATTGCTATCGCTCACCGTCTGTCGACTATCGCGCAGATGGACCGGCTGATCGTGCTGAAAAAAGGACAAATCGTTGAGATGGGCAATCATCAGGAGCTGCTGGCCCAGAACGGGCTGTATGCCCGCCTCTGGCGGCATCAAACCGGCGGATTTGTCGGCATGAAATGATCGCCTCGTCGGTAAGGTAAGGCGTCGCGCGCCTCAATTGCCCAGGCGCGCATGCCAGCCCGTTCCTGCTGTAGAAAATCGCCCACTGCCTCACGCAGCCCCGGATGGCTGAGATAGTGCCAGGAGTGGGTGATCTGCGGCTCGAAGCCGCGCACCAGCTTATGCTCGCCCTGCGCGCCAGCGTCGAATCGCTGTAATCCTTCCTGAATAGCGAAATCCATGCCCTGATAGAAACAGGTCTCAAAATGCAGGCGGTCAAACTCCGCCAGGCAGCCCCAGTAACGTCCGTAGAGCGTCTGCTTATCCACCAGGCAGAAAGCCATGGCGGCAGGCTGATTCTGTAAGGTGGCAATGGTGACGCGGATGCTCTCCGGCATACGCTCCGCCAGTAAACTGAAAAAATCCCGGCTCAGATAAGGACGTTGACCGCGCACCGCATAGGTATTGGCGTAGCAGGTATAAACAAAATCCCACTGGCTTTCGCTCAGTTCGTTGCCGCGATACCAGGTAAAGGCAAAACCGCTGGCCTGCACCTGCTCACGCTCTTTGCGCAGCTGCTTGCGCTTGCGCGACATCAACGTATCGAGGAAATCCTGAAAATCGCGGTAACCACGGTTATGCCAGTGATACTGGCAGCCGAGACGCGGCAGCCACTCCGGCGCGTGCTGCATCAGCGCATTAGCGTGCGCATCGGTAAAGTTGATGTGCGCGCCGCTGAGACGCCGCTGGCGCAGATGGTCCGGCAACGCTGCCAGCAGCTGCGCCGCCGCCGAGGCATCGCCCAACAGGCGCGCGCCGGTTACCGGACTAAACGGAACAGCGCCGAGCCATTTGGGATAGTAGCGAATACCGGCGCGATGACAGGCGTCGGCCCAGGCATGATCAAAGACATATTCTCCCATGGAATTTCGCTTACGGTAGCCGGGAATCGCCGCGCGTAGCTCTGCTTTTTCACGCCACAGCAGATGATCCGGCTGCCAGCCGCTCGTCTCGCTGACGCTGCCGCTCTCCTCCAGCGTCAGCAGGAAAGCATGGCGCAGAAACGGCTGGTCGTCCGGCAGCAGCGCATCCCAGTCGGCGGCGGGCAGCTCCGCTAAGGAAGCAAGATGAATCAGTGACATCGGCGGCTCCGTATAAAATTAACGCGAAAAGTCAGTCAAACAGGTTTTCGTCCCGCTGAAAAGCATTGCCGCACCTAATGTGAAGAGACAAACAGAGCATTTTCCTGCGCCGGCGGCAGCGCAAAGCTGTGACGCAGCCGTTTTGCTTCCCCGACGGGCGTCAGGCGGAACAGGCGACGGAACTCGCGGCTGAACTGCGACGGGCTTTCATACCCTACCGCCAGGCTGGCCGCCGCAGCGGTCATCTCTTCCTTCACCATCAGCAGACGCGCCTGATGCAGTCGGATCGATTTAACGTACTGCATCGGCGAGGTTTGCGTCACCGTTTTGAAGTGTGCATAGAAAGTAGCATGGCTCATGCCTGCTTCGCGCGCCAGGCTCGCGATATCCAGCGGCCGGGCGTGATCGCAGGGCGCGGTGGCAATGATGAAGGCGTGGGAAGCGGTCACACGTTCTACAGATGGATAAAAGCTTGTGGTGCGGTGAAAAGTGCTGAAGAATCCCGCTTCTGCGCATGGCTGCTGACAACAAGGAGTAGCATGGATCGTCTGGATTGTGACCGTATGTTTGTTGCGGTGCTGGAAGTCGGCAGCTTCGCTGGCGCAGCACTCCGGCTGGGCACCAGCAGCGGACAGGCATCGAAGCTGGTTTCCAGGCTGGAGCGGGAGCTGGGCGTGCAGCTGTTCAAACGCAGCACGCGCGCGCTCTCGCCTACCGATATAGGCCTCGCCTACTATGAACGCGTTAAAAGCCTGCTGGATGAATTTGATGCGCTGGATGACGCGGTGCGTGATCGCGCCGGCGCGCCCGGCGGACAGCTGAAAATCAGCGCGCCTGTTACCTTTGGCACCGCCTCGCTGACGCCGGTGCTGGTGGCGTTTGCGCGCCAGTTTCCGCTGATTGAGCTGGACGTCAGTTTTGCCGATCGCGCGGTAAATATCGTTGATGAAGGATTCGATATGGCGATCCGTATCGGCAAGCTCAGCAACAGCAGTTTGATCGCCCGGCGGCTCGGCGACGTTCGCGTTATCATCGCCGCCGCGCCCGACTATCTGCAACAGCACGGCACACCGCAACACTGGCGCGACCTCGCTCAGCATCAGTGCCTGATCGATACCAACTTCCGCGATCCCTGGAACTGGCCGTTTGAAGATCCGCCCGGTAAGCTGGTGAATACGCCAGTACAGGGGCGACTGCGCTTTTCCAATACCGAAGCCTGTTTGCAGGCCGCCGTCGCCGGTTTGGGCATTGCTCGTCTGCCGGGCTTTATCGCCGCACCGGCATTAAAAAACAGCGGCGTGGTGCCGCTGCTGGAAAATTATGAAATTGCCCCGCTTGGGCTTTTTGCGCTCTACCCGCCCGCGCGCTATCTGACGCATAAAGCACGTCTGCTGATCGATTTTCTGGCCGACCATTTCCAGCGGCATCCGCCGACCTGATTTATTCCGTTTTGGAAGGAATGATTGCCGCTTCGCCTGGATAATCACTATCGCGGAAGCAATGTAACATCTCTCTCAACGATCAGAGAGGAGCAAACGCGATGTTAGTCAACGGCAAATGGAGCACGGAGTGGCACCCGGTACAGGCAACGGATAAACAGGGCGGCTTTGTGCGTCAGACCTCCAGCTTCCGCCACTGGATCACGCCAGACGGCGACAGCGGCTTTGCGGCCGAGCCGGATCGTTATCATCTTTACGTTGCGTTGATCTGTCCCTGGGCCTCGCGCGCACTGATAGCGCGTAAGCTGAAGGGGCTTGAGCATTTAATTAGCGTGTCGGTGGTTGAGCCGCAGCTATACGATCAGGGCTGGCGCTTCGGCGATTTTCCCGGCGCCGATCGCGATACGCTCAATCAGGCTGAATATCTGCACGAGCTGTATACCCGCGCCGACGCCCGCTACACCGGTCGCGCCACGGTGCCGGTACTGTGGGATAAAAAAACAGCGACCATCGTTAATAACGAGTCAGCGGATATTGTGCGCATGTTCAACAGCGGCTTCGGCGCGCTGGCGGATAATCATATCGACCTCTATCCGCACGCGCTGCGTGAAGAGATCGATGCGCTGAACGAGACGATCTACCCGCGCCTGAACAACGGCGTCTATCGCGCCGGTTTCGCCACTACCCAAATCAGCTATCAGCAGGCTTTCAATGATGTGTTTACCCAGCTCAATGAGCTGGAACTGTTGTTGCAGGATGGCCGCACCTTTCTGCTGGGCGAACGGCTGACCGAAGCGGATATTCGTTTGTTTGTCACGCTGATACGCTTTGATGTCGCCTATCACGCTCTGTTCAAATGCAACCTTCGCCGTCTGCGCGACTATCCTCTGCTCGATCGTTATCTGAAAAGCATGCTGGCGGTTTCCGGCGTACGCGACACGGTGAGCATCGATCATATCAAACAGGGCTACTATTCCATTAAGGCGTTAAACCCGAATGGCATTATTCCTGCGGGTCCGGATATGTCCGCTTACGGTTGGTGAACAAGGAACAGAGATGAAAAAAGCGTTAGCAATCTTTTTACACGGCGTAGGCAGTAACGGAGAGGATCTGGCGTCGCTGGGCCAGCACTGGGCCGGGCTGCTGCCTGATGTGGCCTTTGCCTCGCCCAATGCGCCCTTTCCCTTTGAGCAGGGCACGGGCTATCAATGGTTCAGCCTGGCGGGCGTGACGCCGGAAAACCGTCCGGCGCGGGTACGCGAGGCGCGTCAGGCCTTCGACGCCACCCTGACGCAGACTCTGGCCAGCCACGGCATGGAAAATCGCTGGGACAAAGTGGTGCTGGTAGGCTTTTCTCAGGGCGCGATCATGGCGCTGGATGCGCTGGCATCGGGCCGCTGGCCGCTGGCGGGCGTGGTGGCCTTTTCCGGTCGTCTGGCCTGGGAAGGCGCGTTAACGCCCAATCCCCATACGCCCGTGCTGCTGGTGCACGGTCATGCCGATGGCGTCATTCCCTGGACGGAAACCGACTCGGCCGCGCTGCGTCTGGAAAGCGCTAATGTGCCGACAGAAATGCAGCTTGAGCCTGCCACCGGCCATACCATTTCCGGCCAGGGCGCGAAACGGGCGGCCGCCTTTATCGCCCAGTGCTTACAGGATTAAGGCCAGTAACGATTCAGAGCCGCCCAGGCTTTGTCAGCCGCCTGTTGCGTCGGCAGCGCTTTGAGCTGGTCGTTGAAAACTTCAATGCCGACCGGCCCGCGGTAACCGGCGTTTTTCAGCTTATCCACAAAGCGATCGATCGCAATGATGCCCTCGCCTGGTAGCTCGCGGCGGTGGCGGGCGGTATCGATCAGCGCCGACTTATCTCCCGGCGGAATGGGCGCCGCCATATCGCACAGCTGGACTTCATAGATGCGATCCGCCGGAATGCCGTCGAGCTGAGACGCGTCGCCGCCCAGCGCGCAGATATGAAACAGATCGACCACCAGACCGATGTTGGGCTGATCGAGACGCTGTAAACGCGCCCAGGCGAGAGGAAGGGTGTTATCGACGCGACACCAGGCCATCGGCTCATACATGATGCGCATCTGGTAACGCGCCGCTTCCGAAGCCAGCCAGCGCAGGTCTTCATCAATCTTTTCGACAACGCAATCTTCACGCGTGCTGGCGGGGGCCTGAATGGTGTCGCAGCCCAGCGCCTGCGCCAGCTGAATAAACTGACGCAGCTCTTCACGTTTTTTCTGCCGTTCGCCGTCGGGCGCACCGGTAAAATCGCGCAGCACCTGGAGATTAGTGAAGCCCAATCCCTGCTGACCAGCCAGCTGCGCCAGAGCGGCTGAGCCACCGGCGCTACGCTCTGCATCCTCGCGCCAGATTTCCACCTGATCAAAACCGGCTGCGCGCGCTGCACACAGTTTCTCTTCGGGCTCACCGTTTAACAGCACCAGGTTAAGGAATTTCGGGTTATCGCTCATTTGCATGCTCCTTAATCGTCTGAAACAGACGTTGATTCATCATGTTACGTCCTGCTTTTAGCGTAGCAGACGCATCAGGAGAAGGGCTTTGCCACAGAGTGCAGCCCCAACGCCTCAGCGCCTGCTTCTCAAGAAGTAACGCAAGGGGATTGGCGCTGTTAACTCAGCGCATTAACCAACGCGAAACCCAGAAAGGTCATCAGCAGCGATCCGGTAACATGCAGCAGCACGCTGCCCATCGCCCAAAGATATTTTCCCGATTGCAGCAGCAGCACAATCTCCGCGGAAAAGGTGGAAAAGGTGGTGAGTCCGCCGCACAGACCGGTGACGATTAACAGCTTCCAGGCAGCATCAATATGGGGATTTTTCGCAAACCAGGCGATGGCTGCCCCGATGATAAATCCCCCCAGCAGGTTGACCAGCAGCGTGCCCGGTGGCAGGTTGGGAAACAGGGCATTAAAGCGCAGCGATAAAAGCCAGCGCAGCGTGCAGCCCAGGGCACCGCCCAGCATCACAGCCAGTAAAGATTTCAACATGATTCAGCTCCAGAAAGTGCGCAGAGCCGCGGGCAGGAAAGAGAGATACCTGACACTCCGCCCGCTCCCGCGCAAGGATTAAGGGTTATGTCAGGCGTCATCAGCCGCAAGTCGGCGGTTGGGAAAGGTGGTACGCCATCACCTTAAGCGCCTGATAATAGCCTGCTTTATAACCTGAGACAACCGGCGGCAGCCGGGCGCGCTTATCATTTATCTGATTCCGGAGATCTCTATGCGTACCCTGATTTTTGATACCGATATCGGCGTAGATGACGCCTTTGCTCTCGCCTGTGCGGCCCGTACGCAAAATATTCTCGGTATCACCACCGTGTTCGGCAACGTTGAGGTCGGCCAGGCGGTGAAAAATGCGCGGTTGTTTTGCGATAAAATGGCGATTGATGCGCCCGTTTATCGCGGTTGCTCACGGCCGCTGGCGCTTGCCGCGACGTCGCCCGCCAAACTGCACGGCGAGGATGGCCTGGGCGATGCCTTTGAGAATAGCTGGAGCGACAGCGCGCCCGGCGCGGTGCAGTTTATTATCGACAGCGTACGGGCGCAGCCGCATGAGATTACGCTGGTCGCCATCGGCCCGCTGACCAATATCGCCAGCGCCATTAATCAGGCGCCCGATATTATTCCGCTGGTGAAAGAGTTGGTGATGATGGGCGGCGCTTTTGGTACTGACGGGCATGCGGGCAACGTAACGCCCTTCAGCGAGTTCAATATCTGGAAAGATCCCCACGCTGCCGATCAGGTGCTCGCTTCCATGCTGCCGGTGGTGATACTGCCGCTGGACGTTACTCATAAAGTGCTGATTACCGGTAAAGAGGTGTGCCAGCTGAACCAGCCGGTGCTGAGCGCCATTTGTCGTCTTTATCTGGCGCACAGCCAGCAAAAAGAGGGGTTTAACGGCATGGCGCTGCATGACACCTTAACCCTTTCTTACCTCTGCCAGCCCGATGCGTTTCAGGTGGTGAATGCGCCGGTACGCGTGATTACCGAGGGCATTAGCCGTGGGCAAACCGTGCGTCGTGTGACCTCTCTCGCCTCGCGGGAAAACCCGTTCGCCGGATGCCGCGCGCAGACGCTCTGTCTGGGCGTTGATGCAGAAGCCGTGCGCGCGCATTTTTTCGCCACGCTGCAAGCTTAACGGCTGAAGTCGATCACCCCTTTTATCAGCTGCGGGTTGTTGATGACCTGCGGCTCAAAGGTTTCGGCAAGAGAAGAAAAATCGAAACGCTGATTAAACATCATATCGGCGCGCAGCTTTCCGTCAGCCATTAACTGGCGCACCCGATCGAAATCCTCACGCGTCGCGTTGCGACTGCCCATCAGCGTGGTCTCTTTCTTATGGAATTCACTGTCCGGGATCACCAGGTCGCCCTTATGCAGCCCCACAAACACCATGGTGCCGCCATGGCGCAACAGGTTGACGGCATTGTTCATCGCGCCAGGGTTGCCGGTGGCGTCGATGATTTTCGCCGCCAGCCTGCCGTTGAATTGTTCACGTAACGCGCCGTCAAATCCGGCATCAGCCGGGTTCAACGCCGTCAGTCCGAGCTTTTGCCTGACATGCCCGCCACGGGTTTCGCTGGTATCGGCCACCACCACCGTTGCGCCAGCCGCCGCCGCGATCGCCGCGACGCCTAAACCAATGGGTCCGGCTCCCACAACCAGCACATGCTCACCTGCGCCCACTGCGGCGCGGCGCACCGCATGGGCGCTGATGGCGAAAGGCTCAATCAGCGCAGCCGCTTCCGGCGGCAGGTCATCCACCGCCAGCAAATTGCTCACCGGCACGCTGAGATAGCCGCAAAAGCCACCATCCTGATGAACACCAATAACCGAAATATTTTCGCAGCAGTTGGTTTTTCCGCTCAGGCAGGCATCACAACGCTGACAGGAGAGATAAGGGATCAGCGCGACACGTTGCCCCGGCTGAAAGCCAGTTGCCGCAGCGCCCAGCTCCACCACTTCGCCGCACAGCTCATGACCCAGCACGCGCGGATAGCTGAAAAAAGGCTGATTGCCTGCCCAGGCGTGGATATCGGTGCCGCAAATGCCGGCCGTCACGATTTTTATCAACGCTTCGTTGGCCGCCGGCGTCGGTTTATTGCGCGTTTGCCAGACCATGTGTCGTGGTTCGGCAAGGGTAAGGGTTTTCATGGTTGTCATGGCTATTCTCCTCTGCTCTTTCCGCTGTTATGACGAAAATGTGATGAGGAGAGCAAACCGGCGCCGCGATCTGTGAGGCGAAGCGATTTTTTTGGGCTCTGTATGGTTTTTAATGCATAAAAAACCGGAGAGCAAAATGAGCCGAAGTCAGAATCTGCGTCAGAACGTGACCAATCAGATGCTGGAAGGCATAAGCCAGCGCCATATCCGTTCGCCGCTGCCGCCCCAGGCCGCGCTGGCGGAGATGTTTAACATCAGCCGCACCACGGTGCGCCATACGCTGCAGTATCTTCATCAGCGCGGCGTTCTGGAAAAAGTCGGCGAGACATACGTTATTGTGCGCGACCCCACCTCGGAAGATGGCTTCACTACGCTCACGCCTCCGATTGAACAACAGGCCGCGCTGTTTGAGCACGCTTTTTTTCATCTGATCAACCAGCGGCAACTGACGCCGGGCGATACCTTCAGCGAACTGCAGCTGGCGCAGCAGGTAAAAGTGAGCCCGGTGGTGGTACGTGAATTTCTGCTGCGCTTTATGCGCTATAACCTGCTGGAACAGGTGAAGCGCGGCCAGTGGCGCATGAAAAAATTCACTCAGGATTATGCAGAAAAGCTGTTTGAGCTGCGTGAAATGCTGGAAACGCATGCGCTGAACCGCTTTCTCAATCTGCCCACCAGCGATGAACGCTGGATACGGGCGCGCGATCTGCTCGATCGCCATCGTAAAATGCGCGATACCATCGCCAGCGACTATCGTCGCTTCGCCGCGCTGGATAAAGAGATGCATTCGCTGATCCTTTCCGCCGCCAACAATCCCTTTTTCAACCAATCCCTGGAGATCATTTCCGTTATTTTTCATTCGCACTATCAATGGGACGAGAACGATCTGAAACAGCGCAATATCGTTGCGCTGGAGGAGCATATGGCGATTCTGACCGCATTAATCGGTCGCCAGGACGTGGATGCGCTCTGTGCATTACATAATCATCTGGCGACGGCGAAATCTTCCATGGTGCGATCCATCAGCCAGTACAATTAAAAACCGATAAAAAACCGCAAAGCATTAGCTCCCGCACGATTCAGAAACATCTTTGTAACAACCTCTCTGGTTGCTTCTAGTCTCGACAACCATACACGCGAGCATATCTTTCGCTGCCGCGTTATTGCTGAAGCTCATCACAAGATAACGGCCCTGCTCCGGGAGGTTGCAATGCAAAACACGACGGTTACCGGTCGCGACAATTCGTCGACCACGCCACCGGGAAGCAATGACTATGTTCCCGCTCGCGGTGATGTGATGCGCTCGCCGCGCATCCGGAAAGTTCAGATTACAGCCATGTTGCTGCTGCTGTTCGCCGCCATTATCAACTACCTCGACCGCAGCTCCCTCTCGGTCGCTAATATGACCATTCGCGAAGAGCTGGGCCTGAGCGCCACAGAAATCGGCTTTCTGTTGTCTGCCTTTTCCCTTGCTTACGGTCTGGCGCAGCTGCCGTGCGGCGCGCTGCTGGATCGCAAAGGCCCGCGCATCATGCTGGCCATCGGCATGTTTTTCTGGTCGCTGTTTCAGGCGCTCTCCGGCCTGATCCATAACTTTACCCAGTTTATTCTGGTGCGTATCGGCCTTGGTATTGGCGAAGCGCCGATGAACCCGTGCGGGGTGAAGGTCATTAATGACTGGTTCAACATCAAAGATCGCGGTATGCCGATGGGGATGTTTAATGCCGCCTCGATGATTGGTCTCTCTATCAGCCCGCCGATTCTGGCCGCCCTGATGCTGGCGATGGGCTGGCGCGGCATGTTTGTCACCATCGGCGTGCTCGGCATGTTTCTCGCTATCGGCTGGTATATGCTTTATCGCGATCGCGATAACAATAAGCTGAGCGCCGAAGAGATCCATTACCTGCAGGCAGGCAGCGTGGCATCGCGCAGGGAACCGATTAGCTTTGCCGAATGGCGCGGCCTGTTTAAACAGCGCACCATGTGGGGCATGATGATCGGCTTCAGCGGCATTAACTATACTGCCTGGCTCTATATCGCCTGGCTGCCGGGTTATCTGCAATCAACCTATCATCTTGATCTGAAAAGCACCGGTCTGCTGGCCGCCATTCCGTTCCTGTTCGGCGCGGCGGGTATGCTGCTGAACGGCTATGTGGTGGATGCGCTGGTGCGTCGCGGACGCGACGCGGTGAAAACCCGCAAAGTCTGTATTGTGACCGGCATGCTGCTGTCGGCGGCGTTTACCGCCATCGTGTCACGCGCGGATAACACCACTAGCGCGGTGACCCTGATCGGCATGGCGCTGTTCTGTATCCACTTTGCCGGCACCTCCTGCTGGGGTCTGATCCATGCCAACGTGACCGCCCGCATGACCGCATCTGTGGGCAGCATCCAGAACTTCGCCAGCTTCGTGTTCGCCTCCTTCGCCCCGGTGATCACCGGTTGGGTGTTGGATACCACGAAAAGCTTCAGCCTGGCGCTGATCATCTGCTCAGGCGTCACCTTAATCGGCGCACTCGCCTACCTGTTCCTGGTGCGTAATCCTATTACCGACGCGCAGCCGTAACCGCCATGATCCTGACGGCAGCAAACTGCATGTTTGCTGCCGTCACGCGTCCTGACCCGATTAATCGCCGATCAGCGAGACGCCATATTTCGCGCCATAGCGCTGAATGCCGTCGATCGCCTTTTCCACGCTGAGCGGCGGCGGCGGCTTAAACAGCGGCGCGCGCTCGCGCAGCGCTTTGTCATACCCGGTTAAGGTCGCAAAGTCGTGCGGGAAACGTTGGGTATCCACGCCGACAAACGCGCCCTCCTCGCTGGCGTAATTCAGCAGCTGTTGCCAGCGTTCAATCGGCGCCAGGCCAATGCTCTCTGTACCGTGGGAGTACAACATCATATCGATATGGCGGAAGCGCGGCTGTTTTTCGAGAAAACGTTGCAGCGCGGCGGCAGAAGGCTCGGTGCAGAAAAGCAGCCAGAACGGTATCGCATGCTGATGCATGGTGGTCCAGGGATCCATCAGCAGGAAATTATCCACTACCAGCCGTGTCGGCAAAATGCCCGCCGACAGATACCAGTCGCGATAGATTTCCGCTACCACATAGCTGAGCGCTTCCGGTTCCCGGTAACGCAGCTCCAGCAGACGCCAGCCCTGGCTCTTCGCCAGCTTTTTCAGCGGCGCCAGCAGATAACCGTCAAATCCCCATTCCGCTTCCGGCACGCTGTCGGTCGCCGCAGGCGGCTCCCATTTCTCCCGCTTGCTGCCGTAGCGCGCCAGATACTCCGCGACGCGTGCACCGCCCTGAAAATATTCCTGCTCGGTCGCGCCGCCGGTAGTGCCAAACTGGTAAAACGAGCGATTCGTGGTGCGTGTAACCGGCCACTGGAGCGTGCAGTTATTCACGAACAGCGTTGTCCCCTCCGGCAGCGAGCGCATCAGGAATTCGTTGAACGCCAGCGGCAGGCCACGCTGCTTGAGATGAAAAGAACTCATCTGGTCGAGCATCAGCCGGTCCTGATTGGGATCCTGCATATGGTGCACCGCCAGATGCGGGGAAGCGGCCAGCAGCGCATCCGCCACCGGCTTGCCCCGTTCAAAGGCTGCCAGCGCGTCGTCGGGATCTTTATGTAGCGCACGCACCGGGCAAAGGAAAGTTTGCGGCAGCCAGGGAACCGCCATGGCGGCGGCCAGATGGGTCAGCGCGCCGTTTGAGGAGCCGATAAACGCAGCCGGATACTCCTGCTGTGGATAAGTATTCGCCATCCACTCGGCAATCCCTTCTATATCAAGATCGCCGGCGCGGCTCAGGCTAATCCCTTCCGCCATGCCGCCCACCGCGTAGCCCCATTCGCGCAGGCGCGTCGGCAGCTTATTCAGCGCAGGCAGCAGACGATCAAAAACAGGAGACTGACTGGGGCTGTCGAAAGGACGATCGTGCAGCGCGGAAGCGAGCGCCGCCAGCATCGCGGCAGCGGAATCAAAACGTGCGATACCCTTAGGCGCTTTACTCATGGCTGGCCTCCTGTTGAATACGCTGCACAAAGGGGCGAATCGCCCGACAGAAACTCCAGGGGTAGACATAATTCAGGGTATGGGTGCCATTGGACAACGTCATCAGTTCACCATTGGGCAACAGCGAGGCCAGCTCTTCAACCCAGCGGGCAGGCGCAACCAGATCGCGCGAGCCGTGCAGAATCAGCGTGGGCGCGGTGATATGCGGCAGCCGCCGTTCAATGCGGTCGCGCAGCATTACTTGCAGGGTGCCGAAGGCGCGCCACAGGCCCGCTTTGGCATAGTCGACGCGCGCGAGCTTCCCGGTCGGACGCTGTGCTTCCTGCTTGCCATTGCGCCATTCGCGCCATATCTGACGCGACATTGAGCGGGCATGACGATCCACGGTAGGCCCTTGCAGCACCAGACCCGCTACCGCTTCAGGATGGCGCACGGCCAGCGCCGCCAGGATCTGGCAGCCAAAGGCATTCGCGACCCAGACGGCACGCGCCAGGTTATTCTGCTGCAACCACATCCAGAGCGCATCGGCCAGTTGATCAACGTTGAGCACCGGTTCGGAGCGGGAGAGCGCGCTGCCGCCGAAACCCGGCAGATCCGGCACCAGCACTTTATAATCACGCGCCAGCGCCAGCGCCAAATCCTCCATCGCCCGTCCGGCCAGCACCAGGCCATGCACCAGCACCACCGGCAGTCCAGGCTTCTCTTCCGGCGTAATGCGGGTAAACATGCGCCACGGCCCGACCTGCTGATAATAGCCCGCCAGCCCGGCGTGATGGCTGTGCGGCGAGACCGGCGGCGTCTGTTTCAGCTGCCGCCAACGCTTTATTGCCCACAGCGTGCTGCCCACGCCAAGGGCAACGCCCGCCGCCACCGCACCGTTACGTCCCGGATGACCTGTTGACGATCGCTTCATTCGCCGCTCCTCTCTCCGCCTGTTTTGATCAGTGTAGGCGCGACGGAAGCACTGCGCCTGATTAGCAAAGTGACCGGGCGCACGAAGCGGAGCAGGGTTCAGGCGGGCGGCAGCTCGCTTCAGCCAATCACATTACGCAGTCGACCGATTTTTTCAATCTCCACTTCCACCACGTCGCCAGGGAACATAAACAGCGGCGGCAGGCGCTTTTTACCTACGCCGCCCGGCGAACCGGTAATGATTACGTCACCCGGCGCGAGCGGACTGAAGGCGGAGACATACTCAATAATGGCGGCAACCGAGTGCACCATATTGCGCGTATTATCGTGCTGCACTTCGCGCTGATTCAGAAAAGTTCGAATCTCAAGCTGTTGGGGATCGCCAATCGCGTCGGCAGTGGTCATCCAGGGACCGAAGCCGCCGGTTTCCGGCCAGTTTTTTCCGGCGGTAAACCAGGTGAACTGCATATCGCGCACCGTGGCGTCCATAAAACAGCTGTAGCCAGCCACATATTCCAGCGCGTCGGCAGCAGCCACGCGGTGCGCCGCTTTGCCGATGATCACCGCCATCTCGCCTTCGTAATCAAACTCTTGTGTGGTTACAGGCTTTTTTAACGCGCTTTCATGCCCGGTCAGAGAATCGGCGAAGCGGATAAACAGCGTCGGGGCGTCGCTGGTCTGGTCGAACTCTTTACGCTTATCGCCATAGTTCATGCCAACGCAGAAAATCTTGCCGGGATTTTCGATTACCGGCAGCAGTTGAATGGCGCTGAAAGGATAATCCGTTGCGCTATCCTGAAACGCAGCCAGATCGGCCAGCGAAGAGTTTTGCAGAAAGGTTTTCAGGTCGGGACAGTGTCCACCGAGCCGCTGGCTCAGGTCCGTTACGCCTGTGGATTGCACAATACCGAAACTTTTTCTCTGCTGGTCCGGAAGATAAAAGCTACAAAGCTGCATGACGCCTCATTATTATTAGAAAATTTCCCGTGCAGGGTAACAAAATCTGGCGTGGCTATTGATAGGATTTTCTTTCAGATAGGGACGGTACGGCGATGGGCATGGCGGGAATGAGCGCAAAACAGAAGGTTTGATAATCATCGGTCGATCCCTGACCGCGATTATCGAGGGTGTCAGACGGGTAATTAGTTAAGCGCGCCCGGCGGTACGTGTTTGAAAGTTTCAACATAAGAACGAAACACGTAGCTGAATAATTTTTTCATAATGGACCTGATGTAAAATTTGTTGAAGAAACACAACGAAAGTATAACTTCCGCGCGTTTTTCGGGCAATAAATTTTGATTCAGATCACAAAAACAACAATTTTCTGGCGGAGAAGGGCAAACCTTAACGGAAGAGACCCAGATGTTCTGTCAGAATCGTGCAGCCAATCGCTATCAGTACCAGACCGCCTAACACTTCCGCCCACTTACCCAACACCGGCCCGATAAAGCGGCCAACCAGCACGCCGGTTGTAGCCATCACGGTCGTTGCCGCGCCGATGGTAATCGCGGTCATCACGATGTTGACCTGCAGAAACGCCAGTCCGACGCCTACCGCCAGCGCATCAAGACTGGTGGCTAACGCCGTCGTCGCCAACACCATAAAGCCATGCTGCTGCGGCGCCTCACAGGGGATTTCCGCCGTCTGTCGAAATCCTTCCATCATCATACGGCCGCCCAGAAACGCCAGCAGGATAAAGGCGACCCAGTGATCCCACGCCATGACGTAGCGGCTTGCCGCCAGGCCGATAGCCCAGCCAACCAGCGGCGTCAGCATTTCAATACAGCCGAAAATCAGGCCGGTACGCAGCGCTTCCCTGAAGCCGGGACGATGCAGCGCCGCGCCTTTGCCGAGCGCAGCGGCGAAGGCGTCCATCGACATGCCTAAGGCCAGAATCAAGGTTGCAATAAAGGTCATGGTTTTGTACCGCCGGCGCTTTCTATGCTGACATAAGCCTGCTTTCGCCGTATTTATTGTTCAGTAATGAAAAAGTGCGCGCAGTCTATCACGCATTTCCGGCGATAAAAAGACAGTAAAATCAGGGATTTAAGTATAGCAAAGGCTATATTATATGATACTGGCTAAGAATCTCTCTAAGTCGATGGAATAAAAAGGAAAACCCGAAATAGTCCCGCCATAAAGCGGGACTTTATTGCATCAAATAGCCAGAAAACCACGCGCAGACCAGCCCGCCGCCAGCATTGAACCTCAACGCCGTTTGCCGGAGAATGCACGCCACGTTGTTCCGGAAACACTGATAATGAAAAATCCTTTTGAAACCCTGGTTATTCCCGGTGGCATTTTACTGCTTAGCTTTTTATCTGCCCTGCTGCTGCCCGCCCCGGCTTTCAGCGTGACGCTAACCAAAGCGATTATGGCGACACTGCATATTCAGGATCTGAATCAGCTCTATACCATCGTTTTTTGCATCTGGTTTTTACTGCTGGGCACCATTGAATTCTTTGTTATTCGCTTTGTCTGGCGACGCTGGTTCCAGGCCTGAGTCCGTGTTCGCAAGCTTCTTTAGCTGTGCCAGGCTTAATGCAGGTAACAGAACGAGGAGAGGCGAGATGAAAAAGAGCATACTGGCGCTGACGATGGCGCTGCTCTGCGCACCGCTGCTGGCGGCAGAAAACGGCGGATTTAAGCAGGAAGGCAAAGCGCCCGCGCCAGAAGATCAAACAGCAGGCTACCGCGCCGTGACCGATTTACAGGATACCACGGCGGTCAACAAGCTGGCCGGACTGCCGGACGGCACGCCGGTATCGCTGATGGGCAATATTCTTCGTCAGACAGGCGAAAAAAGTTATCTGCTACGCGATAAAACCGGCACGGTGCGCCTGCAAATTGATGATAAAGCCTGGAAAGGCCAGGAAGTGAAACCAGACGAACTGGTATCGGTGCGCGGTCGGCTGGTGAAGTCAAAAGGTGAACAGAGCGTTCAGGTGAACAAGCTGAACCAAATGTAATGGCTTACAGGGCGTCAGACAGCAGCTGGCGTCTTTTTTATCACATTAATGTAACAATACATTTACACACACTGGCGAAACATTGCGCAACATAAAATTCAAAAACTATTCCATGCTAATATGAAACCATAAAATTCATCCACTTATAAAATTCACTGAATTTCTGCGCTTTTCCCTCCTCCACACCAGAACTACACATTGCCACAACATATATCTCCGATAACCCGCTGAGTTGCCGGTAAAAAATCTCTTATGCTGCGCGGGCGAAGATGATTAATTCTTATGCTGAATCATTTCGGCATTTAAAAAATAAACAAATGTTTAAATCCAATCTGAGAATGTTATATTCGATAGCCAAAGCATAACGTGCAGTTAACCCGTTATACCGCGTGGTTTAACCTGATTTTCCTTAACCTTTGAGAAATAGCGCAACGCGCTCAGCAGAAGCGTGACTGTTTCGCCTGCAAACCTGTTGGCTTCAGGTCAACAAAAGAGGAGATGACGCCTCATGTGCAAATCAGCTGTAAATCTTGCGCTCGCGATGAGTGCCATTGGCATGGATAAAGCGAGCGTTCAGGAGAGAAAAGAGGTCGATGTACTGCTTATCGGCGCAGGCGTAATGAGCGCCACGCTGGGCACGTATCTTCAGGATCTGGAGCCGGACTGGACCATTGAGATGGTTGAGCGTCTGGATGCGGTGGCAGAAGAGTCGTCGAACGGCTGGAACAATGCCGGTACCGGCCACTCGGCGCTGGCCGAGCTGAACTACACGCCGCAAAAAGCGGACGGCAGCATCGACATCACTAAAGCGGTGGCGATCAACGAGTCATTCCAGGTCTCCCGCCAGTTTTGGGCGTATCAGGTGCAAAAAGGCAACCTGCACAACCCGAAAAGCTTTATCAACAGCACACCGCACATGAGCTTCGTCTGGGGCGACGACAATGTCGATTTTCTGCGTAAACGCTATCATGCCCTGCAGAAAAGCACGCTGTTTCGCGGTATGGCCTATTCAGAAGATCCGCAGGAAATTGCCGAGTGGATCCCGCTGGTAATGAATGGCCGCGATGGCAAACAGAAAGTGGCCGCGACCCGTACTGAAATCGGCACCGACGTGAATTTCGGTGAGGTGACGCGTCAGCTGATCGCCTCGCTGGAGAAGAAACCCAACTTCCGCCTCTGCACCCGTCAGGAAGTGCGTGACATCAAGCGCCTGAGCGATGGTCGCTGGCAGGTTACCCTGCTCTGTCTGGCTCAGGGCACCACGCGCACGCTCACTGCCCGCACCCTGTTTATCGGCGCAGGCGGCGCAGCGCTGACGCTGCTGCAAAAGTCCGGCATCCCGGAAGCGAAAAATTATGCCGGTTTCCCGGTGGGCGGCTCCTTCCTGGTGACGGAAAATCCCGACGTGGTGAAGCGCCATATGGCGAAGGTCTATGGCAAAGCTTCGGTCGGCGCGCCGCCGATGTCGGTGCCGCATATTGATACGCGCATGCTGGATGGCAAGCAGGTGCTGCTGTTCGGTCCGTTCGCTACCTTCTCGACCCGATTCCTGAAGCAAGGCTCGCTGATGGATATGTTCGGCTCGATGACCACTTCGAATTTCATGCCGATGATGCATGTCGGTCTGAAAAACTTCGATTTGGTGAAATATCTGGTGGATCAGGTGTTGCAGAATGACGGCGATCGGATGGAAGCGCTGCGCAACTATGTACCGCAGGCGAAGCAGGAAGACTGGCGTCTGGTCACTGCTGGTCAGCGCGTGCAGATTATCAAGAAAGATGAACAGCAGGGCGGCGTGCTGCGCCTGGGCACCGAAGTGGTAACCTCTGAAGATGGATCCATCTCTGCCCTGCTCGGCGCTTCGCCGGGCGCCTCTACCGCTGCGCCGATCATGCTGGAGCTGATGCGCAAAGTCTTTCCTGAGCAGATGGCGTCGCCAGAGTGGCAGACCAAGATTAAAGCCATCATCCCTTCCTGGGGCCGCAAGCTGAACGGCGACGTCGCCGCCACCGAGAAGGTGTTGGCCGAAACCAGCCGCATCCTGCATCTCGACTATGCGCCGGTGACGCCGATGGCCGCCAACGATGAAGCGCGTGAAACGGCGCACGTGGTGGGAAAGTAACGTCGTGATTCTGGCAAAAAGGCTCCGCAATGCGGGGCCTTTTTTCTTTCCAGGCCTGAAAAGTCAATCCTGGTTGACTGGGCGTTTCTCTATTAGGGTTATTAAGACTGTTTTTACTGCGCGGCAGCGAAGCCGTCGTGCGGAACCCTGGCACTGCAACCGGAGGAACCCTGATGACCAGCCACGACCTGAGCTTGCTCGACCGCTACTGGCGCGCCGCCAACTATCTGTCGGTTGGACAGATCTACCTGATGGACAACCCGCTGCTGCGCGAACCCCTGAAGCCCGAACACATTAAGCCGCGCCTGCTGGGACACTGGGGCACCACGCCCGGCCTGAATTTTATCTACGCCCACCTGAACCGTATCATCCGCCAGCGCGACCTGAATTTGATTTATATTTGCGGTCCCGGCCACGGCGGGCCAGGCATGGTGGCGAACACCTGGCTGGAGGGCAGCTACAGTGAAATTTATCCGCATATCAGTGAAGATGCCGCAGGCATGCAGCGTCTGTTTAAACAGTTCTCTTTTCCCGGCGGCATTCCCAGCCACGCAGCACCGGAAACGCCGGGATCGATCAACGAAGGGGGCGAGCTGGGCTATGCGCTTTCACACGCGTTTGGCGCCGCCTTTGATAACCCCGATTTGGTGGTGCCCTGCGTGATCGGCGATGGTGAAGCGGAGACCGGCCCGCTGGCAGCCAGTTGGCACGGCATTAAGTTTCTCAATCCGCAGCGCGACGGCGCCGTGTTGCCTATCCTGCATCTGAACGGTTACAAAATCGCCAACCCGACGATTCTGGGACGCGCCAGCGACGAGGATTTACAGCAGTTGTTCAGCGGCTACGGCTATGAACCGCTGTTTGTCAGCGGCGATGAGCCGCAGGCGATGCACGCTCAGATGGCGGAAACGCTGGATAATGCCTTCGATAAGATCGCCGCTTATCAACGCCATGTGCGCCAGGGCGGTAAGCCCGACGGCATTCCGCGCTGGCCGATGATTATTCTGCGCAGCCCGAAAGGCTGGACCGGGCCGCAAACCGTGGATGGCAAAAAAGTGGAAGGATTCTGGCGCGCGCATCAGGTGCCGGTGTCCGCCTGTCGTGAAGATGACGGACATCGTCAAATCCTTGAACAGTGGATGCGCAGCTACCAGCCGGACGATCTTTTCGATGAAAATGGCCGCCTGATGCCGGAACTGCGCGAACTGGCGCCCAAGGGCGATAAGCGCATGGGGGCCAGCCCCTGGGCTAACGGCGGTCTGCTGCGTCGGGAGCTTAACACGCCCGATATTCGCGATTTCGCGCTGGAGGTCAGTGCACCTGGCGAGGCTCAGGGGCAGGCGACCGAACAGCTGGGCCGTTATCTCAGCGCCATTTTTCAGCTTAATCAGGATAATTTCCGCTTGTTCGGACCCGACGAAACGGCTTCAAACCGCCTGACGCCGGTATTCGACGTTACCAACCGCACCTGGCAGGAGCGGCTGGAACCTTATGATGAGCAGCTGGCGGTGGATGGCCGCGTGATGGAAATTCTCAGCGAACATCAGTGTCAGGGCTGGCTGGAGGGCTATCTGCTTACCGGTCGCCATGGCCTGTTCAACTGCTATGAAGCCTTTATCCATATTGTGGATTCGATGTTTAACCAGCACGCCAAATGGCTGAAGGTGACGCGCAAGCTGGGCTGGCGTAAGCCGATCTCATCACTAAACTATCTGCTTTCATCGCACGTCTGGCGTCAGGATCACAACGGTTACAGTCACCAGGATCCCGGCTTTATCGATCATGTCGCCAACAAGAAAGCGGACATTGTGCGCATTTACCTGCCGCCCGATGCCAATACCCTGCTCTGGGTTGGTGACCACTGTTTACGTACCTGGGACCGCATCAACGTGATCGTCGCCGGTAAGCAGCCGTCGCCGCAGTGGCTGGATATGGAGAGCGCCATTGCCCATTGCGAAGCGGGCATGGGCGAATGGCGCTGGGCAGGCACCTGTAAGCAAGGCGAAGCGCCGGATGTGGTGATAGCCTGCGCCGGTGACGTGCCGACAATGGAAGCGCTGGCGGCGGTGGATCTGCTGCGCGGCTATCTGCCGGACCTGCGTATTCGCGTGGTGAACGTGGTGGATTTAATGGCGTTGCAGACGCAGGAGCAGCATCCGCACGGCAAATCTGATGCGGAATTTGACGCGCTGTTTACTGAAGACAAGCCGGTGATTTTCGCTTTCCACGGCTATCCTACGCTGATTCACCGCCTCGCCTACCAGCGTAAAAACTATCGCAACTTCCATGTGCACGGATTTAATGAAGAAGGCACCACCACCACGCCTTTCGATATGACGGTGCTGAATGAGCTGGATCGCTATCATCTGGCGCAGGCGGCGATTCTGCATATACCGGGTCTGGCGGATCGGCATGGCGAGCTGCTTGACGATTTGCAGGAACGCATCGCTGAGCATCATCGCTACGTGCGCGAGTATGGCGAGGATCTGCCGGAAGTTCGCGGTTGGAAATGGCCGTCGCAAACCGCACCGGGCGCGCCGGAATAAACCCCTGGCCTTCCTGCCGCTGTGCAGGAAGGCCCCACTGTTTTACCTTACCGCTTCAAACAGCATCCAGCCTGTTGTCACCACCAGCGACAGCGCCATCACGCTGTTAAACATCTGGCGTTTCCAGGGAATTTGCAGATGGCTGCCCAGACGATCGCCCAGCGCAGCCCAGGCCAGAATGCAGGGCAGGTTCATCGCCATAAAGCCGAACATTACCGCCAGCACGCCGCTGTGGACGCTATAGAGCAGCGCCACATTGGTGGCCATCAGCCAGGCTTTCGGATTGATCGCCTGAAAACAGGCGCCGCCCAGCAGCGTCATCGGCTGCGCCTTGCCGCGCATCTCCGGCGCGCCCGCCCGGAACAGCTTCCAGGAGAGCCAGAGCAGGTAAGCGCATCCCGCCACCGTTAACGGCAATCTGATCGACGCCATCCAGCTCAGCAGCACATCAAGCGCCATGCCCGCCAGTACGGTCTGCGCCCCGCAGCCCAGCATAATGCCGAACACCATCGGCAAGGTGCGTTTAAAGCCGAAGTTCACGCCGGAGGTCGCCAGCAGCAGGTTATTCGGACCGGGTGTAATCGACATCACGGTGACGTAGCTGAAGAACGAAGGATCGAGCATGATGACTTTCCTGAAGAGTGAGCAATGGCATCATAGTAAAGCGAGAATAACTATGGTAACAGTGACACAAAATCACTATTGTAATGAGTACAGTTTATAAATAACGTAATTGTGCTCATCAGGTCAGGGGGCTTTTGTGTCCATCATCTCTTCGCCGGAACAGACACTCTATCAGCAGCTGGCCGACAGCTTTGCTGACGCCATCCATCAGGGCACGCTGAAACCCGGCAAACGACTGCCTGCGATTCGGCGCGTGGCGCAATCGCACCAGGTAAGCGTGAACACAGTGCTGAACGCCTGGCGACTGCTGGAGGATCGGGGGCTGATTGAGGCCAGGCCACAGTCGGGCTACTACGTGCGCGGCGTGCTGCCTGCCGTTACGCGCACCGCCAGGCATCGCCCGCGCGTTACGGATCCGAGCAACGAAAAGCGCGATCTCATCGACAGCGTGTTTGCTGCCCAGAATCATCCTGACTACATCAATATTTCTCTGGCCTGTCCGCAGGACAGCGAGCTTTATCCCGCCGTGAAGCTCAGCCGGATTACCGCCTCGCTGTTGCGGCGTAATCCGCAAATCATTGGCCGCTATGCGCTTCCGCCAGGCAGTGAGCGCTTACGGGAGGCGATCGCCAATCGCGCGCTGCATGCCGGTATGTCGCTGACTTCGCAGGAGATTACCCTGACGCACGGCTGCATGGAGGCGCTACAGCTGGCGCTGCGCGCCGTGACGAAGCCCGGCGACTGTGTGGGGCTGGAGTCGCCCACCTACTTTTTTCTGTTTCCGCTACTGGCATCGCTCGGCCTGAAGGCGCTGGAAATCCCCACCGATCCGCAAAACGGACTGTCGCTGGATGCGCTGGAGATGCTGTTGCAGGAGAAGCGCATTCAGGCGCTGGTGGCGATGCCGGGCGTGCAGAATCCGCTGGGTTGCAGTATGCCGCTGGAGAATAAGAAGCGGCTGGCGAAGCTGGTTAATCGCTACCAGATTCCGCTGCTGGAAGATGGACTTTATGATGAACTACAGTTCGACTGGCCGCTCTCACCGGCAGTAAAAGCTTTCGACGAACAAGGCTGGGTGCTCTACTGCACCAGCTTCACCAAAACCGTGGCACCCGATTTTCGCGTCGGCTGGATTGCTGCGGGCCGCTTCCACGACGCCGTTGCGCGTCTGAAAGCGGTGTCGTCGATGGCGGAATCGATGCTGCTCTCGGAAACCCTGGCGGAATTCCTCGCCAGCGGCGGTTACGATCACCATCTGCGCAGCCTGCGCCGTCGCTATGCCGCCAATCTGGATGAGGCGCGCGGCATTATTGCGCGCCATTTTCCGCAGGGCACGCGCGCAACCCTGCCGAAAGGCGGTTTTGTTTTTTGGGTCGAGCTGCCCGGCGAGGTGAATACGGTGCAGATGTTTCATCGGCTGTTGCAGGAGCAGATTTGCGTCACGCCCGGCGCGCTCTACTCGCTGAGCGATCGCTACAATCATGCGCTGCGCCTCTCTTGCTGCTATCCGTTTAACGAACGTTACACCTATGCCCTGAAGCGCACCGGCGCGCTGGCCTGCGAAATCACCGGCCTGCCGCCAGGCATGGCGGCGCTCGATCAGGGGGTGCCGTTGCGTCCCCAGATGGTGTAACCATGACGCTCGGTGAGACGTTCATAATAGGTGCGCACCGCCGGGTAATCGGGATGCTCCAGCGGCGTTTCATACCAGCGATTCACCGCCAGCCCGATGGGGATATCCGCCAGGGTGAAGTTGCGTCCGACCACATAGCGCCCGGTCTTTTCCAGTTGCTGGTTAAGGATGCCCATGGTATGCGCCCAGCCTTTGCAGGCGGCGGCCAGCAGGCGCGCATCCTGATGCGCCGGGGAGTTGCGCACCAGCGACATAAAGGCATAGCGCCACGAGGTGTTCAGCTCGGTGGACTGCCAGTCCATCCACTGATCGATGGGCGCACGCGTGCGGGCATGTTCCGGATAGAGCCAGTCGCCGGCATAGGCATTGGCGAGATAGCGCAGGATGGCATTCGACTCCCACAGCACAAGGCCGTCATCCTGAATCACCGGCACCATCGCGTTGGGGTTAAGCGTCATAAATTCGGGCGAATGGGTCGATTTAAATCCTTCGCCCCAATCCTCACGCCGGAAAGCGAGATCCAGTTCTTCACACAGCCACAGCACTTTTCGCACGTTAATAGAGGAAGCGCGTCCAAGGATTTTCAGCATTGTTTTGGCTCCTGTTCCTGGATCCTTTCGCTATTCATAACCCTGTTAAGCGACACGCGCAATAGTTCATATAACAATCTGTTTTTTCCCGATCTGAGAGGATACCATGACCAAAACCGTTGCCTTTAAACAAGTGGATGTGTTTGCTTCAGCTCCGTTCAACGGCAATCCGCTGGCGGTGATTATGGATGCGCAGGGATTAAGCGATGCGCAGCTGGCGGCGATCGCCCGCTGGACCAATCTTTCTGAAACCACTTTTGTGCTGCCTGCTACGGATGCGCAGGCGGACTACCGCGTACGCATTTTTACCGTTGATGGCGAGCTGCCCTTCGCCGGGCATCCCACGCTCGGCACGGCTCACGCGCTGCTGGAAGCGGGATGGCCGTTAAAAACGCCAGGGCAAATCGTGCAGGAGTGCGGCGTTGGCCTGGTCAGGGTGAAGATCGCGGCGCAGGGCGCGCTGGCGTTTGCCGCGCCGCCCGCCTCCCTGACGCCCTTCAGCGATGCGCTGCTCGGCAGCGCGCTGAACAGCGACGCCTTTGATGCTGCGCAAACCGCCACCGTCGCCGATATGGGCATTCGCTGGCTGCTGGTGCCGATGCAGAGCGCCGCGGAGGTGCTGGCGATCACCCCTGAGGTCAGCGATCTGGCGCGCCTGATGAAACATGCCGGCGTCAACGGCGTAATGCCGTTTGGTCCGCTGCCGGGCGGATCGGCGGAGCAGTACGAGGTGCGCGGCTTGCTGGTAGAAAACGGCAGCCTGACGGAAGATCCGGTGACCGGCAGCGCCAACGCCTGTCTGGCGCGCTATTTTGCCTCACTGGGCCAGCAGCAAAACTATCTTGCCCGACAGGGCACCGCGCTACAGCGCAATGGCCGCGTGCAGGTAAGCTTTGAGGGCGAGACGATCTGGATTGGCGGCAATACCGTGACGGTAATCGACGGCACCATCGCGCTGTAAACAAGAACGGGGCGTGATGCCCCGTTATAGTCAGAGGAACATGCCGCCCGAGGCCTCGATGCGCTGGCCGTTAATCCAGCCGCTCTCATCGCTCAGCAGCATGGCAATGGCATTGCCGATATCATCCGGCAACCCCGCCCTTCCCAGCGCAGTTTGCGACGCGACCCAGGCATTGGTTTCGGCGTTGTCGCGCACGATGCCGCCGCTAAAATCGGTTTCAATCGCGCCCGGCGCAATGACGTTAACGCGAATGCCGCGCTTGCCCAGCTCCTTCGCCTGGTAGCGCGTCAGCACTTCCATCGCGCCTTTCATCGCCGCATAGGTTCCTGCGCCCGGAAGCGTGAAGCGCGCCAGCCCGCTGGAGACATTCAGGATACTTCCGCCGTCAGCGATAGTGGGCAGCAGCTTTTGCGTCAGGAAGAAAGGTCCTTTCAGATGGATATTCATCAGATTGTCAAAATCCGCTTCCGTGGTTTCAGCAAAGGGCTTATGCAGGCCAACACCAGCATTGTTTAATAAATAATCAAAGCTGTCGCACTGCCACATTTTTTGCAGTTCGGATTTTACTCTGGCAACAAAAGCATCAAACTCGCTGCTGGCACCGACATCCAGCTGTAGCGCCACGCCACGGCCGCCAAGCGCCTCGATCTCCTGAATCACCGTCTGCGCCTCTTCCGCCTGACTGCGGTAAGTCAGAATGATATCGCACCCTTTTTTAGTGAGTTTTAACGCTGCATTGCGGCCTAAACCGCGACTCCCGCCGGTAATCAACGCAATTTTACGATTCATGTTTGGTTCCTGTTGCAAAATTGTACACGTGTTAAGGTTATTCCACAGGAATTGATCTATAAACAGAGAGAAATGCGCTTCACTGTTTCAGTTAAAACAACAATCGGTGAACAACATGGATAAAATTCACGCAATGCAGGTGTTTGTCAGAGTCGCGGAAATGGGCAGTTTCACCAGGGCAGCTGAGAGCCTGGGGCTGCCGAAAGGCAGCGTATCGCGTCAGTTGCAGGCGCTGGAAAATCAGATGGGTACGCGTTTGCTACATCGCACCACGCGTCGCGTACAGCTGACGCAGGATGGTCTGGTTTATTACGATCGCTGTCTGGACCTGCTGTCGATGCTGGAGGAAATGGACTGTCTGTTTCAACACGATCCCGCCACGCTCAGCGGAAAGCTGCGCGTGGATATGTCGGTGGCGATGGCAACCGGCTTTGTTCTGCCCAGGCTGCCACAATTTTTGCAACACTACCCCGGCGTTGAGATTGAGCTGAGCAGCAGCGATCGTCAGGTTGATGTGATCCGCGAAGGCTTCGACTGCGTAATTCGCGTGGGCGAGCTGAAAGATTCCGGCCTTATCGCGCGTAGATTAGGCCAACTCCCGTTGATTAACTGCGCCAGCCCCGGCTACCTTTCCCGCTTCGGCATGCCGACCCGGCTGGAAGAGCTGTCACAGCATGCGATGGTGCATTACACCCAGCAGCTGGGGCAGCCGTCGTCAGGCTTTGAATATTTTGACGGCAAACAGCGCCATTATGTGCAGACCGGCGGCGTGGTGACGGTAAACAGTACCGACACCTATCGCGCTGCCTGCATCGCCGGGCTGGGTATTATTCAGGTGCCGGCGGTGGGCATTCAGCCGCTGCTGGAGTCAGGTCAGCTGGTCGAAGTGCTGCATCACTTCCCCGCGCAGCCGATGCCGGTTTCGCTGCTTTATCCGCACCGCCGCAATGTGGCGCGCCGCGTACGCGTTTTTATGGAGTGGCTGAGTCAGGTGATGAAGGAGTACGTAAGCTGAGCGGGGGCTATACTGAGAATTTAAGATTAACGGGACACAGACGTTTGATGACGGATAAACAGCAACAGCAGGCGGCTGAACAGGAGCAGAAGCCGCTTATTGATATCAAAACCGGCAACGCCACGGTGGATCGCTCGATCACGCGCGTGTCGCGCTTTGCCGCCTGGTTTCAGGCTATCCCGGCGGTAGCGCATTTCCTGCGCGCGCTGGAACGCTTTAACGATCGCCTCGGCAGCCAGTTCGGCGCGGCAATTACCTACTTTTCTTTTCTTTCTCTGATCCCGATTTTGATGGTCTCTTTTGCGGGCGTGGGTTTTGTGCTGGCATCCAATCAGGATCTACTGGGTGAGCTGATCAACAAAATCGTCAGCAGCATCAGTGATCCCACGCTGGCGACCACGCTGAAAAACACCGTGAATACCGCGATCCAGCAGCGCGCCACGGTGGGGATCACCGGTCTGCTGCTGGCGCTTTACTCCGGCCTGAACTGGATGGGGAACCTGCGCGAGGCGGTGCGGGCGCAGTCGCGCGACGTCTGGGAACGCAAACCCGATGACAAGGAAAAGGTCTGGCGTAAATATTTCCGCGATTTTATCTCGCTGATTGGGCTGATGCTGGCGCTGATTATTACCCTGTCGCTCACCTCCGTGGCGGGGGCCGCGCAGGACGCCATCGTGACCGCGCTGGGACTGAATGGCATTGAGTGGCTGCGTCCGGCGATGACGGTGATTGCCCTCTCGATCTCCATTTTCGCCAACTATCTGCTGTTTCTGTGGATTTTCTGGATATTGCCACGCCATAAACCGCATAAGAAAGCGCTGCTGCGCGGCACGCTGCTGGCGGCGATAGGCTTTGAGGTGATTAAGTTTGTCATGACGCTGACCCTGCCGAAGCTGGCCAGCTCGCCGTCAGGCGCAGCCTTTGGCTCAGTGCTCGGTCTGATGGCGTTTTTCTACTTTTTCGCCCGTCTGACGCTATTCTGCGCCGCCTGGATCGCCACCGCGAAGTACAAGGACGACCCAAGGATGCCGGATCGGGGCCATGCCCGTGAGCGTTGATCGCTCACACAGGATGTAACAATGTTAACAGGCAGCGGAAAATTTCTCTTTCCGGGTAAATTTCGCGCAAAATGCAGGATGAAACCCTGAGGGGTAACTTTTCTTCGGCCCTTTCTTAGTGGATCACGCCATAAAAGGGCCGCTTCACCCTGCCATTGCCCGATAAAGCAACGCAGGCAAAAATTATCCTCTTTTCCGGCGATAAAGCCCGTTCTGACGCGGGTTTTCACCATTGAATGGCGCTGTGCAGGTGCGTAAGATTCTTTGTCTCAATTTACAAATAAGAAACAGTTATGCAAGCCTCTATCACAGAAACCATCGACAAAAAGCACGACGACATCCCCGTTAACTCGCGCGGTAAAGTGGTTGTGGCATCGCTTGTCGGCACCGCCATCGAATTCTTCGATTTCTATATCTATGCCACTGCCGCGGTGATTGTTTTCCCGCACATTTTCTTTCCGCAGGGTGATGCTACCGTCGCGACGCTACAGTCGCTGGCCACTTTCGCCATCGCCTTTGTGGCGCGCCCGATTGGCTCCGCCGTGTTTGGACACTTTGGCGATCGCATCGGTCGTAAAGCCACGCTGGTCGCCTCGCTGTTGACGATGGGTATCTCAACGGTGGTGATTGGCCTGCTGCCAGGCTATGCCTCTATCGGCGTGTTTGCTCCGCTGCTGCTGGCGCTGGCGCGTTTTGGTCAGGGGCTGGGTCTGGGCGGCGAATGGGGCGGCGCGGCGCTGCTGGCGACGGAAAACGCCCCGGCGAAGAAGCGCGCATTATACGGATCCTTTCCGCAACTTGGCGCGCCAATCGGCTTTTTCTTTGCTAACGGCACCTTTCTGCTGCTCTCCTGGCTGCTGACCGATGAGCAGTTTATGGACTGGGGCTGGCGCGTACCCTTTATTCTTTCCGCCGTTCTGGTGCTGGTGGGTCTGTATGTGCGCGTTACGCTGCACGAAAGCCCGGTATTCGCCAAAGTGCAGAAGGATAAGAAGCAGGTGCGTATGCCTATCGGCACCCTGCTGAGCAAGCATCTGCTCGCTACCGTGCTGGGCACCTTTATCATGCTGGCAACTTATACGCTGTTCTACATCATGACCGTTTACTCAATGAGCTACGGCACCGCCGCTGAGCCAGCGGGCCTTGGCTATTCGCGCAACAGCTTCCTGTGGATGCTGATGGTGGCGGTGATTGGCTTTGGCGTGATGGTGCCCATTGCCGGTTTGCTGGCGGACCGTTTTGGTCGTCGTAAAACCATGATCACCATTACGCTGCTGATTATCCTCTTTTCGTTTCTGTTCCCGGCGATGCTGGGTTCCGGCTCGCAGGCGCTGGTGATGAGCTTCCTGCTGCTGGGTCTGAGCATTATGGGCCTGACGTTCGGCCCGATGGGCGCGCTGCTGCCGGAGCTGTTCCCGACCGAAGTGCGTTATACCGGCGCCTCGTTTTCCTATAACCTGTCGTCAATTCTCGGCGCCTCAGTTGCGCCTTATATCGCCACCTGGCTGAACAGCAACTACGGCCTGTATGCGGTGGGTTACTACCTGGCAGCGATGGCGGTACTGACGCTGATTGCGCTGATCGCCTGTAAATAGACACGTCATCAGACGCTCTACGAAGCCTGATTGCCCGAATCTTAATGAAACCCGGCCATGACGCCGGGTTTTTTTATATCCATAATTCAGCCATAAAAAAACCCCGGCATGGCCGGGGTCTCAACGCTGAAAATTGTGGTCGGCGCGATTAGCCCGCGACAGCGATACGCTTCATATCGGTCATGTAGCCACGCAGCTTGCGGCCTACCGCTTCAATCGGATGGTTGCGGATCGCTTCGTTCACTTCACGCAGCTGCGCGTTGTCTACGGCGGTGCCGGCTACCGGCTTGCCCAGATCGCCCGGCTGCAGTTTGGTCATGAACTCTTCCAGCAGCGGTACGGCGGCGAAGGAGAACAGATAGTTGCCGTACTCAGCGGTATCGGAGATCACCACGTTCATCTCATACAGACGCTTACGCGCGATGGTGTTGGCAATCAGCGGCAGCTCATGCAGCGATTCGTAGTAGGCGGACTCTTCGATAATGCCCGCATCTACCATGGTTTCAAACGCCAGCTCAACGCCCGCTTTCACCATCGCCACCATCACCACGCCCTGATCGTAGTACTCCTGCTCTTCGATTTTGCCTTCAAACTGCGGCGCGGTTTCGAAAGCGGTTTTGCCGGTCTCTTCACGCCAGGTCAGCAGGTTTTTGTCATCGTTGGCCCAGTCAGACATCATGCCGGAAGAGAACTCGCCGGAGATGATGTCATCCATATGCTTCTGGAACAGCGGCGCCATAATGGTTTTCAGCTGCTCGGAGAGCGCATAAGCGCGCAGTTTCGCCGGGTTGGAGAGACGATCCATCATCAGGGTGATGCCGCCAAACTTCAGGGATTCGGTGATGGTTTCCCAGCCGAACTGAATCAGCTTCTCGGCATAGGCCGGATCGGCGCCTTCCGCCACCAGCTTATCAAAGCAGAGCAGCGAACCGGCCTGCAGCATACCGCACAGAATAGTCTGCTCGCCCATCAGGTCAGATTTTACTTCCGCCACGAAGGAGGACTCCAGCACGCCCGCACGATGACCGCCAGTTGCTGCCGCCCAGGCTTTGGCGATTGCCATGCCTTCGCCTTTGGGATCGTTTTCCGGATGCACGGCGATCAGCGTCGGCACGCCGAAACCACGCTTGTACTCTTCACGTACTTCGGTGCCCGGACATTTCGGCGCCACCATCACTACGGTGATATCTTTACGGATGGTTTCGCCCACTTCAACGATGTTGAAACCGTGCGAATAGCCCAGTGCCGCGCCATCTTTCATCAGCGGCTGTACTGCCTGCACCACGGCGGAGTGCTGCTTGTCAGGCGTCAGGTTCACGACCAGATCCGCCTGCGGGATCAGCTCTTCATAAGTGCCTACTTTGAAACCGTTATCGGTCGCTTTGCGCCACGAGGCACGTTTCTCGGCAATCGCTTCTGCTCGCAGAGCATAAGAGACATCCAGACCGGAATCGCGCATGTTCAGACCCTGGTTCAGGCCCTGAGCACCACAGCCAACGATGACGACTTTTTTACCTTTCAGAAAGCTGGCGCCATCCGCGAACTCGTCGCGCGCCATAAAACGACATTTGCCTAACTGCGCCAGCTGATTGCGCAGATTTAACGTGTTGAAATAGTTAGCCATGGGTACTCCGTTCGGATGTTGTGTTTGCTGTTATTCCTGTTCAGCGCCGGGTCACCAGCGCCGCCAATGAACCCATCATATGACAGGAAATCTGTTGCTTAAATTGATATATTAACAACGTCGCATTGCAATAGTTGCAATACAAAACTGAGGCATTCCGCACATGGATTTACGCGATTTGAAACTCTTCCTGCATCTGGCCGACAGCTGCCACTTTGGCCGTACCGCGCGCGCCATGCATGTCAGCCCGTCAACGCTTTCGCGCCAGATCCAGCGACTTGAGGAAGATGTCGGCCATGCGCTGTTTCTGCGCGATAACCGCACCGTAACCCTGACCGAGGCGGGCGAGAGGCTGCGCCAGTTTGCCCAGCAGACGCTTTTGCAATACCAGCAGCTACGCCATACCATGGATCTCAACGGCCCGTCGCTCAGCGGCGAGCTGCGCCTCTACTGCTCGGTGACAGCCGCCTACAGCCATTTGCCGCCGATTCTCGACCGCTTCCGCGCCGAACATCCGCAGGTTGAGATCAAGCTCACCACCGGCGATGCGGCGGACGCGGTAGCGAAAGTGCAGTCGGGCGATGCCGATCTGGCCATTGCCGGACGTCCGGAAACGCTGCCCGCCAGCATCGACTTTACGCCGCTCGACCTTATTCCACTGGTGCTGATCGCGCCTTCTCTGCCCTGCCCGGTGCGCGCCCAGGCGACGCAGGAGTTGCCAGACTGGTCAGCGGTGCCGTTTATCCTGCCGGATCAAGGTCCGGTGCGTCGTCGTATCGATCTGTGGTTTCGCCACCATCGTCTCCCTAACCCGCTGATTTACGCCACGGTTTCCGGTCATGAGGCGATTGTGTCGATGGTGGCGCTCGGCTGTGGCGTCGCCCTGCTGCCAGGTGTGGTGCTGGAGAACAGCCCGGAGCCGGTGCGCAATCGCGTGCTGATTCTGGAGCATGTGGAGTCGGTGACGCCGCTGGAGCTGGGCGTTTGCGTACAAAAAAAGCGGCTCGGGGAGCCGCTTATGAATGCTTTCTGGAACCTGCTTTAATTAATTGCCGGCGAGGAAGAAGCGAAACGCCGGGTTGCGCGTTTCGTCATGAAAGTCGTAACCCAGCGCGGTCAGATGCTCTTCGAAGCGTGGCTCGCTCTCGCCCAATTCGAAAGCCGCCAGCACGCGGCCATAATCGGTACCGTGGCTGCGATAGTGAAACAGCGAGATGTTCCAGTGCGTGCCGAGGGTTTGCAGGAACCTTAGCAGCGCGCCCGGCGCTTCCGGAAACTCAAAACTGAAAAGACGTTCATGCAGCGGCTTCGACGGGCGTCCGCCGACCATGTAACGCACATGCAGCTTCGCCATCTCATCGTCGGAGAGATCCACCACGTTGTAGCCTCCGGCGCTGAGCTGCTCAATGATTTCGCTGCGCTCCTCCAGCCCGCGCGTTAAGCGCACGCCAACAAAGATACAGGCGTTATCGGCGTCGGCATAACGGTAGTTGAACTCGGTTACCGCGCGTCCTCCCAGCGTCTGGCAAAACTTCAGGAAGCTGCCCTGCTGTTCAGGAATGGTGACCGCCAGCAGCGCCTCACGCTGCTCGCCCAGCTCGCAGCGCTCGGAAACGTAACGCAGACCATGAAAGTTGACGTTGGCGCCGGAAAGAATGTGCGCCAGACGCTCGCCTTTGATGTCGTGCTGCTGGATATACTTCTTCATGCCCGCCAGCGCCAGCGCGCCTGAAGGTTCAGCCACCGCGCGTACGTCTTCGAACAAGTCTTTCATCGCGGCGCAAATCGCGTCGCTGTCTACGGTGACGATATCATCGAGGTACGCCTGGCAGAGACGGAAGGTTTCACTGCCGATGCGCTTCACCGCCACGCCTTCGGCAAACAGCCCGACGCGCGGCAAGTCCACCGGATGGCCCGCGTCGAGCGCCGCCTTCAGGCAGGCGGAATCCTCCGCTTCCACGGCGATCACTTTGATCTGCGGCATCAGCTGTTTAATCAGCACCGCCACGCCCGCCGCCAGCCCGCCGCCGCCAACCGGCACGAACACGCGATCGATATGCGCGTCCTGTTGCAGCAGTTCCATCGCCAGCGTTCCCTGACCGGCAATCACCGCCGGATGGTCAAAGGGCGGAACAAAGGTATAGCCCCGCTGTTCAGACAGCTCGATCGCTTTGGCTTTCGCCTCGTCAAAGTTGGCGCCAAACAGGTAAGCCTCACCGCCAAATGCGCGCACCGCATCGACCTTGATATCTGCCGTT
This sequence comes from Pantoea osteomyelitidis, assembly GCF_044342975.1. NCBI lineage: Bacteria > Pseudomonadati > Pseudomonadota > Gammaproteobacteria > Enterobacterales > Erwiniaceae > Pantoea > Pantoea osteomyelitidis. Next base: position 200,481 of record NZ_JBGFSN010000008.1, read on the forward strand.
GCTACCGGCATCACAATCAGTGATTTAATGCCCAGCTTGCTGGCGGAGAGCGCCACGCCCTGCGCATGGTTGCCGGCCGAAGCCGTGACCACGCCGCGCGCTTTCTGCTCTTCGTTCAGCCCGGCAATCATTGCGTAGGCGCCGCGTAGCTTGAAGCTGTGCACCGGCTGGCGATCTTCACGCTTAACCAAAATGGTATTGCCAAGACGCGATGATATTTTTTCCATTTTTTGCAGCGGCGTCACCTGGGCTACTTCGTAGACTGGCGAACGCAGCACTGCGCGCAGATATTCCGCGCCGCAAGGTGCGGCGGGAAGCGGTTGAGGCTCAGCCATCGGTTAGCCTCCCAGCTTGCTCTTGTCGCGCACCGCGCCTTTATCGGCACTGGTAGCGAGCGACGCGTAAGCGCGCAGAGCGAAAGAGACTTCGCGCTGACGGGAATGCGGTGTGTAGGCTGCCGCGCCGCGCGCCTCTTCCATTTCACGACGCGCATGCAGTTCGTTATCCGCAACGGCCAGCTTGATGCCGCGGTTCGGGATATCGATCTCAATCATGTCGCCATCTTTCACCAGCGCAATGGTGCCGCCGCTGGCCGCTTCCGGCGAAGCGTGACCGATAGAGAGACCTGAAGTGCCGCCGGAAAAGCGACCGTCGGTGATCAGCGCACAGCTCTTGCCCAGACCCATTGATTTCAGATAGGTGGTGGGATAGAGCATTTCCTGCATGCCCGGCCCGCCTTTCGGCCCTTCGTAGCGAATCACTACCACGTCGCCTGCGACCACTTTGCCGCCGAGGATCGCTTCAACCGCGTCATCCTGGCTTTCATACACTTTCGCCGGGCCGCGGAAGGTCAGAATTTCTTTATCCACGCCCGCGGTTTTCACGATACAGCCATCTTCCGCCATGTTGCCGTAAAGCACGGCCAGACCGCCATCCTGCGAGAACGCGTGTTCGCGTGAGCGGATGCAGCCTTGCTGACGATCGTCATCCAGCGTATCCCAGCGACAATCCTGCGAGAACGCCTGGGTGGTGCGGATGCCTGCCGGACCGGCGCGGAACATCTTCTTCACCGCCTCATCCTGCGTCAGCATGATGTCGTATTGATCGAGGGTTTCGCGCAGGCTCAAGCCCAACACGTTGCGCACGCTGTTATCCAGCAGGCCAGCGCGATCCAGCTCGCCGAGAATACCCAGCACGCCGCCAGCGCGGTGAACATCTTCCATATGGTATTTCGGCGTGCTCGGCGCGACTTTGCACAGGTGCGGCACTTTACGCGACAGACGATCGATATCGGAGATATTGAATTCAATCTCCCCTTCCAGCGCGGCCGCCAGCAGATGCAGCACGGTGTTGGTTGAACCGCCCATGGCGATATCAAGCGTCATCGCATTCTCGAACGCCGCTTTATTGGCGATGTTGCGCGGCAGCACGGCAGCATCGTCCTGCTCGTACCAGCGTTTCGCCAGGCCGACAATGCGCTTACCGGCATTAACGAACAGCTCTTTGCGATCCGCATGGGTCGCCAGCAGCGAGCCGTTGCCCGGCTGCGACAGGCCCAGCGCTTCGGTCAGACAGTTCATCGAGTTGGCGGTGAACATGCCGGAGCAGGAACCACAGGTCGGACAGGCGGAGCGTTCGATCTGCTCGCTCTCGGCGTCGCTGACGTTCGGGTTGGCACCCTGAATCATCGCGTCTACCAGATCCAGCTTGATGATTTTATCGGAAAGCTTGGTTTTCCCTGCTTCCATCGGTCCGCCGGAAACGAAAATCACCGGGATGTTCAGGCGCAGCGCGGCCATCAGCATGCCGGGGGTGATTTTGTCGCAGTTAGAGATGCAGACCATGGCGTCGGCGCAGTGCGCGTTGACCATATACTCGACGGAGTCGGCGATCAGCTCGCGCGACGGCAGTGAATACAGCATGCCGCCATGTCCCATGGCTATACCGTCATCTACCGCAATGGTGTTGAACTCCTTCGCGACGCCGCCAGCGGCTTCAATCTCCTCCGCCACCAGCTTACCGAGATCGCGCAGATGCACATGGCCCGGCACGAATTGGGTGAATGAGTTGACCACGGCGATAATCGGCTTGCCGAAATCGTCATCGGTCATTCCTGTCGCGCGCCACAGGGCACGGGCACCCGCCATATTACGGCCATGGGTGGTAGTGGCGGAACGGTACTTTGGCATGCTCTATTTACTCCAGTCTGGATAAGTACGCGGACGCTGATGCGTCCGCGAATCATTTTGTTATGGGTTAACCGGATCTAACCAGCCCCATTTATCTTCAGTTTCACCGCTGAACAGACCAAAGAAGGCCTGCTGAATACGTTTGGTCACCGGGCCGCATTTGCCTTCGCCTACCTGGATGCCGTCAACGCTGCGTACCGGCGTAATTTCCGCTGCGGTACCCGACATAAAGACTTCATCCGCCAGGTACAGGGATTCGCGCGACAACACCTGCTCACGCACTTCGATGCCCATATCTTTCGCCAGCTTGATGATGGCGTCACGGGTAATGCCCGGCAGCGCAGAAGAGGTGAACGGTGGGGTGAACAGAATGCCGTCTTTCACTTCAAACAGGTTTTCGCCCGCGCCTTCGGAGATATAACCATTGGTGTCGAGCGCGATGCCTTCCTGATAGCCATGGCGGCGCGCTTCGCTGCCCACCAGCAGTGAGGAAAGGTAGTTGCCGCCCGCTTTCGCTGCGGTCGGGATGGTGTTTGGCGCAACGCGGTTCCAGGAGGAAACCATCGCGTCAATACCCTGCTCCAGTGCTTCAGCGCCCAGATACGCGCCCCACGGGAACGCGGCGATGATTACGTCGGTGCTGAAGCCGTCCGGCGGGTTTACGCCCAGTCCCACGTCGCCGACAAAGGCCAGTGGACGGATATAGGCGCTTTTCAGATTATTGACGCGGATTACTTCGCGGCAGGCTTCCATCAGCTCGTCAACGCTTGGCTTGATCGGGAAACGGTAGATTTTGGCGGAGTCGTGCAGACGTTGCATATGTTCGCGATGGCGGAAGACAACCGGACCTTTGTGTGAGTCGTAGCAGCGCACGCCTTCAAACACGGAAGTACCGTAGTGCAGCGCGTGGGACATCACGCTCACCTTTGCCTCTTCCCACTTAACCATCTCGCCATTGAACCAAATAAAGTCTGCTTTCTTGGTGCTCATTCTTATTCCCTCTCGCGACTATGCACGGATTTGTTGTGTTGTCTGTTGTTGAATCTGGACGCAGGCAACGTCCATCAGCTTGCTTAACTGTGTTGACAGTAAATCGACAGAACGCTGGCTGGCAACGGTCATTTCAATATTTATATTTTCTGCGTTGACGCCGGAAGCCATATTCATGGCGCAAACCTGAAAGCCGCGATGGCGAACCACGCGCAAAATGCGCTCCAGGATTTCAGGACGTAAGCGCGCTTCGATAGATAAATGATGCTGGTTCATACGGTTTTCTCCATCATGTGTGCGTTGCTGGCACCCGGCGGTACCAGTGGCCAGACGTTTTCATGCTCATCAATCGCCACATGCAGGAAGTAAGAACCTTCGCTGTTCAGCAGAGCATCAAGGGCGGCGTCGACCTGATCTTTTCGGGTAATACGTTGGCCAGGAATATCAAACGCGCTGGCCAGCGTGAGGAAGTCGGGATTATCAGAGAGGTTGGTTTCGCTGTAGCGCCCCTCAAAAAACAGCTGCTGCCACTGACGCACCATCCCCAGGCGCTGGTTATCCAGCAGCAGGATTTTTACCGGCAGCTTTTTGCGCTTGATGGTGCCTAACTCCTGGATGTTCATCATGATAGAGCCGTCGCCAGAGACACAGATCACTGTATCCTGCGGGCGTGCAACCTGTGCGCCTACCGCAGCAGGCAAGCCGAATCCCATGGTGCCAAGGCCGCTGGAGGTGATGAAGTTTTCCGGCGCGCTGAAGCTCATATGCTGCGCTGACCACATCTGATGTTGACCCACGTCGGTGGTGATAACAGCATTTTCCGGCTTGCGATCTGACAGCTGTTTCAGCAGCAGCGGCGCGTAGATTGCCTCGCCGGGATGATCGTAACGCCAGGCGTGTTCCGCTTTTAATGCTTTTACCTCGTCGCGCCAGGCTTCTATCTGCAACGGCTGGCTCAACGCCGGCAGCAGATGTTTGAAATCGCCCTGCAGGGAAACATGAGCGCGACGCAGTTTGTTCAACTCGGCGGGATCGATATCAAGATGGATAACGCTGGCGTGCGGCGCAAAGGTATCCAGCTTGCCGGTAACGCGGTCGTCAAAACGCGCGCCTACCGCAATCAGCAGATCGCAGGCCTGTACCGCCAGGTTAGCGGCTTTGGTGCCATGCATCCCCAGCATACCCAGATAAACCTCGCTACGCGGATCGGCGCTGCCTAACCCTTTTAACGTCGTGACCATCGGGATGCCGCTCTCTTCCGCCAGCGCGCGCAGTTCAGGCACCGCCTGCGCCATACCCACGCCGCCGCCAATGTAGAGAATGGGTTTTTGCGCCTGCGTCATCATGGCGCGCGCGTCGAGAATTTGTTGATGCGGGTGCGCCAGCGTCTCTTCCACCGGCAGCAGGTGGGGAGTCAGGTCACCTTTGGCGATCTGGATATCTTTTGGAATATCGACCAGCACCGGACCGGGACGTCCCGATTGAGCAATAGCAAAGGCTTCCGCCATAACCGAGGGCAAATCTTCCAACGATTCCACGAGGAAGCTGTGTTTGGTACAGGCGAGCGAGAGGCCCAGCACATCGATCTCCTGAAAAGCATCGGTGCCAATCAGCGGAGCAGCAACCTGACCAGTGATGGCGACCACCGGCACGGAATCCATCAGCGCATCAGCCAGACCGGTAATCAGGTTGGTGGCGCCGGGACCGGAAGTGGCGATGCAGACGCCGGTTTTCCCGGTTGCGCGGGCATAACCGATGGCCGCCATCGCCGCGCCCTGCTCATGCCGACACAGTAGGTGTTCCACGCCGCCGTCATACAACGCATCGTAAACCGGCATGATGGCGCCGCCGGGATAACCAAATACGGTTTCTACACCCTGCGCGCGTAAAGCCTGAACTACCCACTGTGCACCTGTCATGGTTATTCTCCTGTCTCCCGACCGAAACAACAGAATTTTATGCTACTGTTCATTGTTTGTTCCTCGGTTATTTGCTGATATTTCAACTGGTCGAAAAAAAACCCCCGGACCTTTCGGTGCGGGGGTTTTTCGAATTCCAGGCTTGATTTTTAAGCCTTTCTTTCTCCAAGCGTAGCCCCGCACGGTGGGTTAATAATCACCACCACGCTAATCACGACTAGGCTAATCACTTGTAGAAGGGCTTTCATTTGCAGTTCTTTTTTTCGTTAGTTCGAAGTAATGCCTACAGAGTTACCATAGTCAGGGGACAGCTAACAAGTTTTTTCATCATATTTTTTTATGACCCATCATGATGCTGCTTTTTATCAGCTTGTTATTAAAAGGTTATTCATGTTTGTGATAAATATTCATAACTTTCGATCCGTAATGAATATTTCAGCAAAATGGAGAAAGGGCCGCATAACGACGGCAACGCATCGCAAAGCGAAAAAATTTATACGACACGGTGCGCACCGCTGCATTTCAGACGTCGCGCTGAACCGCAGTCTGCGAAATGATGAACATAACAAGGAGCGGTTATGTCATTGTCAAAAGTATTAACCCGTGCGGCGCTGGGTGTGGAAGCGCCGTTGGTCACGGTAGAGGCGCATCTGAGCAACGGCCTTCCAGCGCTTACGCTGGTGGGGTTGCCGGAAACCACTGTCAAAGAGGCGCGCGAGCGGGTTCGCAGCGCGATTATCAACAGCGGCTTCAGCTTTCCCGCTAAACGCATCACCATCAACCTTGCGCCTGCAGACTTGCCCAAGGAAGGCGGCCGCTACGATCTGCCCATCGCTATTGCGATTCTCGCAGCCTCAGAGCAGCTTCCAGCCAATAAACTGCCGCAACATGAGTTCCTGGGCGAATTAGCGCTTAATGGCGCGCTCTGTGGCGTACAGGGCGCCATCCCGGCGGCCATGGCGGCATGGCAGGCAGGAAGACAGCTGGTGCTCTCAGCAGATAACCAGCAGGATGTTGGCTTAATTCAGCAGGGCGAATCGCTGGTCGGCACTCATCTGCTGGAGATCTGCGCCTTTCTGCATAATAAAGCGACGCTGTCGGTAGCGCTCTGCGAACGGGGAGAGCAGCAGGAAATTCAGGAAGATCTCAGCGATATCATCGGACAGGAGCAGGGACGGCGTGCGCTGGAGATTACCGCAGCGGGCGGGCATAACCTGCTGCTAATCGGTCCGCCCGGCACCGGTAAGACGATGCTGGCAACACGCCTGCCGGGCATCATGCCGCCGCTGAGCGATAACGAGGCGCTGGAGTGCGCTGCTATCGCCAGCCTTGTGGATCGCGGCATGCTGCATAAGCAGTGGCGTAAGAGGCCGTTTCGCGCCCCACATCACAGCGCATCACTTTATGCGCTGATCGGCGGCGGATCGCTGCCCAGACCGGGTGAGATCTCTCTGGCGCATAATGGCGTGCTGTTCCTGGATGAGCTGCCGGAATTCGAACGTAAAGTGCTGGACTCGCTGCGCGAACCGATCGAGTCGGGAGAAATTACCATCTCACGCGCTCGGGCAAAAGTGAACTATCCGGCGCGTTTCCAACTGGTAGCCGCCATGAACCCCAGCCCAACCGGTCATTACCAGGGCAACCACAATCGCTGCTCGCCTCAACAGGTTTTACGCTACCTGAGCCGCCTTTCCGGCCCGTTTCTTGATCGTTTCGATTTATCGCTTGAAGTACCGCTTCTGTCCGGCGGTATTCTGAGCCAGCAACGGCATGCCAGTGAAACGTCACATGAAGTACGGGCGCGCGTGTTGCTGGCGCGTGCAAGGCAGCTGGAGCGCGCAGGAAAGATCAATGCGCATCTCAGCAACCCGGATATTCAGCAGTGGTGTGAAATCCTGCCTGATGACGCAACGTGGCTGGAGACGATACTGAATACGCTGGGGCTTTCGGTGCGCGCCTGGCAGCGCATATTAAAGGTGGCGAGAACCATTGCCGATCTGGCTGGTGAAGAACGCATACGGCGTGAACATCTACAGGAAGCGGTGAGTTACCGAAGCATTGACCGTCTGATGATTTATCTGCATAAAAGCCTGGAATAAAAACGGGGCCAAAGCCCCATTTATTTTAATCCTCGCTGTCACTGTAGTCTTCAACGGTATCCATCTGCGGTTTGCCGCCAGATAACGTATGGAAGCGCTTGGGACGCTTGATGCGAGTCATATACTTCGACCATACACGCTCAGCTTCCGTTTGCGGCTCACGAACACCACGACATACTTCAATAAACAGGCGTTCCTCTTCTGTGATCGGTTCACGCTTTGCCAGATCTAATTCATTAAAGGCATAACCGTGTCGTTCCAGAAGTTGAGCTTCCTTAATGGTGAAATCACCGTGACGCGAAAACCCACGAGGGTAATGTTTGTTATCAAAGAAACGATTTGCAGTTGCGAAACTATCCGCCATCTTACACGCTCCTAATTCTCTTATGGCCGTGCTATTTATGGCGCGGAGTATTAGATAGGCTTGACAGAGTGTAAAACAAAACATTTAAATCATTACGACAAACATTTTTTGGGAGAAAGCTGTGGATACGGAATTACTGAAAACTTTCCTGGAAGTGAGCAGAACTCGCCATTTCGGGCGCGCTGCAGAAGCTCTTTACCTCACTCAATCTGCCGTCAGTTTTCGCATCCGTCAGTTGGAAAACCAGCTGGGTGTTAACCTTTTTACTCGTCATCGCAACAACATACGCCTGACTTCAGCAGGCGAGCGCTTACTGCCTTATGCAGAAAGTTTGATGAGTACCTGGCTGATGGCAAAGAAAGAAGTTTCACACACGCAGCAGCATCATGAACTCTCTATTGGGGCCAGCGCGTCTCTATGGGAAGCCTATCTGACGCCCTGGTTACAGACGCTTTACGAGAATCGGGAAAGTCTGCACCTTGAAGCGCGTGTCGCACAGCGTCATTTGCTGGTGAAGCAGTTACACGAGCGCCAGTTGGATCTGTTGATTACTACCGAAGCGCCCAAAATGGATGAGCTGACAAGTCAGCAGATAGGTCATATCTCTCTTGCTCTGTTTCGGGCACGTAAAACAGACAAGCGTGAAAAATATGACTATATCAAGCTCGAATGGGGCGCCGATTTCCATCAGCATGAGAGTTACCTTTCCGGCGGCGATGATGTGCCGGTTTTAACCACCACATCAGCGCATGTCACGCGAGAATTGCTGCATACCACCGGCGCCTGTGCGTTTTTACCCGATTTCTGGCACAGCCTGTATAGCGATTTGATGGTTATCCCGGATACGCCCGTTGCAGTTCGGCCTTTATACGCTGTCTGGCTGCAAAACAGCGATCAGCAGACGCATATTCGTCAGCTGCTTAAATTTCCGGTACTGCCGCGTTAGTGAGGCGTGATTGTTAAAAAAGATCAGGGAAGAGAGACGGGAAAAGAAACTGAGTGGAAGGGATTTGCCGCTCGGTTTTTGAGCCGGCAATATATTACAGGCAAAAAAAATCCTTTGCCGAAGCAAAGGATTATTTTCTGGCAGGGGCGGAGGGACTCGAACCCCCAACACCCGGTTTTGGAGACCGGTGCTCTACCAATTGAACTACGCCCCTAAATAAGGGTGGCGGTGCGGACGGGACTCGAACCCGCGACCCCCGGCGTGACAGGCCGGTATTCTAACCGACTGAACTACCGCACCACCGAATACTGCATTACCAGCGGGGTCTCGCTGATAACCGGTGTTACCTTTTCAGGTAAGTACCCAATTTGATGCCTGGCAGTTCCCTACTCTCGCATGGGGAGACCCCACACTACCATCGGCGCTACGGCGTTTCACTTCTGAGTTCGGCATGGGGTCAGGTGGGACCACCGCGCTACAGCCGCCAGGCAAATTCTGTTTTCCCGCGCCGCCCCTTCAGGCCACGCCGGACTTATCC
>NZ_JBGFSN010000009.1:0-1804 GCF_044342975.1 Pantoea osteomyelitidis
TTTTCTATCAGACAATCTGTGTGAGCACTGCGCGGGAAGGTATCGGTTGGTAAGGAGGTGATCCAACCGCAGGTTCCCCTACGGTTACCTTGTTACGACTTCACCCCAGTCATGAATCACAAAGTGGTAAGCGCCCTCCCGAAGGTTAAGCTACCTACTTCTTTTGCAACCCACTCCCATGGTGTGACGGGCGGTGTGTACAAGGCCCGGGAACGTATTCACCGTGGCATTCTGATCCACGATTACTAGCGATTCCGACTTCACGGAGTCGAGTTGCAGACTCCGATCCGGACTACGACGCACTTTATGAGGTCCGCTTGCTCTCGCGAGGTCGCTTCTCTTTGTATGCGCCATTGTAGCACGTGTGTAGCCCTGCTCGTAAGGGCCATGATGACTTGACGTCATCCCCACCTTCCTCCGGTTTATCACCGGCAGTCTCCTTTGAGTTCCCGACCGAATCGCTGGCAACAAAGGATAAGGGTTGCGCTCGTTGCGGGACTTAACCCAACATTTCACAACACGAGCTGACGACAGCCATGCAGCACCTGTCTCACGGTTCCCGAAGGCACTAAGGCATCTCTGCCAAATTCCGTGGATGTCAAGAGCAGGTAAGGTTCTTCGCGTTGCATCGAATTAAACCACATGCTCCACCGCTTGTGCGGGCCCCCGTCAATTCATTTGAGTTTTAACCTTGCGGCCGTACTCCCCAGGCGGTCGACTTAACGCGTTAGCTCCGGAAGCCACTCCTCAGGGGAACAGCCTCCAAGTCGACATCGTTTACGGCGTGGACTACCAGGGTATCTAATCCTGTTTGCTCCCCACGCTTTCGCACCTGAGCGTCAGTCTTCGTCCAGGGGGCCGCCTTCGCCACCGGTATTCCTCCAGATCTCTACGCATTTCACCGCTACACCTGGAATTCTACCCCCCTCTACGAGACTCAAGCCTGCCAGTTTCAAATGCAGTTCCCGGGTTGAGCCCGGGGATTTCACATCTGACTTAACAGACCGCCTGCGTGCGCTTTACGCCCAGTAATTCCGATTAACGCTTGCACCCTCCGTATTACCGCGGCTGCTGGCACGGAGTTAGCCGGTGCTTCTTCTGCGGGTAACGTCAATCGACGCGGTTATTAACCGCATCGCCTTCCTCCCCGCTGAAAGTACTTTACAACCCGAAGGCCTTCTTCATACACGCGGCATGGCTGCATCAGGCTTGCGCCCATTGTGCAATATTCCCCACTGCTGCCTCCCGTAGGAGTCTGGACCGTGTCTCAGTTCCAGTGTGGCTGGTCATCCTCTCAGACCAGCTAGGGATCGTCGCCTAGGTGAGCCGTTACCCCACCTACTAGCTAATCCCATCTGGGTTCATCCGATGGTGTGAGGCCCGAAGGTCCCCCACTTTGGTCTTGCGACGTTATGCGGTATTAGCCACCGTTTCCAGTGGTTATCCCCCTCCATCGGGCAGATCCCCAGACATTACTCACCCGTCCGCCACTCGTCGGCAAAGAAGCAAGCTTCTTCCCGCTACCGTTCGACTTGCATGTGTTAGGCCTGCCGCCAGCGTTCAATCTGAGCCATGATCAAACTCTTCAATTAAAAGCTTGATTTGCTTCAACTCGTGAAGCGATGCTCAGGGAAAAACGTCGTAATGAATTACGTGTTCACTCTGAGACTTGATATTTTTTTGAGCCCGGAGGCTCTGATATCAATCCTGCGAGTGCCCACACAGATTGTCTGATAAATTGTTAAAGAGCGGTGCGGCCAGCGGGTTAACCGTCTGTCGCGAGGTGGCGTATATTACGCTACTC